>JBEKXQ010000057.1:0-29097 GCA_049511915.1 Candidatus Korobacteraceae bacterium
GTGCTGAAATCAGCACCCAGTCTCCGGGTCAATCCTATGCCCCCTCGGATAACCCAAAAAAGCCATAGGCCTCTGAGCCTCACATAGGATGATGGTTGGCACCTACGCCAACGGTTGGCTTGAGCGCTATGGCCTGTTCACGGAAGTAATCGTGCAATGACCCGAATATTACGGCGTGATTTCCCACACCGCGCCACAACCGCCGACGCCGCACGAGCCGTGACCGCCAGCAGCACTAACGCCAAAGATGTTGCCGTTGCCGTCCAGGACCAGCGCTCCCGGATTTGCGCCGTCCGCTCCGCCGGTGAAATCGTGCAGCGAACTGTAGATCCATGCGGAGCCGGAACGCGTCAGCTTGAAAACCACACCCCGGTTATCACCACCGGTGCGGTTCGTAGTTCCGTAAAGGTTACCGGCTGCGTCCATCACTACTCCCGCACTCGGTCCGCTACCGCTCGTACCGGAGAAACTATACAGAACCGAGAAAATCCAGGAGCCGTTGGAGGGCGACAATTCGAAGACGGTGCCGGATCCACCACTGCCTCCGGTAAAGGTCGTGCCGTACAAGTTGCCTGCCGCGTCCGAGATCAGACCCGTCGGACCCTGTCCGCTGTCGCCATCGTTGAATTGGTAGATCATCTGTTCGCTGTATCCTGAACCATAGGGCGTCAGCTGATAAACAGTGCCTTCGTAGGTATAACCACCCATGATGGTAGTGCCGTAAATGTTGCTGCCCTGATCGAAGACCAGGTTGCTGTCAGGCCAATAGCCGTCCCGCGACCCTCCCAGGAAGGCGTACAGAACGCTTTCCGTCCATCCACCACCTGAGGGGCTAAGCTTGAAAACGGTTCCGCAGTAATAGCCGCTGCAGCCGTTGTCTTGACCGCCGAGTTCGGTAGGCCCATAAATGTTGCCCGCCTGGTCAAAAGAGATCTGCTCTGGAACGCCGCCGTCGCTAAGGCCAGTAAACCGGTAGAGAACAGTCTGGTTCCAACTGCAAAGGACGTTGCCGCAAAAGTTTGCGGGAGGCGCCAGGCGGTAGATCATGCCGCAGGTGAGGCTGCCGGAATCGCCGCAGCGGCCAACACCGCCCTGGGCCAACGATCCATAAAGAGCCCCGTCGGGCCCGAACACCAGCGAGGAATCAGGCCTTAATCCGTCATATCCACCCAGAAAGGTGTAAAGCAAATTGAAAATCCAGCCCGATTGCTCGCGTTTCAACTCGAAGGCCGTACCACATCCATAGGGTTGGCAATTGGTGTCGTAATTTCCAGCGTTGCCCGCCACCCCGTAAAGGTTTCCCGAGCCATCGATCAGCAGCGCGCGGCCGGGATTTCCCCCGTCGGATCCCGTGAAGTCGTGCAGCACGGTGAAGGTCTGCGCCGGCGCTGCGATAGCGGTTACCAGCAAGATGAGAAGACCGGCGATTCCTGCCAGTCGAGTGAATCCTGAACATCGATACTGCTCCGAACGTGTCATAACCATGCTCCTCATTCGGCCTGCAACGTATGATCTGGTGGTGATGTTGTGCGCTTGAGCGGAAGAAATCAACTTAATTTCACATTACGGGGCAAGGGTATAAAAACAGAGGCTTTATGAGGCGTAGTTTTCTTAGGTGTCTTCGGGTTGGCGGATAACTAGCGCGAAATCGCCATAGCGCAAGTTGCCGAATCGGGTGTACTGCCTCGAGGTTAACTTGTGCAATGGCTGTTCCCGCTAACAACGGATTTACTTCCGATCTGCAGCCTTCGGTTTCCCGGCTATCACATCCCGAAGCGACAGCGGTCACTGACAAAGCGGCGACTGCAGGCGCTAAATGCGGATGGAAAAGGATTTCCTGGCCTGTTTCCCACCGATCTTCCATCGCACCCACACGGCGAGGAACGAGACCTCCGACCTTCCTTCTCCCAGGCGTCTGAGTGCGCCCGTCCCTTGGGTCCATTTCGATTCGACTCGATGACAAGGAGAAGAAGCCGATGCACAGCCAATCGCGCTTTCTCAATTCCTGGTTCCGCACAGTTTCTTTCGCGGTGATTGCCGCGCTCGTGATGATGCTGGCGATGGTTCCCGCCTGGGCACAGAATTCCGTTGCACCGACGGCGGTGCAGGCGGCGAAGATGCCGGAGCTTGAGTCCCAGCTGCCTTATCCGGTGAAGACGCAAGACACACCCAAGTCCGCGGAATTTGGGCGTGCCGGAATGCATCGCAGGCCGCAGGACAATAACGACATCTACGACAACGGTCCAATGGGCAATCAAAATGCTTGGACTATCAATGAAGGAGGCGTTGTCACTAATACCTTCCGGATCCTGACTGACAACACCCCCATCACGGGTATGAGTTTCTACGCGTGGATGTTTTATGGTGACACCCAGTTGTCGGCGGAGGTGTCCATCAGTTCCAGCCCGTGGGGTGGTGGCGACCGCTACTTTGACCAGACAGAAACCTTCACGCAAGGCTACTGCTACTACCGCGGGTACGGAATGAATGTTTGCGACGAGACCGCGACCTTCAACGGTCCGACACTGAATAACGGCACCTATTGGCTCACCCTGCAGAATGCCAAGTCCAATAACGATCCGGTCAACTGGGACCAGAACAGCGGTGACGGATGTCAGTCGCTGGGCTGCCCCTCGCTAGCCATGACCAACTGGGGCGAGGTCGGTACGATTCCGTCAGAATCATTCACCATACTTGGCAACGCCACTACCACCACTACCCTTCAGGGCAGTGACTATGCCTGTCCCTCTGCTCAAAACGGATTCCAGGACCTGTACGATTTTGCCGCCACCGGAGGGCCCTCGGGAGTGGCAATCGACCGGGCCGGGAGGCTCTACGGCACGATGGCGAATGGTGGCAGTTATGGCGCGGGCTTGCTCTATGATCTGACGCAGAAAGCTGGTAACTGGATCTATAACATCCTGTATGACTTTCTCGGAGGCAGCAACGGCAACAGTCCGAATGGCGTCATCGTCGGACCCAGCGGCGCTCTTTTCGGGGCTGCGACCGGGGGAGAGAACAGTTTAGGGCTGATTTATGAGGCCAGGCCGAGTCCAGGCCCTTGCTTCACGGCATTGTGCAGTTGGAATGAGACGACGATCTACCAGTTTGGTAGTCGTTGGGACGAGTTGGGCCGCCCGACTACCTTCGACTCTGCAGGCAACCTCTACGGCATATCAGCGGGGGGCGGACCGGGAGAGTCGCCGGGGTCGGTGTTTGAGCTCACGCCCTCCTCCGGAGGTTGGACAGAGAATCTGCTTACCACCTTCAACGACGGCTCCCAGGGCGTCGATCCTACCAGCCTGCTATTGGGCTATGACGGGAATTTATACGGAACCGCAGGGGGTGGCGATGGCATGTACGGAATAGTTTTCCAGTTGGTGCCATCTCGATCCGGCTGGTGGTTAAACGGAGTCTACCAGTTCACCGGAAGGACAGACGGCTATTCGCCCACCGGTCTGGTCCAAGATAGCCTCGGTAACCTCTATGGTTTCAGTATGTGTTGGCAGGATTCGTACACAAATTACTGTGGAGGCGGGGTTAGCGGCAACGAGTACGGTTTGATTTTCAAGCTGACACCCGCCGGCGGTGGCTGGAATTTCTCCGTAATCTACAGCAACGCTCAGGATTGCGGCGGTACCCAGGCGACGTTCCACGGCCTGACGATTCGTGGACTTGGGAATCTCTTCGCTGCCGAAGGCGGCTCTGACTACACGTGTACCAATGGAAGCTGTTATCAGAATAATTGCGGCAAAGTCATTGCTGTGCCCTCGGGTACGCCCCTGGTTTCGGGTAACGCAGACATTTTTGCGAACATAACATCAGACAAGAACGGCAACCTCTACGGCGCTACCTCTACCTGTGGCTCATCTTCTGGGACAGACGGCATGATCTGGCAGTACTCGCCTTAAGACAGTTGGAGGTGGTCAGCTCTGCACCTCGCGCCTAAACGCATGGGCTGCGGTGTCGTTTGGGAGATTACGCCGTAGCCTGGCATCGTGTGGGTTACGGAGCAGCGACAGTGCTGATTACTATTGCAACATCGCCATATCACAAGTAATCGGGAATCGGCGGCGCAGGTTACCTGTGGGGCAGGAAGTTACGAAAGTACAGTTACCTGTATTGTACTTTCGTAATCTTGACGGATTTTATAGAGGAGTTAGGATTCAGTTGTCAGGGTAGGATCCGCCTTCACCCCGGCGCTCCTGCCCTATTTGTCTCCTGGGGGTCAGTTGTCAGTCGCAGTCAACCGCCCGGCCCTTGTCAGAAATCAGTTTCCAGCCGAACGTCCTATCGCTTGTTCCCGTAAGTCCCTGCCGCTCAAGATTTTCCGCGCAAGTGCCACGCCCTCAGGATTTTGCGGATGGTGTTGTGTGTTTTCAAGAATTTGCGGAGCAAGAAGGGAGGGGGGTGAAGCCGCGAGCTACGAGCGAATGGTGAAGCAGCTATCCACTGTAGGGGTCCCCTCGGCTTCGCTCGGGGCAGGCTCTTCGACTCCGGTTCGCAAAAGCGGCGAACCTCCGCTCAGGATGACACCCAGGAGGAAGCTACGAGCCGCGAGCTGCGAGCTAGAAGCTAAGCGCTAAGAGCGAAAAGCGATAAAGCGATGGTGAACTTGCCATCCACATAAGGAGAATGAAACCAATGAATCAACCCAAGATGAATCTGCCTGAAGTGAACCCGCCTGAAGTGAACCCGCCCGGGATGAAGCGACCTGAGGTCGAGGTAGCTGACTCGAGGTTTCCTGACATGGCAGCTGCGAGTGCCGAACAACGGCATGAGCTGATCTGCAAGATGAAGGTGGTCAACACCAAGGCAGCGCGGCAATGCCAACACATCAAGAGCAACGGAGAATTCTGTGGCTCGCCGTCACTGCGCGGCCGCAACTACTGCTATTTTCATTTGACCCACATCGGACGGCGGCTGCGCGCGGAGCGGCAATTCCAGCAGTCCCAGGTTAGCGTTCAACGGCAGGACGCGAACCTGGGGCACCAGCACCAGCAGGATGCGAACCCTTCGGCAAGCTCAGGGCAGGCTCTGGGGCGTCAGCCGGCAAACCTGGGAGATGTGGGCGGCGCGCTGGAGCTGCCGGCGCTGGAGGACAACAACTCCATCCAGATTGCGCTGATGCAGGTGATCGATGCCATCCTGCACAACCGTCTGGACAACAAGCGTGCTGGACTGGTGCTGTACGCTCTACAGACGGCGAGCTCGAATCTGGCCAATGGCGCTCACTTCGAACAGATGCGGGGCGCGACCGTGGCCGGGCGCTACGATCATTTTGAGCAGGACTTCGAGTTGGGCGAGGACGCGCCTGAACTGAGGGTCGACGAAGCTGCCGAGGAGGGAGTGGACCTGGCCAAGGTCGCGCAGATTGAAGAGCAAGCCGCCGCATACGCGGAAATGGATGCGGCCGAAGCCGAAGCTGACGCGAACAGAACGCCGACCGAAGAGGACGGCGAGGAGCCGTTGCGGGCGTCCTATCCTTGCGGCCTGACGAGCCAGTTCTTCTGCTTGATTAACGGCCCGCTGGGGCGGACGCAAGCCGGCGTCCCGGAGCCGACTGAGCTGCTGCAGCGTGATGCTCCCAGCCAGCGCATTGAACTTGTGCCCCACCCCTGCGACGCAAGGCCGCGGAAGACGCACCACCCGTACGGGAGGAAGAGAAAGCTGCGTAGGCGCATTCAGCGTGGCGCCCGTCCCCGAATTCCGACAGCTCACGTCCTGAATCTGCTAATCCCGGGAACTAACCGACTGCACCGGGAGTCTAAAGCGTCAGGCTGGAATCAGGGGTTGTGCGCGGGACGCTGATTCTTCAAGATAGAACCTGAAGAACAGGGATGACCCACTGTCCCGGGAGTCGGCGGCATGACTTTTACCTACCTTATCAAGTCGATGACGAAGACACGGGCGACGAGTTTCTACCTTCACTGCGCGATGGCCGTCGCACTGCTGCTCAGCGGAAATCTTGTCGCACAAACTTCTGCCGGCGATCTTCAAGCTGGGGATTACTTGCTGGGTGTATGCAATTCGCTGGCGCCGAACACGCCGCGCGCCGATGCTCTACGAAAGGTGTGCCTGTATGCGGTGACGATTCCCCAGCGGATGCCGAATTTTACCTGCGACCAGAAGACTTCGCGCTACCTCGGCAAAAAAGCGACCGACGAGATCACCGCCGTGGTGACCTACGAAGACGGAAACGAGTCATACCGGGACGTCAAGGCGAACGGCCGGCCGGTCAACGATCCTGCGTTGACCAGGGGCTCATGGTCGACCGGTCAGTTTGGGGGAGATGTGCGGAATCTCTTCGACACCAGCAACAAGGTCAGCTTTCAGTTCGTCAGCGAAAGTGAAGTCGACGGCCGGCGCGTTCTGACCTTCCAGTACCAGGTGCCGCTGCAGAAGATCCCCTCGTGGCGGTTACGGGTCAAGGACCAGGTTGTCGCCCCTCCCTACCACGGGCAATTGTGGATCGACGAAGACAAAGGTTTGCTGCGCCGGCTGGAAGTGGAAGCCACGGAAATACCGGAAGACTTTCCCATGAGCAGCGCCGACCTGCAGATTGACTACAGCGACATTCCTTTCGACGACGGCACGAGTTTTGTGTTGCCGGTAAAGTCGGTGGTCAACGACGCCAATCGAAAAGGGGTGGTGGCGCGCAATGTGATGGAGTTCAGCAACTGTCACAAGTTCAGGGCAACGGCGCACATTGTGCCTCACTGATCGCTGCTGAATGACTTGTAGAGCAGCACATCCCGGGGACCGAGGTCCGGCGAAGCTATTCCGCCGCGGCGCTTCGTGTTACAACTTAGAGCGTCCCGCCCATGAACAGCAAGCGCACAACGATCGTCTTTCTCAGCGTAGTGGTGCTTCTGGTGCTGAGCCTGGCGATCATCATCGTGTGGCCCTTTCTCCGGCCGTTTGCCTTTGCCATCATCCTGGCCGTTGTGTTCTATCCGGTGCACGAGCGGATGCTGCAAGCGACGCGGCAGAAGAATGGTCTGGCGTCGCTATTTTCCACGCTGTTGGTCCTGCTGCTGTTCGGAGTGCCCAGCTTCATCGTCACGACACTGGCCGCGAATGAGGCGGTGAGCGCGGCGCATTATCTGAGCCGCAGAAGCGCGGAAGAAGGCGGCGTCGCGATGTTTGCCACCAAGACGGCCGCTCCGCTGCTGCACTACATCGGGCGCTGGGTTGACTTGTCGAAGTACGACTTTTACACCGTCGTGAGCGACAACGCTCAAAAGGTGAGCGGGTTCATGGTCGGCTTCGGCGCGGATGTTCTCAGCAACCTGGCGCGATTCACCATCGATGCGCTGATCACGTTTGTGATCCTGTTCTTCCTGTTTCGCGAAGGGAAGGACTTGGCGTATCGCGTGGGCCGGCTGATCCCGCTGTCGCCGGTGCAAGTCTCGCGGCTGTATCGGAACATCTCCGACACCATCATCGCCAATGTCTACGGAATTCTCAGCGTGGGCGTGGCGCAAGGCTTGCTGACCGGTATCGCCATGAAGATTGTGGGCATGCCGTCAGCGCTGTTGTTAGGGCTGGGCGCAGCCTTTGCCTCGATTATCCCGGTGGTGGGATCGTCGCTGGTCTGGGCGCCAGTGGGACTTTACCTGCTGTTCAGCGGCCTGGTGTGGAAGGGCGTGTTCCTGCTGATCTGGGGCGTGGTGGTGATCAGCTCCGCCGACAACATCATCCGGCCGTGGGTGGTGGGCGGCCGCGTGGAATTGCATCCCATGGTGCTGCTGTTCTTCATCCTGGGAGGCGTGGAGGCGTTTGGCTTTATCGGGTTGTTTCTGGGCCCGGTGGTGGCGTCGGTGCTGGACGCGCTGTTCGCAATTTTGCGGGAGGAGTTGAGCGCGCCGGCGGTTAGTGGAGGCGGTGTAGAAGGGTAGAAGAATGCTACATCTTGCGACCAATGAAAGCCGCATCACGGGCACAAATTCTTCGGTTGGGCATTGGGTGGAGCACCGCTTCAGCGGTGCAGCAAAAACATCCACCAAACCGTCGGCTTTAGCCGCTGAGGTAATTGTGGCGCTCCTGCCTGGAACTACTTCTCGCACTTCGATAACAAGTTTCGCGGTGGACGAGTTACCTCAGCGGCTAAAGCCGGAGGACTCAAGCTCCACAGCCTATGCACCGCTGAAGCGGTGCTCCACCCATGGTGAGGAAGGTGACATGTTAGGAAACTCCGATCGTTTTCCTAGTCCTCGCTGATCGGCCTGTAGAGGTCGCCCTGCTGGCGTTCGCCGATGTTGCGCAGCGCGTTGACCGCGAACTCCTGGAAGTGCGGCGAATTGCGATGGGCCTCGAGAGCCGCAGCGTCGCGATATTGCTCGTAGATGAAGAAGCGGCGGGGATCGTCGATATGACGGTGGACGGTGTAGCCCAGGCATCCCGGCTCCTGACGCGAAGCCGTCTGAAGTTTAGAGAAGATGGCCGCCACTTCATTCTCGCGTCCCGGGTGGGCCATCCAGGTTACGGCCAGCACCAGCATGATCGTCCTCCGCAAAAACTACTTCTTGGTTGTTCCGCTCACATCATCCAGCATTCGCGCAAATTCAGGAATGACCATGGTCTGCTCGCGGTCAGGTCCGGTAGAAACGATGCCAATCTTCGCGCCCGATTCCTTCTCCACGAATTCCAGATAGCGCTTCGCGTTGTCCGGCAGCTTATCGTAGTTGTCGACGCCGAACGTGCTTGTCTGCCAGCCGGGAAACTTGCGGTAAACCGGTTCGATCTTCTCGAAGCCGGAGATCTGCGCCGGAATCTGCTGCGTCTCTTTGCCATCAAGCTTGTAGCTGACGCAGACGGGAATTTCCGCCTGCTCGTCCAGCACATCGAGCTTGGTGACAACCAGCCAACTTGTGCCGTTGATCATATTGGAGTAACGCAGCAGCGGCAGATCGAGCCAGCCCGTACGACGCGGACGTCCCGTCACCGCGCCGAACTCGTTGCCCTTCTTGCGCAGCGCCTCTCCGATCGCATCCTTGGATTCGGTTGGAAACGGTCCTTCGCCCACGCGCGTGCAATAAGCTTTGGTCACGCCGATGACGGTGTTGATCGACGTCGGAGGCACACCGGTTCCCGTAGCCGCGCCGCCGGAAGTCGCGCTCGACGAGGTAACGAAGGGATACGTTCCGTGGTCGATGTCGAGCATCGTGCCTTGCGCGCCCTCGAACATTACCGCTTCGCCATTGGCGATCGCGCGGTTCAGCAGCAGCGCGGTGTCGGCTACAAAGGGCGCGACGCGGTCGGCAATCTCCGAATAGTCGGCGAACATCTTGTCGGGGTCGAGCGGCTCGCTGTTGAACAGCGCGTGCGCGATGGTGTTCTTCTCGCGACAGGCGTTCTCGATATGCCTCTGCAGCAGATTCTTGTCGAGCAGGTCCTGGACGCGCAATCCGCTGCGCGCCATCTTGTCCTCGTATGTGGGACCAATGCCGCGCGACGTGGTGCCGATCTTCACGCGTCCCGGCGCGTTCTCCGCAGCCAGTTCGATGAGGCGATGGTAGGGAAGAATCACGTGCGCGCGATTGCTGACGAAGAGATTGCCGTCGACCTTCACGCCCGTCGCGCGAAGCGCGTCGACTTCCTTCATGAAGGCAAACGGATCGAGCACGACGCCGTTGCCGATGACGCCGCGGCAGCCCTCGCGCAGCACGCCGCAGGGAATGAGTTGCAGGATGAACTTCTTGCCGTGAATGGTGACGGTGTGCCCGGCGTTGTGGCCGCCGGAATAGCGCGCCACGACTTTGAAGCGCTCGGAGAGCACGTCAACGATTTTGCCCTTGCCTTCGTCGCCCCACTGCGCGCCGACGACTACCGCTGTCTTGCCAGTTTTCAAAATGCCACTCCGCTTGCGGTCGCAGGAAATCTTACATCCCGACCGGGAGATTCCGCACACAACTCGCCTGTCCTGGATCAAACTATGCTGAATTCTGGGAAATTTAATAGGAGACGGGCTGTGTAACTCTAGATTTTACAGGGAGAGGTTGCACGGGTGCAATCCAAGTCGATTTGTCATCACGAGCGAAGCGAGGGATCGTCGGAATATAGGGGGCCTTCGACTCCGGTTCGCGCAAAAAGCCGCGCGAACCTGCGCTCAGGATGACGCAGGTTTGGAGCGAACCAGCGCTCGGGATCACGCCGCGTTTGGTGATTGCTGTCATACACTACATGCCATGCCCGAACTTCCTGAGGTAGAAACCATCGCCCGCGGGCTCGACAAGCGCATTGCGGGCGACTTTATCGAATCCGTCTGGCTTGGCTCAAAGCCGGAGCCGCTGAAATCCTCCGCGCAGGAGATTTCTTCTGTCTTGGAACACTCGCGCATCGTGCACGTGCGGCGCGTCGGCAAGCACATCGTCTTCGACCTCGAGAGTTACGGCGCCCATGTCTCGAAAACCGCGAGACACGGGGCACCCAGGCTTGGGGCACCTGCGCGCTCCAAAACTTTGGGTGCCCCGGGTCTCGCGGGGTCCGAGACCCGGGAACATTCGCAATGGATCGTGCATCTTGGCATGACCGGCCAATTGCTGATCGCCTCGCCGACTACTGAAACTGCAAAGCATACGCACGCCGTGCTGAAGCTCAGGTCAGGACGCGAGCTGCGCTTTGTCGACTATCGCCGCTTCGGCCGGCTCGCTGTCGTGCGTTTGGGAACCGAACAAGAGACAGGTTTTGGAGCACCCGGCGCCGAACCGCTCGACATCGCGATCGAAGATTTCATTCCGCTCTTTCATGGCCGAAAGACTCCGATCAAGAGCGCACTGCTCAATCAGAAGCTGCTGAGCGGCGTTGGCAATATCTACGCCGACGAGTCGCTGTTTCGTGCGAAGGTCCGGCCGCGCCGTCGCGCAGTGTCGCTCACTCGTGCCGAACTGGAGAAGCTCCACAAGGGACTAAAGCAGGTTCTGCGCGAAGCAATCAAGCTCGGCGGTTCGTCCGTCAGCGACTACGTTGACGCCGAAGGCCGCGAAGGATTCTTCCAATTGAAACATTACGTCTACGGTAGAGAAGGGAAGCCATGTTTGGCGTGCGGAACTCCCATCAAGCGGGTTATCATCGCAGGACGCAGCAGTCATTACTGTCCGCATTGCCAGAAGTAGAAAACGTTTTTCACCACGGAGGCACGGAGCGCACGGAGAAAGTCGAAAAATTTCATCACGAGATTCCAGATGTGTTGTTTTGTGTCAGGGCACGAGTTTACTCGTTTCGGACGCAGCGCGATTGCCGACGGCTTAGCCGCTGCGAACAGTTTCCCGGGGCTGAAGCCCTTCTAGAACAGGGGTTCTGGCGGCGCAACCAAGGTCATGCCCTGACACAAAGCAGGAGATTCTGAAAACTCCTTGTCCTTTTCGATCCGTTCCGTGCTCCCCGTGCTTCCGTGGTGAACACGCCGGCGAGTGAGTGAGGATTCATGAGCGTTTATTCCATAGCCGTCGATCTTGGCGGGACCAACCTGCGCATCGCCGCCGTCAGCAGTGAAGGCAAGATGCTGGAGAAAGTAACCACCGGAACCGAAGTCCAGCTGGGCCGCGACCATGTCATCCGCGAGATGTGCGACGCCATCCAGTCGCTGATCGTGAAGCATCGCAGCGCAGGCGATCTTGCCGGCATCGGCATTGGCGTGCCTGGCTTCATCGACATGGATACCGGTACCGTCATGCGTTCCCCGAACCTTCAGGACTGGGCGAACTTTCCCGTGCGCGAAGAGATCGAGCGCCGTCTGAACACGAAGGTCGTTCTGGAGAACGATGCCAACGCCGCCGCCATGGGCGAGAAGTGGCTGGGCGCTGGCCGCAACACCGATCACATGGCCATGTACACGCTCGGCACCGGCGTGGGCGGCGGCATCGTGATCAACGGCCGCCTCTGGCACGGCATGAATGGCATGGCCAACGAGCTGGGTCACTTCAACGTCGAGTCAGAAGGACATCCCTGCGGCTGCGGCAGCCGCG
Organism: Candidatus Korobacteraceae bacterium; assembly: GCA_049511915.1. Classification (GTDB taxonomy): domain Bacteria; phylum Acidobacteriota; class Terriglobia; order Terriglobales; family Acidobacteriaceae; genus Bog-257. Next base: position 11,970 of record JBEKXQ010000057.1, read on the forward strand.
GCTGCCTGGAGCAGTACGCCTCGGCGACCGCGATCGTTCGCATGGCGCATGAAGAGATTGCCAGCGGCACTGCGCCCGATCTGGCCGACTCGGCGCGCGGCGATGTCGAGTTCACCTCGCGTGGCATCTATCAGCTCGCCATCCAGGGGCACCCGTCGGCGAAGCGAATCTATGAAAGAGTGGGCCGCGCGCTGGCCATCGGCGTCGGCTCCATGATCAACGCGCTGAACCTGCCGATGTACGTGATTGGTGGCGGCGTCTCCAGCGCCTGGGAAGCCTTCGCGCCCACGATGTTTCAAGAGCTTAAGGTGCGTTCCTTCATCTATTCCATTACCTCTCCTGACCGCGTCGAGAAAGGCCAGAAGCACACCGTGGTGACCATCGCGCTGATGGGCAGCGACGCCGGATTGTACGGCGCAGCGCGACTGCCTATGCTGTCTCCAGCTCCGCAAACCGAGGCGGTGCGCAGCTCGACGCCGTCGTAGTAAATGGGTGGAGCACCGCTTTAGCGGTGCAGTTGCAGCGCGGAAGAGCAATAGGCTTTAGCCACTGAGGTAAGGAATTCATTACTGCTCCGTTTTGAAGGGGCGCAGCTTCAGCTGCGCCGTGCAAGCATTTATTGTTTGTCATCACGAGCGGGCTTCACCCCGCGAGGGATCTGCTTTTCTGACCTTTTCAGCAATCTGTCCCAGGTTGCTGTCACTCGCCTTCACTTCCTTATCAGCAGGATCGGCAGAAGCGCCATCAACAGAATGCCAACCAGCACCACCCAGGATATTTTGTTGGCGAAATTCACGGTGTAGCCAATCCCCACCCGTTTGGAAACGAAGATCGCCGGATCGTTTGGGTTGTAGTAGAACATGCCCGCTTTCCAATAGGAATCGCTCTGCGGCTCGGGCGTGGCATCGTCTAGGGTCGGCACGGCGATCTGACGGTACGACCAATAGATGATGGCGGCGATGCTGACCATCATCACTGCCGGAATGAGCCATATCGGGAAGCTGACTAGCGGCAGCACAGCGGCGGCAGCGAAGGCAAAGGTCATCGGGTAGAGCAGCAGCTCCGACAGTCGGACCATGATGCGCTGCATCGCGGTCTTACGCGATTGCCGCGTAATAAGCCAAGCGAAACCCAGCATAAACAAGTTGAGTCCTGACCCTATCAGCAGCGGTCCATAGACGCCGGACCAGTTGCGCGACGCCCAGCGGTTCGGCTGCCCATCCGCGCCCCAATGCACGGGAAAGTGCTCGGGCAACAGGTTCCAATGCGCGTGCAGGTACACGCCGGTCGCGGCCAGCGCCAGAAACGGCGGAAGCCAGAGCCATGCGCTGAAAGCTTCCCCGCTGACGCGAGCGGACAACTCCGCCCGCCGGATCTCAGGTCTGCGCTCCCCGTAGCGCTCATGTACCTCGCGGAACCTTAGCCAGTAGCTGACGCTAACTCCTATGACCAACAGCAACACCGGCGCGAGCGCCGCGAATTCAGGATGCTGCGGAGACAGCAGCAGGCTCAGCACAATCGCGATCACCGTCCACAGCACGGCCTGCCATCGGTAGGAGCGCAGCAGACGCCGGCCATCGGCACTCTGCGGGAATTCGGGATCGACCGTCGCACTGAAGAAGATGCCCCGCCGCGTGAGCAATGGCAGGAACTGGAAGATGATAGCCACCAGCGCCAACGGAAGAATGGTGAAGAGAATTTCTAGCTTCATAGGTCTAACTCATTTGCCGCGTTGCGAAGCTCAGTGCTTAGCCTCGCGGCAGATGCTCCTTGCGATTGCATTTCAGCCACTAGCGCCTGCAAGCGACGACGGAACTCCGTCACCTTCTCGGCGTTCGCTGCCGGAGCGTCGCGCTCCACCACCGTCGCTCCGCGTCCGTGACGCAGCTCCAGCCAGCCTTCCTCGGCCAGCGTTCGATACGCCTCGGCCACGGTGTTGAAATGCACTCCTAAGTCCACAGCGATGCGGCGGACCGACGGCAGCTCCGAGCCGGGAGCGAGCTTGCCGCTCACCAGCAGAATTCGAAGCCCATCAACAATCTGCCGATAGGCGGGAACGTCGGAGTCCAGATCGATTCGCAATGTAAGGCCGCTGCTCACTGTGTACTGTACACATACATTATACAGTTGAAAAGCGATTGTCAATAGGGAGGAATCTACGCCTGACAGGTAGTATGGAAAATGCTGTATTTGTTACGTTTTAAGTGAAAACTGAAAGTTTTACTTTAACTCAGGAATGCTCGCCCTAGCCCGCCTCAACGCGCCCAGAAACTGCTCGTTCTGCTCTGGCGTGCCGATGCTGACGCGGAAGGCATCCGGCGCTCCCCATGGCCCGCCCATTGGACGCACGATCACTCCGTCTTCCTGCAGAAGCTGGCAAAGATGTGCGGCGTCTTCTCCAACATGGCAGAAGATGAAGTTCGCCCACGTTGGTACAACGCGAATTCCCATGTCAGCTATCGCAGCCGTCAGCAGCTTCGCGCCGCGGGCGTTATTCTCCACCGCTTTCTTCACGTGGTCCGCGTCGGCCAGCGCGGCCAACGCCGCTGTCTCGCCCAGCGACGACACCATGAATGCCGGCTTCATGCGCGCAAAGTATCCCATCAGTTCCGCCGGTCCAATCCCATAACCGACGCGAAGCCCCGCCAGGCCGTGCGCCTTGGAGAACGTGCGCAGCCCGACCACCGGGCGTCCAGCTCTCACGTAGTCGAGCGCGTGCGAGTAGTCCAGTCCGCGCTCAGCTGCGAAGTGGCTGGCGAAGTCGCAATACGCCTCGTCCAACACGGTGATGACATGCGACGGCAGGCGATCGAGGAAGCGATCGATGGCGTCAGCGTCCACAACCGTTCCAGTTGGGTTGTTGGGGTTGGCGAGGTACACCACACGCGTGTTCCCATCGACTGCGGCAAGAATACGTTCCAGGTCGTAGCCGTCGTTGAGGGTTGGCACTTCAATCAGCCGGCCGCCCGCAGCCTGCGTCACGATGGGATACACGATGAACGACAGCTTGCTGGTGACGGCGTTCAGCCCCGGTCCCAGCAGCGTGCGCGCCAGAATATCCAGCAGCGTGGTTGAGCCGGCGGTCACCAGAATCTGCGCGGGATCAACCTCGTGAACCTCGGCCAGCCGCGCCGTCAACTCCGCGACGCCGTTGTCAGGATAGAAATGGCTATCCGAGGTCGCGGCCTTAATCGCCTCGATCGCCAGCGGCGACGGTCCGAAGGGATTTTCATTCGAGGCCAGTTTGATGCAGCGCACGCCGCTCTCCAATTCCGCTTGCCGCAAGTGTTTCCCCGGCTTGTAGCTGGCCAGCTTCTGCATGTGCGCCGGAACCAGCTTCTTAAAGTTCGTCATTCTGTCTCCGTTGTGCGGTTGCAATTAGCATTTAGCCAAACCTCGGAAACTTGGCTTTCGCCAAATGCCAAATGTCAACTGCCATCTTGCCGGGTGCCCCGTTCTAGCCTGCTTTTGGCTAGGGCGGGAAGTGCCGCAGTTTTCAACTGCGCCACTTCCTTAGCTGTTAGATGCCGCAACTTGCCCGGCTCCACATCCAGCTCCAGCGGCCCATAACGCACGCGTCTGATCTTCTCTACGTGGTGTCCAATCTCCTGGAACATCCGGCGTATTTGCCGGTTACGGCCTTCTATCAGCGTCATCTCGTACCAGGGATTGTCGCCCTCGCGCACTAATTGGATGCGCACAGGCGCCGTCCGCACTGCTTCCGACCGCCTTCGTTGTCCCACCCTCGGCAAGCGGCCAGCCGGAGTCTTCAGCGGAGAGCGTTCCGGCCGAAGCATCACGCCGCCGCGCAGCTTCTCGATCTGCTCCGCGGTCGGCTTGCCGCTGATCTTCACCACGTACGTCTTGGGCACGTGGGACGACGCGTGGGTCAGCTTCTGCGCCAGCTCGCCGTCATTGGTCAGCAACAGTAGCCCTTCGCTCAGATAATCCAGCCGTCCGACCGGATACACGCGCGCTTTAACACCGCTCACTAAATCTAATACTGTAGGACGGGATTGCGGGTCGGTGACCGTGGTCACGTAGCCCTTGGGCTTGTGCAGCAGCAGATACACATGCCGCTCTGCGCCGCTCAGCAGCTTTCCGTTGACCTTAATGTGATCGCGTTCGGGATCGGCTTTGCTTCCCAGTTCGGTGACGATCTGCCCGTTGACGGAGACCAGTCCACCGGCAATGAGCTGCTCAGCTTTGCGCCGCGAGGCAATTCCGGCGGCTGCGATGATCTTCTGTAATCGCTCAGCTGGCATGGGCAACCTGTCCGGAAAATAGCTGCTTCTGATTTATCGCCCGTTTATGGTCCATAGTTTTTCTAATACATCCTGATCTTCTCACGTTAACGGGGGGTATTTCCCGAACTCGCAAATTACTTCTTCCCGCGATACAGCCCGGCAATTCCGAAGCTATACGGCGTCCACGAGACCTCGGTGAAGCCTGCCTCCCGCATGCGTTGCAGTATCTCTTCCGGAGAAGGGAAGCGCAACACCGATGCTGGAAGATACGAATACGGTCCGCGCACTCCGGAGATCAGCGTCCCAACGGCGGGCAGCACGCGGCGAAAGTATACGCGATAGAGCTTCCCGAGTAGTCCTTTCGGCTCGCCGAAATCGAGGATGCCCATCTCGCCGCCGGGCGCAAGCACACGATAGATCTCCGCCAGCCCGCGATCGTAGTTGGCCAGGTTGCGAAAGCCGAACGCCGCAGTCACAAGCTGGAACTTGTCGGCAGCAAACGGCAGGTTCAGCGCGTCGGCTTCGATCCATCGAATGTCCCGGTCGCCCGACTTCTCCGCCGCCCGCACCAGCATGGCGTGCGAGAAGTCCGCGCCGAAGAGGGCAGAGCCGTCACCCTTCATCCGGCGATGCAGCGCAAAGGTCATGTCGCCGGTGCCGCAACACAGATCGAGCACCTGCGCGCCTGGCCGCCGCAGCACTTCCGCAAACGCCCGCGCGGTGCGGTTCCACCACACGCGATCGATGTTCATCGATAGCACGTGGTTCAGCAGGTCGTAGCGCGGCGCGATGGAGGTGAACATGTCTCGCACCGCCGCCGCCGCGGCCTCTTGATCGCGAGCTCCCGCCGGAGCCGCACCCACTATGCGATCACGATCGCTGGTCACGGGTTGGTCGCGCTCAGGCATAAAAAGGCCGTTCACCACAGAGCCACAGAATCACAGAGGAATTCTGGATCTTCATTTCTTGATCATGCCTTGCTATCTCTCTGACAGAGTTCGAATCTCTTTCACCGCCCGCACTACGCATCGCGGCGGAACATTGTTCACCACCTCGACTTTGCCGATGCCGCTGGCCAGTACGAAATGCGGCACGCCGCCGACAGTCTTCTTGTCCGACAGCAGCCGCTTCAGAATGCTCCGGCCATCGACGTTCACCCTCGGCAATGGGCCGTACGCTTGCACCAGCGCGATGATGCGCTCTGCCGTTCGTCCACCCGTCACCTGCATCTCTTTGCCGATCATGCTGGCCGCAATCATCCCCCATCCGACGGCCTCGCCATGCAACAGTTGCCTATAGTTGGTCTCCGCTTCCAGCGCATGCCCAATGGTATGTCCGAAGTTCAGGATGCGGCGCTCGCCGCTCTCACGCTCATCGGCGCTCACCACCGCGGCCTTCACGCGAATGCATTCCGCAATGAGCTTCTCTAACAGTGCGCCGTCGCGACGCAGCAGGGCGTCGCGATTTGTCTCCATCAGATCGAAGATCGCCGGGTTGCGAATGACGCCATACTTCATCGCCTCAAACAGGCCCGAGCGATACTCGCGTTCCGGCAACGTGGCCAGCACGTCCGGATCGGCAAGCACGGCGAGCGGCTGATGAAACGTTCCCAGCAAGTTCTTGCCGGCCTTCAGGTTTACGCCAGTCTTGCCGCCGATGGCCGAGTCCACCTGCGCCAGCAGCGTGGTTGGAATCTGCACCACCGGGATGCCGCGCATAAAGACGGAAGCCAGGAACGCCCCGACATCGCCCACCACTCCGCCGCCCAGCGCCAGCAGGACCGAGCGCCGGTCCGCGCCCAGACTCACCAGTTTCGCCGCGAGCTTCTCCAATTCCGCCAGATTCTTCGAGCGCTCGCCATCGGGCATGTCGACGATTTCAATTTTGCGTCCAGCTTTGCTGAAGCTCTTGCGGAGCGAACTTGCCCAGTGCTTGCGAATCGGCGCCGCAGTGAGCGCAAAGATGCGCGCGTCAGGCGGAACCAGATCGCGTAGCACCGCAGCCGACGAACGCAGCAAGCCGCGCTCAACCAGCGCTTCGTAAGATCGCGATGGAGTTTGAACAGGGATGCGAATCAAGGCTCTAGTGTAATGGATAGCCCCAATAGCGCGTGCTACCATGAAGCCGATGCCAGCTCTTCCTTCCGAGACCGATTTCATCGTAGTTGGCGCGGGTATTGCCGGCCTGCGCGCCTCGGTGGAACTCGCTTCGGCGGGCCGCGTGCTTTGCCTGGCCAAGCGTGAGGTCACGGAGTCGAACACGCGTTATGCGCAGGGCGGCATCGCCGCTGCGCTCAGCGATGACGACGAGGTGCGGCTGCATCTGGAGGACACCCTCCGGGCCGGCGACGGCCTGTGCAACGAAGAGGCGGCGCGGGTGCTGGTCGAGGAAGGCCCGCCGCGCATCGAAGAGCTGATCGAATGGGGCACGGAGTTCGATCGCGCGGGAGCCAAGATTGCTTTCACGCGCGAGGGCGCGCACAGCCGCAGCCGCGTGCTGCACGCTCACGGCGACTCCACCGGCCGCGAGATCGGTCGCGCACTCTACATGAAGGCCGAGGCCATCAAGTCCATCAGCTTCCGGGAATTCGAGTTCACCACCGAGTTGCTGATCGACGATGGCCGCGTGGTGGGTATTCGCGTTCTCGATCAAGCTGGCCAGCTCCACGAGATTTTTGCCAGCGCGGTGTTGCTTGCCACCGGCGGCCTTGGCCACGTCTATAGCAACACCACCAATCCCGCAGTCGCTACCGGCGATGGTGTGGCGATGGCCTATCGCGCGGGCGCGCAAATCAGCGATATGGAGTTTGTCCAGTTCCATCCCACGGCCCTGTTCCTGAAAGGCGCTCCACGATTTTTGCTCTCGGAGGCGCTGCGCGGCGAAGGTGCTTACCTGCGCAATCTCGAGTTGAAGCGGTTCATGCCCAAGTATCACGAGCAGGCCGAACTCGCGCCGCGCGATGTTGTGGCGCGGGCCATCGCTCATGAGTTGGAATTGGTGAAGCGGCCGGACGCTGCCGTCTATCTTGACCTCACCCACCTGAATGCCGCGCGCGTGCGCGAGCGCTTTCCCATGATTTATTCCACGTGCATGGAATACAACATCGACATAGCGGCGGAGTTGATTCCGGTCCGTCCGGCGGCGCATTACGCCATGGGCGGGGTCCGCACCGATCTATTCGGACGCACTTCGCTGCCCGGCCTGTATGCCGCCGGCGAAGTGGCTTGCACCGGCGTGCACGGGGCTAATCGGCTGGCCAGCAACTCGCTGCTCGAGGGCCTGGTGTACGGCGCGCGCGCCGGACAGGACATGCGCGAACAGATTCGAAGTAAGAGCAGGCGTCCAGCAGGCACGAGCTCCCACGTCGCAGCGGCGAGCAGTAACGGTCAAGCCGGCGATACTGAGAAGTTCATCCAGAAAGTGCAATCCCTGATGTGGGAGCGCGTGGGCGTCGTCCGCGAGGGCAAGGCGCTGCAACAGGTGGTGCCTGAACTGCGCGCGCTGCAGGAGCGAGCGCCGTCGTTGGGTGATCGCCGTTCCCATGAAGCCGTTAACATTCTGCAAGCCGGGCTGCTGATCGCGCGCTCCGCTCTGGCCCGCGAAGAAAGCCGCGGCGCGCACTACCGCCTCGATCACCCGCTCAAGAACGACGCCAAGTACCGCAAGCATTCCATCGTGGCGGGCGACCAGATTCGCTTCGAATAGGCCATTGAAGGGGCGCAGCGCTAGGTGTCTTCCTGCGCGTCACGCCTGCCTTTTCTTCGGGAACAACAACGACAGCACAATCGAACCAAGCAGCACGCCCGCCACTACGCCTAGTGCAATCTCGGTCGGAATCGGCACGTAGTCCGACGCCAGCATCTTCAGCCCAATGAAGATCAGGATCACCGACAGTCCATAGTGGAGAAAATGAAACGCTTCGATCATTCCCGACAGTGCGAAGAACAGCGAGCGCAATCCCAGGATCGCAAACACATTGGACGTGTAAACGATGAAAGGCTCGCGCGTCACAGCCAACACGGCAGGGATTGAATCGACGGCGAACAGCAGGTCAGTGGTTTCCACCACGATCAACACTAGCGCGAGAGGAGTCGCATATCGCAACGCGCCACGACGCACAAAAAAGCGACTGCCTTCGTAGTTGTTGGTCACGCGGAAGAACTTGCGGAAGCCGCGCAGCAGCGGATTGGATTCAGGATGGATCTGCTTGCCGTGCTGGAGGAACAACCGGATGCCGCTGTAAATAAGAATTCCGCCGAAGATGAAGATGATCCAGTGAAAACGCTTCAGCAGCGTGATTCCGGTCGCAATGAAGATCGCCCGCATAAGAAGCGCGCCTAGCACGCCCCAGAACAGCACCTCGTGCTGGAACTCGCGCGGCACGCTGAAGTAACGGAAGATGAGCAGGAAGACGAAGAGATTATCGACGCTCAGCGATAGCTCGATCAGGTATCCGGTGACGAACTCCAGCGAGAGCTGCGAATTCGGCCGCACATTCTCGCCCACCAGGGTGTGTCCAAAGAAGTAAATCAGTACCGCAAAAAGTCCGGCAAGACTTATCCAGACAACGGTCCAGCTGATCGCCTCACGAAAGCCCACCTCGTGCTTCTGGCGATGAAAGACGCCCAGGTCGAGCGCCAGCATCGCCAGCACAAACACGTTGAAGACGACCCAGAAGATCCAGTTCGAAGGCATGCACGGAGTTCCGCAGCAGCCATTCTAAAGGTCGCGCTCAATTATTTGTGGAATGTGCCCATGTACTCGGTCTCTGCCAGCACATGTCCCTTCATTGCTGCATCCAGTTGAGAACGGCTGGCTCCGGCGGCGAGATCGAGTTTCCCGTCCAGCGCGTACAGGCGGAAGAAGTAGCGATGGGTGGCGCCGGCAGGCGGGCAAGGCCCGTTGTAGCCGGTCTTATGGAAGCTGTTCCGCCCCTGTCGCGCGCCGTCGTCCAGTTGCTCGCGCTTGGGCACGCCTTCCGGCAGCGACTGTGTAATTGCCGGCAGATTCCACAGCACCCAGTGCACCCAGGTTCCGGCCGGCGCGTCGGGATCGTCCATGATCAGCGCGAAGCTGGCGACATGCGCCGGAGCGCCACTCCACTTCAGCGCCGGAGAGTCATCGGCGCCCTTGCAGCTATATTGCTCGGGAATCGCTGCTCCGGGAGCAAAGGCAGAACTGGTCAAGGTGAAGGCCATCGAAGCACCGCTCCCTGCAGGCGCGGCTTGCTGCGCGAATGTCGTACCAAGACTTACGGCCAGCAGAGCCGCGATTTTCACAATTGGTTTCATACGCAATCACCTTTCTTATTGCGCTGTGCCCAACTCCGAAATCAACGCCCCATGGTACTACTTTGGCCTGCGGCTGACGGGCAAAGTTGTTCCACAGATTCCCGACTTCTGATGCGCCGGGACGCGGAGCCTACTTCTGCGGCAACAGGTCGCGGACCGCCTCTTCCTCAAAGGTAGCGGCGCGTTTCGCATCGCCGAGCGACCGCCATGCCCGCGCGCGTCCCATCGCAACGTCGTAAGCGAAACTCCGCGCTCCGCTTGCCGCGATCAGGTCCGGCGTAGCGCTGCGCACAGCCTTGTCGAGTGTACTCAAGGCAGCCCTCGGCTGCTGGGTATCAAGATAGAGCTGCGCCAGCTTGAGCAACTCGTTTGGCTGCGGCGTGGATGCCAAGTCGATCCCTCGTCGCTGTGCGCGGACAGTCTCAGCAATCCGACCCTCGTGCTTGTACAAGGTGGCCAGCGAAAACCATAAAAGAGACTCATGAGGTTGAAGCGAAATGGCCTTCAGATACTCACGTTCTGCATCGGAGCGAAGGTCCCTGGTGGAGAAGATATTCCCTCTCATCCAGGGCACGAACGAGCTGTCGGGATAAATCTCGCCGGCTTTTTCTGTCGCCGCCAGAGCCTCGGTATCGCGTCCCAGGACGGCAAGGACACTTGCCGCATTGGCCCATTGATTGAAAGCCCCGCTGCGAGATTGCGAGATGCCGCCGGCCGGCAGCGGCGCGGTGGAACAATCTACCGGGAAGCGCTTGATCAGATCTTCCGTTTTTGCCGTGCGGCGCACCAGGACTATAGAAACCTCGTCCAGATAGACAGGCCGCCAGTCCTCGCTCTTGCAGAAACCCTTGAGCAATCCCAGCACGCTCTCAAAACGATTCAGCGGCAGGATAATCGTGTTGATGTTGTAGCGGTCCGCCTCCCGTCGCCACAGTTCGGAGTCAAGAGAGCTTTGCAGCAGCTCGGCTTCATGCGCGAAGCTCTCCGGACCAAACGGGATGGCCCGGCCATCGAAGTAGTCGCGATGTTGGAAGCCAAATTCCCACACCAGGTAGCCGCCTTCATCGTAAGTATTGAAAATTTCCTCGGGAGGCTTCTGCATCTCGATGAATACGGCTGCGCGTTGCGGGTACCGCCAGTCCAATCCGGTGCCGAACGTTCCGCCAGAATCGTTCCGGCTCTTTATAGCGTTGACGACGCGCATGACAACCAGCGGAGCAAACAAGGCAATAGCGCACACGGCAATGACCATTCGAGTTCGCGGGTTGGCGATCCGCGAGACCGTCTGTCGAAGTGCCGAAGACAAAAATGCCCCGCCGACCACAATGACCACGCACGCGGTCAGTCCATCCATGCGGACGTGCTGCGCGCCCAGGTAGATAGAGGCGATCAGCAGGATGGCCGCTCCCCATTGACGCTGGAACAATGCCACCAACGCAGCAATGAGGGCAATCGCCATCAGGAGGTAGAATGTGCCATTCCTGCTCGACAGCGAAAAAATTGACGCCGCCACGGCCCAGTTCAGCGGAATACTACCCCATTCGGCGATCCAGCCCGAGTGCACACTCATGACGCGATTTTGGCGAGCCAGTGCCGAGTAGATTCCCCAGCCCCAGGGATTTACCAGAGTGGCCAGCGGTGTAGCCAGGAACCAAGGCAATGCGCGTTTAAGCCTCTCGACAGCCTCGACACGACGCGGGCCGGAAAATAATATTTCCAGGAAATCGATGCCAACAAATGCAAGGATCAATGCCAGTCCCGCCACAAATCCGAGGTGGCAATTGACCCACGCGATCATCAGCAGCGGCAACAGCCACAACTGACCGCGACCCGTCCGATAGTTCTGCCAGAGGATTGACAGATAGGCCGCGAAGAGCACAACTGTGAACATTTCGGCGCGCGGGGCAGTTCGTCCAGCTATCAGAGGCACCGCGATGATGGCAATGGCTGCGCTTATCGCCGAGCCGCGGCGCAGCAGCAACGCTACCGTGCCTGCGCAGGCCACCGCTCCCAGCCACGACAGCAGGGCATAGCGGCCGATCAGGTAAACGGCATAGAGCACCACTCCCGAGCCGACGGGATATATCCAAGGTTGTCCCTGCGCGGTGTAGGAGAAAACGTCGGTGGAGAAAACACGATGATGGTGCGTGACCCAGCGTCCGGTGGCCAATTGCCAGAACGTATCCGGATCCGAAACGGTCCGCAGGCCGGCCAAGAACGCGTAGATCAACGCAATCGTGGCCAGCCCCAGGAACAAGACTCGGCCACCTCTACTCGTCACGTTTGTCGTGGTCAGCGGATCTCCTTTGCCTGCTTGCGCAATCACTTCGTTCCCACCAATTGACTACTGCGACCTTTCCAGAGTCAGCTCCAAAAATGCCAGGCTTAGTTTCCTGGAATCGGAGCCTTTGCCCATCTCCGCTGGCGAGCGAATCGGTCCCATGACGTGAAATCGGATTCGCGCCGGATTGGACAGAGTCAGCACCGACTTTGGAATTTGCAGAGTTCTAGTGGTAACAGGATCGCTGGAATATTGGAACGTCCAGCCGCCGACCGGAACGTTATTGACCGTCACCTGCACCGAGAGATCAGGAAAACCAGGAGCCAGATTGGGAGCGACCATCGCCCATAGCGACACCGCATCCGGCAGATTTTCCAGAGAAAGTGGCAGATCCAGGCCAAAGTCGGGTCCGCTGCACCACGTCTTATCGCTCTGCGGATACGACCACTGCCCCCGCATAAACAGAGCAGCGTTGCCGCCCTTGGAGAACGTCAACACCTCACCCAGTGAGTATTGCCAGTTACGCTGCAACGCCTCGCGATAGGAATCGTAGTACACCCGGTATCGCGACAGATCGGGCATCGTGTCGGGATCAAAGGGATCGAACGGCCAATAGGTGCCCGCTTCCGGTACGATGATTGACCGAATCTGGCCTCGGCCTGTTGCGTACAGACTTAGTGGCTGCAGCGCCCATCCGGCGTGAAGTTCGTGCAGATGCAAGGGGCCTAACTGATATTGCGAAAGGACGGAATCATCGAATGCCACTGGGCCTTGATGCAGCAGAAGTTCGTAGCGGAGCGTTGCCAGCATGCCCTGCCAACGCATTATCGCCCCGAAGTTCCAGTAAGCCTGAGCGAGGCCAAGCGCGCCAATGAGGATTGCGGTGCGCGCGATCGTCTTGCGATCGGGTTTGAACCAGCCGGCGAGCACAGCGATCAACAAACTGGTGGCGGCCAGCGGCAACAATAGATTTAATACCCGCGCGAAAACCTCAACGTTCAGGCTGGAGGGAGTGCTTCCCACCAATACTTCTATGCACAAGTAGCAGACGCTACCCAGTCCTACGGCGGCAACCAACTTCTGAACTCCGGACAGACGTGAAGGCAATGCCAGCAGCAGCACGCAACAGAGCAACACCACCAGCGACACCTGCGCGGCCAGATGTTGGCTGTGCAGCAGAATAGCCAGGCCTCGTGTGAAACCTTCCCGGTTACTGGCATCGAATGGCCAGATGACTGACACCGCCGCCAGGGCTGCGCCCAGCAGGTACCAGACTGCAAGCCCGGCCAGCAGAGTCTTGTACTGCGAGGATCTCTTCCGGCGCCAGACACAAATCCCAGCCAGAATCACGCCGAAGAACATCATCGACTCGTAACTCACCACCATCGGAATGGAGAGTCCGAGCAAGAGCACCAGAGTCCAACCAGTAAGTTCCTCGCCAAAGAGCAGAATAAAAAGCACGGGCCAATAGAGGGAGACGATGAAGTGGCTATCGGTGGCGAGATACGCCTCCACATTCATAGTGCCCGCAAAAAAACTCAGCAGCGGAAACAACATGTACCAGCGCCGGCTGGCGTAGCGATAGCAGATGTAAAGGCTGAGCAGAGCATGGGAGTAGAGACTGAACCCGAAAATTAGAGAAAGCACGTGCAGGGAATGCACGCGAAAATGCGTGGCCAGCACCAGCGGGGTCTGTTCCCACAGAATGGTGAAGATGCGGGCACGGAAGAACTCCCGCTTCCAGTCGCCCACCCAGAAATAATAGGAGCGGGAGGAGGCTACGCGGATGAGAAACCAGGCTCCGTCAGCCCATAGCTGCAGATCGGCGGCAACGGCGCTCATGCGCTCCAACAAAACGGCGATCAGGGCGGCATAAACCACCGCTGTGCCGGCATCCATAGAGCGACGGTGCCGGAGAGTCTTTTCCGGCCGGCGCTGGTTCGCCTCCTGCTCCAGAGCTGTCACGGGTGGCTGTGGTTTCATGCTCCTCAAGTGGGCGGTGGAGTGTGCTTCAACGATAAGGGGCAGCAAGAATTCCGATACTGTAGCTTACCGCATCTCCAGCCTCGCTTTGCAGGCTGGGGATGCTCCTTGCTGGAGGGCGCCAATGCTTACAGATCACAGACTAATGTGATCTATGTACTTGTTGGGTGTGCGCCCACAGTGTTCCGCTGGACTGTATCTGGAGCAATAGCCTGGAAGCCGAAAGTGGTATACATCTCGCGCAAGGCCTTTATTTACAGCCTTGACGGCGATTTCGGCGGATCACCACGGTAAGTGACCGCCGGCACTTGGCAGGGTGCGCTGACCAAAACCAGCGCGACACCGGTCTTCCTGGCCCCTCGTAGCGGCTCGCACCCGCTGCGGCCGTAAAACACGGGGATACGATGTCCAGTTCAGGGGGTCGTCGTGCTTACACCATACGGATTAGACATTATAGAAAGCTGCCTGGCATGCAAGATGCGGGCAGAACATATCTTTTGCGATCTTCCACCAGCAGCCTTGCAAGCCTTCGAAAACATCAAGTACGCCACTGCCTATCCTAAAGGCGCAGTGCTTTTTGTCGAAGGGCAAACGCCGCGCGGTATTTTCGTCCTGTGCAAGGGACGCGTGAAACTTTCCATCTGCTCCACTGACGGCAAGACGCTGATCCTGAAGATTGCCGAGCCGGGTGAGGTCCTGGGCCTCAGCGCCACGGTAAGCAGCAAGCCTTACGAGTTGACCGCTGAGACCGTGGACCCGTGCCAGGTGAACTTCGTGAAACGCGAAGATTTTACGCGCTTCCTCAAGGAGCACAGTGAAGCTTGCCTGCGCGTGGCCGAGCAGCTCAGCGATAAGTACAACTCCGCTTGCCGCGAGATCCGGGCGCTTGGGCTCTCTCATTCCGCGGCCGAGAAGCTGGCGAAGTTGCTGTTGGAGTGGAGCGCGCGCAACGGTGAGGCAACCAAGCTGGAACCGCGCCTCAAACTCGCCCTGACCCACGAAGAGATCGCGCAGATGATTGGCACTTCGCGAGAGACCGTCACTCGCCTCTTTGCTGACTTGAAGAAGCGGCAGATTGTACAAGCCAAGGGGTCAACCCTGCTGATCCGCAATAAGTCGGCGTTGAAGGCCATGGCGATCACGCAGTAAGGGCCGGGCAGAACAATAATCTCAGCGCAGGGCTGAAGGTGTGTCTTTTTGGGCCGCTCTGCGCTCTTCCGCACATAGTGCCTTAGTGCCTGAAATCAGGCTAGTAATGATAGGTTTAGCTGGCCGCGTCAACTATCCCCCTCCTCGATTGTGAATAAGGTCACGGAAACCGGTGACTGCAGTCACTGCATGCTTCCCCCAACAGCAGTATCACCACAGTATGGAGAGCATGAATCAGTCGAATTGCTTTACTTGCGAATTCCGTCCCGATCGCCTTTTTTGCGACATGCCCGCGGAGTCGTTGAAGGCCTTCGACCAGATTAAGTCTCTCGGCTCTTTTCCGCGAGGCGCGGTTCTGTTTGCCGAAGGTCGGCCGGTACGCGGCATCTTTATCCTGTGCGATGGGCGCGCCAAGCTTTCTATTTGTTCCGACACCGGAAAGCGGCTGACCCTGCGCATCGCCGGGCCTGGGGAAGTTTTGGGGTTGGGAGCAGCCTTGTCTAATACCCCTTACGAGGTCACGGCCGAGTTAATAGACAACTCGCAGGTTGTCTTCGTCCGTAGAAAAGAGCTGGTAAAGTTTCTGCGGGAAAATCGGACCGTCTGCCTGGAAGTCGTGCGCATGCTGAGCCAGGACCTGCACGGAGCTTATGAGCGGGTCCGTACTATTGCCATGGTGCACACGCGCCATCCACGCATTGCCTTCCGGCCGCGCGCCTTGCTGGTGTGAGCCGCAGCTGACTGCATCGTCGTTGCGCAGAACGACACCGCTGAATGACTAAGACGACTGGAAAAGCCCTGTTCTGGGCCCCTCGCCTGCTGTGCATCGCTTACATCGTCTTTCTCAGCCTGTTTGCGCTCGATGTTTTCAGCGAGTTCCATGGCTTCTGGCAAACCACGGCGGCCTTGCTCATTCACCTCGTTCCCAGCATTATCGTTGCTCTTGTATTGGCCCTTGCGTGGAAATGGGAGTGGATTGGCGCCGTCCTCTTTTGTGCTGCCGCAACCTATTACGCCTACATAGCGTTCCGCCATCCGAGCTGGATCCTCGTCATATCCGGGCCGTTGTTCGTCGTGGCCGCCTTGTTCTGGGCCAATTGGCGGAGCCGCTCAAGAACTGGAAAATGGGTCGGATGATCGCAGTCAGAGGAAGAGGGCTACCTCGACTTCGATTTATCAGACGAGCGTTCGAACTTCGGTTCGATGGCGCAGGATCCCCTGTCGCCGATCGTTCCGCATCAGCCCAACGTTTTCCCGAACGTTGCGCTCCTGGCTGCATAAACACAGCATCAGCCGGGCTAAGAGGACCGGGCCGCCTGCGTGTGATCTCGCTCACCCCAACTTGTGAGACCCAGGCTCTATGTGACCGCAGTCACATCTCCACGTGAGTTCACTCACTGCCCTTCGGTACCGGTGTCGGCGATGGTTATGTGTTACCCCGGCGTGTGTCAGGCGCCGCAGGAAAGCGAGGGGTCTTCCGTGAAGCGCTGTGGTCTGGTTTTCCTTGCTGTCTTGTTGCTGGCGACAGCGGCAGTCGCCCAATCGTCTCCGCCGCCCGCCAAAAAACATTCGCCGGCCGCCTCGGCTAAGGCTGCCCCGAAGATGGGCAATGACGAGTGCCTCGCTTGCCATAGCGATGTAACGCTCATAAAAGAAGAAGGCGGCAAGCAGATCAGTCTGCATATTGACGATGCCAAGTTCAAAGCGTCGGTCCACAGCGTGTTCGGCTGCACCGACTGCCATACCGACGTCAAAGCTTTTCCGCACGACCCGGCTCCCGCCAAGCCGGTCTGTGCCACCTGTCACGCCGACCAGCAGACGGCTTATGACCACGGCGTCCATGCCAAAGCCGCGGCCGCCGGAAACACCAATGTGGCTAAATGCCAGGATTGTCACGGCAGCGTGCACGAAATCCTGCCGCCCAGCGATCCTAAATCGAAGGTCGCCCGCGCCAACATTCCCCAGACCTGCGGCGCGTGTCACGGACAGAAATTTGTGATGGCGTCGAGCGGCGTAAGTTCCGCTCCCTTCACTTCCTATCAGGAAAGCGTACATGGCAAGGCTGTCGCCGCCGGTTCCGACAAAGCTGCGGTTTGCACCGACTGCCACGGCGAGCATGACATCCTGGGCGCTGGCGATCCCAAGTCGCCCATCAACAAGTTCAACGTTCCCACAAC
>JBEKXQ010000058.1:0-28847 GCA_049511915.1 Candidatus Korobacteraceae bacterium
TCCGACAAACCAGTGATCCTCGCAACACACCGCACCGGACGCTGCACGCTGCCACCAACACCATCGCCGCAATCTCGTCCCCTGATCTCCATCTCGGCAGCGTTCATGCATAAAGCAGGTTAAGTACCCAATCTAGTATTATTGATGATTCACAATGGACATTTGTGACGATCTTAGAGAGCTGCGCCCCGCGCTTGCGACATGTGAGATGCTCTCGAACGCTGTAGGAACCATCAACCCGCAACTTCCGGGCCTGCATAATGCGCTAATCCGATATCGTGACAAGCTAGTGAGGCGCTTACTAGCTGAGGATACGCGGCGCTTGCAGGAGTTCAACTCATCCGTTGTTCGATCCCTTGACGTTCTCGCTGGCGCTATTGACAACCTGCAGACGAACCAGCAGACAATAGGCGATCGATCACGCCAGTTAGACCGGGACAACAAGGCAGTACTGTCCTGTTTGCAGCAGTGCGTGGAGTTCTTGGCCAAACTGAAATCGCCGGCGGACTCGAAGAAGAACGTTGGTGCTGGGTTCGCTGTCGCCAACATAGATGGAGACGCGTCCAAGCCGCAGGTAATTGCCTCGGCCTCGCCCTATGACTTCGATGAACTGCGCAGCGCGCTGGCCTCCATGGAGATGTCAGGGAACGCGATAGGTTCCGTCAATCCACGGTCCTTCGCCTTCGGGTGGTATAACGAACTGATCCAACTTGTTAAGAAGCTCATTGCTCGCCCGGTTGCCAGGTATACACAGGCCCTGCGTGAGTTCAGCTTATCCGTTGTTCGACCTCTCAAAATCCTCACTACCTCTATTGAACAACTGCAAACGAAACTGCAGGCAATTGACGAACGATTGCTCCAGTTGGAGGGAGACAACATGGAGTTTGCGTCTTCCCTGCAGAAGTGCCTGGGGCTCTCGGCTAAAGTGAAATTACAGGCGGGCACACAGAAGAACGTCGACCTTGAGACCGCTATCGCCAGCATGGAAGGAGATGTGTCGAAGCCGCTGGCGGCCCCCTGCGTCTGGCGCCATGACTTCGATGAACTGAACAGCGCGGTGGTCGCTGTCGAGACGAACGCTACGAGGGTTGTTAATCCGCGGCCTTGCGGGTGGTTCGACAACGTGCTCCAACCTCTTAAGAATCGGTCGCTAGCTTGGTATATGCAACCCTTGCATGATTTTAATTCCTGCGTAAGTCGATCGCTGAAGGAGATCGTCTGCGCCATTGGGAACCTTTCTATGATTATGGCTGCTCTTGACGAGCGGTTAACGCGGGCGGAAAAGAGAAGCGCCGTCCTAGCTGAGGCAATGCAACATCAGCTTGGGCTATTGCATGAGCAGGTAATGGCATTAACCAGCTTACGGAATACCGCGACTCTGGAAAGCGGCGCCGGCAGGATGGAAACAGACTCGGCTAAGAGACTCCGCGAACTTTCACGATTCTACCTTGATGCGGGTCTAGGGAAGGACAGGACTACTTATGTTATGGGACTGTTCGGCTCTGGACGCTTGTATATCAATATGCTGATGATGCAGAATATTGGCGAAAGAGCCAGGTACTTCAGGGATGGGATCCAATTACCTCAAGGTCCGACATCTATGATATATAGTGGCCATGCCACAATGAGACACATTTCTCGCGGTCAGTCTCCGCCATCGATAATGAAACGCATATTGCAAGCGGTCAAATCGGGATTTGCCGATTTAATTTTTGTTTATCGTCATCCCCTCGATTCGTTGCTGACAAATTGGATTTATTGGCGTACCTACGCTCGCGACAAGAGGGCGATTTGGGGTGTCTCGCAGGTCTATAAGAATACAGACGATCTGTGCGCCGAGTTGGAACAAAACTTTTCTGAGTTTACGGCTTTTGCCAAAGGCGATCCGGAGTTTTTTGCGGCCAACGCAGGAAAGCGATTTCTTTCTTTCCAGGAATTTGTTGAGGAAACTGAGCTTCAACTTGAGGCTGCAACACTCACGTTGAGGCTTGAAGACTTCATGACCGACCCGTTCAAGGAGTTTTGTAAGATCGTTGAAGTCATGTCGGTTGATCCTAAATTAATTCATTTACCCGTAGCGCCTCCGACAACCAAGCCTTATCGTTACTTGGCTGTCAAAGAAAAGGCTCCTCAATTTAGAAGATTTATCGATGGGCTAGAGGCGCAAACCAAAAGGCAGATTGAGAAAATGGGCTATAGTCTGAGCTGAGTACTTTGGATTATTGGGCTGCATAGATCCAGTTGGCCAGTGGAGCGCCTACATCAGCCGCGCCGCCCAGGCGCGAGTCACATAGGTTGTTTCAATCGCCGCCAGACCCGCGATGCACTTCTCCGTGTAATCCAGGAACTTGTGGAAAAGTTCCGGACCTAACTGCACCTGCAGATCGTTCACCGATCGCCACACGCCGATGTACTGCTCCGGTGTTTGCTGTACGGAATGCCTGCCTTCCAGGTACAGCACCTCAGCAAACTGCGGCTTGGCGCTCAACATGTCGGTGAGTCGCTCGGTGATGCCGGAGCGGCCGGATGATACCCGTTGAATGTCGGGCTTGAGCCGCGTGATGTGGGCCTCGATGTCGACGAGCAGCGGGTTGGCCTCGATGAAGCGCGGATTCCACAAGGCGACGAACACGCCGCCGGGCCGTAGGATGCGGTGGAACTCGTCACACGCCTTGTCGAAATCGGCCCAGTGGAGCGAGGAAGCCATGCTGACAAGATCGGCTGAACTGTCCAGTAAGCCGGTGGCTTCTGCCGAACCTTTGCGCCAGACAATCCCCGTACCGCGCGAGCTCTCGATTCCCTGCCCGCGCATGTCGTCATTGGGTTCCACGGCGATGACGGAATGCAGGCCGCGGGCGGCCAGCGTGCGCGTCCAAATGCCAGTGCCGGCGCCGATGTCGACGGCATCAATACTGGCTGTATCGCGCCCTACATAATTCAGGATCGCGGTCGCAACCTGAGGCGCATAGCCCGGCCGGAATTTGGCGTAGTCGCCAGCCAACCCGGTAAAGTCCCCGTGTTTCATGCCATCGGCTCCGTGGGGGACGGCAAATCCTCGAGTAGCAGCTCGCCCTCGCTTACCATCTTTTCGTACAACGCCACGTCCTCCGGATTGTCGATTTCGCCCCATTGGCCATCGGTAGCAAAAGTATCGATTGGAGGTTCCTTTCCAGCCAGCAGTCGCCGCAGCAACCCGGTCATATCGAGACGATCGCGAATCGGTGCATCAAGTGTGCTGAGCAACTCCTCAACGGCACTCCACGCCAGTGGCGTGAATTTCAAGAGCCCCATATATTGCCCTTCGATATCTTCGATTCGCGTCGTCTTGCCACCGATCTCCAGCAGTTGGCCCGCGGCATCGATGCGAAAGGTTTCGGCGTCGCCCAGAGGATCGGCGAAACGCCGGGTCCACAAGCGACGCCAGGCGCGGTCGTAACTGATGACCAGCTGTCCCGCCGCAGCGGCCAAACCGCGCACCAACTCGCTGCGGTAGAAGATGTCGGCATAGCTAACGATGACCGGCCCCGAACTCAGCCAGGGAGCGGCCGCGGCCAGCGACATCACCATATTGGTTTCGGCCCATCGTGGATTGGCGAAATAGAAGAGGCCGGGAAAATCGATCATCTCGGCGCGATAGCCGCGGACGACTCCGATTTCGTCGACCCCACCTCGCCGCAGCGCTGCGATCTGGCGCTCGATCAAAGGCTTGCCTTCGAGTTCGACGAAGCATTTTGGCCGGTCGTCGCCCAATTGCCCCAGACGGCTGCCGCGACCGGCGGCCAGAATAACTGCACGCATCATTCGACTCCGAAGACTTGGCGAAACAGTGCCACGTCAGCAGGCGAGAATGGAACGCACCGCTCAGGGTGCCACATGATCCCGGTTGTGGGCTGGGCCGAATGGCGAACTGCTTTGACGACGCCATCGTCCGCAATCGCCCAGACCCCGAGCGGCGGCCGCGAATCGAAGGCGGCAAAGCAATGATAGCTGTTGACCTCTCTTGGCTTGCCATCGACTTGGATGACCTGACGCTGCGTCACATGGCCTTCGACGCGGCGTAACGGAACGCCGAAGCGCTGCTGAATCACCTGCATGCCGCGGCAAACGCCCAGCACCGGCAGTCCCCGCCGTTCGGCCCATTCAAGCAGAGCACTCTCCACGGCGTCGCGTTCCGGAGCATCGCCGCCCAGCACAACCAGATCGTTGCCGCCGGTCAATACCAACCCGGCGATGCCGGTCGCCTCACACAAAGCCAGAGCCGCTTCGGTGACATTAGGAAGCAAGACAGGAAGCAGCCCGCAGGCCGCCAGGAACTTAGTCCACGCTTGATCCAGGCAATCACGGCGCTCGCCATAGGCCGGGACCACCGATACCCGCTGGGTGATGGCGACCGCTTTCATGCGATGAGCATTACCTTCTGGTTTGTGCAGTCGAGGCAAAGCTGGCGCGCCGTCTGCCATCGCCGAAACAGAATTTCGCCGGCTCCGATCACCGCGGGTATGCCGAGTTCGCCGGCGCGAATCGCCATGTGCGAATTGGCGCCGCCGAATTGGGTGACGAATCCGCTGATATCGCGAGTGAAGATCCAGTCAAAGCCGGGATCCGCGCTGGGCACGAAAAGAATTCGTCCCGCGAAGCTCTCCGGCGGATCGCTGACGGACGCGATCGGTGCGGTGACCTTTTTCTGCGTAATAAAGTTAGGTTGGCTCGGCGGAAGGTGAAACGCGAACACCTCCGCGGGCGATGCGATGATTGGCGGTAGCACGAGATTGCGCGTGAGGCGGTGACGATCTCTGCCATGCGCGACGCTCTCCCGCAATGCCTCGCCCACTGAACCGCTTTCGCTGTAAAGCGTGCGGATGACGTCGTAGTTCAGAAATGCGCAATCCTCCAGCGAAAGACCATGCTCCTCGCCCAGCTGTTTGATCAGCGACAGAGCGTCGCTCAGGCTTCGGGTGAACACGAACTTCGCATACTCGCGGCCCTCAATGCCGGCCTTGATGAATTCGATCAAACTCAAGACGTCAATCTCGAGCTCATGCTCTTTGAGCAGCTGCTCGATACGGCGCAACTGCTCGATGGAGAGCGCGAAGCGTGGCGGCTCGGGCACCTTAGTCCGGGCGCTCGACCAGTCGAAATAGAGATCGGGTGCCTCGTCGTATCGAGGCGACAGAATGTCGTAAGTCCCCGGCCGGAGATGGCCGTAGCGCGCCAGGAAGTCTGCCTTCGGAAGTTGCGCGAAATCCTGCCCGATACGCGACCCGACGGTATCGACACTCGCCATAAATGTCGAAACTTCCTGGGCATTGAATACGCCGACCTCAACGAAGGACTGAAGCATCTGCACCGCAATGAAGCCTGCCCGCGCCAGACCGGCGAAGGGCAGCGTGCCGTACCGCTTGCAGTCTTCCAGGAGCCAGTAAATGCGGCTGATCTTGTCGATCTCTGCGTTGCAGATGGTCGGAAGCCGCTGTGCCAGCTCGTCGATCTTGGCGCGGTCGCGCCGCCACAATGCGGTCTCGCCATGCATGATGCGATTGGTGAGGCGCCGCAATGCGCCTGAAAGTTCGGCCAGGTCTTCCGCAGAAAACCCGTGCTCGGCAAGCCCGCCTATCCGCTTCGGCAAATCCAGGGTGTAGCAGGAGAATATGATCTCAAATTCGACTTTGTCATGGAGATGCGGTTCCGAGAGCAGGCGATCGATGTAGTAGTTCACCAGACGGTCGGCAAGATCGTCGGGGACGTCGCGCGGGATGAAGGAGTTGAAGCTGACACGCACATCGATGTAGGGCAGTCCGTGAAAGCTGACCATCAGCGGAAAGCTGCGCAGATTCTGGTAGCCGTAATTGTCCCGCTGATAGGCCCAGATGGCGTCGGTAATGAGTTCGCGATAGAGCGACAGCGAAAGCGGCCAGGGCCGCACTCCAATGATTTCGGCCGGATTCCAGTCCGGCATAACGCCGAATATCGCGCGGCTGCCGTGCAAGTAAGGATGCGGGCGGCTCAGCAGCTCGACCTTGCGCGCTACATCCGCAAGCGCGCTGTCGACCTTTGCGTCCGATACCCGCTCCTGGCAGTCGACGGCGAGCGGGCGGACTTGCAGAAGGTAGAGCTGCCCATCATCGCCCACGGCGAATTCCACATCGATTGCGTCACATCCGAGAAGGCTTTCCAGTTCGCTCACCAGAGCGATGACCGGCGCCAACGACGATGGGCAAGCATCAGGCCGCGACTTCAGGCAAAAAAAAGTCTCGAGATTCTCGCCGACACCGGCGGTTACACGATCGGTCAGGCCGGAGCGGTCGTCATAATTGATAACGAAATAAGGGCCGCCACCGGAATTGCGCGAGAAGACCACTCCGGCCATCACCACGCGGTCAAGCATGGGCTGCACGAAGATCTGATCGTTGTCGCTGCAGCCATCGGCAAACGAATCAATCACTCGCTCGATTGCCTGCGCCACGGCTGCGCTGCCAGCTACACCGAGTACGGAATCGTACCTTCCCGCCTGCGACTTCGCTGCGCTGTCCTCGCCGCGTGCACTGCTACGCACAATGACGCGATCTGCACCCCAGGGGACGGCGCCGATGGTAGCGAGCAGGCCAGCGGCGTCTGATCGCCAATCGCCAACCGAAAATCGAACTTGCGGCAGGACGCGCCCATTGCGCAGCAACGGCGCCAGCGCTTCCAGAGTTTCTGCCTTGGTCGAGAAGTGGAGAACGTGGGCTGGATGCTGCGTAGCCTCGTCATCGCGCCGGTCGCATACCGCCAGAATGCGATCGACCGCCGTGGCGACGTCGAGTGCTCCATGATTGTCGAGCACCAGGTCGGGCGCTTCGGGAGCCTCTGCCGGTACGTCAAGGCCAACGACGTGTTGCGCGTCGCCGCTCTGGGCCAGCGCGTAGATGCCCTTGCTATCCCGACGCCGGAGTTCGTCTATCGGCACCCGTAGGTAGATCTCGCG
Source organism: Candidatus Korobacteraceae bacterium (assembly GCA_049511915.1). GTDB lineage: Bacteria > Acidobacteriota > Terriglobia > Terriglobales > Acidobacteriaceae > Bog-257. Next base: position 6,965 of record JBEKXQ010000058.1, read on the forward strand.
ATAACCGGGGATGTTTTTTCGGTTCCAGCGCTGCACCTCGTGAAACAACGAGATAGTCGCGCAGACGACATCGACACCCTGCTCAGCCAGTAATCGGCACAGCCGCGCATTGCGCATCGCCGATCGCCGCCGATCCTGTGTACTGTGGCCAAGATCTTCGGCAATCACAGAACGGAGAGTGTCGCCGTCAAGGAAGGTAACCGTGCGACCGGCGGCACGCAGGCGGGCCGTCAACTCTCGGCCCAGGGTGGTTTTGCCCGCGCCGGATAACCCGGTAATCCAGAAGACGCGCCCCGCTGAAGTTTCCGGTTCGGCCCCCGTGTCGAGGCTCGCCCCCTTTATGGTAGTCAGCATTTGAAGTTATCTTGAAGTTGTAATGTTACTGTAACAAACTGGCTCGCCCGTTAGGAACCAAATTGTGCCAGGGACCGGGAAGGGTTCATCAGCTCATGGATAGCTTTTTGAGTGCGGGGGCGCGGCGAGAGTCGCGCCTTTCGTGCGGTCAATTCGCAGTCAAACGTTCGCGCAGTTCTTCGGTTCAGCTATGCCGGACCGTTCTTGGTTCCACTGACGATTAGAACCTCAGCAGGGAAATTCATCCCCCAGTCTGTCGAGTGCTCACGAAAACCTTCGAGCACCTCGCGCTTGGCTTCATTCGCCTGCTCCTGGGAAAGCGTGGCGAGCTTTTCCCGAAGCTTCTCAGACATCTCGAGTCGCAAACTCCAATAGTCTTCCACTGAGATCGGAGCTTGTATGTTGAATTGGAAGAGGCGCTCGGATATAGCCGTGGCGCCTGCCTCAGTAAGGACCCGCCCCAACTTCCCAGGATCGGCAAAGCGGAATGTGTCGAGAGCATCCGGCGCAACCGGTGGCGGAGCGACATACCGATCGACGACTCGCGACAGCGTGTAGTGGAAAGGGTTTCTGTCGGCGAAATGCCAGACCGCCAAGGCGAGTTTTCGCCCGGGCTTGAGCACTCTCAACATCTCGCGGACCGCGTTCACTGGAGACGGGAAGAACATCACGCCGAAGCGGCTGATCACGGCATCGAAGGTGTCGGCTGAAAACGGCAGTTTGTCTGCATAGGCGACGTCAAACTGTGTGTTCTTTAACCCGAGACGGTCGGCCGCTCGACGAGCGGCTTCCACCATCCCGGGAACTGGATCGATCCCGAAGGCCTTGCCCTCAGGTCCGATCAGGGCCGCCACGCTCAATGCGGGTTCGCCAGGGCCCGTAGCAACATCCAGAACAGCCTGCTGACTTCCAATCTGCGCATCCTCAACCAGGGCATGCGTAATTGGTGCAAACATTTGCCGAATGATGTCGCTGTGTTTCTCCCAGTACGGAGCGGAGCCGCTCCAACGGTTTATAGCTTCCTGGTCAGGTCGCATGAACAGAAATGATAGAGGTGTCTGGCTGCGCGTCATTTAGGGCCTTTAGTGTGGTCCATACACGGTCAACCATTTGTTTCGTGGACTACGGTGTTGTAACCTAACCGTTCATGTGCGGTATTACTTATTAACAGGGACCGTCCGGGCGCTCATTCTGTGGCTTCAATATCCGAAGTTAGTTTCATCCGTTTGGAAAGCTGGTGAAACCGCGGGTCATCGCGGAGTATCTTCCAACTCGGCATGACGTTGAGGTAGCACACCAATATCTCCCGCGCGTCGGCGGCGCGTTCGAGCCATTCAAAGGCGAGATCATATTTTCCTAACGCTGTCGCCGCCACGGCTATCGCAGCCGGCATCGGACTTCCCTGATTTGCGTAATCCAGCAGTTGATGGAGGGCGGCCTCTGCTCGCGCCGCGTCGCCATTCTTGACATGGGCCTCAGCCAGCCAGGCCAGCAGCAAGGGCACGCGGCTTCGATCGAGTCCCTCCTGCAACACATCGACAGCTTCCTGCGTCCTTCCACAAGCGTGGCAAGCCGTGCCCAGCGCATAATACAGCTCCCAGTGTGGCACCGTCTTCAACGCCTCACGCGCCAGAAGAATGCTGCTCTCATGTCTTCCCAGCCAGGTGTGGAGCATCGCCTGATTGCTGAGCAACGATACGGAGAGGGGATCGTATCTCAGCCCGCGCAGGGTCTGCGTCAAGGCCTCTTCCAGCTGCCCTTGCGTCATCAGGTAATACCCGTAGATCATGTACGACTCACCCCGCTCCGGTCGCAATGCCAAAGCCTTCTCGATCTCTTTTCTTGCGCCACTCCAGTCCCAATCATAGAACTGCAGCACGGACGCAAGGGCAAGATGCGCCTCCGGCAGACCGGGATCGAGCGCTATGGCATGCATCGCACTGGCGCGCGCCTCGGGCCATGCCTCATGCGGCGGCATCATGCCAAGACCGCCCAGCAGGGTGTAATAGTCGGCCAGCCCGGCGTGAGTATCGGCAAAGGATGCGTCGAGCTGCAGCGCTTCCTCGAAGTAACGCTTGGCCAGCTCAAGCCCTTCGCTGTTCTTTTGATTCCAGTAAAATCGCCCCTTGAGATAGGCGTCGTACGCATCTGCGTTGGGCGGTCGGTTAGAGGAAGAGCGATGCGGGAGCTCCAGTTTGCGCGCCAGCTTGTCCCGAATAGCTACTACGGTCGCGTCCGCCAGCTCATCCTGCAACTCGAACACGTTGCGCATCTCACGATCAAATCTTCCCGCCCAAATCTGAAAGCCCGTCTTTGTATCGGAAAGCTGGATCGATACTCGGACCTTGGGGCCAGCTCTGCGAACACTGCCTTCCAGGACCGTCTCTGCATGCAGAGCTTCGCCAATCTCCCGCAGGTCTTTGCGCTTCCCCTTGAAAGCGAAGGCGGAAGCACGCGAGGCAACGGATAGGCCAGATACCTGCCCCAACGTACTGATCAACTCATCGGTGAGCCCATCGCTAAAGTATTCGTTTTCGGCGTCCGCGCTCATGTTCTGCAGTGGAAGGACGGCAATGGTTGTCGTTTTCGACGAAGTCTGCGGCTGCCGGGAGGACGAACTCGGGAACTTCGAGCGGCCCGCTAAAGTTGCTTCGTCCGCTGTAACCATCGTTTCCGTCCGGTCATCACCATACGTCAAATCGACCGTAGCCTCTGGAAGTGCGCGGGGAATAGCAGGGAGGGGTGACAAGACCTGGACAAGTTCAGCGGCTGAAGCAGGACGCTCCCGTGGATCAATGCGCAGTGACCCGTCGATCGCCTGCTGCACCTGTATCGGGAGGTCGGGACGAAGACGGTGAACAGGCAAGAACTCCCCTCGACAAATGAGAGTCATGACTGTGGCGTGCGATGGATGATGAAACGGTGGACGGCCGGCTGCCATCTCGTACAAAACGACACCCAAAGACCATATGTCGCTTCGATAATCGACCGAGCCACCGGCCAATTGTTCCGGCGACATATAGGCGAGAGTCCCCACCACTTGGTTGGGGCGAGTGAGCTGGGACTGGTTCGTCAACCGGGCCAGTCCAAAATCGAGTATCTTCACCTCGCCGCTTGCGGTCAGGAAGATGTTAGCGGGCTTGATGTCGCGATGGACGACACCGGCCATGTGCGCCTCATGAAGGCCGGCGGCAATCTGCGCGCCGATGGAGAGGATTTGATCCGTGGGCAGCTTGCCGGCTCGAATCCGGTCCCAAAGCGTCTGTCCGCGGTAGAGTGCCATGACCAGGACGAGCGTCCCGTCGGGCATCTCCTCAATCGCATGAACCGTCGAGAGGTTGCGGTGGTCAAGCGCAGCGACCGCTCGCGCTTCTCGCAGAAATCGTTCCCTCGCCGCAGATTCATCCGCCTCTGCCCCATGCAGCAGCTTGATGGCGACATGCCGCCCGAGCCGGGTGTCCTCGGCCTCATAGACGGTTCCCATGCCACCTTCGCCGAGGAACCGCACAATCCGGTAATGAAGGAGGGTCTGCCCTAAGACTAGTTTTGTGCCAGTATGCATTCCAAAACCACGGCGATATACAGCGCTTAGCCTGACGCTGATCGACCTGCGACCTCAGAAACGGCACTCAGCGACGGCGTCGCTGCTCGATGAAAGATACGGGCCGAGAGATGTCTGTCTGCCGATCGGCTGAAATGTTCAAGAACATCCACAAAGAAAGCTTCCAGGTAAGAGACGGTCGCGATGCCACTCGCTGTCATAATGTCGCGCTGCATGAGGGTAAGCGACAACGAATCGAGCATTCTATCGAAGTCCGCCACGTGTACCCTATCGAGATGAGAATGCCTCAACAGCGTTTTCATCGACTCGACTGGCAAACCGTTCCGTGCAGCTAAGTCTTCCAGATATTCCGGCGACTTCGGATTCTCCACTACCGCAATGTACCCAAGAACTGCGACAGGATGCACGTGTCTGGCCAGGTAGTATTGTGCGCCAATAAGCGCCGACATACTGGTGTAAGGAAGGCGGCTGAACACCTTATCTCGATCAAACCCGAGAAAAGAGAGGTCGTCGAGCACCCACTCGTCGTGGCCCTGCTCCTCTTCTGCGTGAGCGTGAAGGTAAGGCGCCAATTGACGTGCAAGGGGGTCTGACGCTGCCAGTCGATCGGCTTCCAGAGCCGCCTGAAGAAGCATGGGAGTTGACGAAACAACCATCCCATAAATCGCGAACAGAAACTCTGGGTACAGCTCTCCGAAGCGCGGATGTGTCCATACTTCCTGGGCGCGCTCGGATAGCGTGCCGCTGGCAATAGCGATCGTTGCCCGCAGCCGTTGGCTGTTGGTGTGGTTTTCTGACATCCTGATTACTCCGCAGTGGCGCGAACGAAAACCCTTGGCGGAAGATCGTTTAGAAACAGGTGCCCACGAAATCAATCGGCTTAAACAGGCCCACTAGCTTGATATGGATCGAGATTAAGGCGTCGATTTCTACGTTGGTCAGAGCGTTGAGGGCTGCAATTTGTTCCGGTGTCAGCGGGTTCTGGCTCGGGAGTACTCCTGCTTGTATCAATTGCTCCACATTCGTCATGGGAGTTCCTTTCTCGGCGATTAGTGGCGTAAACGCCAGCGCGTAGGCCAGCCTAACACACTCACCCGGTGGGAGTCAGTGCTGCATTTCGAAGCATGCTGCATTTCGAAGCATAGGCCAAAGCAGTGCCGGCACCAGGCTGAGTTGCAGGCTGTTGAGCGACAACCCCTCCAGCCGCGCCATGACGGATTCTGCAAAAGGGGCATCAATTACGTCGCGCGCCAGAATATTTCCAGGGTTGGCGTAGAGATCGCAGGAGCCGCCAGGGATGAAGAAGCGGGGCACATGCAACCGCTCTACGGCGAGCCTTTCTTCCTCGTAGACCGACGAGACGTAATTCGCTGCTATCCGATAGGGTCGATCTGTATAGCTGCCGGCTGAGTCTTCCACGGACCGATGCTCCGTGGTTCTGCCATCCGCCAGCAGTATCTCGTTCAACCATATGGTGTACTGCAATGTGTCGCGGAGGAGGATCCGGGGCGCGTGCGAACTGCCCATGCGGTCGAGCCAGCCGCCGGCTCCGAGAAGATGGTCGCGCACCTCCACCAGCGCGCGCGCAGCTTTCATGAATCCTTCAACTACGGCAGGCACGCAGGAAATTGAAGAGTTCTCTCCACGGCGGTTCCCTTGGTCGATGAACGAGCAGGGGTTGAACGTGAGTGAGGCAGATCCGTTCTCATGGAAAATCCAAACCGGCAGCCGAATGCTCGCCACGCTCTCCGCATTGCCAAAGTAACCGGAAATGTCAGGTAACCCTGAAGCAGTGCCGCTGGCGCCAGCCGGAAGTAGGCCGGTGCGTGCCAGTTCCAGAGACAACCTCGCGACGGCATCATTCCCTGCCTCGCCCTCACCCAGATTCTCCGGCGTTGCCAGGCATTCCGCATCGACGACCGCGGGGCCCGTCGATGTCGCAAGAACATTGCCCATGTGAAGATCGGTCATATTGGCAACCCAGGCATGGCACAACAAGCTGCCCGCACTCCTCCAGTAGGCCAGCGGAGTGAGTTTGTCGTACGTCTTGTCGGGCCGCAGCGCATCCATCCATCCGTACTCGTAGGCCGATTCGTTCCCTCCCTGCAAAACTCTTGCGGCCGTCACTTCGCAAGCGGGATCGACCACTGCTGTCGCACGGGTAAGTTCAAACCAAAAGAGCTCACCCGCCACAGGTCTTGGCTTGTAAAAAATGCAGCTGCCATCCTGGAACTCGATTCGGACCGTCGCACCGCCTGCATCATGAAGGTCTGAGTTGGTAGCAGCTAGTGCTGTGATTCCTGGCAGCTCCGATTTGCCCTTCCATGCAGAAATCCTCGCCAGGTCGGTGTGCAGTCTCTTCAAGAAAAGCGCTGTCGCCGCGGTCCATTGCTGGATCACCATCTCAGCGTAGTCGTTGTACCTCGCCGAGTTGAGCGCGTCGGCTGGGCGAACGTTGAGCCAAGAGCCGTCACGCTCTGAGGTACGCCAGCATGCCGCTGCCGCAACTCCCATCAGTCGATGAAGTAGCGGAGCAAGCAACTGTTCGACAGGCAGGCGCTTCCGGCCCCACATGCGGTGTTCTTGCGGCGCTTCGTCTTGCAGCCGGCTCAAGGCTGCATCGAGCCATGGGCGAAAAGCTTTGACTGCCCGTTCCTCCTGGGCTGCAGACGCTTCTTCACCTGCCGGCCGCAGCGTGCCTTGCCAACCCAGTACAAGGATTCGGCACTTTCCGCTCATATCTTCCTGAGGCATCTAATCAAACTAGCCTACACCTGAACGCCGTCAAGCTCCCTTGAGGCGATTGTTTCCAGTTTCTTGCCGGCGGATGTTGCGATTGGGCAGGACAGAAGTGGGGACTGGCTCTCTGCGCGGGCTTGATTCGAGGGGACGGCCGACATCTTCCGCGAGTGCTAAGCTGCTTCGCTTCAATGGTTTATCGTCGCCAACATCTTTCCAACATATTCCTAAGCTTCTCTTAAAGACTCCCTGATCCATAACGGCTGTTTTCGCCGGCGTAGTGATCTTCTTGTATGGCACCGGGGTGGATTCGGCAACAGCAATCCCGGACGGACCTGGAGGTGAGGCAATGAAAGACTTCAAGTTCGAACTGCTCGACACGTCAGATCCCGCCGCCGTGCGGGAATACGAGGCCGCGTTCTACAACTCCTTCGCGAAAGTTGTAACTAACCGGTTAGTTAAGAAGCTGTGGGATTGGGACCACGAGGCGGGAAGGCTGAGGACGCGCGTTCCTTATGAAAGTCAACTTATCTGCGCTTTGCGAGATCCCTCCGGAGCCTTGCATTCGGCGATGGCCTTCAACGTAGCCCTGCGTGAATTTCAGGCCGCGGCTTATGGTTTCGCCGTGCCGGATGGCACGATGGGAGCCTTCGAGGTGCTGACCTTCTTCGCGGTGGCTGCTGAGACGCTCGAGGTGCGGGCAAACTTCTGGGCGCGCTGCGTCGCCCTGCTTAGCGCCTGCGGATATCATGCGGGCTACGCCACGACTGCCCGACGGCCACTCTCCATGTACCAGAGGGTTGGCTGGCGGGTGTTGGAAGAGCGCGAAATCGAATCGGAGAAGCGCTATTTCCTTCACTACAGTATCCCGGAATGTCAGCCGAGAGGCGAGGCATCTCGCCAGATGCTCGGGTTACTGATGGAGATGCAGTTCTTAGGACAGACTGCCCGGTTCCCCCGTCATGAAGAGGTCACGCCACCTATTGATTGAGCTTCCAACGCCGCTCGTAATGTTTGCTCTTTGCCCCTCGACGGCCTATGTTAAGGATTGGTTAAAATCGCCCCGATTTCTTATCGGTAGGTCGGAATCCATATATGGGTAGTCGTTCCCTGGGTTTGATCGCCATTTTGCTCGTTGTCACGTCGCTGGCTTACCCGCAAGCGCGATCGTTGGTCACCAGTTCAACACCGCCAGTCCAACTCCCCACCACCGCGAATGATCAGGTTGTCTTAGGCTCAGTTTCGCTGGGCAGGCCGCGCACTTTCAGCCTGTTTAACATTCAAGCAGCTGGAACCATATCGCCCGATCCCGACTTGAACGGCGCGGCCTTCCAGTTGCAATTCCTGGTTTGCGATCAGCCCGACTGCACCGGCGATATAAAATCCGATACACGAATCTTGCAGGATTCGGATTCGGCGACACCGTCACAGTTGATCGCGACCCGGTCGTTCGGAGTTTCCACCCACAATGTCAGACCGGTTGTCCTGTCTGACCTCCAGCCGCGAAATTCCAGCGGCACTCTCTACCTTGCCGTGGCGCTGAAACTTCTGCACAGCTCCAACGCAAAGCCGTTCGCCGGGAGATTGAACCTGCTGCGAGTCGACGTTATGCCGTAAATTGCAGCGGCGCAGTTCACGCTGTCTTTCCCTGCAGCACGGTCTTGAAGAGAAGCCCGCTTGACGTGCTCTTGCAACAGCCTGACTACTTCACCACAAGCACCAGAAAGTAATCCATCTCGTCGTCTACCACCAGATTGTCGTGCTCTTTCAGCAGCCGGTAGCCCGCCTGGTCGGCCTCGCGGAGAACGATCTCCTTGTGAATTCCGTGGTCTGTCCCATTGCCGTCGCGGTCGATGATGCCAACCCGCGCGCCTGGCTTCAGCGAGCTTCTCAGATTGCGGAGCAGCACAACGGGATCGGCGACCTCGTGGTACGTCTTCAGCAGGAGCACAGAGTCAATGCTATTCGGCGGCAATCCGGGATCGTCCGGCTTGTTCAATATGGTTTTGACATTGTTCAGCTTGGCCTTCTGGACGCGCTTGTCAATGTACTCGATCGCCTGGGGATTAATGTCGACAGCGTAGACCATTCCCGAGGCGGTGACGCGTTTGGCGGCCCGCACCGTAAACCATCCCGAGCCGGCGCCGATATCGGCCACGGTCTTGCCCGGAGTTATGGAAAGAGCGTCCATCACGCCATTGATATGGAGTCTTTGGTCGCGTTCAGGCGTCTCGAAGATGGAGAGGTCGCCGCTGTAAGGCGTGCTGGTGGGTCGATGTTGTGCCTGCGGCGTGGCTGCGCTCTGCGCGGATAAATTAGGCGCAGTCGCGAAAAGCAGCGTAAACAGGAGCAAAGCGTGGATGGATGTGAACCGACTGATCCCCATCAGAACTTCCTGTTCTCCATCATCGCATTGCCGGGGTGGCTGTGAATGGCTATCGGGCACGCTTTTCTGCGGTTCATTTGTACATCGGAATGACTGATCGCCGTCGTGACAGCAAAGGGCTAGTTTCCCGCACCCGGAAGCAGTCCATACACGCTGACTTGGTTTGCGGTCCCAACAAACACCTTTCCATCCGCGACGGTAGGAACGGTAAACTTCGACGCTTGACCGGGATTGTCGCGTGCGAAGCGCTGGTTCGAGTTGTACAACTCGCGTCCCAGGTTCTTCGCGTCATAGGCGTGAAGGACGGCAGGTCCCTGGTGTGCGTCGTAGTACGCATCATTGTCTACTGCCCACACGATGCCGTTGCCACTGCCGTTTGCCGACACACTCACGGTGCTGCGCGTCAGGTGATAGATGGCAGCGGTCTGCGAGACGGGCGCAGTCGACAGCGTACCGTTGCGCAGAGCGAAGGCCTTGATGGAATCCTTGTGCGGACTGATTCCTGCCCCAAAATACAGTCGTCCATTCCAATAGGCGGGCGTTCCCATTTGCTGCCTCAATTGCCCCGACACTTCCTGCACTGCCTGCGGATTGTTCTTCAACCCAACGCCATATCCGCCGAGAGTGTCGCGGTTCAGCAGGTAGATGTGGCCGTTCTTGCCGCTGGTAATCGCCAGGTGAGGATAGGAACCCGGTTGATCAGGCAGCAGAACCACGCCGGCGGAGCCGAGGTCCAAATCATCCTTGGCCATGTTCGCTTGGTTGAAGGGAGTGAAGAAGTCCGCCAACGCGATTCCGTGGGCGCCCGGCTTCAGTTTCACGACACTGTCGCTGAAATTCGAGCCCGGTTCTTCGCCGTAGGCGTCGAACGGCCCATTCGCAACCGACAGATAGAGATTGCCGTCTTTGTCGGCGGCGCTTCCGCAGCCGCTCATCCAAACACCGCCCTGATAGCCGTTGGGCGTGGAGACCCACGCCCCAACTTGCCGCATGGTGGTAGCGTCGAAAGCAATCACCCAGCCGTGATAGAGCCCTGAGTCAGCGTTGGACGCGAACGCCACATACACTTTGCCCTTGGAGAGCAGCAGGGCCGCTCTCTGCAATTGAAAGCGCGAAGAGAAACTAAGCACGCCGTCGTTGGCGTCCTGCGCATTGCCCGGATAGGAAGCCTGAATGATGCGTGGACCGCCAAACTTCTCCGCGCCCGAGGTCATATCCAGAGCGTGCAGCCGGTGATAGAACACCCCGCTCTCTTTGGTGGCTGCGACCACATACACCGTGTTGCTGGCGACGTCGATCACCGGCGTGCTGGTGATTCCGATCTCGGGCAGAATGTCGCTGACGTTGACGTCATCGGGCGACAAGGTGGTTATTCCGGCATCAGGATTCAGGAAATTAACGCGCCACAGCGGCTCGGGCGTTGGAGAATCGGCGTCGAAGGCGTAGACACTGTCATGTTGTGTCGCCACGATCACGACATTGTGGATTCCATTTCCCGGGATCGCTACCTGCGGCATGTACAGCGGCTGGGCGTAAATGTATCCGTCCACAGGAAACGAATAGAGCCGGCCAAAATGCGCCGGGCTCACGTTGTCGGGCGTGAGGACGGTTTCGATCGCGTTCTGGCCGGTGCGGGCATTGTCATTGTGGTAGGTCGCAACCACGGCCAGGCCGGCAGCGGTCAATGCCTCGGCACTCATACTCTGCGGCTGCCCGGAAGGATTGGCCGCGGCAAAGAAGTCATCGCTCGTAATGTCGCCGGCGCGGCCTCGACTCGAGGGAGAAAGCTGCAGGACGAGGACCACCATCGCCACCAATACTCCAACCGAGAGCAACTGCGCACGGTTGCGCGAAAGCAGCGCCACCTTCTCCCAGTTGTGCAGCGTGAAATACACGAGCACGCCCAGGCAGAGACATAGCGCCGCCGGCAGCGTTACAGATTCTGAAAGTAAGAAAATAGCGTGTTGCAACATGAGTCGGGTCAGCCGATACGTTCAACGCTTACCGTCATAACCCGCACGCCACGGAAAAGTGACGCATGCCCAAAAAAAGGAGCGCGCTCGAGGACAGAGGGTCACGTCGCGTCGATCAGATCTCATCCCAGTATGGTGGGCATATACCCACCTTATGAATGATGCTGTTCAATCCTTATCTGCATCAGTTTGGAACCATAAAATATTGTAAAGAATTGTAGCGGCCTGCGCGTGAACTTCTCGTTCGAGATTCTCTTGCCCGTTCTTGCGCTGTAAATGATTCTTCATACACGTACAACAGTATCGCATGTAGAATCTACGCATGGTCTTTCGCGGCGCCAACGACGGCAATCATCATCAAGGCAGAACTCCCCCTCCTGACGATACTCACCAGGAAGCGGCCTACCTGAAGATGCTGGGCGAAAAGCAACGTCCGGTGCGTATCAAGCTGATGGGCGGCGAAGTGGTACGCGGCTGGATTGAGTACTACGACCGGCGCATGGTGCGGCTGACGCGCGAAGGAGCACCCAACCTTTTCATCTACAAACACGAAATCGCCTACATTGCAGAAGAAGCCTTGCGCAAACCGCGCTCCGAGGCCGCCCCGCACAACGGCGATTCTGTGAACCCGGATAAATGAACTCTTACCTGCCAGATGTGGAAGCGATTGCGCGCGAGGCCGGCAAGCTTCTTATGGGCTACTTCGCCCGCCACGTAACCATTGAGTACAAAGGCGAAGTCGACCTGGTGACCGAAGCGGATCGCGCTTCGGAAAAGCTGATTGTCGAACGTCTGCGCGCGCGCTGGCCCGAGCACGGCATCGTGGCCGAGGAAGGCACGCGCAGCGAAATGGATGCGGAATATCGCTGGTACGTCGACCCGTTGGACGGGACTACGAACTTTGCCCACGGCTACCCGGTGTTCTGTATCTCGATTGCGCTGGCCAGGCAAGACGGACAGCTTGCCGTTGGCGTGCTCTGCGATCCCACTCGCGATGAAATGTTTGCCGCGGAGCGTGGGCGCGGTGCGACACTAAACGGCAAACCGATTCACGTTTCCCAAACAAAGGCGCTGGCGGAGTCGATTCTGGGGACGGGCTTCCCCAGCCATAAGCGGCACAAGAACCCCAACATTCACTTCTATCACCAGATCACACTCCGCTCCCATGGAGTGCGGCGCGCTGGTTCGGCGGCACTCGATCTGGCCAATGTCGCCTCTGGCCGCTATGACGGCTTCTGGGAGTTCAACCTGAATCCGTGGGACACCGCTGCGGGCGTCCTGCTGGTGCAGGAGGCGGGCGGCAAGGTGACGCGTTTCGACGGCTCGCCGTTTCGCCTCGACAGCCGCGAGGTGCTCGCCAGCAACGGCCTTATCCATCAGGAGCTGCTCACGAACTTCGAAGAGATCTTCGCCGGGCGCGGGCTGGAAGAGCTGCCGTCGGTCGCGGAGTATGTGAAGACGCGGGAGTAGGTCGCGATTTCGAACGCCCGTTCGGCTTCATCACAGGCCCTTGTGACTGGGGTAAAATTGTTCGGTGAACAATTCGTTGTTGAACCGCACCGTTGAGAAGCGCCCTGACATGGTCCGTCTGCAGGGGCGAATCCTTTTCCTGACCGAAGATCCCGAACTGATCAAGCGGCAGCTTGCAGGGGAAGACCTGCCATGGGACACGCAGCATCCTGAGCGCAATCCCAAGCTGCGCGATGACATCTCCACCGACGAGATCACCCCGGCGCACATCTGCTTCTTCTTCGACGAAACGCTGGGCGAATTCCCTTACCTCGGCCTGAAGTGCGGCAACGAAATGCCCATCAAGCGCAACGACGTGAAGAATGGCGGCTTCGTCTGCGCGGTGAGCGGTAAGCGGCGCGGCAAAGGCTCCAGCCGTGAGGCCTCACCTTACGCCGAGATGTGTGCCGGCATCAAGCTGGTGATCGCGGAAAACATCGAGCGTATCTACAAGCAGAATTGCCAGAATCTTGGTGTGCTTACCTCCACCGAGTTCTCGCTTATCGACCAAATCCGCCGCGGTGAGGAAATTCCGCTAGCCGATTTCACCCAGGGCGAAGACGAGATCACGCGCCAGGTCATCGAATACGGCGGGCTGTTCCCGTTCAATGTCGCGCGCATGCAGGGCAAAGTCTTTTTGCCGCCGATCACCACCAAGCCGCGCCCCATGACGATCGCGGAGAAAATCTTCGCGCGGCACATGCTGCACGACACCAACAAAGTCGGCGTCGAGGCGGTCAAGCCGGGCGACAGCGGCTTCGCGCGCACCGATCTGCGCTTCAGCCACGAGTACGTCACGCCCATGGCATCGATCTTCTTCGAGCATTTCCTGGGCAAAGATGCGAAGGTGACCGACCCGGGCACTATCATGTTTTTCCGCGACCACCTGACCTTCCTCGACGAGGTGATCTCCGAAGAGAAGCGCAAGATGGGCCTGCTCGATCTTGCCGGCCAATTGAAACTGAAGCAAGAAGCCTTCGCCAAGGTGCAGGGCATCAAGCTGCACGGCGAGCTGCGCGATCGCAAAGGCTCCGAAGGCATCTGCCACTCCATCGTCACCGAGAGCTATGCCCTGCCCGGCCAGCTCAACGTGGGCAGCGATTCGCACACTCCGCACGTCGGCTCCATGGGCTGCGTCGCCTTCGGCATCGGCACCACCGACGTCTTCAACGCTTGGTTCACCAAAGACGTGCGCGTGAAAGTTCCCGAGTCGGTGAAGGTCATCATTCGCGGCAAGAGGCGCGAGAACGTTGCCGCCAAGGACTTCATCCTTAAGCTGCTCTCGCTCGATTACATTCGCAACGGCCACGCGCTCGCCAAAGTCATCGAGTATTCCGGCGAGGCCATCGAGGCGCTGGGCGTTGACGAGCGCGCCACCATGACCAACATGGCAGCCGAAATCGGCGGCTTCACCGGCATCGTCGCACCCGATCAGAAGACGGTCGAGTTCCTGATGGAGCGCCGCGGCATGAGCGAGAACAAGGCGCAGACGCTGGTGGAAGGACTGTACAGCGATCCCGATGCGCACTACGCCCACGTGATCGAACTGGAGGCGTCCGAGATTTATCCCATGGTCGCGACCCCAGGCGATCCGGGCAATGGCAAGTTTGTCCGCGAGTTGAATACTCCTGTGCCCGTGGAGATTGCCTACGGCGGCACTTGCACCGCAGGCAAGAACGAAGACATGGACATGTACGCGCTGGTGCTGAGCAACGCTCTGAAACAAGGCCGGCGAGTTGCGGAGAGCTGCAAGTTCTATCTCCAATTCGGATCGCAGGAGACCCGCGAATACTGTGTGCGCAAGGGCTACCTCGATATCTTCCAGCGCGCGGGCGCGCAGGTGATTGAGCCGAGTTGCGGCGCCTGTATCAACGCCGGCCCGGGAGTTTCCACGCGCCCGGACCAGGTAGTGATCAGCGCACAGAATCGCAACTTCCCTGGCCGCAGCGGTCCGGGCCAGATGTACCTTGGCAGCCCGTTGACGGTGGCTGCCAGCGCTATCGCGGGCTACATCGTGGAATATGAACCGGCAGCAGAGCGGGAGCCTGCAAACGTGGCCTGATTTCTACGGGCACATATCCGGCAGAGCGCCATGCCACAATGGCGCAGTTTTTGATACTATCGATTTAACGACTTCGAGCGAAATTTTCCAACTGAGAGAGACTTCAGGAGACATTGTTCTATGGCTTATGTGATCGCGGAACCTTGCATAGGCACCAAAGACACCGCCTGTGTCGATGCCTGTCCGGTGGACTGCATCCACCCCAAAAAGGACAGCGAGAAGTTCGCGGCAGAAGAGATGATCTACATTGATCCGGTGGAGTGCATCGACTGTGGAGCGTGCGTGCCGGTGTGTCCGGTGTCGGCGATTTTCGCGCTCGACGATCTGCCGGAGAAGTGGAAAGAGTACACCGAACGCAACGCCAAGTATTTCGGCCGTTAAGCAGCGTCCAGAAATGAAGCAAGGCACACCTGTGCTGGTGTGCCTTTTTTGCGTGCGAGCGGAACGGCTGGCAGTGAGCCTCGGCTATTGCTGTGTGCGCTGGTAGTGACGCCGGGCTTTCTGGCGATTGCCGCAACTGGTCATGTCGCACCAACGGCGACTGCGGTTGCGGCTGTGGTCGAGGAAGAGCCATTCGCAATCCGGAGCTTCACAGAACCGCACCAGTTGCAGTTCCGGAGAAGTGAGCAGATCGGCGGCCGCTTGCGCTACCTCCCATAGAATGCGGTCGAGCGGGTTCTTGCCATCCGGCCGCCATTCCCACCGATAACCTCCGTTCGAGCGCGCGAGGCAGCGATGCCGCAGCGCCTCGATGGCGAAATCATTCATGAGATCAAGATCGCCGGCACTGGCACTCTTGCCCTGCGCGATTGCCGAGAAGACGCGGTACATCACCTCTCGCAATGTGATGGCCTTGCGGAAACTGCGAGCGGCTTCGACGGCGTGGCTCTCGATATAGTCGCGAAGTCCTTTCGCCTGTTTCACGGAAACGATTTCCGATTGCCTGGCGAAGGCGACGATGTCGGCGTAGCTCTCCAGATGTTCCTTGCGGCGGTCGGGATCGTGGCGCCGGCTGACCGTATTGGCAAAATTCAGGGCCAGCTGTCCGCCGGTCAGGTCGAATACGTACTCAGGTTGACGCTTGGTCACTGCCTTGATTGTAACTGTTCTAGTCTGATTCGGAGGTTAGCCAGCATGAGCCTCGATCGCCAGAATGACTGCGGTCATGCCTGACTCGGAGCGATCTCGGAATTGGCTTGTGTCAGGGCACGGCTTTCAGCCGTGCCGTCCGGTCGCGAAAGAAATTTGGGCTTTAGCCCCTGCTAGAGAAACGTTGCAGGGGCTAAAGCCCGGGACTTTTCCGTGCCGTGTTCGGCACGACTCAAAGTCGTGCCCTGACAAAAGGCAAACGATTTGTGCGATGAGCTTCTGCCTTCCTACATCTCCCACAGACATTGCCCGCCGCGATACATCGAGATCAAGCCGTCTTCGCTGATCTTGAGCACTGTGCCGTAGCGTGACGCGGCGATAGCGGCCGTCGTGCGTCCGCCTTCGACCGTGCGATTCAAGGCCTCTTCGGTGGAATCGTGATGCAGGATGGCGCCAAAGGACAACAGGTTGGCATCGGGACAAAGCACCACGGCGCCGTCGATGCGGGCAATGTTCTCCAACACCGTGGAAGGAACGTCGAGGATGCTCTTGTCGCGCAGCAGATAATGTAGTTGATCTTTGCTGGTGACACCGTCGTCGGCGCTGTCGCCGCTAAGATTGTCGAGCAGATCAGGCTGCGACACCAACACACGCGCCGACTCGCGATCGTCGAGCACAACAAAGAGCGCGCCGCGGCGGCTCTCGGTCAGGTTCAGCGCGACGGTAAACAGCCGCTCCGCCAGTTCAGCGTTGCCGATCGCTTTCTTCCACAAGCCGTAACGATGGCGCGCGTCCACCAGACGCCACGTGCCGTCGATGAAACGGAAGACGGGGACCCCGTCGGAGTAAATCTTGATCTCGCCGTTGGGCGAGAGGATGAGGCAGATGTGGCCGCCGCATAACGTGGCACGGCAGTGGTCCGCATAGGCGGCCGCCGGTGGAACGGTCAACGGCATATCGCGGTAAGGCTCGGCCCACTCATGAACGTCGACCAGTTCCGCCAGTATGCCGTTCTTGTCGACGAGCGCGATAGTTCGCAGGCCGTCGCACAAGCGGTGGAAGCTGCGAATGCTGGTCAGCAAATGCGAATAACGCAGTGCACGCTTTGGAGTACGGGGCGGCTCATGGCAAGGCTCCGGCATGGAGCCGAACAGCAGAACGCCGGTGGCGATGCGGCGGTTCTCATAGGTGCTCATGCTGCTGGTGCGCAGCACCTCGATCGCATCGGCAACGCGATCGGGAAGTTCGGCAATGGCCTGGGCGCTGCTATGGGGTGTGGGGTCGAGGAAGGCGGAGATGAAGCGGTCCTCCGGCAGCCCGCGAAACAGCTGAAAGCTTTGCGCGGCCAGTTCCTCGTTGGTGAGCAGTTGATAGCGCGCCGACAGCACCATGCCGATGCTGCGCAGCAAGCGGCGTTCGTGGTCCGACAATTTATTCGACGAAGACTTGAGGGAGTAGCCGCCGCCCATCCATTCAAATTCCACCTGGCCGCCGCTGGGCACTGCGCCCAGCAATCCCGGCATCTGTTCAGTGCCTTGCGAGATGCGCTCCAGTGTGGCGCCGGGAAAGAAGTAACGGATGCCGTTTTCCAGCAGGTCGCTGTAGAGTCCGCTGAGAAATCGCGTGCGCTTTTCCAGCGAGCGGGATCCGATGGAGGCGGGGTTGGTCATGGTTAACGTCGAAGAGTGGCGCGAAAGATTTCAGGTGATCGCCGGTGAGTTGCCAGCGTGCCTTTCATTCAAGCTTATACCAATCGGGAGGGTCGATGCAGGGCTGTCGCCGACTGAACAGCTTTCTGAAAAACCCGAAAAGCGGGTCCCTCGTCGGGCTAAAGCCCTCCTCGGGATAACAAAATAAAGGGATGGCTTGACGCTGGCCTAAAGGCCAGCTCTACCACGTCTTGCCTTAAAGGCCGTCTCTTCCACCCTGGACTGAGGGCCGCCCCTTCACCGATTGGGCTGAAGGCCAGATCTGCCATCCTATGGCACGGCGATGGGTTGTGCGACCTCGATCTTGGCCTCGCGCAGATATTTGGCCGCCTCTTCCGGCGGGGTCGGATTCTGATAGAAACCCGTTCCCCATTCGAAGCCCGCGATCTTCGTCAGACGCGGCATGAACTCGATGTGCCAGTGGTAATGATCCATCGCGGCTTCCTGCACTGGCGCGGTATGTATGACGAGGTTATAAGCGGGATTGTCGAGAACCTTGTCGGCGCGCATGAGGAGGTTCTTCAGCGACTTCGCCAGGCTCTCATATACATGTGACGACGAATTCTCGAACGCCGATTCGTGACGCTTGGGCAGGATCCAGGTCTCGAAGGGAAAGCGCGGCGCATAGGGAGCAACGGTCAGAAAGCTATCGTTTTCCGCCACCACGCGAACACCGGCTTCAGTCTCCTGCCGGATGATGTCGCAGTAGACGCAGCGCTCTTTGTAGATGAAGTACTGCTTGGAGCCTTCCAGTTCCTCGGCAACATACTTGGGCACGATGGGGAGAGCGATCAACTGGCCGTGTGAATGGTCCAGAGTTGCTCCCGCCAGTTGGCCGTGATTCTTGAAGATGAGGACGTACTTGAAACGGCGATCTTTCTTGAGATCGACGATGCGGTCTCGAAAGGCCCATAAGACATCTTCGATGCGCTTCTCCGGCAGATCGCCCAGGGTCAGGTCATGGTCGGGTGTTTCCACGATGACCTCATGCGCGCCGATGCCATTCATCTTGTCGAACATGCCCTCGGCCTGGCGGTTGAGGCTGCCCTCAATTCCCAGCGCGGGGAACTTATTCGGCACCACGCGAACAGTCCATCCTTCGGTATTAGGTGAAGCTCCATTCGGCCGGTAAGCCAGCACTTCCGGAGGAGTTTTGCTTTCATTCCCGACACAGAATGGGCAAAAGCCATTCTTTATTTTGGCGGGCTCGCGGGCGAATTCAGAAGGGCGTTTGGCGCGGTCGGTAGAAATGATGACCCAGCGTCCAATGATGGGATCTTTGCGTAATTCAGGCACGGTGGACCTTTCCCAGACTCTTAAGACTCTTCTATGTTACCGCTTCTTAATATCGGCTGATGTGGCGATTCACTTTATCGGCTCGGCAGCGGGCAGAGTTCCCACAAGCTTCTCCACGTCGCCGATTTCCTTGGGAACGCTGGACGACAGGACCTCCGGGCCGTTGGGCGTGATGAGGATGGTGTCCTCCACGCGGAAGTGCCAGTGCTTGTCTGGAAACTCGACGATCGGCTCAACCGTGACAACTTGCCCCGCTTGGATCGGACCCTTCGGCATCATGACGTCGTGAGTGGCCAGGCCGACGAAGTGACCCGGCCAACCGTACCACTGATCGCCCACGCCCTCGCGGTCGAAAACTTTCTTGCCCTCGTCCTGGGCCTGCTCGTAAGTGTTGCCGGGTTTGAGCATGGCGATGATGGCCTTCTGACATTCGAGGTCGACGTTGTACCACTTGGCCTGCTCAGGTGTGAATTTGCCGTCGATGTTGAAGGTGCGGGTGATGTCCATGGTCATGTGGTCGAGGTCGGCGGCGAAGTCGAAAACCACGATGCTGCCGGGCTCAATCTTGCTGCGGTTGAAAAAGTAGTGCCAGGTGTTGGCATGCAGGCCGGCGCCGACGATGGCCGGATAGGCCAGACCTTGCGCGCCGGAGTTGCGAAAGACAAATTCGGCCTCGGCTTCGATCTGGTACTCGAACATGCCAGGATGGGCCATGCGGATCGCCTGCTCGTCTCCCTGAGCGCTGATGCGGCCATTGCGGCGCAGGATTTCAATCTCTCCCGGACGCTTGATGTTACGCATGGCGTCCATGACAGGGGTAATGTCGCGGAAGTTGGCGGCCGGATAGCGCTCGCGCAGCTTGACGATCGCATCACGATCTCCGGGCAGGTTCTGTCCGTAGGGATTGTCGTATTCAGCAGCGTAGTCGCGTCCGGTTTCGAAGCGAGCGCCATCGGGTTTGTCGGCGAATCCCAGACGAACCCAGAGGTCGTTGTCGACGCCGTTTCCAAACAGAAAGCTCAACGTCGAATCCAAGGTCGACAAGGGCACCACGCTGGAATATCCCAGCGCCTTCTGCTCGTCCTTCGACATGGAGAGCAGGTTTGCCCCGTAGACCTGCACTTCGCGCGGGCTTTGTTGCGGCTCAACGATGGTGACGTTGCCGGAAGCGACGCTCATGAACATAATGGCGCCGGGGTCGGAGAGACCGGTGTAGTAGTAGAAATCGTTGTCTTCACGATAGTGAGCGGCAGGAGGCTCCTGGGTCTTGGCGAAGAGGAGGACGTAGCCGGTCTTGAGTTTGGCGGCGAGTTCCGCGCGACGGGCAGCGAATTCCTTTGGACCGCCGAGATCATTCATGGCGGCGCGGTCCGTGTATTGCGCGGCTGCCAGAAGAGCAGTCATGAAGATGAAGAGAAGGAGAGAAATTCCGGAGCGTCTAATCATGGCGTAACGCAGTGTAGTCCTTGAGAAAGACGTTTCGCAATTCAGTAGGGTGATTCGCGGAGAAGCGGGACGGACAGACGGCTGCACGATAGGGGTCCTTCGACTCCGGCGTCGCAAGAGCGGCGACCCCTCCGCTCAGGATGACACCTAAGGTCAGGATGACGCCTAAGGAAAGAGCCTGGGCCGAATGGTCCAGGCTCCTATTTTCCCAACGAGGCTTTTATCTCGCCAACAACCGAAGCCTGTTTACGCGCCGGCTTGCTTGCCGGTAGTTGCCCCTTTGGTATGCGGTTTGCCGGCAGTGATGTTGATGCACTCCTCGAGAATATCCATCGCGATGTCCGCCTGCTCTTTGGTGACAATGAGGGGCGGGCAAATGCGAATGCTGTTGGGGCCGCAGCCTAAAAGCAGCAGGCCGCGTTCGAAAGCCAGTTCGACAATGCGATCGCGTTCTGCGCCGCCCGGCGTCTTGGCCTGTTTGTCGGTGACGATCTCGACCCCAATCATCAGGCCGCGTCCGCGGACGTCGCCCACCATGTCGAGACGCGCAGGCCACTCGGCAAGGCGTTCCATCATGTGACGGCCGACGACTTCGGCGTTGTGGATGCCTTCGCGCTCGAGGACGTCCATGGTCGCCATTGCAGCCGCGATGCAAACGGGATTGCCGCCAAACGTGGAGGCGTGCGATCCCGGCACCCAATCCATGATCCCGGCCTTCGACATCATGATGCCCAGCGGCATGCCACTGGCGATTCCCTTGGCGATGCAGACGATGTCGGGCTCGACGCCAGTGTGCTCAATGGCCCACCATTTGCCGGTGCGGCCAGCGCCGGACTGGATCTCGTCGGCCACCAGCAGAATGCCGTGACGATCGCAGATGCGCCGTAGCTCCTGCATGAAGACCGTGGGCGCAACCACGTAGCCACCTTCGCCCTGAATGGGCTCGACAAAGATTGCGGCCACTTCCTCGGGAGGCAGCGTGGTCTTGAAGAGCTTTTCTTCGATGAAGCGGGCGCAGCCGAGCGCGAACGCATCGGCTTCCTGGCTGCCGCCGACGCATCCGCGATAGATGTCGGGATAGCGCACGTGGGTAACGCCGGGAACGAGCGGCGCGAAGCGGCGGCGCTGCTGCGGCTTCGACGCGGTCAGCGACAGTGCACCCATGGTGCGGCCGTGGAATGCGCCGTAGAAAGCGATGACGTTCTGGCGCTTGGTGTGATAGCGCGCCAGCTTCAGCGCGGCTTCAATGGCCTCGGCTCCAGAGTTGCCGTAGTAGATCTTGTGCGGCCCCTTCATGGGAGCGATACGCGACAGCCGCTCGCCGAGCGTGACCATGCTCTCGTAGTAGAAGTCGGTGCCGGACATGTGGATGAGCTCGGCGGCCTGCTTCTGAATAGCGGCCACTACCTCGGGATGGCAGTGTCCGGTAGAAGTAACGGCAATGCCGGCGGAGAAATCGAGAAACTCGTTGCCATCGACGTCCTCCACGATGACGCCCCGGCCACGCTTCGCCACCATGGGGTAGGAGCGGGTGTAAGACGGCGAAATATATTGCTGATCACCTTCCAGAACGCGGCGAGCGTTAGGCCCAGGCAGGGCGGTCTTGATGTGAGGACCGGCAACAGGAATAAGAGTATTAGCGGACATGATGTTTTCCTCCGAAAGGCTTGCGGCCCGAGTTGTGGGCCGGAGCTTTGGTCAGCCCGCGAGTGCAGTCTGGTTGAGCCGACAGCGCGGGAAGCGGAAGGGAGAACGGAA
>JBEKXQ010000059.1:0-27528 GCA_049511915.1 Candidatus Korobacteraceae bacterium
GATCGGGCCATCTGTCATAAACGTATTACCCTTTAAGGCGAAGGTCAAGCACTGAGTAACTACCTCGCCACCCCTTCACTACTCTCTCAAATTCGAAATTACCTTTTGTGTAAGGGGAGTGACCGCCGCCCCTTGTGGCGCTTGGCCTGCCAGGGGCTGTCATCCGGTTCAGCCACACTCACGATTTCTGCCAACGGCCTGAGAGGCCCAAAGGTGACGCGTCCGACTCTCCCTTTCGCGCTGTTTTTCACTGCGAACATGTCGGGCGTTTGTTGTATATTTGAGCATCTTGTTAGTGCCCTTAGGGTTGAGGAGATCCCATGAATAGTCCTGCTTACGCTACCGAAACTATGCCGCTGCCCGAAATACCGCGAGCTCCGGAAACGGTTCCTGACGTTGGAGTGCCCAGGGCGATCTTGGAAGATCTGGCTCTAAAAACCCTTTACGTGGCTGGTTCTTCGTCATTGAAGGTGCTGGCGCAGAAGATGCGCCTCTCCTTCCGAGTGGCTGACGATCTCTTTCACCGGCTACGCACGGAGCAGCTCTGCGAAGTGACTGGAATGACCGGGAACATTGCGGAGATCGCCATTACCTCTCGCGGTCGGTCGCGGGCATTGGAACTGTTGTCCCTCAATCAATACACGGGGCCCACTCCGGTTTCTTTGGAGAATTACATACAACGGGTCCGCCAGCAGAGCGTGGGCGAGGTGGCGGTACATCTGCCGGAGGTGGAGCGTGCGTTCGCCCATCTTGTGCTTGACGCCAAGATGCTGGGAAAGCTTGGAACCGCCCTGAATTCGGGCACCTCGATTTTCTTGTACGGACCGACCGGCGGGGGAAAAACCACGATTGCGCTTGGCCTATCGCGCGCAGTTTCAACCGACCCGGTACTGATACCTTATGCGGTGGAAATCGATAGCCAGATTATTTCCGTCTATGACGCCCATCTTCACTCCAAAGTCGAGGGCGTCGTTTCGCACGGCAGTGATGAGCGTTGGGTACTTTGTCGCCGGCCCGCAGTCCTGGTCGGCGGCGAACTCACCATTGAAATGCTGGAGCTGCAACTGAACCCGATCACACGATTTTATGCGGCTCCAGTCCAGATGAAGGCCAACAACGGCATTCTCATCATCGATGACTTCGGACGGCAGCGCGTGCGCCCGGAAGAACTGCTCAACCGGTGGGTCGTTCCCCTGGATCGCAGAATTGACTTCCTCACCCTGGCAGGTGGAAAAAAGGTCGAGATTCCGTTCGAGCTGTATGTTGTATTTGCTACCAATCTGGAGCCGTCCCAACTGGCCGATGCGGCGTTCCTGCGCAGAATTCAGACCAAGATCAAAGTCGGCGCGGTTTCGGAGCATCAATTCCACGAGATTTTTCGGAAGGTATGCGGCGATCTCGGGCTCCAGTGTGAGGCTGCGACCATCGATGAATTAATCCATATCATCCGAACCAAGTTCAAAGAACCGCTGCGAGCGTGCCATCCTCGGGACATTGTCAATCAGGTGCGCTGGGCGGCACGATACGAGAAAAGGGAGCCTGTCGTGGATCGGGAAGCCATCATGGTTGCGGTCAATACCTATTTTGTTTCTGACAGCGACGACCCGGATGACGACGGAGACAGCTAGCTGAAGTTTTCGCGCCAAAGGCTGCCGACGCTAATCGGCCAGTCACTCGCCAGGAACTTCGCGATGACTTCGTAAGCAGGGCCGGCCAATCTCCAGGGCCACGCCCGAGGTTCTGAGTTGACCAGACATTGCCCGCGTTGTCCTCGATAATCGAGGCCCAGGTCCTGCGGTCGGGATCGCCCCCGGCGGAACTCGTCCATCCACAGTGACCCTGCCTGGATTTTATCTACACTGCTATTCTTAACGCTTACATACAAGTCTCTGCGGAATTATCCCGTTATGAATTATGTGCCGATTCACGGTCTGCGGATGCTGGCAGTGGAAAGCTGCATTCTTCTGGCCGCATTCCTAGCCGGACTTGTCATCCTGCGCTTTGTGCCATCCTTCGGCCGTTCGAAATGGCTCGACAGGATCCTTGCTGTGAATTCGCGGTCTGTGCTGTTGGTCATTGCAGTTGCACTCGTCGGCCGGGCCCTGCTGCTGCCTTTCATAGGAATTCCCGAACCTCGCATTAATGATGAATACAGTTATCTGCTGATTGCTGACACTTTCTCCCATCACAGGCTTGCTAACCCAACCCCTCTGGCGTGGCAACATTTTGAGACGTTCCACGTAAACCTTACCCCTACCTATCACTCGAAGTATCCCGTTTCGCAGGGAATCGTATTAGCTTTTGGGAAGATTCTTTTCCATCAGCCATGGATCGGCATTTACCTGAGCACCGCCATCTTATGCGGCGCAATCTGCTGGACGCTGCAGGCCTTTCTGCCTCCGGGTTGGGCTCTGGTTGGCGGATTGCTGGCCGTGGTTCGCATCGCTCTTTTCTCGTATTGGATGAACTCGTACTGGGGTGGATCGATGGCCGCGCTTGGCGGTGCGCTCGCTCTCGGTTCTGTGGCACGTCTTTTTGACCAGCAAGAATCGGAGCGGAGTCGTCTGCTACTCGCGTCACTGTTTGCGGTCTCCTTATTGATCCTGGCCACGTCACGGCCCTACGAAGGCTTTGCATTCTCTATCCCGCTCCTGGTGTACTTCGTCTACAAGTCAGGACGAGCCGCGCATCGCCGGGAAGGGAAGCTTCGCTTCACGGTCATACCTGTGGTAGCCATCGGAGTAGCTGGGGTGGTCATGATGGGTTACTACAACCAGCGAACAACGGGCGATCCCTTCTTACTACCTCATATTCTCAATGAGCGCACGTATTCCCCACTGCCGTTGTTCCTGTGGCAGCAACCGAAACCCAACCCAACATTTCGGGACCCAGTCTTTGCGAAATTCTTTAAGCTTACGGAAGAGGAATATGGGTACCAGAAAACGAAATCGATTTCCGGGCTAATCAGTTTAGTGGGCTCGCGCTTTCTTTCCGATTGGTTTTTCTATGTCGGACCAGCTCTCACGTTCCCGGTATTTTTGGGCCTGATTTCAAGCGCCATCCAAGCGCGCCTGCGGATCGTGGTGTTTGCTACGCTGGCGACGGCCATTGCCCTTGCGCTGTGCATCTACACCATGCCGCATTATGCCGCGCCGGCGACAGTTGCTATCTACCTATTTGCGGCGGAAGGGCTGCGTTATCTCTGGCAGCAGGGAAGGAACGGAGAGCGGGCCTTCGTCGTTGCTGTGTGCCTCACGGTGGTTGTGACTTCGCTGACCAAACAGACTGGGAGTGCCGCCATTAATTCGACCTTTGCCCTCCCCGATACACGCAAGCTGATCTCCCAACAATTGGAGAGCAAGCCGGGTGAGCACTTGGTTGTGGTTTCCTACGACCTCGTACGCCATTATCCGGGAGATGAACTGGTGCACAACGGAGCAGATTTCAGTACGGAAAAGATTCTATGGGCGCGATCCAAGGGAGCCGAAAACGATAGAGAATTGTGCCAAGCGTATCCCGACAGGATCTTCTGGGGCGTGAAAACTGACGACGTCAACTTCTCGCTGGAGCCTCTCAGCCTCTGCAAACAGCCGTACGCAAATCCTTTTGGCGACAGTTGCACAAATTCAGCTCCGGCAATTCAACATTCGCGAACACAGCTAGCCACTGCAAAGGCACAACCTTCCTTGCACGTTTTCCATCACACGTATTACTTTGCTCTGCTTCGCCGTAATGTTCGCGCAGCGGCTGCCGAAGTAGTTTTAGGAGTGGGTTCCTGTCTCAGAGGTGCTCACCGCGATAACGAGTCTGAAAGCAAGGTAAAGCTATGTTGGAGAGCACTATCGGAGCGATTGAGAATCGTCCACGTCATTCGATACACCTGAACTCGAAATTCTTCCCCTTTATTGTCCTCGGCATACTGCAAGCTGGAGACCTGCTTTCCACCCGGTTGGCGCTGACCGTGCCCGGAGTGATGGAACTAAACCCGCTGGTGCGCGAGTTGGGGCTGTGGCCGGCAAAGTTGATCGTGTTCGGATTTATTGCCTTGCTGGTGTATCGGACGAAGAGCCTGAAACGGCTGTGGGCGGTGTGCGGAGTCTACGCCCTCATCGTAGCCTCCAATGTTCTGTTGTTTGTCACCCACGCTTGAATCTTGAAGCACGGCAGAAGCTACGCACTGCCTTCCTGCGCTTGGTCCTTGTTCTCGCGAACGAAATAGGAGTCAACCGCGGCCAGCAAGGCGTCCCGATCCACGCAAGGCTCGACCTCTTTGTAACGCGCCTTCCAACAGATCTGGTTCACCAGGTCCCGGGGATGGCAGGCCCGCAGCGGTTCGTTCAGTTCCCTCCGGATAACAGTGATCAACTCATCGATGACCCCAGTTTCACACTGAAGGTTGCAGGTGCCGCAAACCGCACGGAAGATCGCGTGGAATTGCTGCTCCGAAACTGCGCCCACTTTGATCTTGGTTTGAATTCTGCGCAGGAATGCCTCGTCGGCCAGCGTGGCCGGATCCAAATTGGTGGCAAATACAACGCAGGGCTCAAAAGGAATCTCGACTTTTTTTCCGCCTGCCAAACTGAGGAAGTCGATTCTGCGATCCAGGGGGACGACCCACCGGTTGAGCAGTTCTTCCGGGCGCAATCGCTGCCGTCCGAAGTCATCGATGATCAGGACGCCATTGTTGGCTTTCATCTGTACCGGAGCGGTATAGAACTTTGTAACTGCGTTAAACTGCAGTTCCAGCATTTCCAGGGTCAGCTCACCACCGACCAGGACCGTCGGACGATGACAGAGTACCCAACGCGCATCGCCAGTCTGCGAAACCGGGTCATCGATTCTTGCGTGAACGTGAGGGTCATAGACACCAATAATTTGACCGTCGATTTCTATCGCGTACGGTATCCATACCCGATCGACCGCAAGCACTTGCGCCAGCGCTGTCGCTATCGTGGTTTTTCCCGTGCCACTTGGTCCGTACAAGAAAATTGATGTACCCGAATTCAGGGCCGTTCCGAGTTTTTCCAGAATCTGGGCGTCGAGAACAAGATGGGCGAAAGCGCGCTCGACAGCAGGCGGATGTACATCCACATGCCGGACACTTTGTTCGTGAACCTGTTGCTTGTAATTGTCCAGGGAAACCGGAGCCGGACCCACATACTGGTTCAGGGACAACAGTTCCAAGGCTCGCGATCGACCCGGCGCGGTGATGGCGATCTGAGGAATATTCCCCGTCATTCCCGTAACTTCGCAGAACTGTTCGGAACGCATTCGACGAAGCAACTCGTTCACTACCGTAAATGGGAGCCGGGTATGCGCCACCAATTCGCGCAGTGACAAAGGACCCGATATAAACAGGGTCTTTAGCGCCAGATCCTCAAGCACGGCTTGGCGCACTCCAACTTCGGCAACCGAATCGGGAGCGTGCTGGGGGCCACGCCAGACCGCGCTCTTGGCCGCAGACGGATCATTCCCGACTGACGCCTGTGGGGCAACGGATCCGCTGGATTGCAGAGGCGTGCGCCGGATCCCGCTTCTGAGCCCGGACGAAGAATCCAGGCGTGCGGCCTGCGATGCAACGGATCCGGAAGTGTGAAGCGGCCCGGGCCGGAGCGCGCTCTTTACGGCCGACGAAGAATTCATGCCTGCCTCCTGTGCGGCGACGGACCCGGAAGTGTGCAGGGGGCCGCGTCGGAGCTCGCTTTTGACCGTAGATGGATGATCCATGTGTTCCCTCTTATATTGCCACTCGTTACCGGCACTAACTGTTATCGACCAGGCTTGGCGGGCCGCGTTCGCCCTGCTAGTCGGTTCCTTGCAGTTCCCGGATCGCCTGCGCCAGCTCTTCAATGCTTCGCAGGAATGGTTCCCAGCGCGGGTCGGAGCGGAAGGGATCGAGCGCGGGATTCACCGCAGCCGTTGCGAGGACCGCAAAACCCAGGTCTCGCGCTCGCTCCAGTTCCACAAACCCACGATCAAGGTCATCCAACGCACCATAGATCGTCGCGGTGACATAGGCGCCCTCCGGCAGTGCTGAGGAATCTACCTGGGCAAGAATGCTCTCTGCTTCCTCACGCTCTCCAGCGAGCGCGCCCACATAAGCCAGCGACAGCTCCCATACCGGGTCGGACTCCCTATTCAGGAGCTCATTGACCTGGTCGATAGCTTCGGAAAATCGCTCGGAGCGGGCCAGAGCAAGGGCGCGCACCGCCCGTGCCATCGAGAATTCCGGACGAATCTCCAGCGTATGTTGCAGCTGTGCCTCTGCCTCATACCACCGCCGTTGGTAGTACAGAAGCAATCCATAGCAGTAATTGATCGGCGCCATCAGAGGATCGATGGTGCAACCTTCCCGGGACTGTTCGATTGCATCGTCGAGCCGGCCACTGGCGGACAGCGCCTGCGCATAGGCGTAGCGCGCGATCGCCGAATCAGGGTTCAGCTCCAGCGCTCGCTCTCCCTGCCAAAGCGCTTCGGCGAGATTGAAATCACAGAATACTGCGGTGAGACTTAAGGCGGCGTGCGCTTCGGAGAGCGTCTCATCCAACTCAATCGCCCGCCGGGCACAAGCCTTGGCTTGGACAAACGCCTGCGCCGTATCCACTCTGCCCACCACCGTCAGCATGGTATGTGCAATCGCCATGCATGCATAGGCCGGAGCGTAGCGCGGATCGGCGTCGATGGCTTGCTGGTAAAACTCGATGCCACGCTGCAATCCTTCCGGAGTCCACTGAATCGCGTGATCGTTGCCAAGAAGGAACAGCTCATCCGCTGCATTGCGCACCGGCGCAGGGGAGGCCTTGCGCACAGCTTTCTTGCCCCCGACCGATGACGGTGCTCGCAGTCTATCGACCACCCGTCGGGCGATCTCCTCCTGAACGTTCGCCACATCGTTTACGCTGCAACTGAACTGCGAGCCCCACAGCTGCGTGTCCTTGGCCACGTCGATCACTTCCGCCCGGATGGATAGCAGATCGCTGCGCAGGGTTATACGGCCGCTTAGAACAGCGCGGACTCCGAGTTCCCGCCCCACGGCATGCAGGTCATCCGCGTGGTCACGGTGACGGAAGGCTTTACTGCGCGGTACTACGCGAAGTTTGGGCAGATGAGAAAGCCCGTCAATCACTCCTTCGGCTATCGCATCAGCCAGGTAGTCGAGTTCCGGATTACCCGTTGCATTAGCGAACGGCAGCACCGCCAGCGAATCGATGATCTTCCCGGCTTTGCGCGCTGCTGGGGGATTTGCCGAAGCAGTCTTGACCGGACTCCGGTCGCGCTGCAAGCGGCGCAGGTCCGCGACCACATCCGACGCACTCTGGTAGCGCAGCCGGCAGTCCTTCTCCAGCAGTTTGGTGACGATGTTGCCAAACGCGGGCGGGAGGGCCGCGTCATAGCGGGAAACGGGAATAGGGTCGCGATTCAGAATCGCATCGAAGATGAGCGCCGTGGTGGTGCCGGGAAAAGGCAGCTCCCCTGTCGCCATCTCGTACAACACTGCGCCCAGGGAGAACAGGTCGCTCCTGACATCCAGCTTCTGCCCACGTGCTTGCTCCGGTGACATGTAGGCGATGGTCCCGACGGTCTGGCCCGGACTGGTCAACTGAGAATCGACATTGCTGA
Organism: Candidatus Korobacteraceae bacterium; assembly: GCA_049511915.1. GTDB lineage: Bacteria > Acidobacteriota > Terriglobia > Terriglobales > Acidobacteriaceae > Bog-257. The sequence continues at coordinate 7,621 of JBEKXQ010000059.1, forward strand.
TGGGAGCTGCCGTAATCCCGTCCGAGGTGACGTCAAGCTTCGGTGATTGCTGCTTGGCCAAACCGAAATCCAGGACCTTGGCCTCGCCGCGGCGGGTTAGAAAGACGTTTGCCGGCTTGATGTCGCGATGAATAATGCTCTTCTTGTGCGCCGCATCGAGGGCATCGGCGACCTGGATGCCGATACGGACCAGTTCATCCGCTGGGATATGACCCTCTGCGATCCGCTCCCGCAGCGTCTCGCCCTCAAGCAGTTCCATCGTGATGAAATGATGCCCGTCGGCTTGATCAACTTCGTGGATGGTGCAGATATTCGGATGGTTCAGCGAGGAGGCAGATCGCGCCTCCCGCACCAGACGTTCCACCATCTGCGGATCGCCGGCGACTTCAGGGGGCAGACACTTCAGCGCCACCTCGCGGCCCAGACGAGTGTCTTCGGCCCGGTACACCACACCCATGCCGCCGGATCCCAGCTTGTCAAGCACCCGGTAGTGGGAAATCGTTGTTCCGAGCATCACTTAGGCCAATCGTACAGAGTAAAGTGTTGCGACTATATCATTGGTTGAGGTAAGAAACATGGGGCGGGCGTGGCCCCCTTAGTGGCACAATACTGCCCCTCAAGTGCCACACGGTGGTGCCGCCGCTCGATAGCTGACGAATATTTCGTGCCGCCGGATGCAAAGTCCACCATCGCGTCGGACTAGAGAATTGGCGGGTTCTAGCGGAAAGTCACAGGAAAAATGTCGCGACCGCGCTTGTGCAGCTCTAACCGGGACATGGCGGCGAAGTTCACTCGCGTTGCCGGTTTGCCTAACCGCCTGCGCAACTCTACAATAATTGTTTACCCTTCCGTGGAACCGAAATCATGATCCATTTTCCTGTCCCTGAGGCATTGACCTTCGATGACGTGTTGTTACTGCCCGCCAAGTCCGACGTTGTACCTGCCTTGGCGGACACCACTACTCGCCTAACCCGCAACATCGAGCTGCGCGTGCCGCTCATCAGCGCAGCCATGGACACTGTGACCGAATCGCGTATGGCTATAGCCATGGCGCAGCAGGGCGGGCTCGGCATCATCCATCGCAATCTCACCATCGAGCAGCAAGCCAGCGAAGTCGACAAGGTGAAGCGCTCGGAGAGCGGGATGATCGTCGATCCCATCACGGTATCGCCGGAGCAGAAGATCTCGGACGCCCTGGAGGTGATGCGCCATTACCGCATCTCTGGGGTGCCGGTCACCAAGAACAAGAAGCTGGTCGGCATCCTCACCAACCGCGATCTGCGCTTCGAAACCCGCACCGACATTCCCATCAGCGAAGTGATGACCAAGGAGAACCTGATCACGGTTCCGGTGGGCACCACGCTGACCGACGCCGAGGCGATCCTGCACACACATCGCATCGAGAAGCTGCTGGTGGTCGACGATCAGTACAACCTCAAGGGCTTGATTACGGTGAAGGATATCCAGAAGCGGCTGAAGTATCCCACCGCTGCCAAGGACGATCACGGCCGTCTGCGCGTTGGCGCGGCCGTCGGCGCCACCGGCGACTATCTGGAACGCGCGCAGGAGTTGGTACGTACAAAGGTCGACCTGCTGGCCATCGACAGCGCGCATGGGCATTCCACGCGTGTCATCGAAGCCATCCGCAAGATCAAGGCGACGCTGCCCCAGGTTGATCTGCTTGCCGGCAACGTCGGCACGTTCGACGGCGCCTGCGAATTGGCGCGCGCCGGTGCGGACGGCATCAAGGTCGGCATCGGGCCGGGTTCCATCTGCACTACGCGCGTGGTGACCGGAGCAGGCGTGCCGCAGATCACGGCCATCGCCGAGGCGGCCCGCGCCACTCGCGACAGCGACGTTTCGGTCATTGCCGACGGCGGCATCAAATACTCGGGCGACATCACCAAGGCAATTGCCGCGGGCGCGCACTGCGTGATGATCGGCTCGCTGCTGGCGGGTACGGAAGAAAGTCCGGGCGAAACGATTCTGTACCAGGGCCGCTCGTTCAAAGCCTATCGCGGCATGGGATCGCTGGCCGCAATGGCGCAAGGCTCCAGCGAGCGCTACTTCCAAAACACCGACTCGGATTCTTCGGTGCCAGTCCTCAGCGAAGACGGCAGTGACGGCAATCGGCTGGCGAAGCTGGTGCCCGAGGGCATCGAGGGCCGCGTGCCATATCGCGGCACTGTCGGCATGATCGTCTATCAACTGGTGGGCGGAGTGAAGAGCGGCATGGGTTATGTAGGCTGCGCCAGCATTGCGGAGCTGCAACAGAAAGCGCGCTTCGTGCGCATCAGCGGCGCAGGTCTTCGCGAAAGCCACGTGCACGATGTGATGATCACTCGCGAGGCCCCCAACTACCGGGTCGAATAACGGGCAGCTTTGAAGGGGCGCAGCTTCAGCCGCGCCGTGGCGTCTCTTATTCCTCATCTCGTGCCGGGCTTCAGCCCGCGCCGAAGCGGACTTGGCGGAAGCGTGTCCTCAGTGGGTAAAGCCGGCTTCCTGTTGTCTTAACGGCACGGCTGAAGGCGTGCCCCTTTAAAGCAGGCGTATATCAGGGATGGGATCGCCCTTCTCGCTCCATTCCAAGTCGCTTGCGGAGCATCTGATTTTATTGAAGCCTTCCTTTCGATCTCTGGTGCGCAACTGGTGGATGGTCGTCGTCTGGCTGGGAGTAATCCGGATGGAATCCACCGACACGGCATCAGCAGCCAATACAACGGTAGTCCTGTACAAGGTGATCGCGGTCGTCGCTCCCCATGTGAAGCCGTCATTCGTGCAGCAGCTCGACGAGGTTCTGCGCAAGAGCGGACACTTCCTGGGTTACGGAATCCTTAGCGGTCTTGTCTTTCTCGCGTTGCGCAACACCAATCGCGATCGGCTGCGGCCGCTCCTGCGACGCTCGTGGGGGATTTATCTCAGCGATCTGTGGCGAGCGGAATGGGTGCTCATCGGCATGTTGACGACGGTTGTCACCGCGTCATTCGATGAGATCCATCAGACATTTATTCCTTCGCGCACCGGGCGCTGGCAGGACGTCATGCTGGATACCGTTGGAGCGGCCGTCCTTCAGGTGGTCGTCTATCTCTTTTCAACGCAAGCTCTGAAGCGGCATCAAATCCCGGTTCCCCAGCCGGAATTTACCTCGACGCCCTGAGTGCCGCCGCAGGGTGCGGCGGAACAATTCCCTGAAAATTCTGGAAAGCTGATCCCTTGGCACCGAGGGGAGATGCTCAGTACAGCAGGTACTTCACGCGCACATCCATGAACTGATTGAGCTGCTCGCGCCAATCGGCGGCAATGCGGTTTGGGTCTTGTCCCGCCTGCAACGCGGCGAAGACCGCTTTATTCACCAGTAGTTGATTCATGTGGCTCAGGTCGTATCCCAAGGGAGAGAGCTTGTGCAGCGCTGCCGCCAACTCCAATCCCAACTCCGGCGCGTCGAGTTCCTCGCGATTGGTCACGATAATGTTCACCCCGAAGCATTCGCGGCGAACAAACGGTCCCGAGGTTGGAGTGAACGAGACGGGAACGAACCGCACTCCAGGAATGTTGCGGCCGTTCAGGTAGCTAGAGAGTTCTTTGGCGGTGAAGTAGGGCGAGCCCACTAGCTGGAACGGCATGTCGGTGCCGCGACCCACCGAAACGCTGGTGCCCTCGATCAGCGCCACTGCCGGATACAGAGTTGTCTGGTCGAGGTTGTGCAAGATGGGAGTTGGATTCACCCACGTGACTCCAGTGGAGTCAAACCAGTCGCCGCGCAGCCAGCCGCGCATCGGCACTACGGTGAGGTCAGCGTCGATGTGCTTCTCCTCATTGAACAGCTTTGCCAACTCGCCGATGGTCATGCCATGCCGCACCGGAAGCGGATAGTAGTTGACGAAGCTCTCCTGCCCGGCGTCGGACATCGGACCCTGCACGTAAGCTCCGGTGATGGGATTAGGACGATCGAGCACGACGATAGGCTTCTTCGCCTTGGCCGCGGCCTCCAGAAAATATCCCAGCGTGCTTTCGTAACTGGAGAAGCGAGCGCCAACGTCTTGCAGGTCGACGACCAGCACATCCAGCTTGCGGATCACATCGAGCGGCGGGCGACGCTTGGCATCGGATTCGCCGAAGACGCTGTAGATTGGAACACCGGTTGCGGCGTCCTTGGAGGTTGCGGCGTCGGCCGTGTCGGAGGTGCCCTGCAGTCCGTACTCGGGAGCAAAGATTGCAGCCAGTTGCATTCCCGGCGCGCGGGCCAGCACGTCGATGGTCCGCTTGCCGCGGCTGTCGATGCTGGTCTGGTTGGTGACCAGTCCGATGTGCGAAGTTGGGACGTTGGGAACTTTGAGCGGCTCGAATTGTCGCTCTTCCAGCGCGTCAATGCCAGTCAGCACTTTGCCATTGCGGACCACGATTCGCCGCTCGGCCATTTGCGTCTCGTTGTAGCCGGTGATGCGCGCCAGTCGCGTCTTCTGCTCTTGGCTTGGAGTCAGTTGCAGCGCCGCGGCAACCGCCGTCGCAATCTCGGTTCGCAACCCGATGACATTGCCATCCTTCAGCATGGTCGAATTGGTTAGGAGAATCACGTAGGTCTTCGTGGTCGGATCGATCCATAGCGATGTGCCGGTGAAACCGGTGTGGCCGAACGAGCCCACCGGCAGCAACTCACCGCGAGTGGACGAGAAGGGCGAGTCGATGTCCCATCCCAGGCCGCGCACGTTGGGCATATTGGACGGCTGCTGGGGCGTGGTCATCTTCTCCACGATGAGCGGCGACAGGATGGGCGTTCCGCTGTTGAGCATGGCTTGCGAGAATTTCGCCACGTCCTCGGCATTGGAGAAAACGCCGGCATCACCTGCCACTCCACCCATCTGGCGCGCCGTGGGATCGTGCACCGTTCCCCGCACCATCAAGCCGGTGTGCTCGTCGCGCTGCGTGGGCGCGATGTGCGGTCCCCACGACGGCGGAGGATTGAAGCGCGTCGAGGTCATGCCCAGCGGTCCGAAGACATAAGCTTGCGCGTACTGGTCCAGCGGCATGCCGCCGACTTTTTGCACCAGCTCGCCGAGGACCACGAATCCAACGTCACTGTACAGAAACGTCGAGCCCGGAGGATTGACCAGCTTCGTAGCGTTGGCGCGAGTGTAGCCTTCCTCCAATCCATTCCACGATTCCTTCAGGTCGAGGTCGGCGGGCAAGCCCGAATAGTGGGTCAACAACATCCGGATGGTGACGTCCTGTTTGCCGTTCTGCGCAAAGTCCGGAATGTACTTCGCAACCGGATCGTTGAGCTTGATCTGCCCCAACTGCTCCAGGCGCATGACGCAGGTTGTGGTGGCAATCACCTTGGTGAGCGATGCCAGATCGAAGATGGTGTCCGTCGTCATCGGCTCCGGGTCCTGCCCGGCCGTGCGATTGCCAAAAGCCTTCTGATAGACGATCAAGCCGTTGTGACCAACCACCAGAACTGCACCTGCGGCATTGCCGTTCTTTACCGCGCCTTTCAGCACCGTATCGAGGGGAGCAAACTTGCTCTGTTCTTCCTTCGGGGCCACGGGCAACGCGGAAGGGCTCGACGCGCCAGGACTTGTCATGCCCGAGGCAGCAGAAGGAGCCGGAGTTTTCGTGGCTCCGGACGCTCCCGATTGTTGCGCTACAGCGAGCGCGCTGACGAGAAGAACAAAGCAAACATAAACCAGCACGTTGGCTGGCCGGCGCACACGCAGGCTCAAGAGAATCTTTCCATGGATGGATTGTGACCCCGCACTTGTGCGGTAAAGCTATTATAAGTTGCGTTCTGATTTCGTTGCACGCAAGAGGACTACTTCTGAATTCGCCGCCGCCAGAACTCGTCTCGCCTCGTCACGCCTTCGAGCGGCAGGAGCGCCAATTCGCGTCGGCGTTCGCCATCATTCGTCAGGCCATCGCGGGGCGCGCTTTTCCCGGTGCGGCCCTGGCAATCACTTATCGTGGGGAGTTGGTTGCCGCGCAGGGCTTTGGGCGCTTTACTTATGACGAGAAGTCGCCAGCGGTTCAGCCTGACACGGTATTCGATCTCGCATCGTTAACCAAAGCCGTTGCGACGACCGCGGTTGCGATGTTGCTTTACGATCGCGGTGAGCTGTTGCTGGACGAGCCCGTGGCGCAGACGATGCCTGAATTCGTAGCCCTGGCGCCCAAGCATCAGCAGGCCAAACGCGAGGCCGTAACCGTTCGCATGCTGCTGGCTCACTCCAGCGGATTGCCGCCGTACGAGAAGCTGTTCGAATTTGCCACCACGCGCCAGGACCTGATCAATGCCGCGTTCACCACACGCCTCACCGCAGCGCCGGGCACTCGCGCCCTCTACAGCGACATTGGCTTCATTATTCTGGGAGACCTTCTGGCGCGGAAGGCTGGCACTGCGCTCGACTCGTTTGCTGTGCAAGAAATATTCGCTCCGCTTGGCATGAGGCACACGCGCTTCCAACCGCCGCCGCAGTGGAAGGCCGAGATCCCACCTACCGAGGACGATGGGAAGTTTCGCAAGCGGGTGATCCAGGGCGAAGTAAACGACGAGAACGCTTATGTGATGGGCGGGGTTGCCGGTCATGCCGGGCTCTTTGCGCCTGCAGCTGATACTGCCCGCTTTGCCGAATGCATGTTGCGCGGCGGCTCGCCGCTGTTCAGCAAAGACACGGTGAAGCTGTTCACTCATTGCCAGCCGTTGCCGCCCGGGACCACTCGGGCGTTAGGATGGGACACGCCTTCTCGCCCATATTCATCCTCGGGCAGATTGTTCTCGCTGTCGTCGTTCGGGCATCTCGGCTTCACCGGAACATCGTTGTGGATCGATCCCGGCCGCAAGCTGTCGGTCGTGCTGTTAACCAATCGTACCTGGCCCGACCGTTCGTCGCAGCTGATTCGCGAAGTCCGCCCGCAGGTCCATGATGCGATCGTGGAAGCCTTGGAAGGCCGCTGAGAAATCGCGAGCTGGAAGTTCAAGGGATGTGTACTTTTCCGCTTCCTCCATCATCTAATTGTTGTAGGTAGCTGTGGAGGACGATATGTTGTCGCTAGGCGCCGCTTGGAGAAACTGGCGTCGGACCGAGGAGGTTCCGATGCGCCGCTGGTATGTGCCGCTCACTGTTCTAGGATTGGGAGGACTAAGTGCGTTCTTGCTCAGTGAGCGAGGACGAACTGTCCTACGCGCTATCTCCCAGCGCTTCCAGCACGCGCCCGGTCGGCTGCTGGAATTGAATGACAACTTGCAGAGCGAATTGGATCGTATTCAGGCAGCGCTGGACCAGATCGCCGACTCGCTCGACCCTCACCCCGAGCCGGGACGATAGCTTCAATCTGCTTCTTGTGCTGCACAACTCCTATTCTTCGATCACGTCCTCAAACAAGTCAGTCTCCAGCTTCGCCTCGCGGGGATCGCGAGTCGCGGCCAGGTGATACATCTCGATTGTGCCTTCCAGCCGCTGGGCGAAACTTTTCCGTACCCGCTCAAACAGCGGCTTCTGCGTGGTGTGCTGCCGGAAGGCCAAGTGCTTTTTCTCGAAGCGTTCCTTGCCAATCTCGATTCGCGCAGTGACTGTCGGAGGCGAGATGGGCTGTCGGTCTGGCAGAAGAAAATCCGCCGTATGGTAATACAGCTTCTGGGCGCGATGTGGTGCGACTCCCTGCCCAAGCTGCTCAGGAAAGCGATCCGGACGTCCAGCCCACTCGAATGCTATGGTCGCGAAAGTTCCCGCCATTGCGTGATCGATGTGACCGGTGAGCCCGCCATCAGGGCCGAAGGTGAGCATCACCTGCGGACGAATCTGTCGAATGTGCAGCACAATGTCGCCCACAGCCTGGTAGAGGTTAACCTGGTCGAGCTTGCCATCAGGATAGTCGAGCACCTCGCCGCGCGTGACGCCCAGCATTTTGCACGAGGCTGCGAATTCGGCGCGCCGCAGCTCGGCGAGGTCGTCATCCGTACGGGCTGTGCCGCGATTGCGCGCGGCGGTTCCGGCCGTCATGCAGACAACCGAGGTCTCGACTCCGCGCTCGTGATAGAGCAATAGCGTTCCGCCGAATCCTCCAGCTTCATCGTCGGGGTGAGCAGTGATACAAAGGAGTTTGCGCATAAGTCACTTGGATGAGACACCGATATGGCCAGTTTCAGATCCCGGACACTTCTCGGTTCCTACTGCAGGGTACAGCTTGCTTGCCAAAACCGATCCTATCCGCAATAATTGAAGAGTTGTTGCCTCCAGGTATGTGAGGTCCGATGAGCGCCTAAGCTGCGTTCATTGGGGTGCGGTAGCGACGCTGATCGCTGGAGCACCCATTTCGCCAAGCCCAACAGGAGCTTGGCGGGCCGGTCATCTCGCCTGAGGAAAGTTGCCGCCGGAGCTAAGCGTTCAGCTTCAACGTACTTATCGAGCAAGCGCCTGCCCGCGTGGCCGCTCATTTGCAGGAAAGGAAACATTCTCTGTGTTGATGATTCGTCTCTCGCGCCGCGGTGCGCGTAAACAACCGTATTACCGCATTGTGGTCATTGAAAAAGATCGGGCGCGCGATGGCCGCTCGGTGGAAGTGGTGGGCACCTATAACCCGCGGACCAATCCCGCCAGCGTGGAGCTTAAGCGCGAACGTATCGACTACTGGAAGTCGAAGGGCGCGCAGTTGTCGGACCGCGTGCGGAAGCTGGTGGAGAAGGCTCCGGCTGGCACACCGTTGCCTTCGACCGAAACTGCTACTGAGGCTCCGGCCTCAGTGTAATTGCGGTACGCCGGATTGCAGGAGAGTCCCACAATGTCGGATAGCAAGCCTGACATCATCGCGTTGATGCAATACCTGGCTAAGGTGCTGGTTGAGGCGCCCGACGAGGTCAACGTCGAGCCCTTCGAGGAAAACGGGCAGACGGTGCTGGAGCTGGTGGTTGCCGAGGAAGACGTGGGCCGCGTCATTGGCCGTCACGGACGGACCGCGCGCAGTCTGCGGACCATCCTGCACTCGGCCAGCCTGCGCACGCGCAAGCGCTATCAGTTGGAGATTCTGGAATAGCCGGCGAGTTCATCACGATCGCTCGCGTGCTGAAGCCGCAAGGACGGCGAGGCGAAGTTCTGGCCGACTTGCACACCGATTTTCCGCAACGCTTCGCCGAGCGCAGCGAGTTGTCGGGACTGGCGCCGAACGGCAACCGTCGCGAGCTGCAATTGCAGGAACATTGGTTCCACAAGGGCGGCGTGGTTCTGAAGTTTGCCGGCGTGGATAGCATCAGTGAGGCTGAGCAGCTCTCCGGCTTCGAGTTGCAGGTGCTGCAACAGCAGCGCAGCGAGTTGGAAGCAGGCTCGGCGTATGTGAGCGAGATCGTTGGCTGCGATGTCTGGGATGGTCAGAGGTTCTTGGGCCGCGTAAGCGATGTACAGTTTGGAGCGGGAGAAGCGCCGTTGTTGGTGGTGACCCTTCCAATCTGCGCGGCGCGAAGGGTGGGGCGCTGCGAGACAACCACAGAGCTCCTGGTGCCGTACGCCGAGGAGTTCGTGAAAAAGATGGACCTGCCGGCCAAACGGCTCGATATGGAGTTACCGGAGGGCCTGCTGGATCTGGATGCGCCGTTGAACAGCGAAGAAAAGCAGCGTCAGAAAACCGAAGCCGACGAAACAAGATCGGCCGGCGAACGACGCAAGCGCACTTAAAATTAGCGTGGTCCGAATGAAGTTCGAGATCATCACGATTTTTCCGGACTTTTTTCGCGGACCGCTGGATTACGGCATCGTGCGCCGGGCGCGCGAAGCCGGGCTGATTGAAATTGGTATACACGATCTGCGGGCCTTTGCTCACGACCGGCATCGCACTGTAGACGACAGGCCATTCGGCGGAGGTGAGGGCATGGTGCTCAAGCCGGAACCGATCTTCGAATGCCTGGAGTCGCTCGGTGTTGCCCCGCGCGCGCAACGTATCGACGAACGAGGGCGCGAATCGGTTGTGCTGCTGTCGCCGCAGGGCCAGATGTTCACCCAGGCGGCAGCGGAACAAATGATGAGTCGTGAGCGCGTGGTGCTCATCTGCGGGCGCTACGAGGGAGTTGATGAGCGCGTCAGCCAGCACCTTGCCGATCGTGAGATTTCCGTCGGCGACTTCGTGCTGAGTGGCGGCGAGTTGGCTGCAGCGCTCATCGTCGATACGATGACGCGGTTGGTTCCGGGATCGCTGGGCAATGCGGCGTCGTCGCAGCAGGAGTCGTTCACGGCGAGCCCAGCGGATGCTAAGGCGAGCCTGCCGGGCGAACCGCCAAGTTCGACGTGTGGTTCGGGCGGCTTGCTGGATTACCCGCACTACACGCGGCCGGCGGAGTTTCGTGGCATGCCGGTTCCCGAGGTGCTGGTGAACGGAAACCACGATGAGATTCGCAAGTGGCGCCGGCGTTGTGCGCTGCGTAAGACGCTGCATAACCGGCCTGATCTGTTGCGCGGGGCGCAGTTGAGCCAGGAAGATTGCAAATTGCTCGCGGAAATCGAGCGAGAATAACAGTGATCGGCTATTTTCCAGAGGCGCGAATGGCCCAAACAGTTGTTTGCTAAGAGCTAAATGCCAAAAGCTAGCTGCTAGTTGCTAATTGCTAGTCGCTAGTTCCGAAAGGAACACAATGTCGAATTCGCAAATCATTGACCGCCTGCTCGCTAAGACCAGGCGCACCGATATCCCCGACTTCAAGCCCGGCGACACCGTTCGGGTCCATGTGAAGATCAAGGAAGGCGACAAGGAACGTCTGCAGGCTTTTGAAGGAATCGTCATCGCCCGGAGCAAGGGCGCACAGCCCAGCTTCACCGTGCGTAAGATGAGCTTCGGCCAAGGCGTCGAGCGCATCTTCCCCATCAACTCCAAGGTCATCGACAGGATCGACGTCCTGCGTTCGGCGCATGTGCGCCGCGCCAAGTTGTATTATCTGCGCGCGCTGCGTGGCAAAGCCGCCCGACTGCGCGAAGTCGAAACCACGCGCAGCTAAGTCGTCGCGCAGATTGTCTGCCCGATCCCCAGCCCACCGTGACCGCCGATGCGCGGTGGGCGATCGTCCCAACAAAACGAAACCCCGCAGGAGGGAACGCGGGGTTTCGCATTCATCCGGCCAATGCACGCCGGGGCCTCGTTTTGCGCGACGTGTACTCGCGCTGGTTAGAACTTCGAGCTAAACCTTCGCAGCCAGCTCTAGCAATCCCAAAGCCATCACCATCCACAGGGCAAAGGCCACCGTGTTCAAGGTGACGCGGATCGCACCGTTGTCGATCAGCCAGTTGTATTTCGCGTCCATGATTGGTTCTCCTTTTAAAGTGGCTTCCGTCAACAATCTCAATGGGTGGTTGTTGAGGACCCTGGAGTTGTGCGTGAGTGCTCTTGCTCTCACAGGATCAACTTCTGCAGCTTTATACGGGCGAGACGGAAAAAGGTTCCGTGAACAATATATGAAAGCGGGACGGGATGCAGATGGGCAGCCCCAGATGCGGGGATCAGGGAGGCCGTCGCAATTCGGAGGCCTAAACCTGAAACCGCGTGGGCTGTGCGCTGAGAGCTGACGGCTGGTAGCGGATTGCGACCCGATTGCTACCCTGTACGCAGTGTTTCGCGCTGCTTAGTCTGCGGCGCAGCAGTCGGCGTAGTCACGTGTCCCGGAAGCACCTCGCGCAATGCCCACTCGATACGTTCCACCGAGCTGCGAATCATTTCGACGGATTCTTCGCTATCAGCAGCGGTCGCATAGGTGATGACCTGCAGGGCATTGCGGATGTGGTGGTTCATCTCGGCAATGGTGTTCAGGCGGTCGCGCACCAGCTTGCGCCGCAGGCGCTCGTTATTGGTGAGGCTGAAAAAGAAAAACCCGGCCACGATGCCGGTGAGGGCGTTGGAAGTGAGCAAAATGTCGTTGCGGGTGACGCCGTCTTTCGCCAACAGGCGGTCAAAGCTGAAGCCTGCCATCCATACCAGCACCATGACACATACGCAGATAACAAGCAGTCGTGTTCTTGAGTCCCGACCCAGATCCATAGCTTCCACTCCGCCTAATCTGCTCCCGTCGTTTGAGACGCTTCAGCCGCCATTTCGTTTTTGCCAAAATGATGCAGAATTGCCTCCGCTTGCGATCGGCTCACCACGGACGCCAACGCCGCCGCATCTGCCGCCTTCACCGCCTGTAGGCTCCCGAAGTGCTGCAGGAGGCGCTTCGTCGTCCGCTCTCCGATGCCAGGAATCTCCAGCAGTTCCGTCTGGCGGTCGCGCATCTGCCGGCGCTTGCGGTGAAAGGTGACGGCGAAGCGGTGTGCCTCATCCCGCACCAACTGCACCAGATGCAGCACCGGGGAATGCCGATCGAGTACGATGGGCTCATCTTCCTGACCCTGTACGTAGATGATTTCTTCCCGCTTGGCGATGGATGCCAATGGCTGATTCACAATGCCCAGTTCCTCCAGCGCTTGCGCCGCCGCGTGCAGTTGTCCAATGCCGCCGTCGATCAGCACCAGGCTCGGCATCTTCTGTTGTTTGTCTTCCTGTACACGCTTGTAACGCCGCGTTACCACCTCGCGCATCGAGGCGAAATCGTCGACGCCCGAAACGCCCTTGATGATGAACTTGCGATAGTCGGATTTTTTGATCTTGCCTTCTTCCCAGACCACCATCGAGGCGACTGTCTCCGCGCCTTGGATGTGCGAAATGTCGAAGCACTCAATACGCTTTGGCAGTTCGGGGAGCATGAGTGCATCCTGCACTGCATCCTGGATCGCTTTTGTTGCTGGCTTCACCACTCGGAAGCGTTGGTCGTAGGCCTGCTTCGCATTCTGCCCCACCAGATCGACCAGCGAACGCTTGTCTCCACGTTGTGGTACGTGAATCTGCACGTGTCGCTTCTGGCCTTCTGACAGCATTTCCTCCAGGGTCGCGCGGTCTTCAAAATCCACTGGGACATAGATTGTGTGCGGCACGTACTGCTGGTCCAGATAAACCTGCTTCAGAAGCGTTGAGATGAATTCGCCGGGAGCGAAGCCCGCAGCGCCGATCATCTCGCTAAGGTCTTCCCAGAAGAACTCCCGCTTGTCGACGATCTTGCCGCGGCGCATGTGGAACAAGTTCACGGCCAGCATTTCGTTCTCGTAGTGATAGCCGAAGACATCGGCATCGTCTCCCTCGACGGCGGCAATGCGTTGCTTCTGCTCCAGCAAGTCGACGGTCGAAATCAGGTCGCGATACTTCGCCGCCAGCTCGAACTGCTCGCGCGCGGCCGCCGTACTCATTCGCTGCTGCAGCGAGCGCGACAAGTCCGCGCCGCGACCTTCCAGAAACAACTTCACGTCATGGACGGCTTCAGCATAGCGGTCGGGCGTTGTTAGTCCCTCGACGCACGGCCCCAGACATCTCCCGATGTAGTACTGCAAACAGGGCCGCGGGTAGTATCGGTTCAAATCGAGTTTGCAGGACGGAATCAGAAAGTGCCGGTGGATCAAATCCACCAGGCGATACGCCAGGCTCGTGGGGAAGTACGGGCCGAAGTACAGCGAGCCATCTTTTCGCAGTCGCCGCGTCGGAAACACTCGCGGGTAGCCCTCTCCGATCGTCAGCTTGATGTAGGGATAAGTCTTATCGTCGCGCAGAAGGATGTTATAGCGCGGCTTCTTCTGCTTGATCAGGTTGTTCTCGAGCGCCAGCGCTTCTTTCTCGTTGTCGACCACGACGTAGTCGAGATCGACCGCCTCGCGCAGCAGCGTGCCAGTCTTGGCGTTGGCCGCCGCGCCCTCCAGAAAATACGAACGCACTCGCGAGCGCAGGTTGTTCGCCTTGCCCACGTAGATGATCTGTCCCTCGGCGTTCTTGTACAGATACACGCCAGGCGAAGTCGGCAGGGTTCGAATTTTTTGGTGCAGGTCCATTCAATTCACAAATTGAGTGTAATCTCGAACGGAAACGGCCAGATTCTGGCCCGCCGGAGTCGAGGGAATCCGCAGCTGCAACTGGTAAAAATTCTACTCCCCGCGTCAGGATTATCCGGCAGCAACCTCCGGACCTGTTTTCCAAGCCAGACAGCACTCCTAACGGATTGAAAACGCACGTTTAGCCTCAACCTGTTCCCGTTTGCTTCTTGGCACCAGACTTGCACTCGTAGTTCAGGCCTAAGGCTGACCTCTCGCCGCGGCCGACAGTTTTCCAGGAGCCGTTTCCAATGAACCGATTTTCCGTGCTTGTCATGCTAGTGGCTGGCAGCCTGCTGACCGTGGGTTGTGCTACCAAGAACTACGTTCGCAACCAGACCACTCCTGTCATCAACAACGTTAATGAATTAGATGATCAGACAGCCCAAAATACTCGCGATATCAGGGATACCGACACTCGCGCTCAGCAGGGCATTACACAAGTGAATTCAAAGGCCGCGACCGCCGATCAGAAGGCGCTGGCCGCCGGGCAGACCGCGGACCAGGCCAACCAGAATGCGACTCAAGCTTCGAACCGTGTTACCAGCCTAGCCGGCACCGTTGAGAATCTCGACAATTACCAGGCCGTTGCCGACACCACGGTGCTATTCGGATTCGACAAGGCCGACCTGACGCACAAGGACAAGCAGACGCTCGATGATTTCGCCGCCCGATTTCCGAATCAGAGGCACTACATTGTCCAAGTCGAGGGCTACACCGATTCAACCGGTCCCGCCGATTACAACTACCAGCTCAGCCAGCGCCGCGCCGACGCCGTTATCCAGTACCTGGCGCAGAAGTACAACGTGCCGGCGCACAAGATTTTCCTCATCGGATTGGGCAAGGACAATCCGGTGGCGCAGAACACCAACTCGGCAGGTCGTGCCAAGAACCGCCGTGTGGATGTCCGCTTGATGACGAACAGTCTGACCGAGTCAGCGCAAACCAACTCTCCCAACCAGCAGCAGTCCGTGCAACAGCGATGACGCAGGGCGCGACCGCTCCACGCGGTCGCGCAGTTTAGCCAAGCTCTCCTCAGCCCGGAGCCAATGGCCACAGGCCCTTGGAGAAAAGGCCGTCCACAAGGGTGGGCGGCCTTTGCGCGTACAGCATCCTAATTTCCACGCTTGCATCTATGATCGATACAACCCACCATGAGCACGAAACTGCAACGCCTGATGCTGCGCGCTATCAACATCTGGCCGCCGATAATGGGCGCTGGTATCCGCGTAGAGTGGAGTCCCGATCACAAGTCCGTTGACGTCGAGATGAAGCTCCGCTTCTGGAACCGCAACTATGTCGGCACCCATTACGGCGGCTCGCTTTATTCCATGACCGATCCGTTTTACATGCTGATGCTGATGGAAAACCTCGGTCCCGGCTACATCGTCTGGGACAAGGCCGCTAGCATCCGTTTTCGCAAGCCGGGGAAGGGAAGAGTCAAGGCGGAATTTCGCCTGACCGACCAGCAGTTGGACGAAATTCGCGCGGAGCTGACGACGAAGCCAAAGCACGAGCCCACGTTCCTGGTCGAAGTGAGAGACGAAGCCGGCGACGTGGTCGCCGAGGTGCAAAAGGTGATCCACGTCCGCAAGAAATGAGCACAGGATTACTCCGACGATTCCGCTCTTGAAGGGACGGCTTTCAGGCCGTCTGTTAAATGCGGCAAAGTTGCTGCGGCTTTGGCCACTGAGGCACTGCACCGAGTCCCAATCAGGTTTCCCGGGTTCACATACAATATGAATGTGCGATTTCGGCGTCTTCTTCTCGCAATACTTTGCCTTTGGCTGGCCGGCGTGGCGGCAGCGCAAGACACCCCGCAGCAAGACACGTCGCCGCAAGACACCAAGCCAGTAGAACAACTCCCGGTCGACAAGTCGGCGCCTGCTCCCAAGGATAACCGCGCCAACCCTCCTCGCACCGACAATGTCCCCGCCGGCGAGAGCTCCAGCAAACAGACCCAAATCGACGTGTCTCCGCCGGCGAATGATGCCAAGGCCCATCCTGAAGCTGGGCTGAGTGACACCGGCGTCGATGAATTCACCCCTTACAACCCCATGAAGGCCATGAAGGATGTCGAGGTTGGAGACTTCTACTTCAAAAAGGAAAATTACAACGCTGCGATCAGCCGCTATCGTGAGGCACTGGAGTTTAAGCCCCACGACGCCGAGGCAACCTTCAAACTGGCGGAGGTTCTGAACAAAACCGGCGATGCTGCCGGCGCCAGGGAGAACTACGAAGCGTATCTGAAGACCCTGCCGAAAGGGCCCTACGCCCAGAAAGCTCGGGAGGCCCTCAGTAAGTTGAAAGAGAAGACAGCGCAGCGCGGCGCGAAACCGTAGTTTCAAGTTTCGAAGTTTCGAGTTTCGAGTCTGGCTCCGGCTCGAAACTTCCTCTCACTGTTTTTTCTTCACCACCAGCGATTGGCGCAACGGTACGATCGCTCCGCGGCTGGCGTCGACACCGGCCTGGTGCGCGCGGGCCATCACTTCACTACGAACATAGCTGACGAACTCCGCCATCTGGCGCTGCATTTCGTCCATGCGCTCACGCATCTGCAATATGATCGCGATTCCTGAAATATTCACGCCCAGTTCACGCGCCAGTGACAGGATCAACTCCAGCCGCTCCAGGTCTTCGTCGGTGTAGAGGCGTGTGTTGCCTTCGGTGCGCGACGGCTTCAGCAGCCCTTCGCGCTCATAAAGACGCAGCGTCTGCGGATGAATGCCGTACATCTCCGCCACCGCGCTGATCATGTACGCGCCTTGTTTCTTCCGTTTGGCCATGGCTCCCCGAACAACAACTAGCAATTAGATCTCGACCTTCGCGCTTCTCTTAACCTTCCAGCTTCCCGAGCTGCAACAATGCAAGCAGGATGCTGCCTCCGCTAGTTGCTAGTTGCTAGCTGCTAATTGCTAATTGCTAAACCTTCTTCCACAACTCTTCCCGCGGATCCTCCGGATTCAGCTTCGCCAGCTCCCGTAAGATCTCCTTCGACCGCTCGTCGCCAACCTTCGGCGTGACCGCTTGAATCTCGACGATCTCGTCGCCGCGCTGACCCTCGGTCACGGCTGAGGGCACGCCTTTCTCGCGCAGCCGCAGCTTCTGTCCGCATTGCGTGCCCGGCGGAATTCGCAGCAGGGCTCGGCCATCAATCGTGGGAACTTCAACCTTTGCTCCCAGAGCAGCCTCACTGAGGGTCACAGGAACGGTGAGGTGAATGTCGTCGCCCTCGCGCTTGAACACCGGGTGCTCGCCGGCCCGCACGATGATGTACAGATCGCCTGCAGCCGCGCCCAGCGTTCCGGCATTGCCGCGGCCGGGCAGGCGGATGCGCTGGCCGTCGCGCGTTCCAGGCTTGATGCGCACCTTCAGCGATTCGCTGCGCTCCAAACGTCCTTCGCCGTGGCACACGGGACAGACCGTGCGATTCTTGCCGCTGCCGCCGCAGCGCGCGCACGGCACGTTGAACTTCATGCTGCCGCTTTTCTGCGTGACCTGCCCTTTACCTTTGCATTCCGGACACTGGCCGGGACTTTCTATGTATCCCTGGCCGTGGCAATTTGTACAAACTTCCAGGCGCGGGATGGTGAGCTGCATCTCCGCACCTTTGATCGCCTGCCAGAAGCCGACGTTGACCTGATATTCCAGATCGCTGCCTGCCTCAGGCCGTTCCATCGTTTCGCCGCGTCCAGCCCCGCCAAAGATGCCGGAAAGAATGTCGCGGAATCCGCCGCCGGTGCCCGCTCGCCGCCCGGCTGCACCTGCGCCTTCGGAGAAATCGTTGAAGTCGAAGCCGCTGAAGTCGAACGGCACTTCCTGGGTGTGGGTGCGCGTACCACCACCACCGCCGGCTTGCCCCGGTCCGCCGAATCCGCCTGCGCCAAAGCCGCCGCCGCGAGCATAAGCCTCAGCTGTTGCCGGGTCGATGTTGTCCGAGTAGAAGCCGAGCTGATCGTAGATCTTGCGCTTCTTCGGATCGCTGAGGACGTCGTTCGCCTCGGAGAGCGTCTTGAACTTCTCCTCGGCAGACTTGTCCCCAGGATTTACGTCGGGATGATATTTTCGCGCAAGTTTGCGGAACGCCTTGCGGATGTCCTCCGCCGAGGCGGTTTTCTTGACGCCGAGCGTGCCGTAATAATCTTTGTCCTTGTTGGTGGTTGTGGCCATGGTTAGCTATCAGCCGTCAGCTTTCAGCCTTCGCCAGAAATCGCAGTCGCCTTGAAGGGGCGCACCTTTAGGTGCGCCGCAATCCGCCATCTTAGTTAACGCCCGCCTGCCCCGTGTCGCCCATCGGGACGACGATGTTCGGGACGAACCCGAAGTCGTCGCTGATCACCGGAATTGCCTTCATCCGGCCGGTTATCTCGGACGTGATCAGATACCATCTTCCATCTTCGCGATTGAAACTCAACATGTACGATTGACTGTTTACTTCAAATCTCAACTTGTTCCTTCAATCTGGGGAGTTCCTTCTTGTTGCGCGGGGCTGAAGCCCTCGCTGTTCTTATGCCGTCCCTACGGGACTCGGGTTTATTGTCGACGCCTACCCAGCGTTGAAACGCTGGGCTATCATCTTCCGTCCCGCTTCGCGGGACTCGTTTTTAAGTGCTGCGAGCATCAAGGCGCCCTCGTACGTATTAGGCTCAGCTGGCCCTTGTAAGCAGGGGCGCTTGCGCGCCCCCAGCTAGCTGCTAATTGCTAGTTGCTAGTCACTTCTTATCTTCCACGTCCACGTACTCGGCGTCGATCACACCTTCGTCCTTCTTCGGCTCGGCGGCGCCTGGAGCGTGTCCGTTTGCTCCCGGGGCCGGGCCGCCCGGCGGAGGCGTCTGCGCCGAAGTCGCCTTATACATGGCTTCTGCCAGCTTGTGCGAAGCCGAAGTCAGGTTCTCGCGAGCCTTGGTCATCGCAGCCGCGTCGGTGCCTTCCAGCGCCTTCTTGGCGTCTGCGAGAGCATTCTCGACATCGCTGCGCTCCTGGCCGGAGATCTTGTCGCCATGTTCGCGCAGCATCTTCTCGATGCTGTAGACCATGCCGTCAAGCTGATTGCGGGCCTCGACCTCGTCGCGCTTCGCCTTGTCCTCGGCCGCGTGCGCGTCGGCGTCCTTCGCCATGCGCTCGACCTCGTCCTTGCTCAGACCCGAAGACGACGTAATCGTTATCTTCTGGTCTTTGCCGGTGGCCATGTCCTTGGCGTTCACGTTCAGAATGCCGTTGGCATCGATGTCGAACGTCACCTCGATCTGCGGAATGCCACGCGGAGCCGGCGGCAAGCCGGTCAGGTGGAACTTGCCCAGGGTGCGATTGTCGCGCGCCATTGGCCGCTCGCCCTGCATCACGTGCACCTCGACCGACGTCTGGTTGTCGGCCGCGGTCGAGAACATCTCCGTCTTCTTGGTCGGGATAGTCGTGTTGCGCGGAATCATCTGCGTCGCCACGCCGCCCATCGTCTCGATCGACAGCGTCAGCGGGGTTACGTCGAGCAGCAGCAGGTCTTTCACCTCGCCGCCCAGCACGCCACCCTGAATGGCAGCACCGATCGCGACCACCTCGTCCGGATTTACACCCTTGTGCGGTTCCTTACCGAAGATCTCTTTCACCAGCGCCTGAATGCGCGGCATGCGCGTCTGGCCGCCGACCAGCACAACTTCGTTGATCTTGTCGGGCGAAATGCCGGCATCCTTGATCGCCGCCTTGCACGGACCGATGGAACGATCGATGATGTCCTTCACCATTTCTTCCAGCTTGCCGCGAGTCAGCGTCTTCACCAGGTGCTTGGGACCGCTCGCATCCGCCGTAATGAACGGCAGATTGATTTCGGTCTGCATCGTGGTGGAGAGCTCGATCTTGGCGCGCTCGGCTGCGTCACGCAGACGCTGCAGCGCCATCTCGTTGCCCTTATCGCGCAGGTTCAGGCCTTCGTCCTTCTTGAACTCGTCGATCAGCCAGTCCACGATGCGCTGGTCGATATTGTCGCCGCCCAGGTGCG
>JBEKXQ010000060.1:0-27192 GCA_049511915.1 Candidatus Korobacteraceae bacterium
CACGATATTGAGCAGCGCCTTGCGCGGTGGTTGCTAATGACTCAGGATAGAGTGGATTCGGGGTCGCTGCCGATCACTCATGATTTTCTCGCAACGATGCTAGGGACAGATAGGCCCACCGTCAGCTTGGCAGCTGGTGTTTTACAGAGGAAGAAGCTCATCGAGTACACCCGTGGTGCAGTGAAGATCGTGAATCGCAAGAAACTTGAAGACTCCGCCTGCGAGTGCTACGCGGTCATCCAACAGTACGATGGCGAGCTTGGCTTGAAATAAGTTCAGTAGTGAAGGCCTGCGCTTGTTGATGAATTCCCTATAAACCAACCACCGTTCAATCGATGTGGCCATGCATGCACTTGCGCGTTGTTGGGCCTGCGCGGTTGGTGTTATCGTGGGGATGCGCCTGAACCTCTTCCGCAAATGCCACGCTTCATGCCGTCCCGGTGCCAAGTCTTTTGCTTGCTTGCCACGCTGCTCGTCTGTGCCTTGCAACGCCAGGCCGCGGCGCAGCAAGCAATTGGCGAGCTATATGCCACCGACGCCAGCGTGAAGGGATCGGTCATCCTCGCGGGCTCGGGGACAAGCGTGCTAAGCGGTTCGTCCATCCAGGCTGGAGCACAAGCCGCAACTCTCAAGCTGGAGCGCGGAGGCAACCTGCTGGTTTGCGAGGGAACGAAGCTGTCCATCACGGCCTCGCAAAGCGGACGCGAGATGCTGTTCGGCCTGAACAGCGGCAACGTCGAGATGAACTATCCCTTGGGCGCGGAGGCCGATACGCTACTCACGCCGGACTTGCGGCTGCTTATGCCCGGACCGGGCAAAGTGCACGTCGCGGTTCGGGTGTCGGCGCAGGGGGACACATGCGTGCAGTCGTTGCCGGGAAATGTGGCTGCGATCGTGGTCTCCGAAACCATGGGCGATGCGACCTATCAGGTTAAGCCCGACGAGGCGGTTCTCTTCAAGAGCGGACACCTGGGGCAGGCGAGCCAGTCGAAACAGAATTGCGGATGTCCGGCCTCCCCGCCGATACCGACGCAGGTGGCTAAAGCTGCGCCGGCGCCACCTCCTGCTGCAACGCCTAAGCCAGTGCCGCAGCCCGCGCCACCGCCCCCGTCGCCTGAGCAGCACATGGCAGTCGAAGCCCCATTCATTTTCCGCGGGAGTGATCCAGCGCCTGATCTCAGCGCAAATGTCGCCATCCTGAAGCTGGAGAATAACAAGATGGTGCAGCTTGAGCCAACGGTTCTTCCGCCGCCTGCAGGCAAGAAGAAATCTGAAACGAGCAGCACTACGGAGACCGCGAAGAAGCAATCGCACGGCTTCTTCAGCAAGGTCGGGGCATTCTTCGCGACTATTTTTCATTGAGGAAGCCGGCAGCTTTTCGCTTCGCGCTTTTCGCTTTTCGCCATACAGCCTTTAGCTCTTAGCTGTTAGCAATCAGGATGTCCGACGATGCATACGGTCGTACTGGTGGCTAAAGGCTAAGAGCTAATAGCTAACAGCCAGGCGAGCATAGTAGCTGACGACTGATAGCTGATAGCTGACGGCTTTCTTCTGCTAAACTTAACTCTCCTTTATGACCGAACAGCCGCGTTCGCGTGTCTTTCTTTGGGTATTGCTTGGCGGAGGAGCCTTCTTCCTCTTCCTGGTTGCAATCTTCGCGTTGGTATATTTCTCCGTCCGCTCCCAGCAGAAAGATAGCTTCGGAGGCTTTGGCGACAAGATCGCCGTGGTCGATCTGGAAGGAGTAATTCTCACTCCCAAGGACGTGGTCGAACAGCTACGTAAATTCGCCGATGACAGCTCGGTGAAGGCCATCGTCCTGCACGTCAATTCGCCCGGAGGCGGAGCCGCTGCTTCGGAGGAGATTTATCGCGAGGTGCTGCGCATTCGCGATCAGAAGAAAAAGCGCATTGTCGCCTCCATCGAAACGGTCGGAGCCAGCGGCGCGTACTATGTCTCGTCCGCGGCCGACAAGATTTTTGCCGACAACGCCAGCATTGTTGGCTCCATCGGCGTTATCGCGGAATGGTACAACTATGAAGAGCTGATGAAGTGGGCCAAGCTGCAACAGATCACGCTGAAGGCCGGTGAGTTCAAGGACACTGGCTCGCCGACGCGCCCCATGACCCCCGAAGAACGCGCCTACATGCAAGGCCTGATCGACAACATGCACGTGCAGTTCATCCATAGCGTTGCGGTGGGCCGCAAGATGAAGGATGACCAGGTGCGCGCGCTGGCGAATGGTAAGGTTTGGACCGGCGAAGAGGCGGTGCCGCTGAAGCTCGTGGACCAGATCGGCGACTTCCGCGCCGCCATCGAGGACACCGCAAAATCTGTCGGCATCAAGGGCGAGCCCACGCTGGTGCATAACGAAAAGGACCGAAAGAGCTTACTCGACCTGCTGTTTGGCGACGTTTCCGACTACCTGCCCAATCCGGCCAAGCTGATGCAAACCAATGTGGGCTTCTACTATCTGTGGAAATAGCCTGCCGGCGAGTGCGCAGGATTGGGAAAAATCAATCAAAACTTGTACTTGCCAACGTTATAGCAATTTGAGAGTATCCGATGTGCTGGTAAACTTGAGCCGTATCGCGACAAAGGGGCGTGCGAGATGACCAAGGCAGACTTGATCGATGAAGTTTCCCGGCTGACCGAGATCACGCGGAAGGATAGCGAGGTCATCGTCGAGACCATCTTCGAAAGCGTGGTGCGCTCGCTGCGCGCCGGCGACAAGATCGAGATCCGCGGCTTTGGCAGCTTCCGCACTCGCCAGCGCAAGCCTCGCGTAGGACGCAATCCCAAGACCGGAGACCGCGTGGACGTTCCGGCCAAGAAGATCCCCTTCTTCAAGCCCAGCAAGGAACTCAAGGACATGGTCAACAATTCCACCGAGCCACGCCCCCAAAGTCCATCCGTAGCGGCGCCAGCCGCCGAAACGGGCGGTACTGGTAACGGATAGTTCTTGGGCGAAGGCTGCTGAACCTCAGCCTCCAGAAACAGGAAAGCCCGGGCCGTTTTGCCCGGGCTCTTCACTTTTCGCTTCGGATTGCGCCTTCGTCCAGGTTCTGGCGATGGTCGCGTCCGTTCCGTTTTCAGGTCAAGCGAATCTTTTGTGTCACCGCTGCGTTCGTCACCTACTGCTGTCCCGCGATTTACATCACCAGCGCTATGCTTTCCAACTCTCGCTGAAAGGTTTCCAACGTGCCACCCAAGAGTCCCACTCTGCTTACCGCATTGCGTGCTTCCTCAGCCGAGACACCGTAGCCGTGTCCGGCGAGGAACATCTGTAGCAGCTCGGCTGCGTCCCGGGAGTCAAATCCGTGAAGCAGCTCGCTTCGCAGCGCGGCCAACTCCGGGACGGAAAATTTTTCTGCCATCATCGACCTCACCTCCGACCCTTCCGGGTTTTGCTTGTTAGACTCGCTCGCATGCTATTTAGTTGCAGGCAATTCGATTGCCGAAATCCAATTGTCACCAAGCAACACCCCTGTCTTTGAATATTTCAACCCCTGCATCTCGAAATAGTTGCTACTGCTAGGTTTGTGATACGTAGCCGGGAGCGGTTTGTTCCACGCAAGTGGGACGAGTCGCACCACAGCCTCGCATCCGACGGCAAGCCGGAGGAAGACAATTGCCACTATCGATGGTCAGGAGTATGTCTTGATTCGGGGATTTTGGGGGATTTTTACCATTTCGGGAAACGATATGTGCTATACCGCGCAGCTGCTTCTTTGACTGAATGTTCATTCAGCAGTTACTGCACCGGCTCACAATTGCTCGATTGTCGCTTCAGGTTCCAGCAGCATTGGGATGCCGTTGCGGATGGGATACACCCGTTTGCACTCGTTGCACTTCAGTCCTTCTTCGCCGCGCAGCACCAGCGGCTTCAGGCACACGGGGCAGGCAAGGATGTCCAGCATTTCCAGAATGTCAGGAGGGACCATATAGATCCCAATTCTAGCAGTATGGATAATCGGCAATTATGAAATCCGGGATTTTCGACTGCCGCAGCGTCCTGGAAAAGCGCCCTGCTACAGCCTGGCGGTTACCAAAGCCGGAGCAATCCAATCGCTCATGGGATGCATTCTTCCACAATCCAGGCACCGCGTTGCAGAGTATTGGATCGCGCAGTACGGACAAACGGCCCGCGTTTCGAAGGCGTCAAACATCGTCTTGCACTGTCCGCAAGTCCATAGATTTCCTATTGGCGGCGCTGCTTTGCACCACGGACAGACAAATCCCTCGCGGCGCGGCAACTTCGCCAGGCGCAACAATGCTAAAGATTGTTTTAGCCCTCCCCAGCAATTCAGCAGGATGAACGCCGAGATAACGCCAAACCAAACTGAACCAATCCGCAAGGCGAGCACGATCAACCCCGCCACGCCGACGAAGCCAATCAGGGTGGCCACCATCAAGCTTCGCGCGCGGCCCATTACAAACCAGAGCAGCGATCGAACTACCTGGCCGCCATCCAGCGGATAGATCGGCAACATGTTGAAGACCAGCAAGACTACGTCGATGTATAAGACTGATCGCAGCAACTCGTACACATTGGGCATCGCGTACGCCCCACCTGAGGCTCGGCACGCTGCGAAAAGCAACATTAAGATAGGAACGAGCGCGACATTCACCAGCGGTCCCGCCGCGATGCTCCATAGGGTTGCGCCAGGCCGGGGCGGCGGATCGACGTACGCCACTCCGCCAAGTGGCCAAAGCACGATCTGGTTTGCTCTTCCTCCTACCTGTCGACAAGCCAGCGCGTGTCCGAACTCGTGGAGTAACACAATAAGAAACACCGCCAGATACTCGACCACGTTCCAGCCGATAAAGGAATATCTTCCCGCTCGGGCATTGATTTCGAACACAGCCAGCGCAAACCAGGACCAATGCAAAAACACATCAATGCCTTTGAAACGGAACAGGCGGATCGATCCTTGGCGGCTGTTTAGCATTTACGAGATTTATAACACGACGTTGCGCGCTAACCGTGCTTCAGTCAAGCCATCGCAGCCGAGAAGGCCCAGCTTCGATCCCGTTGGTTTTTTGCTTCGGTTGGTCACCGAGGCGTGCGGCAGCGGTCACTGACAAAGCATCGCCGCAGGCGCTAAATGCGGATGGAAAGGGATTTCCTGCCTTTTTCCCCACGCAGTTCCGATCGCGCCCACGGCGAGGAACAAGACATTGACATCCTTCTCCGGGGCGTCTGAGTGCGCTCGTCCGTAGGCCCATCTCGATTCGACTCGGTGGCAAGGAGAACAACCCGATGCACAGCCAATCGCGATCTCTCAGTTCCCTGTTCCGCACAATCTCTCTGGCGATAGTCGCTACGTTCGTGATGGCGGTGGCGATGGTTCCCGCCTGGGCACAGGATTCGGTTCCACCGACAGCGGTGCAGGCAGCGAAGATGCCGGCGTTCGCGTCGAAGCTGGCTCATCCAGTGAAGCGGCCGAGCCCGCCCATATCTCCGGCGGTTGCGCGCGCCAGGATGCATCGCGGGCCGCTGCAAGCCAATGACATTTACGATAACGGCCCCATCAACGGCAATACCGATGCCTGGACGATTAACTTCGGTTTCGTCGTTAGCGACACCTTCACCGTGCCGAGTGGCGGCGCCACCCTCACCGGCGCCGCATTTGGAATGTGGCTGTTCTCGGGCGACACGCTGAGCACGGCCGAACTGTCGATCACTTCGGGCGAAAACGGCGGCACCAGTTATTTTGATCAGACCGTGAACTTCACGCAGGGCAGCTGCACCGTCAATGAATATGGCTACAATGTCTGCTCCGTGACGACGAGCTTCAATGGCCCGGCTCTGAATGCCGGTACCTACTGGGTGAACCTGCAGAACGCCAGCGTTCCCAGCGGCGATCCAGTCTACTGGGATGAGAACAGCGGTGTTGGCTGCACGGGCACAGGCTGCCCATCTTCCGCTTCGGAGAGCGAGGTGGGCACGATTCCTTCGGAGGCGTTCACTATCCTGGGCAGCAGCACCACCACGAGTACCAGCACCTCTAGTACCTCTTGCACACTTTGGGGGGCGGATGAGGTGCGTGATCTCGGCACACTTGCACCGTCAAATTCCCCCTCCGGCGTGGCCATCGACCTGGCGGGCAACCTCTACGGGACGCTTTCAGCCGGCGGCAGCTATGCGCAGGGCCTGCTCTATGAGCTGTCGCAGAAAGCCAGCCAGTGGTTCGTCAGCTCGCTGTACAACTTCATGGGCGGCAGCAGCGGCAGCAGCCCCAGCGGCGTTTTCGTCGGCCCGGGAGGGGACCTCTTCGGAGCAGCGAGCGGCGGCATCCAGAATTGCGGAACGAGCGGAACCTCGTATTGCGGGCTGATCTTTAAGGCGACACCGGCTGAGACCCCGTGTGCTACGGCATTGTGCACCTCGAACGAGACCACCATTTATCAATTTACCGGCAACACCGACGCGTGGGGCGGCACAGTCACAACCTTCGACTTGGCCGGCAATCTGTACGGCATAGGCAACGGAGTTTACGGGGCTGGCGCCATATTTGAGCTTTCGCCCTCGCAGGATGGCTGGACGGAGAAAATACTTTACAACTTCACCGGCGGAAGTGATGGCGGACAGCCCACCAGCCTGGTGCTGGACCTTGACGGAAGTCTGTACGGCACAACGTTGTCAGGTGGCAACAATGATTGCCCCTACTGGGGCGGGCCGTGCGGCGTAGTTTTTCAATTAGTGCCTTCAGGCAGCGGCTGGACGGAAAACGTTGTCTACAGTTTCACCGGCAGCGTCAACGATGGCGGACACCCTGGCGGGCTGATTCAAGACAGCCATGGCAATCTCTACGGCTTTAGTCAATGTTGGACGCAGTTTGGAGGTTGTTGGGAAGGATATGCGGACGGTTTGATTTTTGAGCTGTCGCCCCCCGGTGGCGTCAGCTTTCTAAGATCCCACAGCAGCGACGGTCAATTTTGTCCTGGGTGTGGGTCGTGGAGCTGGTTCTCCGCGTTGACCGTTGATCCCGCAGGGAACCTCTACGCGGCTGCGGACGGGTTCGGGTATTACGACCCAGGTGGCTACTATTGCTATTGCGGCGCGGTCGGGAACGTTCGTAACGGACTCCAATCTCTAGTCTCAAGCAATGATTGGATCTTTGAGAACCTCTCCTCGGACAAAAAGGGCAATCTCTACGGGACCGTCTCGTACTGCGGGCCCGGAAACCATGGCATGATCTGGCAGTACTCGCCGTAAAAATCCCCGGGAATCAGTTGTCAGTGAATTCCACCCAAGCTTTCGTCTGCTTGGGTGGAGTCTCCTATGGATCGCAGAAATTCCGGAGTCCTTAGCGGTGACACCAACGCCGGATGCAGGCGTCCGCATCGGACTTGCATCAGGAACGACTTCCCTACTGCTGATCCCAGCCGCCGCCGAGTGATTGATACAGTTGCACGTAGTATTGCATCTCCTGAAACCAAGCCTGAGACAGACTCAGTTCAGCGGCGAAGTAGTCTTGCTCGGTCACCAGAACTTCCAGGAAGCTGGTAACGCCTCCCTGATAGCGTACGGTAGCCAGGCGGGCGGTTTCCTTGTATGTATTAGCCTGCTCTTCAAGCTTCATGCGATACTTTCGGGAATCGTTGTAACCCACGAGGCTGTTAGAGACATCGCCGAAGGCATTCAACACCGTTTGTTTGTACACCAACTCTGCCTGGTCGCGCTGTGCCCAAGCCAAACGGTAATTGCTTCTGATCCTGCCGCCTTCGAAGATGGGCTGCGCGATCTGTCCACCGACAGCCCAGAAGGTTGCCGGACCTGCCAGGAAGCTGCTGATGGCGGTGCTCTGTGCGCCAAACTCGCCGGTAAGCGAAATCTGCGGAAAGAAGGCCGCCTTGGCGACGCCCACATTGGCATTGGCGGCAACCAGGCTCTCCTCGTCGCGGCGGACGTCCGGCCGGCGTTCCAGTAGCGCGGAGGGTAATCCCGCCGGCACGTCAGGTATGTGGGGCTGTTCAACCAGACTGAGACCACGGGGCACCGACGCCGGGTTCTTGCCGAGCAGGATGCTGATATTGTTTTGCGTCTGCTCGATCGCCTGCTGCAGGCTGATGGCCTGAGCCTCGGCCTGCTGCACCAGCACCTGTGCCTGATAGACGTCGGTAATCGCGGCGTCGCCGCCTTTGTACTTGATGGTGTTGAGTCTCAGGATGTCTTTGTCCGCTTCAATCGTCTCATTGGAGTACTTGAGCTGGGCGTCATATTGAAGCAGCAAGTAGTAGTTGGTCGCCACCATCGAAATCAAAGTAGTTTGAACCAGGTCTTTTCCGTAGACCGTGGACAGGAGAACCGCGCGTGCCGCCTCGGTCGCTCGGCGATACTGTCCCCAGAAGTCGACAATATAGTTGAGCTGAAGCCCAGCCGTATCGATGGTGGGAGCGCCCGTATAAAGCGGCGTTGCCTGTTGATTGATGATGGAGAAAGTTCCACCCACCGTTGGAAACTGATTGGCGCGTGTGATTCCCAGGTTAGCGCTGGCTTGCAAAATGCGAGTGGCGGCGATGCGCAGGTCGTAATTGTTCGCCAGCGCGTCCTTGATCAAGCCTCGCAGCGTGTCATCCTGGAAAACCGTATCCCACTTCAGCAGCGCAAAATCTTCCGTGCCCGCCTGCTGAGTGGAAGCGTCAGGAGCCAGTCCGCGATATTGGTCGGGAACTGTGAGTGGCGGCCGCTGGTAATTCGGTCCCACCTTGCACCCACACAGCGCGAGCAGCAATACGATGACGGTGGATGTTCTCAAGTTAGTCATGTCCCGCTCCTTTCGGAGTGGTACTAGACTGGTCTTTCGGCGGCGGTGGCTCATCTTTCTTCTTGCCGCCCGCCAGAAACAGACCGAAGCGCTCGACCACATCAAACGACACTGGAATAAAGAAAATCGCAAGAATCGTTGCGGCCAGCATGCCGCCAATCACCACTGATCCCAGCACTTGCCGCGAGATGCCACCGGCGCCGGTCGCCACCCACAGCGGCACGCAACCCAGAATGAAGGCGAACGCGGTCATCAGAATCGGTCGGAGGCGCAGCCGCGCTCCGGTCAGCGAAGCGTCGAGTAGTGTCGCTCCCTTGTCGTATTCCATCTTGGCGAACTCGACAATCAGAATGGCATTCTTGGCCGACAACCCGATGAGCATGACCAGACCAATCTGGGCATACACGTCGTTGTCGAGCTTACGGAAGTACAGCGCCACGAACGCTCCGAAGACCGCGATAGGAACGCCGAGCAGCACGGAGAACGGGAGCGTCCAGCTCTCGTACTGCGCCGCCATGATGAGAAAGACCACCAGGAAAGACAAACTGAAGATTGTCGTCGGGCTGACGCCCTGGGCAGCCTTCTGCTGCTGGTAGCTCATGCCGCTCCAGTCGTAGCCCATCTGTCCCGGCATGGTTTTCTTGAAGACGTCTTCCAACGCTGCCATCGCCTGGCCGGAGCTGTAACCCGGGGCGGCCGAGCCGTTGATCTGCACGCACTGGTACAGGTTCTGGCGCATGACAAACTCCGTACCGCTGCGCGAATACGTGCTGGTCAAGGTGCTCAACGGAACCATGTCCCCGCTGACGTTCCTCACGTAGAACTTGCCCAGATTATCCACGTTAGTTCGGAACTTGCCGTCGGCTTGCACCCAAACCTGCCATTGCAGACCGAACTGGTTGTAGTAGTTCACCAGCGCTCCGCCCATGAAGGCTTGTAGCGTCTGGTAGACATTGCTCAGACTCACCTGCTGGGTCAGCACCTTCGCCTTGTCCACATCCACGCCGACCTGCGGTACGCCGAAGAGCGCCGTGGTCATCACCCCTGTCAGCTCCGGCCGCTTGCGGGCTTCGGCCATGAATGCCTGTGCATTCTTGGCAAGGAAGTCGGTGCCGCTGCCGGACCGGTCTTCAAGAATGAAAGTGAATCCTCCCGAGGTGCCTACGCCCAGAATCGCCGGCGGCGGGAAGGCAAACGCCAGCCCCGAATTGATCTGCGAAAGCGCACGCGCCAGATGGAGTTTGATTCCGTCATAACTCGTCTCCGGAGTCTTGCGCTCATCCCACGGCTTAAACGAAATAAAGAAAAATGAGCTGTAGGTGGTCTGCACTCCGCTGAGCAGGCTGTATCCCAGCACCGAGCTGACGTTCTCCACGCCCGGCGTATCCATGATGATTTTCTCTGCCTGCTTTGCCGCTTCGGAAGATCGTTGCAGCGAGGAGGCATCGGGCAGTTGCAGCGCTCCGAAAACGTATCCCTGATCTTCATCAGGAAGGAAGCTGCCTGGCACCTTGGATCCGAAGAAGTAAGCACCGACGCAGAGAATACCCAGAAGAATAAACGCGAATCCGGCTTTGTGGATCAAGTGCCGGCAAATGCCGACGTAGCCGTCGGTAGCTCTGCCAAAGACGCGATTGAACCACCGAAAGAAAGCGGCTAGCGGACCGCGCCCTTCCTTTTTCGGACGTAACAGCATTGCGGAGAGTGCGGGACTGAGGGACAGCGCGTTGAAAGCGGAGAAGAGCACCGATACGGCGATAGTTACGGCGAACTGCTGGTAGAGCTGTCCTGTAATACCGGGAACGAAAGCCGTAGGTATAAAAACCGCGGCCAGAATCAGGGCGATGGCGATGACCGGGCCCGCCACCTCCTCCATCGCTTTCTGGGCAGCGTCGTGCGGCGTCATACCCTGCTCGATGTGGTGTTCCACGGCCTCAACCACGACGATCGCGTCGTCCACCACCAATCCGATGGCAAGCACCAGTCCAAACAGCGACAACGTATTGATGGAAAATCCAAGAATCGGAAAGACGATGAACGCGCCGACCAGCGAGACCGGAACCGCCAGCAGTGGGATCAGCGTGGCTCGCCAGCCCTGCAGGAAGATGAAGACTACGAAAATGACCAGCGCCAGCGCCTCGATCAGCGTCTTTTTGATCTCGTGGATACCGGCGGTAATGGCCAGCGTGGTATCCAGCGGGACGCTATACGTCAGGTCCTGTGGAAACCTGCCTTTGGCTTCCTCCATGAACTTGCGGACTTCGCCGGCGGTCTGTAGAGCGTTGGCGCCCGGCGTGAGGTAGATACCCAACAGCGCCGCAGGTTTCCCGTTGAAGCGCCCTTCCAGGTTGTAGTTCTGGGCTCCCAATTCCACCCGCGCTACATCCTTCAGGCGCAGCACGCCGCCTTCAGGCGTAGCGCGAATAATGATCTGGCCGAACTCCTCAGGCGTGGTCAGGCGGCCCGGCGCGCGCACGTTGTAGGTGAACGTTTGTCCTGGCGGGACGGGTGCTCCGCCGATCTGGCCTGCCGGGTTCACTGCGTTCTGTGCTTGAATCGCGCTGATGATCTCGGGAACGGTGACGCTGAGATTCGCCAGCGTATCAGGGTTCACCCAGACGCGCATGGAGTACTGACCCGCGCCGAACACCGATACCGAAGCTATGCCCGGCAATCGCGTCAGTGCGTAATTGAGATTGATGTATGCGTAGTTTGCCAGAAAGATGTTGTCGTAGGTCCCGTTGGGCGAGGAGAGCGCGAGCAGCATCAGCGGCGACGACGTCGATTGCTGAACCGTCACTCCGTAGTTAGTCACAGCGCTGGGCAGTTGCGAGTTGGCCTGCCCCTGCCGCATCTGCGCCAGAATCTGGTCGGTGTTGGCATTCGTTCCCAGCGCGAAGTCAACGGTGAGCGTCATCAAGCCGTTGCTGGCGCTGGTGGAGTACATGTAGTTCATGCCGCTGACGCCCGACATCTGCTGTTCAATCGGCGTAGCGACTGACTCGGCCACGGTTTGCGCGTCCGCGCCGGGATAGGTTGCCAGAACCTGAATCTGCGGATCGGCGATGTTGGGAAATTGCGCCGTGGGCAGGCTCAGCATCGCCACTACCCCGACCAGAACCATCAGGATGGAAATGCACATCGCCACGATGGGGCGATTGATGAAAAATTTCGGCATGGTCAGTTGCCCCCTGCCGGCGCCGCGGCGGGCACATAAGGCTTGGCGACGACTGGAATACCTGTCTTGGCCAGCTCAGGCATCTGTGCCGCAGCCATCTGAATCTTCAGGAGACCATCGACCACGACCTTCTCGCCCGGTTGCAGCCCTTCCGTGATGATCCAGTTCGTACCCACACGCTCGCCCACCTTCACCGGGCGAAATACGGCCTTGTTTTCGGGAGTAACTACAGCCAGCATGTACATCGATTGGACTTGCGTAACCGCGGCCTGCGGAACCAGCAGCGCCCCTTTGTTCACGCCGGACTGGATGCGAATTCGTCCGAAACCACCGGGACGAAGCACTGCACCGGGGTTGGAGAATTGCGCCGCCACCTGAATGGTTCCGGTCTGGGTGCCGACCTGACGGTTGACGTAGACGAACTCGCCCTTCGTCGGAAACGGTTGGTTGTTGGCCTGAATGTATTCAATCGGCGTCGAGTCTGTCGAGGATGCATTCACCTTGCCGGTAATAATTTGGGTAACCTTTGGCGCGATCTCCAGGAAGTGGCTTTCGCTGATATTGAAGTAGGCCCAGATAGGATCGACTTGCGAGACGGTTGCCATCTTGGTCGTGGTGCCCACTAAGTCGCCGATCTGGGAGTTGGAAACCCCGGCGATGCCGTCAATGGGCGAGTACACCTTGGTCCAGCCGAGATTTAGCTCCGCATTCGCCAGAGCCGCTTTCTTAGCTTTGAGCTGTGCCTCCCAGGAGGCTTGATCCTGAACGTCGTTATCGAGCTGCTTTTGCGGGATGGCGCTCTGCGCCGCCAGCGGTGTATCGCGGGCCACGTCAGCCTGGGTTCGGGTGAGGTTGGCTACGGCCACGGCAACATCGGCTGCGGCCTGATCGACGGAAGCCTGGTATTGCCGCGGATCGAGCTCGAACAGAAGTTGCCCCTCCTTGACGAAAAAGCCGTTCTGATAATTCTGCTTGAGCAGATAGCCTTGGACTTTGGGAGTGATATCGGCATTCACCGGCCCGTTCAGTTGCGCCACATACTCGTCAACTATGGGGACATCCTGCTGCAGTGGCTCCATCACTCCGACTTCGGGCGGCCCGGGCTTGGGGGCTTCCTCTTTCTTTTCGCAGCCCACGAGCAACAACGCGCCCAGAAGCACACTGACGACAACTGCAACGCGCCAATCACGGCGTCGGGCCAAGTATGAGTGCTGGTACTCTCCGGCGCCGGCCGGTGATATTTCAGGACAGACAAACTCGGATCCGTTTCGCATTGATACACTCCTGCAGCTTGCTCAGGGAGAATAAGGCGTTAGGTGCAACTAATTTTCCGTTTACGTGGTTAACTGCTTTTCTAGCTGAAACTTCTCCGGATTGCTACTAGTTTTTTTCGTCACCTCTCCGTCCTCTCGAAACTAGGCCACAGCAGCGACCCGGCGCACAGCGGGCGGGCCGCTGGGCTCGTACAATAGGGAGTCGCTTGGGTGGCGCGCAGCCATGAAATATCGCATCACGGCCGAAGGCGTTCTGGAGACCGGGCTCTCGGGCTTTGACCTGATTAACTTTCCCATGCTCAACAAGGGAACCGCGTTCACTGAAAGCGAGCGCACCGACTTCGCCCTGCACGGACTGCTGCCGCCACATGTCGGCAATCTTGAAGATCAGGCAGCGCGGCGGCTCAAAGTGCTGCGCGCCCGCAAAACTGATTTCGGGCGTTATGCCTATCTGCGGGACGTGCAGGACACCAACGAAACGCTGTTCTACGCTCTACTGGTCCGCAACATCGAAGAGATGATGCCTCTGGTGTACACGCCTACCGTCGGCGAAGGATGCCAGCGCTTCAGCGAGATCTGGCGCAAGCCGCGCGGACTGTTCCTCAGCTATCCTAACCAGCATAGAATTCGCGAGATCCTCCGGCATCACCGCTATGACGCCATTCGCGCCATCGTCGTCAGCGACGGCGAACGAATTCTCGGACTGGGCGACCAGGGTGCGGGAGGCATGGGAATCCCCATCGGCAAGCTGGCGCTCTACACCGCCTGCGCCGGCATTCATCCCCAGCAGTGTTTGCCGGTACTGCTCGATGTCGGTACCGACAATGTTGAACTCCTCGAAGACCCTCTCTACATCGGCTGGCGTCACCACAGAGTGCGCGGCTCCGATTATGACGATTTCGTCGAAGCCTTCGTCAGCGCTGTCATTGAGCGCTGTCCCAAGTTGCTGTTGCAGTGGGAGGATTTTGCCGGCATGAACGCGGGCCGCTTGCTCGAGCGCTATCGTGACCGGCTCTGCACCTTCAATGACGACATCCAGGGAACAGCTGCCGTGGCCGCGGGAACTCTGCTTGCGGCCATCAATGTTACCGGCACGCCCTTGACCGAGCAGCGCATCGCGCTCTTCGGAGCAGGATCGGCCGGCATTGGCATCGCCTCGCTTTTGCTAACCGCGATGCAGAACACGGGCCTGAGCGAAGCGGAAGCACGCCACCATTTCTATGCGGTCGATAAGGACGGGCTGCTGGTGGACGGCATGGCCGAGATACGGCCGGCGCAGCAGTCATTTGCCCGACCTCGTTCCGCCATAGCCAGTTGGGAACTGGAGCGTAAGAATCGCGTTAGTTTGCTCGACGTGGTACGAAATGCCAAGCCAACGACACTCATTGGCGTCTCCGGACAGGCCGGAGCCTTCACCGAGAATGTGATCCGTGCAATGGCCGCGGCAGTTGAAAGGCCGGTAATCTTCCCGCTCTCGAATCCCACGTCGCGCTCGGAGGCTACGCCGGCGGACTTGATGAAGTGGACAGACGGACGCGCGCTCATCGGCACCGGCAGCCCGTTCGCCGCAGTGAACTGGAATGGCCGCGAAGTACCGATCGATCAGACGAACAACTCTTACATCTTCCCGGGAATGGGTTTGGGTATCTTGTCGGTCAACGCGCGGCGGGTTACCGACACGATGTTCATGGCTGCCGCCAAATGTCTCGCCGAACTTTCTCCCGCTCGCCTCAGTAAGTCGGGACGATTGTTGCCGCCGGTTTCGGAGCTGCGCTCGGTGTCATTCGCCGTGGCAAGGGCAGTCGCGCGTCAGGCGATCAATGATGGCGTTGCCGACCCGCTCGACGAGCAAACTGTGGAGGCTCGCATCCGCGCCAATGTCTGGGAGCCGGTTTATCTTCCTTACCGCTTCGACCCTTCCGCGTAACTTTACGCGCCGAAGAAATACCGGCTAGCAATGCTGGGGTTCCGAAAAATCCGCTAATCGAAACTCGGCCCAAAACTTGCAGAGGATTAGCACAAGTACGCGGAGTCCCGTCGGATCACGAGCGTAGTGACAACGGTCCTGTCTTCTAAAACACTTTCCAGAGGTAGTGTCCCAGGAAGGCGAGTAGCAGTAAACATCCCACAATCATCCAGATCACGAAATGGGCAGTCAGTCTTGGGGAGTTGATCTCCTTCTTATCCATGATCGTAGAATACTACGAGTTCCACGTGCGATGGCGCCCACTGGGTAGGCCTTGACGCGCGTGGTTGAAGTTCTGCGCGGCAACTGTCAGACTAGCGATTAATGGGCCGGTTCGCGTCTACTGTTGAATTCTATGTCGCTATCGGGAACCATATCCCCCACAATTCTTTCAGAAAGTAGCCGCCTATCTCAGCTTGTGCGGCAACGAAAGCTTGCTCGACATCGGTTGCGGACCTGGCCTGCTTGCCATTGGCTTTGCCCCTTTCGTGAAGTCCTGCACTGGGCTTGATCCCGAAGCTGCGATGATAACGGCGGCCAACGCTGCGGCCGCGAAAGCCGGCGTCGCGATCTCGCTGATTCAGGGACGGATCGAGGAATTTCCCACCACCCGGACCTACGACGTCATCACCATCGGGCGCGCCCTGCATTGGTTGGAACGGGACACCGCCTTGCCTGTGCTGAAAGAAATCACCGCACGGGGTTCTGGTTGCATCGTCATTTGCGTAGCTTCCAGCCTGGCGACGCCGCAAACGGCTTGGGTGACGCCCTATGATGAGGCGCGTCGGCGCTGGGCGTCGGAACCAGACGAGAGTCGGTACCGGACCAACGCGAAGCAATGGTTTAAGGACTCACGCTTCCAAGAAATCGGCGATGTTGCGGTGACGGAATGGCACGAGGTCACGCCAGCCGATTTGATTGGCCGCGCCCTGTCTAAATCGAATACTTCTCCTGAAGTTGTGGGCGAAGGCCAACAGCGATTTGCATCGGAGATAACCGCAGCGCTGAAGCCCTTTGCTGGAGACGGAGTCTTGCGCGAGCAGATAGAAGCTCGAGCTTCGATTCTTGGCCTCATCCCCTAAGCCGACCAGCGTTCGGCCTTACCATCTCTCGCCTTGAACGAAGCGGCCGCGATATTGCTGCGGAGCAACTCCAAATTGCTGCACAAACGCGCGCCGGAAACTGTCGGCATCACGATAGCCGACGGAATCGGCAATGCTTTCAACCGTCGAACCGGAGCTGGACAGTCGGGTACGAGCTTCATCGAGACGCAGTCGCTGGACGAACGCCGCGGGGGTGCTCTTGAACTCGTTCTTGAAGCGACGATTAAACTGACGGGGACAGAGATTGGTGCGTTCGGCCAGCGCCTCTACTGAAAGGTCCTGGTCGAGATGCCCCAGCATCCAGGCTGCGAGATCGGCGAAACGGCTGCTGGACTCGACTTGAAATTTCAAGGGCTCGGAATACTGTTCCTGTCCCCCCGGACGCTTCACGTACATCACCAATTCCCTCGCTACCCTGAGGGCAACTTGCGCGCCGAAATCCTCTTCGATCAGCGCGAGCGCGAGATCGATTCCAGCTGTGATTCCGGCCGAGGTATAGAACTTTCCGTCGCGAAGGTAAAGCGCGTTCACATTGACTTGCAACTTGGGATGACGCTCAGCCAAGTCGGCAGCGAACTTCCAGTGTGTCGTGACTTTGCGCCCGTTGAGCAGTCCCGTCGGCGCGATACCATAGATACCAGTGCAAACTGACGCAATCCGTCGAATGCGGCCATGGTGGTGGCCTATCCAGTCCGCCAGTTTCTGGGCATCACCCGACGTCCGCATCCCGCTGCCGCCGGGGATCAGCAGCGTATCCAGATGACGCAGCGAACTTAGAAAGCACGCGGCCGTCATCCGCAGGCCCGATTCCGAAGAAAAGCTCTTCGTGCCCAAAGCCGCGATCGTCACCTTATAGCAAGGCTCATGACTTCCCCGCGAGTCCTCCAGATAGGCGCTGCTAAAGGCTTCCAGCGGGCCAGCCAGATCGAGCGACGTGATGTTGTCGTATCCGACGATGACGACATGTTTGGGTGTCATAAGGCGTGCGAGTTAAGGATAGCCGTTCATGGGGACGTCTGATATGACATCAAGCAGGTAATTTAGGACATTATCCCAGAATGTCTCGAATTGCCGGATGAATGTCATTTCAGACTTTTCATTCTGCGCTTATTCTGATCTCATTCGCAAGCACATTTCGCAAGGGGGTACAGTCATGACAAATTCGAATAAACTGCTCTGGATCGCCGTAGCCGTGGTTGCGCTGTTGGATTGCGCCTTTTATATAGGCCGCGCCGCCAGAGCGCCGTACAAAGTTGCCGCCTCAACGGCGCAGAGCACGTCCTTGAAGCCACCGGCCAAGGGGCAGATCAATGTCGCATTTCTGATCTCTGACGGCGCGAATGTCATGGACATCGCGGGCGCATGGGAAGTGTTTGGCGATGCCATGCTCACCTCGAAAGGCACGGCCTGGCATGAGTCGGACGGCGACGACATGGTGATGCCGTTCAACACCTACACGGTTTCCGATTCGCTGAAACCAGTGAACGCTGCCAACGGACTCACGATCGTTCCCAACTATAGCTTTGAGACTGCGCCCAAACCGCAGATCATTGTCATACCCGCGCAAGGGGGCCGCAGCGACACCCAGAGGGCATGGGTGCTGGCGAACTCGGCAACAGCAGACGTCACCATGTCCGTGTGCACTGGAGCATCCATGCTCGCCAAATATGGCTTGCTCGACGGTCTAACTGCCACGACGCACCATATGTATGCGGCGAACATGCAGAAACAGTATCCGGCGGTCCACTTCGTAAGCGGCACTCGCTTCGTCGAGAACGGCAAGGTTGCCACCGCGGGCGGACTGACTTCGGGAATTGACCTCTCCTTGCACATCGTTGACCGGTATTACGGACGGGAGGTCGCACAGTCCACGGCGAATTTCCTGGAATATGGCGGCGAGCTTTGGAAAAGCCCGGAGTACAGTCAGGTCAAGCCTGTGGTTGCCGCCAGGTAGCGCCGAGCGCCAGCTTGCGAGCCTAATCGTGCCGGAGAATTGCAACTCTCGCAGCCACTGGTGTTCTATATGTCAGTGGCCTTATGTCGAAGACTGCAGAGACAAACGAAATGAACCGGCCGAGAGCCAAGCTCGCAGCGATTCGATTGGTCATCCTCACCATGATCTGCGCTGCCCCGGCGGTGCCATCGCAAGCAACTACTGAAATCGTGGTGCGAAGCCGTTACCGGATTGTGTTGGCTGCCGACAGCCGCGCTATATACGGCCTGAATCGAAATGCCACGGAGTGCAAACTTTTTGAAGCGCAGGACGTTTACGCAACCGTCTCGGGCCTTGCGCACTATGGTGGAAGCTATCGCGTGACGGACACCATCCGGCAAGGCTTTGCCAGGCCCGGAACGTTCGCAACTCACGTGTCGTCCACTGCCGCAATTCTCAGACGCAGGGTGGAAAACCTGCTGGCGAATCTGCAAGCCAGCGATCCAGGCCAGTATCGAGTTTTGGTGCAGCCATCGAACTACACATCAGACCTTGTACAGTTAGCGATCGCGCAAATGGTCCAGTCTCAGCCGATGCTCGGGATTATCGAACTGCGGCGAAGTGGCACGGGAAACAGCTTGACGACGAGGACGACTATCTGTCCGGGCAATTGCAAGCCAAGCACTGAGTTGTTCTACCTGGGATATTGGGAGCGCATTAAGCCGTACGTCGCGACTCCCAGCGGCCCGCGAAGCGTCGGTT
Source organism: Candidatus Korobacteraceae bacterium (assembly GCA_049511915.1). Classification (GTDB taxonomy): domain Bacteria; phylum Acidobacteriota; class Terriglobia; order Terriglobales; family Acidobacteriaceae; genus Bog-257. The sequence goes on from JBEKXQ010000060.1 coordinate 18,991, forward strand.
CGGCAGCTTCCATCGATAGGCTGATTCGACTGGAGATCGCTGCTCACCCCAACGAGGTCAGCGCCCCCATCAACATTCTCGAACTCACCGACTCGGGCGCACGCTGGTTGCAGAATGGCGGCAATTGCTCGCTGCCCGGAGTCGGCTGGTAGCTCTGTCCCGACAATGTCGAGGCCAGGTTGAATATTTGACCGCCGGGGCCGGTGCTGATCTAATCACGCAATGCCAAAAATACGTCGCAGTTAGCCGAATACCGTTCCGAATGGGTAAAATGGGCAGGGCAGTTGCGTTACCGGTCCAAAATCCTGAATCTGGATAAACATGGGGACCATCCAACCAAAAGTAGCAGAACCGGCCGGCGATGAGCTGGCACTGGTTCATGCGGCCAAAGCGGGTGACATCAGCGCCTTTGAGCAGCTGGTCCATCGCTACGACCGCAATGTTTTCCGGATTGCGCAGCACATCACGCAGAACCGCGAGGACGCGGAAGATGTGGTGCAGGACGCATTCCTGAAGGCGTATCAGAACCTGGCGAACTTCCACGAGCAATCGAAGTTCTACACCTGGCTGGTGCGGATCGCGGTGAACGAAGCGCTGATGCGGTTGCGCCGCAGGCGTCCGGAACGGATGGTGTCGCTTGATGAGGACATCAAGACCGAAGAAGATTCCATGCCACGGGAAGTGGCGGATTGGGCGCCGAATCCGGAACAGCTGTATACGCAGGGCGAACTGAAAGAGATTCTGGGCAAGACAATCCAGGGATTGCCGCCCAGCTTCCGCACTGTATTTGTCCTGCGCGACGTTGAGGGCCTTTCCACCGAAGAGACGGCGGATGCCTTGGATTTGAGTATTCCGGCGGTGAAGTCCCGATTGCTTCGCGCCCGCTTGCAACTGCGTGAACGCTTGAGCAAGTATTTCAAAAATCGAACTGGTGGAGATGGCAAAAAGTGACCTGCTCTGATTTCCTGAAGGAGCTCACCGATTACCTTGATGAGTCGATGGACGCCCAAACCAGGGCGGAGTTGGAAGACCATCTCCAGTGGTGTCACAACTGCTACGTCGTGTGCAACACGACGAAGATGACCATCGAGATCTACCGCGACTCCCACCTGTACGAACTTCCCGACGATCTGCGCGGCCGTTTGCGGACGGCAATCATGTCGAAGTGCAAAGGCCACGAAGGCCCGTGCACATAGACCCCATCGCACCGATCACAGAACTCCCACCCGCATAATCTTCAGCTCCGCGTGGGCCTCGCTAATCGCGAAGAAATAGAAAACCAATCCTCCCCTCACGGCAATCTAAGAAAGTGGGCGCTGCCGCTACCAGTAGTGCGGCAGGCGGAGGGTTCTCATGAAGGGCCTCACGTATTTCGCAGCCATGGCCGTTCTGGCCGCCGCACTGATCTTCGCGCAAAGCTCAACCCCCAGCAGCGACGCCAGCAACTCCAGCCATTCGTCGGCACAGTCGCAGAACGGTTCTGCCGGCACCGGAGCGTCGAATCAGAACTCACGCCACGCCAACGCAGACCGGACACAGGACCCGAGCTCTCAGAATTCTTTGCCGGATGCCACCATCCGCGATCAGCAAAGCAGTACCACCTCGACGACAGGCGTAAGTGGCCAGACCAATCAGCCTTCCACCTCGACCATGGGAACAACCGGCAGCACTCCGGGAACTGCCGATCGGACTCCTGAGCGAAACATTGGCGCTGACACGCCACAGACCGGAACCTCAACCGATCAGCAGCCCAACTCTTCAACAAATCCGAGCTCTGCTCCTCCACAGGCATACCATAATCAAACGCCAGCGGTGCGAGCGGTCGCCACGCACACGCCAGATCCTGGAACTTGCATGAATCCGGCTGCCCTGCAGACGGCACAGGACGGAAGCCAACCACGCCTCGGTTCACGTTGCGACTAATGCTCCCAAGCTGCCTCAGTTAATTCCCTTCTCGCGGCCAGTAACGAACCCTTACCAGACCCCACCTACAGGCCTCGTGGCCGCACTAACGTCCGTTGCACATTAGCCGGATTTGGATATAATTCCGTCGCCACAGATCACAGGAAGGAAAAACGGAGGTTTGCAATGAAGAAAGTCTATTTGGTCGCGATGATGGGACTGTTGCTGACGCCTTTGTTGGCGACGGCCCAAAGCGCATTTGACGGCACGTGGAAGGTCAATATGAACAAAGTTGATTTTCCTAAGAAGCCCGCGGTCTACCTGCTGCAAAACGGAATGTATCAGTGCAAGACATGCGTGCCAGCCATCGACATCAAGGCTGACGGACAGGATCAGAAGGTTACGGGCCATCCTTACTATGACAGCGTTGCAATCAAGGTTGTGAGCGACCACGAGGTACAGGAAACCGACAAGAAGGCCGGCAAGACCGTCACGACGTCCACGATGGCAGTTTCTCCTGACGGAAGCACGATGACCTTCGAATTCAGCGACAGCAGCAATACCAATGGTGCGCCTGTCACCGGAAAAGGCGAAGCCATGCGAGTGGGCGCAAAAGCTCCGGCAGGAGCCAATGCGATCTCCGGTTCCTGGCGAACCACCAAGATGGAGAATCTTTCCGATAATGGGATCACTTGGACGTACAAGGTAAGTGGCGACGAGCTGACCATGACCAGTCCGACCGGTCAGTCCTACACCGCGAAGATGGACGGCAGCGAAGCTCCCATGAAAGGCGATCCCGGGGTGACAACGGTTTCCGTAAAGAGCATGGGAAAGAACACTATTGAGGAAACCGACAAACGCGACGGTAAGGTAATTGGCGTAGCCAAAACGACCATCAGCGCTGACGGAAAGACATTGAACATCGTCTACGACGACAAGCTCCAGGGATCGACGATGAAGTACATGGCCACAAAGCAATAACTGCGCCCGGCAGCTTCTTCACTCATGAACTTTAAGCAGAGCGGCCGCTTTGGCCGCTCTTTTTCATTCGTGAAGAACGCTACTGCTCCGCGATCAAGTACTGCTCAATCTTGCCGTCCGGCATTTCGTAAATGATGATGACCAGGCTCTTGTTGGGATATTTCACCCCATAGATACGCGCGGTCATCCCACCACGCAGCGACGACCGGATCTGGTTGAACTCTTGTGGCGCACCTAATTGTCCGAGACTGCTCGCGTAATCCTTCAGAGCCTGGTCGTTGAAGTAGGAGTTCGCATTATCGGTGAACAACGAGCGATCAATCTTGCCTTGCTGCAGACCGTCGTACACCTTGCGCATCAGCGCATCCTGCTTCGGGTCCTGGGGACTGGCCGCTTTAACCAGCAGCGCTCGCACCTGGTTGCCAATCTCCGACTCTGCCTCGGCGGCATCCTGATTGGTGAGCACCACGACCGCGATCTTGTCGTCCGGCATCACGATATTTTCGGCCGTGAATCCCGAGACCTCACCGTTGTGCTCCAGGACGCGGTGCCCGTTCACGCTGGTGACAAAGACGCCGAGCCCATAGCGGGTTCCCACACCATTCTTCAGCACGGTTTCGGTTTCCATTTCGCGATACGAAGCCGGCTTAAGCACGCTCTGGTTGATGATGGAGATGTCCCACTTAGCCAAGTCTTCTGCGGTCATCGCCAACTCGCCGGCGGCAAACATCCAGCCGCGGCCTTCTTTGGGAGCAGGATGCAGCGGCCCCAGCGCGTAGCGAAAATAGCCCGTGGGGTCGGTCGGCGGCAGCTTGTTAGCATTCGTGTCCGCCACGCTCTTCATCCCCAGCGGCGTGAACACCCGCTGGCTGAGGAGTTGAAGCAACGGCTGGCCGGAAACCTTTTCCACAATCGCTCCGGCAATCACATAGTTGGTGTTGCTGTATTGCCACTTCGTGCCTGGCTCGAAATCCAGCGGCTTGCGCGCCCAGCGGTCCATGATGCCTTCGGCGCTGATCGGTTGCAGCATCAGCGGCGGTACATAATCCTGCGGCCAGAAATCCTGATAGCCGGAGGTGTGCGACAGCAGTTCGCGGATGGTGATCTCGTTGCCGCTGGTCAGCCCGGGAATGTATTTCGACACGGGATCGTCGAGCGACAGCTTCCCTTCTTCCGCAAGCAGGAGGATGGCCGCAGCGGTGAACTGCTTGCTGATGGAGCCAATGCTGTAGCGCATTTGCGGCATGGCCGCAGTTTGAGGATCGAGCCGGGCGGCCCCGTACGCTTGCACGTAGACAATCTTTCCATCTTGTACGACAGCGATGGAAGCTGAAGGCACGCCCGTGGTCTTCAGTACCTGCTGTGCAATCTCGTCGATGCTACTGCGCAACGGGGGCGCCAGCGACGATTCCGTCTGCGCCTGGGGGAATGACGCGAAAGCGAGCAGGAGAAAAGCGCAAGCCATCTCTGGCTTGCGGACGATGCGATTCATGCGATGTATTGGCTGCCTCGGAAAAGAAAGCTCGAACGCACTACACTATCGCAAGGGAGTCGATGGAACAACCCAAGGGGATGGTCCACATTTACCTTGCTTGTCGAAGTGTTGGCCGGTCTATCTCAGGCGGGCCGCACCAGCCCAGGAACCAGCGCCGGAGCACTGGTAGCTGGAACCTCTTCCAGAGCGGAGCCGATCGCCTCGGGCGAATTGTCAGATGGCGGGAACGAATAGCCGTCGAGCAGCCGATGGTGCATGCTGTAAATTGCCAACTCCAGCCGATCGGCAACATGCAGCTTGTCGTAGATCTTGCGCAGGTAGTTCTTCACCACTTGTTCCGTCGTCCCCACCTCGCAAGCGATCTCTTTGTTTTTCATGCCTTGGGTGACGCCGCTGATGATCATCATTTCTTTGTCGCTCAGACGGAGCTGTTGCTGGGGAGCAGTTCCTTGCAGCGCTTGCGTCCGATAGGCCTCGATCACCCAATTGACTCCCTGTTTGTCGAGCCAGGTTTCGCCCGCCGCGACTTTGCGGACGCAGCGGACTAATAGTTCCGGGGAAACGGCCCGAGCCAGAATTCCGCGAACGCCCCGGCGAAGGAAATCCACGGTCTCCTGTTCGCCAGCGCGCTGCGTGACCACCACCAGGTTCGCTCCCGGCAAAGCGCGCGCCGCTATCTCGCTTACCGCGTCGGCTGGGCTGGCTGCCAGTCCCACCTCGAAGAGAATTACATCGGCAGGGGTTGACGCTACCGCATGTAGAGTTTGCGGCAAGGTCTCGGTCTGCGCCACCACGTCCAGATCTTCCCATTGCGCGAAGATCCGGCTCATTCCCACGCGGAAGATAGCCTCGGAGTCGGCCAGAATAATTCGGAGCGGTGGCCGATCGGCTTTCGCAGGCACGTCCGCGGGCGCCTCACGCGTCGCACCTGTGTCCTTCGTTTTGGTCCGGCTGTGCCGGTTTGTGCCCCTAGAGCCGTTTGAAGTGGTAACCATCGATCACTACCGCAATAGTTCTTCCTGAGACTTCTTCCGTGCAACGCACCACACGCCCCACACACATCACCCTCACCACGTGACGGCCACCGGGTATCTCCGACGGCATCTCAATTGAAAACTCCACCTGTGAACCGACTTCGATCGGGGAGTCGATTGCGAACGAAACGCCGCCGGCAGAGATATCTGTCGTCTCAGCGCGGTATTCTCCTGCCGTGGTCTTCAGCGTAACTCCAAGGTGCAGCGGGAACCGGATGGAGTTACGCAAGTCAGACTGGCGGCTGGCAAACATGATGGTGACGAGGACAGGATACTCCGGATGGGGCTCCGGGCGCCTGTTACCAAAGTAACCACAATCCAATGGTTACTATTTGAGCCGTCACTCGGTCCCGGAAGTTCTGAAGTGAGCAAAAGAGTACTGAAGACTTCGCTCCCCGAAGGGACTGGGATTGGTTTTCTCGCCGCGCCCGTCTCGGCGAAGATTCGCAGCCGCACTCCGGACGTAGTTGTGCCGTTAGAACTTCGTGGTCTCGGTGAAGTTGAACTCTCGAACCCTCATCGCGGGAACCACCATATCCATCGACTCCTCGCCGCTGGCGCGCACGGGCACGCCCATGGCATCGACGTTTTGCAGCATGTGAATCAGGCTTTCATTGAAGCGGAAGTTGCGGATTCCGCACTGGATCCTTCCATCCTCAACCAGAAATGTGCCGTCGCGCGTCATTCCGGTGAGTATCTTCTCGTAAGGATCAACTTCCCGGATGTACCACAAGCGGGTCACCAGGATTCCCCTCTCCGTAGAGGCGATCATTTGCTCGACGGTTTGAGATCGACCTAGCTCAGGACCGCTGAACACGATATTCATGGGCGCCTCTCCGATCTCATTGGGCAGCGCAAATCCGTGCCCTGTCGGAGTAACCCGCCCCACGTGACTGGCCATCTCGGATTGTTGCATTCGCCGCGCATCGGAGCGGGCGTAGGTAACGCCGGTAACAGTGCCATTGTCGATCAGCTTGAACCGGTGCCGTTTCATCCCTTCGCCGTCGAAAGGAACACCCGTCTGGAGCGGATGATACACGTCATCCCAGGCCGTAATGTTCTCCCCAAAAAGCTGTTTTCCGATACGATCGTTCAAGAACGAGCGCTGTTCCAGCAAGGCTGCGCCGCCGAAGTCCCAAAACATAAAGCCGACGGCGTCGAGCACCGCAGCAGGCTCCAGGATCACCGTGTATTTGCCCGGCGGAAGGTCACGCGGATTTCTCGCGGCGACGGCTTTCTGGGCGGCAATCTCTGCCAGCCATGTCGAATCTAGCTGTGCCGCATCCGGCGAGTTCGCTTTCTGCCATCCTGAGGACGTTTCGCCCAGCATGGTGATCGAAACCTCAGCCAGAGTCTGTTCGTGCCAGTCGGTTACGCCCCGGGAATTGAAGATACCTTCAGCAAGTTCCGCGGTAGAAAAAATACCCGCCGTGGTCAGACCGTTTCTGGTGGCGACATTGACCATCTGGGCGACGGCGGTGGCGCGGTCTTCCGGCGTGATACGTGCCGTACTGTCAAAATAGCGCTGGACAGTTGTCGCGCCCGACTCTTCAGCGTTCTGCGTCACTTCCTCTGGCGACGGCATCGGCAGCAAGTCAGTATCGGGCTGCTGCACTCTGGCCAGCGCCTCGGCAGATTGCACTACTCGGAGCAGGCTGTCGTCATCAGCCTTGTTGGTAGTAGCGCGGGCGGTTCGGCCGCCAAAGGAAACACGCACCGAAATCTGGTTACTCTCTTCGGCAACGTTCTGGTGAATTGTGTTGTTGGCGAAACGAGTGAGCGCGCTGCGACTGCCGGAGATGAGCAACTCAATCTCGTCAGCGGCCGTTTGCTGCCGCAGCTTGTCGAAGATGTCGGCGGCCTGATCGCGTGTGATCATCGCTAAGGACCGAGAGTCTGTTATGACTCGCCGTCGCTATCACTATATATGCCTCCGATTCTTCCGCGAAACTCGGAAAGACCGGATTCGAGAGCCTCCAACCCATTGGCGCTATCGGAACCCTCGCTGCTGGCTGCTGCTGGCCGCTTCTGATATCTTTGCTGCTTCAGTCCAATCGAGGCCGCCTGAATGTCCCTAGTCCCACCGCTGGTCGATGCCCGCCCGCAACCCAGCAAGATGTACCGCTGGCAGGTGCTGATTTTTGTCAGCGTGGCTATGTTCGGCAATTACTACATCTACGACAGCATTAACCCGTTGGAGCGGATCTTTCTCCAGCAGTTGAATTTCTCTGCTTCAATGTTCGGCTGGCTGAATGCCAGCTACAGCGTGACGGCGGTGGCGACGCTGCTGATCGGCGGCATCCTCATTGATCGCTTCGGCATCAAGAAATCTCTCCTGTTCTTTTCCGTGCTCATTCTTTTGGGAGCTCTGCTGACGTCCCTTAGTGGCAACTTCTATTTAATGGTCGCCGGCCGCGCCGTCGTTGGACTCGGCGCTGAGTCGCAGATCGTCGCTGTTACGACTGCCCTGGCGCGATGGTTCAAGGGCAAGGAACTGAGCTTCGCTTTCGGCATCAATCTCACGATTGCCCGCATAGCATCCATCGCAGCCGACAACTCGCCGACATGGGCCAAGTTCGCGTTCTTCCCTAATGGAGTCAACGCCCAGCCGAGCTGGCATCGTCCCCTCGTACTCGCCGTGGTTGTCGGCTCGACGGCCGTGATCGGCGCCCTGGTTTACTGGGCGCAGGAAACCTATGCCGAGACCCGCTACCACCTCGGTAAGTCGAGCGAGCCTGACAAGTTGAGCTTCCGCGAAGGACTGAAATTCAATCCTTCGTATTGGTACGT
>JBEKXQ010000061.1:0-29262 GCA_049511915.1 Candidatus Korobacteraceae bacterium
AGACCGCTCTGCCACAGAAACGCGTGCTGATATTGATCGCCCGGCAAGTCTGAGGCCCCAACCACCTGCTCGACCTCGTTGATGGCAAAGCCGGCGTTGTTGAAGCTCCCACCCAAGTTGCCAAGATCGATTGGCAACCTGCCTTTCCGCCAAAGCAGAGCGTGGCGAGGCTGCAGCGAAACGCCATACCTGCCGTCATATGCCGCGCACGTTCCGGAAGCGCCGACTACCTCGCCGCGGTTGTTGATCCAGAAGCCGGCTCCCTCGGGATCACCTGGATACAGCGGAAGTGCGTGTATTTGGCCGCTCGTCCACACGACAGGCTTAAATTGCAGAACCTGGGGTGCAGGACAGTTCGTGTCGACCGTAGTATTTTCGGCGAACCCCGCGATCTGACCCTGGTCGTTTATACCAGCGCCCTGGGCATTATTACCGCCCAGCGTATCCAGCGCCGTCATCACTCCGTTTTGCCAAGAAAATGCGAGACAAATCAGGTTGGTGCCGAATCCGCAAAAGTCTTCGCCGTTGGGGTCCAGCGTTGCGGTTTCGGCTAAGCCCGGAACCTGCAATGACAGATTGGGACCCGTGCCGACAATGCTGCTCGGTCCGCCAAGGGTGCCGAGGTCGGTCATGACTCCATGGTTGAGAACAAAGCCATGCGTAGCCATGTCGCCTGGTATGGTTGAAAATCCGTCAATCTGCCCTCGGTCATTGATTCCAAAGGCGACGCTGAAAGTCCCACCTAACGTGCCAAGGTCGGTAACGATATAGTGGGAAAGGTGTTGTGCTTGCTGCTGTCGCTCCTGCGCAAGCACCCGAACCGGCATTGCCGGCAAAGTGAATACGCTTATCACCACGATCCACGCTAACATTCTCGATTTCATGGTCTCCTCCGTCGTGCGTCCCGGCAAATGTCCTGCTGGGTTTTTCGCTCTCATATAGGTAGGCGCAAACGGGGGTATAGAACTATCATGCAGGCATAACTTTCTTGCAGAGTCACGTAAAGACCAAGAACTCCAAGGTTTTCCTAATGGGGAATTTGTCACAACCGCAGGACGACGGGACCGGAACGCCACCTGTCGGCGAGGTGAGCGAGTTACTTCGAGCTTGGAGTGACGGGGATCGCGCGGCGCTCGACAACCTTACGCCTATCGTTTATGGCGAACTCCGCCGCCTTGCCGGACGCTACATGAAAGGTGACCGTCCCGGTCATAGCCTGCAAACTACCGCTCTGGTCAATGAAGCCTACATGCGCCTGGTGGATTACAAGAGGATGAATTGGCAGAACCGCGCTCATTTTTTCGCGGTTTCGGCCCAACTGATGAGGCGCATTCTGGTTGAGCACGCGCGCCGCCACAACCTGAAACGGGGAGGCGGCCTGCAACATGTTTCTTTGGACGATACAGCGCTGGTGGGCGGGGAGCGGGCGGCTGACCTGGTGGCGCTCGATGACGCCATGAACCTGCTGGCAAAGCTCGATCCGCGCAAAGTGCAGGTTGTCGAGATGCGCTTTTTTGGCGGACTCAGCGTGGAAGAGACGGCCGAGATATTGAAAGTATCGGCGGTCACCGTGATGCGCGACTGGAACACCGCCAAAGCCTGGCTCTACCGCGAGCTTAAGGCCAGGACTGGGAATGGATAGCGAGCGCTGGAAACAAGTCGATGGCCTGTTGCAGTCCGCGCTGGAACGTCCGCCCGAGGAGCGCGAGACGTTTCTGCGTCAAGCATGCGCCGGCGACGAGGCGCTGGAGCGCGAAGTACGGTCTCTGATTACCGCGCAACAAGAAGCTGGAGGATTTCTTGATCGTCCGGCTATCGAAGTGGCCGCGCGAGCGCTCGCCTGCAACGAGAACAAAGTTGCGGACGAGAGTGCCCGCTCCTTCATCGGCCAGAGAGTCTCGCATTACCAGGTAATCGAAAAGCTGGGCGGCGGTGGAATGGGGGTGGTGTACAAGGCGGAAGACACCGACCTGGGCCGCTTTGTCGCTCTGAAATTCCTGCCCGCGGATCTAGCGCAAGACCAGCAAGCGTTAGAACGCTTCCGCCTTGAAGCCCGGGCTGCGTCCGCACTGAACCATCCCAACATCTGCACGATCTACGAAATCGGCAAACACAATGATCAGTCGTTCATCGCCATGGAGTTTCTGGACGGGATGACGCTGAAGCACCGAATTGCGGGCCGTCCGCTCGAAACTGAGGCTCTGCTCGCGCTTGCTATCGAAATCGCCGACGCACTGGATGCGGCTCATGCCGCCGGCATTGTCCATCGCGACATCAAGCCGGCGAACATTTTCGTTACCCAGCGCGGACATGCGAAGGTACTCGATTTCGGCCTGGCCAAGATTCTGAGGAGCAAAAACATTGGTGTCGACGCCTCCACCATAGAAAAGTCTCTGACCACTCCCGGAACAGCCATGGGCACGGTGAACTACATGTCGCCGGAGCAAGTCCGCGCCAAAGAGTTGGACGCATGTACCGATCTGTTTTCCTTCGGCGCAGTCCTCTACGAGATGTCCACCCGGATACTGCCCTTCCGGGGGGAAAGCACGGGAGAGATTTTCGACGCAATTTTGAATCGCACTCCGGTCTCTCCGGTGCGGCTTAACCCCGATCTGCCTGCCGACCTGGAACGGATCGTTCTTAAGTGTTTAGAAAAAGATCGAAACCTGCGCTACCAGCATGCTTCGGAACTGCGCACCGATCTGCAGCGACTGAAGCGGGACTCCGAATCCGGGCGGCTGACAACCACCACGAGGCCCGTGCAGTTGGAACAATCGCCTTTCCTGAGCATCATCTCCGATCAGCAGATCCATCAGACCTTACAGATGATGGGCCAGAAACCGGATGCCAAGCTCACCCCCGACATTGCCCGGGAACTCTGCCAGCGGACGGGCAGCGCCGCTGTCCTCGACGGCTCGATAACGCAGATTGGCACGCCGTATCTTTTGACCGTCAAGGCGGTCAACTGCGCAAGCGGCCAGTCGCTGGCAAGCGCGGAAGCCCAGGCGAGCGACAAGAACCATGTGCTCGATGCACTGGGCAAAACGGCTTCGGAGATTCGGAACAAACTGGGCGAGTCGCTGAGCACGGTGCAGAAATTCGATACTCCTCTTGAACAAGCGACCACCCCGTCGCTTGAAGCCCTTAAATCCTTCAGTTCAGGTTTTCAAATTCAGATGACTGCCGGAGATGCTGCGGCTATTCCGTTTTATAAACAGGCCATCGAACTCGACCCTAATTTCGCACTCGCCTACGCGTGGATGGGCATCGGGTACAACGATATGGGTGAACTCAGCATGGATGTTGAGAGTACCCGAAAAGCTTACGAACTCCGCGACCGAACCAGCGAGCCGGAGAAGTATTTCATTACGGCCCGGTACCATAAGGTGGTCACTGGGAACCTGGAGAAGGCCGAAGAAGCCCTCCAACTTTGGATACAAGCTTATCCCCGCGCGGCGGTCCCGCATTCTTACTTGGCGGGGGCAATCTACCCGAATATAGGACAATATGAGAAAGGGGTCGCAGCAGGCAGAGAGGCAATCCGCTTGAGTCCGAACTATTCCCCCGCGTACGCACTCACGGTTTCTGACTACGAGGGGATGAATCGCATCGATGAGGCGAAGGCCACGTATGAGCAAGCTCTCCGTCGCAAACTGAAAAACCATTTCTTCCCTCTTGCGCTGTATGAGATTGCCTTTTTGCAGAATGATGCAGCGGGGATGGCGCAGCAGGTATCGTTATCGGCGGGAACGCCGGGCTTCGAAGCTATCTTGCTCGCTGACGAGGCCGATACCGCTGCCTATTCCGGACGGCTTAGGAGTGCCCGAGAGTTTTCCCGTCAGGCAGTAGATTCTGCCGAACGGGCTGGAGACAAGGAAGCGGCTGGAATGTACTCCACCCTTGCAGCTCTACGCGAGGCCTTGTTCGGCAACGCAGAGGAAGCAAGACGGCGAACCACTTTGGCAATGAGGCATCCGGCAGGCCACGATCTGCATTACGCCACCGCGCTTGCGTCGGCCTACGCCGGGGACGATGATCGAGCGCAAAAACTTACCGACGATCTGGGCCAGAGATTCCCGGAAGCTACAGTCGTGCAGTTCAATTACCTGCCGACCCTCCGCGCAAAGCTTGCGGTCAGCAAGGGAAATGCTTCTGAAGCTTTGGAGACTCTCAGAGCCGCCCTTCCGTATGAACTGGGACGGACGACTTACAGCACCCTCCCCTGGACGGCCCTCTATCCTGTCTATGCTCGCGGAGAAGCCTATCTGGCCGCCCATCAGGGCAAAGAAGCCGCGGCTGAGTTCCAGAAAATTCTCGACCATCGCGGAATCGTATTGAACGGACCGATTGGCGCTCTCGCGCGTCTGCAGCTTGGTCGCGCCTACGCCTTGCAGGGCGACACAACAAAGGCAAAGGCTGCATATCAGGACTTTCTCACGCTCTGGAGAGAGGCCGACCCCGACATCCCCCTCCTGAACGAAGCCAAAGCAGAATACGCGAAGCTGAAGTAAGCGGATTTCGCGCCAAGAAGGCCCCTTCTGCGAAATCTCACCGGATTAGTACTGGTAAACGCCGCTTAGAAGCAGGCTTGGCGGGCTTTACTCAAAGGCACTGGCGCAGTGTGAAGCAAAACAAGTGGCCACAATCGCGGACGAACTGGAATCGCTCCGTCGGCGCTGGGATTCAATAACCAAAGAGATAGTTCAGCAGTGGAACGACGCACGTAAGATACTGCCCTGACCTGTTCCAAAAGGCCGTACGAGGGTTTCACGACCGGACTCCGTCCTTTCCATCCATGCTTTGTTAGAGAGGCGTTGTCGGGCGTTCTCGACCAGCGATTGCACGTCGGGATCTTCGGACCATGTGTCCACGCCGAAGGCGTTGAGCGTTTGAATGCTCGCCGCTGCCGATTGCGCCGTCGAATCAAGCTTGGTTCTCAACTCGAGGACCACAGCTGAGAAGGTCCCCGTGATGGGGCAAGCCTATGTTCAAACTATTGATAATAAAGGTATTTACTTGGTGCGGAAGGGGGGACTTGAACCCCCATGCCTTTCGGCGCCACCCCCTCAAGATGGTGTGTCTGCCAATTTCACCACTTCCGCACTTACGTCCGCATGCAGATGCATTCCGGTCTCGAAGCAGAAACGTAGAGGCAGACCAAGTATAGCAAAGGCCACAGCCGTGTTGAAGGAAGGCAGCGCTTCACGACCGTCGTGGTCCGCCCTAATAGTTCACAATTTTCGCGAACGATGCCGGATCCAAACTGGCGCCTCCGACCAACGCGCCATCGACTTCGGTCTGCGACATCAGCGCGCTCGCGTTCTCCGGCTTACAGCTGCCGCCATATAAGATTCGCAGGCTGTCGGCGAACTCTTTGCCAAAGGCCTTCTCGGCTTCGTGCCGAATCACCAGATGCGCGTCCGAAGCCATCTGCGGGGTCGCGGTCTTGCCGGTTCCAATCGCCCACACCGGCTCATACGCGATAACCAGTTTGGCCGCCTTGCGCGCGGAGATGCCATTGAAGGCCCGCATGCACTGCCGCCGCAAGACGTCTTCGGTCAGGCCGGCCTCGCGTTCCTCCAGCACCTCGCCCACGCACAGGATGGGCGTCAAACCATTCTCCAGCGCGATTTCCAGCTTGCGGTTCACCGTGTCGTCGGTTTCATTGAAATACTGGCGGCGCTCCGAGTGTCCAATGATCACATGGGTGACGCGCAAGGACGTCAGCATCGCGGCCGAGATCTCACCGGTAAAGGCGCCTTCTTTTTCCCAATGGACATTCTGGGCGCCGACCGCAACGTTGGAATCCTCGGCAGCTGCGACGGCTGTCTGCAAGTCGATGAAGGGCGGGCAGACCACGATCTCGTCGCGAGTGTGGACGGAGACCATGGGGAGAAATTCGCGAAAGAAAGCGGCGGTTTGTTCGGGCGTCTTGTACATCTTCCAGTTGGCGGCGATCAGTTTTTTTCTCATGAATGTTAGTCCCATCTATATGTATTCGTCCCACAATGAGGGAGATGACCAGAATCTTGGATTATAGGCCTGCAGCCGGGTGCCTACCCCAAAAGGACATCGCGCGCGACGCTATTAAATCTCCTGGGCGACCCTACGGCTTCTGCGTGGGGCGAATCAGCACCTCGCTGATGAACGATTGCGGCTCCTGCGTGACCAGCATTGCGACCGCGTGCGCTACATCTTCGGGCTTCAGCATCTTCTCGGTGTCTTTGCCGTGGCGGCGCGGACTGAAGTCGGTATCGACGGAGCCGGGACAGATCACGCTGACCCGGATATTTTGCGACCGAAGCTCCTCGGCGACACCATAGCTGAGACCGTTCAACGCCCACTTGGAAGCCGAATAGGCGGCTCCACGAGGCAAAGGATTTTTGCCCGCCAGCGATGAGATGTTAATAATGTGTCCCGCTCCCGCGGTGATCATCAGGGGAACGACGGCGCGCATCATGTAATAAACGCCGCGCAGATTGGTATTAAAGATGGCCTCCCAGTCTGGGGGCGCAAGTTCATGAAGCAAACAACCGGGAGGGCCCCCGATTCCAGCATTATTTACCAGAATGTCGACGCGGCCGTAGGATTTGCGAAGATGCTCGCCCAGCGCTTCCACACTGGCAAGGTCGGTCACGTCACAGCCGACGCCTTCGGCGCGGTGGCCGTGGCTGGTGAGGTCGCGTGCGACCTGTTGCACGCGCGCCTGGTCACGACCCGTGAAAACCACGGTAGCCTTCATGAGCGCCAATTTGTTGACGATGGCATGGCCGATCCCGCGGCCTCCACCGGTCACGACGGCGACTGATCCGGACAGCGAAACCAAGTCTGCTGGCTGCATGTGCACTTCTCCTGTGAGTGAGATTTTCTCCACTTCGCTACGGATGCCAAACTCCGGCGCGGGATGGGTGGATCTCAGGTTCCTCAGCGGCTAAAGCCGCAGAATGTCGGCGCGGTGACGGACGGCCTAAAGAGAGCGTGTCGCAGCCCGGTGCCGCCGATCCTCCACCCCAATTCGCGCAAACCCGGCGCGGCTTGGGGGCCCCGGCTCTGCGGCTCGGGCCTATTTTCCCCTCCGACCCGGTTCTCACGAGGCTGTTACGAAACTGTGCCGTCCCTACGGGACTCGGTGAATTTTTCCGCTCTACCCAGCACTGCGCCTCCGGCTCCGTGCTGGGCTAGACTGTTTCGCGCCTACGGCGCTCCTTTCGTAGCGGTTGGTTCCACGGATACAACCGCGAACGCGTTTCGTAACAGCCTCTCACGAGCCGGGCTAAAGTCATCCCGCCGTTTCGCGGCTGGTTTGATCGGCTTTCGGCCGGTTTATCCCACCGCAAAATTCTTCGGCCAGTTGCGACACAGTCTCTGAAGGCCTCCTCGTGATGACAGACTTAAGGGAGTTGCGACGGCGCACCCTTCGGCAGGCTCAGGGCAGGCTCTAAAGGGTGCGCGCCTTCAAAACTCGCCGAATCCGACTTTTTCAGTAGCCTGCTGAAGGCCATCCCCTTCGATAGCGAATCTTGGCCCTACGGCTTTTGCGTGGGACGAATCGGCACTGCCGCGGGCCTGGTAGCAGACTCCGATGCCGCCGGAATGGAGGCTGTCGGCATCTTAACAGGGGAAAAAGCACGGAATCGTGTAAAGTGGTAAGTATCTTGCCTTACGCGCAGGGCGTACTTATAATCCCATTTCTCCCCAGTTTGCAATCCCAGATAAGCAATGAGGGCGAGAAACGCAGACTGGTTTGCCGTTTGTCATGCGGCACTTGAAGTAATGGACTCATCTGCGATAGTGCATTGATCCGCGTGTAAGCAAGGTTTCGCCGGCAGTTCTCCAAATCGAGGAGTCAACAGAATGAAAAAGTCGCTCGTGATGATGTTGCTGGTGCTCGGCATTGCGGCACTCGTCCAGCAGTCGGTAGCGCAAGCAGCGGGTCAGCCTGCGCAATCGGGGCAGGCAGCCCAGAAGAAAGAAATCAAGGATCCCGCCGAATACAACGCCTACGTGAACGCCTACCAGCAGCAGAATCCGGTGATGAAGGCGCAGGCGCTGGAGGCCTTCCTGCAGACTTATCCCAATACCGTGATGAAGGAAGATGCGCTGGAACTGTTGATGGTGGCGTACCAGCAGGCCAACGATGCGCAGAAGGCATTGGACGCCGCTACGCGCGTGCTGCAAGTGAATCCCAACAATATTCGCGCCCTGGCGCTGCTGGCCTATAACTATCGCGCCCTGGCCTCGCAAGGTGGTCCGCAGATGCAGGACAATCTGGCCAAGGCCAAGCAGTACGGCGAGCAGGGATTGCAGGCCTTGCAGAGCATGAAGAAGCCTGACGGCATGAGTGATGCCGATTTCACCAAGCTGCACAATGAGACGGGCGCAATCTTCGACGGCGCCGTAGCCTTTGCGGCGTTGCAGGCGAAAGACTATGCGACGGCGCAGAAAGACATGCTGGAAGCGGTTGGGTGGGAGTCGCAGCCCAACATTGCTGACATCTACCCCTTGGCGACCGCCGATCTGGAAGCCAAGCCCATGAACCCGGCGGGCTTCTGGTTCATCGTGAAGGCTGCGATGCTGGCGCAAGGCGCGGGACAGCAGCAAATTCTGGATTATGGCAAGAAGAAGTACATCCGCTACCACAATTCGGAAGATGGCTGGAATGACATCGTAGCCCAGGCGAAGGCTTCGACGAGCATCATGCCTCCGGCCGGCTTCACGGTAACGCAGTACGTTCCGCCCTCTCCGGCGGAGCAGGCTGCTGACCTGGTGAAGACCAAGAGTCCCACGCAGATGAGTTTTGCGGAATGGGAACTGGTTCTGTCGTCCGGCAATCAACAGGCTGCTGACACGGTGTGGAATGCCATCAAGGGCAAAGCGGTCAAGCTGGGAGCCAACGTAATCAGCGCGACGGCTTCCAGTGTGCAACTTGCGGGAAGCGACGATGACATCGACGCCAAGAAGGCCGATATCACGCTGACCATGGCGAAGCCGATTCCGTCGCGGCTGATGCCGGCAGTCGGTGCGCTGATGACCTTCCAGGGCACGGTAGGAACCTATACGCCCAATCCTTTCATGTTGAGCATGACCGACGGCGTACTGCTGGACAAGAACGGAAACCCGGCGGGCACGCCTGCGGTGCACCATACGACGACGACCCACAAATCGCAGTAGTCGAGTGACAGCAGATAACGCGGGGGAGCAGCCAAGGCTGCTCCCCTTTTTTGCATTTCGCAGACATCACGCTTCCGTGACGATATGTTCACAAATCGTTGACATTTGAGGGCTAGCGAAAGTGCGGCGGCGAGTCTACCCTGTGTCGAAGGCCAGTCCGATCGAGAGGAGAACTGCGATGATGAACATCTGGATGCGGAACTCGGCAACTGCGTGGACCTTGGCAATGGCTGTTGCGCTGATCGTCGTCGTAACCCCGGCGGCGCGGGCCCAGAGTTTCAATCCTATTTACAGCTTCAACAATCCGGGAGCGAACGGAATCTTTCCGTATGCCGGTTTGACAATGGACAGGGCAGGGAGCCTGTACGGCACCACCAACGCGGCCGGCAGCGATGGATACGGCGCGGTTTACAAGGCCACCAAAGGTTCCGGAGGCAGTTTTGTCACCCTTCCGCTGTATGAGTTCGAAGGAGGAGATGACGGATCTCTTCCCACCGCGCGCGTGGTGTTCGGTCCCGAGGGAAATCTGTACGGCACGACCAGTGAAGGAGGAGGCAGCGGGTGTAATGGATTAGGTTGCGGCACGGTCTTCAAACTTAGTCCGCCGCCAAACGCTTGCAAGAGTGCGCTGTGTCCCTGGACCGAGACTGTCTTGTACCGTTTCACGGGAGCCGGCGACGGCGCTGTCCCTTCCTATGGTGATCTCGTCTTCGATCAAGCGGGCGCCATCTACGGCACCACCGGCAGCGGAGCTGACGACTATGGCACGGTGTACAAGCTGACAAACTCCAACGGAAACTGGACGGAAACCACGCTTTACGCCTTTACCGGCGGCAGTGACGGCTTCTATCCGTTGGGCGGGGTGGTGTTCGACCAGGTGGGCAATCTTTATGGCACCACCGACACGGGCGTGTTTGAGTTATCGCCCTCGGGAGGCGGTTGGGCCGAGACCGTGCTGCATCAGTTTGATTACGAGACGGACGGGCTCGGCTCCGAAGCGGGCTTGGTCTTCGACAATCAGGGCAACCTGTATGGCGATACGCACACGTTGGGCCCGGACGAGGGTGGCACCATCTTCGAGCTGACTCCTTCGGGCGGAAGCTGGACGTTCCAGGTGCTCTACGCGTTTCAGGGCGGTACCGGCACGGTCGGCAGTCCTCTCCTTCTGGACAGCGCCGGCAACCTCTATGGCGCGAGGACAAACAACCCGAGTGGTGGTGGAGAGGCCTTTGAGCTGATGCCCTCAGGCGGTTCGTGGAACTACGTTCCGCTGCATGAGTTCAGCGGCGGCAATCAGGGCTCGACGCCGTATGGGAGCCTGGTCATGGACGCCAACGGCATTCTGTACGGTACGAGCTCCGGAGGCGGGACGCATAACTTCGGCACGGTCTACACCATTACGCCGTAGCTTGGAATCGTCGGAAATGACAAGCGAATGCAGCCGGGTCAGCGAATAATGCCAAGCTCTTTCGCTGTTAGCGCACGGCTTTCTTTTCGATGGGGAGAGTATGGGCGCTGCGCGGCGGACGTCGCCCTCCGTTGCGCAAGGCTTTGGCGTCGAGCTTGAGCTCCGTAATAGTGCGGCTGAGGGTGTTGCGGTGCATGCCGAGCTGGCGTGCAGCCTTGCACTGGTTCCCGTTGCTGTCTTGCAGGACCGTGAGAATGAACTTCTTCTTGAATTCGCAGACGGCTTCGGAATAGGTAATACCGCTTCGATACATGTGCACAATCAGAGCTTCCAGTTGATCTTTCACGACGCCTCTCTCCGCTAATGTTTGTCCCATTCCGTTTGCCCTATGGCTGGCTGTTGCCGTTTCCTTCAATCGAGATGTGCCCGGGCACACTGCGCAGAAGGTTCCAGCCGTCCCAGAAACGCTGCCGCAACTCCGCCGGTGCCGCCCAGATCAAAGCCCGGCTGGTAACCAGCATGAACGGCGCGATGCGCGACTGCTGAAGTCCGCTCCATTGGGGAGCAAAGGCAGCCAGCGCCAACGCTATCACCGCGCTGATTACAATGCCTCGCAGCAAACCAAACGCCGCGCCCAGGAGACGATCGAACCAGCGCAGCCCAATGCCCCGCACCGCCCGGCGTATCAGTCGTCCCAACATTCCCGCCAGCAGCACGACAGCCAGGAAAATCGTAAAGAACCCGGCAATGTCCGCGATCCACTGCGAGTTCACATAACGCGTAAACCACGCCGCCGTGACCGGATATTCCCACGCCGCCAGCAGATATCCGATTACCGCACCGGCCAGCGAAAAGAACTCGACGAAGAAGCCTTCCGCAGCCGCCTGAATGGTGGACAACAGAACGATGAGCACCACCACCCAATCGATATTTGAGAGGCCCAGCATCGGCTTCTCCCTTACGCGGGCAAGGGATGCCCAGTCATCTGGGTGTAAGCCTCAACGTACTTTTCGCTGGTCCTGGCCGCCACTTCGGGAGGCAATCCCGGCGCCGGCGGCTGTTTGTTCCACTTGATCGCTTCCAGGTAATCGCGCACGTACTGCTTATCGAACGAATCCTGCGGACCGCCCGGCTTATATTTTTCCTTCGGCCAAAAGCGTGACGAGTCCGGAGTCAACACTTCGTCCGCCAGGACCAGTCCCCCAGGCGTGCGCCCAAACTCAAACTTGGTATCGGCGATGATGATGCCGCGCGTCTCAGCGTAGTCGGCGGCTGTCTGGTAAATCCTGATGCTCAAGTCGCGCAGCTGAGTGCTCAACTCGCGGCCCGCCAGCGACACCATGTGCTCAAACGAGATGTTCTCATCGTGACCGCTGCTGGCCTTGATCGCCGGCGTGAAGATCGGCTCCGGCAGTTTGTCGGATTCTTTCAGGCCGGGAGGAAGTTTGATCCCGCACACCTCGCCGCTGGTCTTGTACTCTTTCCAGCCCGATCCCGAAAGATAGCCTCGCACCACGCACTCGATGGCAATCATGTCGGCGCGCACTACCAGCATGGAGCGTCCGCGCAATTGCGCGGCATATTTCTGCAGCTCCTGCGGATACTTGTGCACGTCGGCGGTGGCCAGGTGGTTGGGAACGACGTTCTTCAAGAAGTCAAACCAGAAGAGCGAGAGCTGGGTCAGCACGCGGCCCTTTTGCGGGATGCCGGTGGCCAGCACATAGTCGAAGGCGGAGATCCGATCGGTGGCGACAAACAGCAGGTGATTGTTATCGACCAGATAAAGGTCGCGGACCTTCCCGCTGGCGAAAAGCTCCAGGCCGGGAAAATCGGTGTGCAGCAGGACGTCGTAGTTTTGCGTTGAACTGGTCACGGTTGCAAATCGATCCTGAGAGAGTCGTCGGGTATTCTAATTTCCCGGAGGCGTTTGTCAATCTGTCCCGGGCAGGTTTTATTAGCGTCGAAAAAATTGTTTACGGAAATACCTTGACAAGGCGCGGAGTTGCGCGAAACCCGCGTCCGTACTGCTATTCCAGCCGCTTCTCAACCCGTCGCAGCGGTTCAGGGCAGCGCGGTTAAGCAACGCGATTTGGAGCGCAAAACCCTGCGCGATGTCAAGAGGCCTGGGTAAAAATTCTTGCAGCTACGCCTGCGTTGCAGCTAATCGGCCGAGGTGCGATGGACGCTGCGTGCGTCCTCCAGGTACTGCACTTCGGGAGCCCCCACGACGCCGGCTTTCTGCATGGCATCACGCAGGTCCGCAGAGTCCATAAACTTGCGGGCCGCTTCGCTGCTCTGCCAATCCGACAGCACGAATATTTCGCGCGCGTCTTCTGCATTGTGAAACACGTGGTATCCGGTTTCCCCGGCGCGCTTGCGGGCGCTAAGGTGAGCGTCGAAGCCTTCTTTCCAGCGGTTGTAATCCGAGACCTTGTGGCGAATAAGGACATGCACCATGAAGCCCTCCAGAAAATGTTTGTCCTTGTCCAAGATACGAAATTGCCGACAGAATGTGAACTGCCAAATGCACCGTTGCGTGTGATGCCTGCCTTTGACAAACTCCGCTGCGACAGATAGAGGGAGTTCGGGGCATTTCCTGGCAGCGGTAAAAGCCATACGCTATACTGCATTTCACATCACGGGAGAACTATTGCTTGCCACGCCTGGTCATTCGTTCCTCTGACATTCATGCCGCCGGATGCTTCACGGTGGAAGACATTCCCAAGGGCACGCGCGTGCTGGAATACACCGGCGAACGCATCACCAAGGCCGAAGGTGACGATCGCTACGACGGCCGGCCCTTCACCTATCTGTTCGGAGTGGGCGACGGCGAGGTGGTGATCGACGGACACGGCATGGCCATGTTCGTAAATCATTCCTGCGATCCCAATTGCGAAACCGATGAAGAAGATGGACGGGTGTTCATCGCGAGCATCCGCAACATTGCTGCCGGGGAAGAGCTAACCTACGACTACTGCCTGTATGACGGCGACGATGACGCTCCCTGTTATTGCGGCAGCAAGCATTGCCGCAAGAGCATGTATTCTCCCGAAGAGCTGAGGAGAAAGCGGCGTGCCGAGGTGCGTAAGCTGAAGCAGGCCGAAGCGGCGGCGAAGAAGAATGGCGCGAGCCAGCAGGCCGTCGCCAGCGGAAATGGAAAGAAGAAGGAGGTCAAAGCGCGATAAACATCCTTAGGAGTTCGGGGTGGAGCACGCCTTCAGAGGCTGCTGAAAAACTCAAAAGCAGATCCCTCGTCGGCCTAAAGGCCTCCTCGGGATGACAAATCTATAAGGACTTGTGACGGCGCACCTGAAGGTGCGCCCCTTCAAAACCCACTGAAAGCGACTTTTTTCAGCGGCCTCTGAAGCCCTGTTACAAAGCGCTCAAAGCGGCATCAGGTCGTCCATGGCGACGCCCATGTGGCTCAAGTGGTGCACCATGTGGTTCACGTAATCGTCGAAGACGAATTTCAGAGTCAGCGGAGCTGAGTCGGCAATCGTCAAGGTCCGCGACCAGGCCGAATCAGGCACGGCTTCCGCGGCAGCCAGCAATTGGCGATTCAATGCTGCCCATAGGCCGATGAGCGTCTCCCAGTCTCGCTGTTGATAGCGATGCAGCACGACCCACGCGTCGCCGTCGTATCCCGGCATCGCGGGCTTTTCCTCAAGCTGGGTGCGGACAATGCGCTGATGATTGTTGGCTGCCGAATCCAGCAGGTGGCCCATCTCTTCTTTCACGGACCAGGTGTTGGGCGCAGGCTTGTGTTGAACTTTGTCTGCCGGCATCGCCCGCAGGCGCTCGGGAAGGCGAGCGATCAGATCGTGGAGTACTTGCTTGCTATCCATCTGTCACCTCATAAAGGCGGGTTCAGTATCTCGCAGCGCGGCGTAGAGCAATTTTGTTAGTTCCGTGTCTGGGTGGAGCGGGCCTTGAGAGCCTGCGGTGAGCGGAGTCGAAGGGCCGGCCTCGCAAACGCCAATCTTGGAACAGATTATGCCGCCTTATGCCGCCCCTGAAGGGGCTCAGATTTGAAGATAGAGCCTGCCCAGCACTCCGCTTCCCCAGTTCGCCAAAAGGCGGCGAACCGGGGACCCCGCTGCGTGCTGGGCTATCATGACGCCGCCCCTTCGGGGTTCTGTTCGTATGTCATATTCCACCGCCGAAAATCAACCTAACACGCACACTCTTTACTGCTCCAAGATTTTCCGGATCTGCTCCACGTGATTGAGATCGTGACCGGCAATCTGCAGCGCGAGGTCGCGGACGCTCATCTCCCCGCGCTCGGCGTGCATACCGTAGCTCTGCCATTGCTCCGGCGTAAGCTGTGCGAACATGCGCAGATTGGCTTCGCGCAGCAGGCGGAAGAGCTGCAACGAGTCAGCGGGCTGCCGGGAGGCATAGTTCCCCAGCTTGTTCCATAGCTCCTGATCGTAGGGCGACAACGGACAGCCGTTGTGTTCAATCATCTGGCGATAACGCCAGGAAGCACCGATCTCAGCGTCGGCAAGATGGGCCAACAGCTCCGTCACCGACCACTTGTCCGGCGCGGGCCTCTCGCGTAGCTTGTTCTCCGGCGCCGCCTGCAGCAATTGCGCCAGCGATCGTATGGTCTCGCTCTGGACGGTCACGGGATCCTTGCCTTCCACGTAAGAGAGAATACGGGCTTTGTACTGAGCTGGAGTCGACATAACTTCCTCCGCGAATGAGCTTGATTATCTCTTATCGTACGATACCCGTTCCACAGCTTCGCACCGTATAATCGAGACTTCCTTCCATGAGTTACCAGGTTCTCGCGCGCAAATACCGGCCACAGAAATTCTCCGACGTCATCGGGCAGGACCACGTCACGCGCACGCTGAAGAACGCCATCGAGCAGAGACGCATTGCGCACGGATACATCTTCAGCGGACACCGCGGCATTGGAAAGACGACCATCGCGCGCATTCTGGCGATGGCGCTGAATTGCCAGTCGCAGGACCATCCGGTGGCGGAGCCGTGCGGGGTGTGCGATTCCTGCCGCGAGATCCGCGCCGGCAATTCCGTCGATGTGATTGAGATCGACGCTGCCACCAACCGCGGCATCGACGAAATCCGCGAGCTGCGTGAAGCGGCGCGCTATCGTCCCGCGCGCGACCGATTCAAGATCTACATTCTCGACGAAGCCCACCAGATCACGGACGCCGCATTTAACGCGCTGCTCAAGACGCTGGAAGAGCCGCCCAGTCACATCGTCTTCATGATGGCGACCACGCAGCCCGAAGACATTCCGCAGACCATTCGCTCGCGCTGCCAGCACTTCAGCTTTCATGCAGTGCGCTTCGACGACATCGTTACGCAACTCCGCGACATCGCAAAGCAAGAGGGAATTAAGGCCGACGACAGTGCCTTGGCCATGCTCGCCGAGGTTGGCGACGGCTCCATGCGCGACGCCCTCAGCATCATGGATCAGGCGATTGCCTGCTGCGGCACCACGCTGAGTGCCGATGTGGTGCGCGGCCTTGTGGGAACCGTTGCCTCCGACGTGCTGGAAGACGTGATGGATGCGGTGGCGCGCAACTCCAGCGAGGATGTTTTGCGCACCATCGACCGGCTGTTGGTGGAAGGGCAGAGCGCACAACACTTCGCCCGGCAGATGCTGCGGTTCCTGCGCAATGCGCTGGTCGCCAAAGTTGCAGGCAGCGATTCCCCGGTGTTGCAGATCTCTACCGATGAGCGCGCGCGTGTTGCCCGCGTGGCGGAGCGCTTCAGCGAAGAAGATCTTTCGCGCTTTATGCAGATCATGCTGCGCACGCATAGCGATCTGGGTTACAAGCAGGAGCAGCGCTTCCATCTTGAGCTCGGACTGCTGAAGCTGGTGCACGCACAACGGCTGTTGCCGCTGGAAGAATTGCTGAGCGGGGAAGTAACGCCATCGAAGACGGGAAGCTCGGCACCGGCTGCGCGATCGGCGGCTCCGAGTTCCCGCGCGCCATCTCCGGCGGGACGTGCCGGTGCGGCGTCGCGAGCGAACGAAGCAGAGTCGGCGGCGTCGCGGGCGCCGGCAGCTTCGCCGTTTGCGCGGCCGTCTCCGTTTGAGGCTGATCGCCAGCGCAAGAGCGAGCCGAAGGCAGGGAGCTCGAACATTGTCGCGCAGACAGTTCCACTTGTGAGTGCTGCGGCCGAGGCTCCATCGAGTGCTACCAGTTCCTCTTTGCAGAGTGCGATTGCCGAGGGCAACGTAGCAACGGCAGTGGCGATGGAGCCGGAGCCCGTCGCACAAACGAGCGGCGAAGTTTCTTCCGACGAATTGCGCAACGCCGTGCTGACCGCTTTGGAAGACGCGGGTCAACATGTGCTGGCGCACAATCTGGAAGAAGGCGAGTGGGCGTTGCGTGGCGGCGAGGTTGCAGTGAAGGTGGGGATGTCGCAGGTGCTGATCGACGTTGCGCTCGGGCCGGAACCGAAGCGTATCATTCAGACGGCTCTCACCAAGGCTGCCAACCGGCCGCTGAAATTCAAGATGGTGAGCGGCACGCCGGCAGTCGCGGCAAAGACGGAACAGCCGCCGCGTCCAGCCAACGGTGCGGGAGCGCGCGGCCGCGCGATGGCCGACCCGATTGTGCAACGGATGCAGGAAAAATTTGGAGCCGAGATTCGCACCGTCATCGATCAGAAAGAACGCGGGTGAAAGAGCGAATTCGCCACGGAGACACGAAGGGCACGGAATCTTTGATTTCTGCGACCCTTTGACTGAGGGGAATTCTCGACATTAGAGTTCGGCAGGATTTGCGGGACGGCAATGACAGAACAAAGAAACTCCGTGTTCTCCGTGCTTCCGTGGTAAAGACAAACTCCGTTGCGAGGATACATGGGTGGATTTAATTTGCAGGAGATGCTGGCCCAGGCGCGCCAGCAAGCCGAAAAGCTGCAGGAGAAGATGCAGCAGATCACCATCGAGGCGACCTCGGGCGGCGGCAGCGTAACGGTGCGCATGAGCGGCCAGAAGCAGCTCTTGAGCATCGCGATCGAGCCCGAAGTGGTGAAGTCGGGCGACATCGAAATGCTGCAGGATCTGGTGGTCGCGGCGGTCAACGAGGCTTCGCGCAAAGTGGACGAAGCGCTGAAATCCAGCCTGGGCGGAATGCTCGGCGGCATGAGCTTGCCGGGAATGTGAGCGCGATGTCCCGATCCGCCCATCCAATGAACCCCTCTGCCCTCGCGTATAATCAAGGTTCGCGCACTTCATCCTAAGCACATCAGGAACCCTCACGTGAGCTCTCATTCGCACATGCCCGGGCAGGGGCCGTCCGAACCGCAACCGCTTCCCGGCGTCAACAGCATCATCGCCGTCGGCTCCGGCAAGGGCGGCGTCGGCAAAACTACTCTTGCCGTCAACCTCGCCATCGCGCTGACGCGCATGGGCAACAAGGTCGGGTTGCTCGACGCAGATGTCTACGGCCCCAACGTTCCTCTCATGCTCGGCTCCAGCGAGACGCCCAGCGTCATCGGCGAGAACCGCATCCTGCCGCCCGAGCGCTACGGCATGAAGGTCATCTCTGTCGGCTTCCTCTCGCCGGGCGACAAGCCTCTGGTGTGGCGCGGCCCCATGCTGCACTCCATCATCAAGCAGTTCCTCGGCCAGGTGGAGTGGGGCGTGCTCGACTACCTCATCATCGATCTTCCGCCGGGCACGGGCGACGTCGTCATCTCTCTGGTGCAGACTGTGCCTCTCACCGGGGCCATCGTCGTCACCACGCCCAGCGACGTCTCGCTGCAGGACGCCCGCAAGGCCATCGAGATGTTCAAGCAGGTAAAGGTCGACATCCTCGGCATCGTCGAGAACATGAGCTACTTCGTCTGCCCGCACTGCCACCAGGAGATCGACATCTTCTCCAAAGGCGGAGGCCAACGCACCGCGCAGCAGTTCAGCGTGCCGTTCCTCGGCTCCATCGAACTCGATCCCGACATCCGCAAAGGCGGCGACAGCGGCCATCCCATCGTGATGGAAGGCGATCAATCGCCCCACGCGAAATCGCTCTTCGCCTTCACCCACAAAGTGATCGAGCGCACAAGGGAATTGCAGGCAGCGGACGGCGGCAGCGTGATCGAGATTCGGTAAAACCTCCGTGTCGCATTTTTCCGATGCGATGGTCGCGTCCAGACACCGCCCGACAGTCCCCATTTCGCCCAATTTCCAGCCCAATACAAAATGTTCCACGTGGAACATTTTTTGGCCCCGTAACTATCTTTAGAACCCTATTGTTAGGCCATGAGACTTTAGTGCGGTAACTAAGGTCCTCAGAACGAGTAACCATATTGCGGCAATATGCGTGTTGCGACACTAATGCGTGTGTGACAACACCAGTCTGAAGGTATCGAGCCAAAGCCCGAAGGGCGAAACAAGCGTAGCCCAGGACCCTTCGACTGCGCTCAGGGCAGGCTCCAGTCCTGGGTGAGGCTTCGACGCAGCCCCCCAGGCGGTCGCGGCGTCGCCGTAGCCTGAAAGTGGTACGGCGGTTCGTGACGTAAATCACCCACTGCTTGTGCGCTGTCGAATTCTAATATCGACTTAGGCGGACTGGACGCCCGAGTTGCTGGCGGTCCATGGGAAGGCTGAAGGGGTCGAACAAAACGCTTCGGCTTATCAGCGATTGATTAAGTCGCCGGAGAAGTCCAATACGATCGTCGGAAATAACCCCCCTGAGATGTCACTTACGACGTGACGAGGAGAACAATATGGATCAACAAGGCAAGTACACGCACATGTTACGACTAGGCTACTGGCAACGTTTCGTTGTCCTTGCAGGCTGGCTCGTATTCAGCTTCACCGGAGTGGTTGCTGCTCAAAACCTGTCCCCCGCTACATCGAGAGATCTGTCGCTGCCGACCGCGACCGGATTGCCACTAACTGCGCTAATCGCTGGCGTCAAGGCGAACAATGCGATGCCGCCTGCCAGCAATTCTGGCGGCCAGGCTTACAACGGGGGACCATCCTCCACCCCAAACCAAGGCGATGTTCCGGCAGGGGTGCGCCGCATCACGCTGGAAGAGGCACAAGAGCAAGCAACAGGTGCGAGCAATCCCCTCGTGCGTCTCGGGGAACTCCAGGTGGAAGCCGCGAAGCAGCACCGGTTGGGAGTGCAGGCAATGTACTTTCCGAACATCAGCGGGCAGGTGCTAAACAATCACTTCAACAAGCAGCCGGGCGAGGTATTAGCGCTTCAACGTCCGATCGTAGGGGGCTTCTTGGACGTGCCGGTGAACATAATTAGCAAGAACGGCACCTTCCTCAATTTTGCAGCGGTTCAGCCAGTCACGCCGCTGTTTGCGATCTATCAACTCGTGAAAATCGCGCGAGCCGACGAGAACATCGCCCGAGCGAAGGCCGGGATGCCGGTGACGGAAGCGGCACGCAAAGTCGAGAAAAATTACTTCGACCTGCTGGTCGCACAACGGGAACTTACCAGCGCGGAAGCGGACGCAAAGAAGATCCAACCCAAATGGCTGACGGCCAGTTCGGGGGCGCCGAGGGTCTCGACGGAAGAAGAGACGGACATGATCGGCGCCGAAAAGGCAGTCGTGCTCGCAGCCAGCAAGGTGAAGGAGCTGACCGCGTCCCTCGACGAAATGATTGGCTTGCCGGAGGAAACAAGACTGGAGCTCGTACCGCCCGAACCTCTGGTTGAAGACGTTTCGCTGCAAGAAGCTACCGACAAAGCGGCGGCGAATCCCGACGTGGTGGAGGCAGAGCAAACCGCGATAAAGGCGCATGCCGGCTTAGTGCTGGCAAAAGCGGAGTATTTTCCGGTCGCCGCAATCTTCGGTGGTGCCACAAATCAAAACTTAGTCAACGTCGTTCTGCCCGGGGAATACACCTATCTGGGCTTCGTCGCCACCTACACCGTCTTTGATTTCGGCAAGCGCGAGCACGGCGTGAAGGAGCGCAAGGCACAGTCGGAAGCGGCAGACCTGGGGGTGCAATTGACCAAGGCCAAAGCTGCGGGGCTGGTCAAGAGCAGCTATATCGAGCTGGAACGCTCGCGCAAACTCAGTCAATTGGCGCGCCGCATGGTGGCGGCGTCTCGAGTGGTTGAGGCGAGCTATCAGCCGGATAATCCGGAAGTTGAATCGGCCCGGGCAACAATGGAAGCGGACATGTTTCGCGCCGAGCTCGAATATCGTCAGGCGTACGCAACATTGAAGAGTCTCATGGGCGAGAAATGACAGACGGGGCAACTCCTTTGGGCTGCCCAGGTCAACTAAGAAAGGAACAATATGTCACAGAACCAATTGAACAAGCTCGAGTCTGTCCCGACGTGGCTGGGAGGCATGTTCGCGTGCATTGATAAGAAGGACTTCCCGGGCGCTCGCAAGTATTTGGCGGACGATGTCGCCTTTGAATTCGGACACTACACCTTCAAGGGCGCCGATCAAATCATTAACAATGTCGGCGGATTCGACGTCCAGTTTGCTGAATACCACCACGGTATCGAACAGGTCTGGCAAGGCGAGGGTGTCGTTATGTTCGGCGGCCACCTACGCTTTGTTCTTAAGGACGGTTCCAGCCATGCGACGCCCTTTTGGAACATCTTCATCATGGCGGCAGATAACCCACAGAAAGTTGCAAAAGGTTCGGCCCTCTTTGACATGTCTACAGTGCCGCCGAACTATTGGCCGAAAGTGACCGACTAGGGAACGCTTATACGCCTGCATCAGAGTACAAGGAGAGACCGTGAGCGCAAACCAGCAAAAGACGTACGACGACATTGCCGCTGCGGCGGCGCTCAAGACTCCATTCGATCAGATCACGGTCGAGCAGACACCGACTTATCTGCAGGACCCAGTCAGGGTCGCAGACTTCGCCGCCGGCCTGTTCGGTGCTTTTGGCGCCAGTGTGGCCGAGGTTGGCATGAGCCGCGGAATGCAGGGGCAAGACATCACAGTGGACAGGCGTCATGCGACGCTGCTTTTCAACGATCCGCTGTATCACTATCTGAACGGCGTGATTGTCTTAGGCGGTGAAATCGAGGTTCCTGTTAACAGCTTCTATGAAACAAAAGATGGGAAATGGATGTGCTTCAACGGCGCTTATTCCCATCTGCGCAACGGCATCCTGAACTACTTTGACGCGGCCAACAACATGGACGCACTCGCGGCCGGGGTCAGCAAACGTACCGCAGCGGAAATTGAGCAGGACTTCGAAAAGCTGGGATTGTGCGTTGCCCCGAGACACAGCTACGCCGAGTGGCTGGAGCATCCTCAGGGGAAAGCCGTGGGTGCCAGGCCCGTCATCTCCGTCGGGCGAGATGGCGATGCGAAACAACGCATCCTACCTGAGGCCAAGTGGCGGCCCTTGGAAGGTGTACGCGTTATCGACATCACGCACGTTCTAGACTAGCCGGACCATGGTTGACCCGTGTACTTGCGGAACAGGGCGCCGACGTGATCTCAATCAGAAACCCTATGTTTGATTTCCTCTACCCCGCCATCTTTGGGGAGAGTTATGGCAAGAAGCAGATCTTCGTGAATTTCAAATCTCCGCAGGGCAAGAGCCGCTTGACTGATCTCATTAAGAGTGCGGATGTGCTGGTCTGGGGCTACCACTACCCGGCGTTGGAGCGGCTCGGCTTCTCGCTCGAGGCTCTGAAAGCCCTCAATCCGAATCTGGTGCTGGTTCACGAGTCTGCGTACGGAACCACCGGGCCATGGGCCAATCGCAAAGGCTGGGAGCCATTGGCGCAAACCACCTGCGGGGCGGTTGAGTTGGCCTCGGAAGGCCGGGGACAGAATCATCTTATCGGCGCTCTGCCCTGCGATTTCGGCACGGGTTATCTGGGTGCGATCGGGGTAATGTCAGCCCTACGCCAACGCCAGGGGCAGGGCGGGTTCTGGAACGTAGAAGTGTCGCTGACTGGGACCATGATGCTGGTCTCGTCTCTGCCGCCAGCTAAGGAAGATGCAGTTCCCGTTTCCAACGATGACATGCTGAAGTATCTAATTGACCAGAAGTCGGACTTGAACGGTGCAACGTTTACTCGGCTCGCACCGGGCGCCCGACTGAGCAAGACACCGTCCTTCGCCGCAACCGGACCGGCGATCCTGGGGGCACACCATCCGACCAAGACAACGTGGGATCAACCGCCCTTCAAGCAGGTTGCGGTCATGCACCAACCATCTGTCTACGCAAAAGAAGGGCTAATGGGCGTTTATACCGGATACGGACACGAAGACATCATGCTGCGGAAGCCCGAAGCGAAAGGCAAAGGCGCATAACCACGAAAACCACGCAGGGCGGCGGGTGGCCCAGCCAACCAACTCGAGGGTGCCCCGTCCAAGCCGGTTTGCTTGGGCGGGGATTTCCCTTGGCATCGCTACCATTGTTTGTTGCGTCTTATTCGCCAATCGAAAGCTGAATTAGCCCCCTTCAAACATCCTGACCGATTACCAGTTATTACCGCGGTGTGGTAGTCGTCGTGGTGGTATTGCTCTGCACCTGCTGAGGCGGCGGTGTAGTTGTGGTGGTGGTTGAGTCGGTCCGGTTCATCTGGTCGCCCGGCGGCGTGGTCGTGGTGGTGGTGTCGGTCTGCTTCACCTTGTTGTGCTTGTACTTGGTCTTGGTATTGGTAGTCTGAGTGGCCGGCGCAGCCGTCTCGTCCTGCGAAGTTGTGGTAGTGCTCTGCGTCTGGGCGGCAGGTTGATTCTGCGTCGTCGTGGTGCTGGATTGGGTGGTGCTCTGTGCCATTACCGGCAGGGACAGGGCGAGCACAACGAGCGACCCCAGAACGACAGCAAGTAGTCTCTTAAAGTTCATTCATTCTCCTTCATTGCGTTGATCAGAGACTATGGTACGGGGCCCGTGACTACTTAATCTGAGCACAATTGCTCGCCGGACGGATCCTGATAACCGGTTTCGGCGTCCGCTGATTTTCAACGTCGGTTCTGGTAATCCGAGCTTGCTATAATCAACCACCATGAAGGATGCAGAAATCATCTTCGCGGTCGAGGAATCGCCGGAGGGCGGTTACGAGGCCCATGCGCTCGGCCATCCTATCTTCACGCAAGCAGAATCGACCGAGGAATTGCGTGCGATGGTGCGCGATGCCGTGCGGTGCTACTTCGAAGCCGATGCGATTCCGGCGGTAATCCGGCTTCACTTTGTTCATGACGAGGTAATTGTCGCTTGAAAATGCCGCGCGACCTCGGCGGCTCTGAACTCGCGAAGCTTCTCCGCAGATATGGATACGAGATCACCCGCCAAACCGGCAGCCATCTTCGTCTAACCTCCAGTATCCGTGGTGCCGAGCATCATATTGCAATTCCTGCGCACAAGAACCTGAAGGTTGGGACTCTGGCCGGCATTCTGAAGGAAGTGTGCGCTTACCTGGAAATGTCTCGCGCCGATATGGAGCGAGAACTGTTTAGCGACTAATCCGTTGTTTTCTTGCCTATTCTTTCCTCGCCAGCACGATCTCAATTCCCGAAAAAATCAGTTCCAGCTTTGCGCCGGGCAATTTGCCGATGCGCTCGCTCAGCAGGCTCTTGTCAATCGTAACGATCTGGGAGACGTTGGCGACGGAGTTTCTTGGTAGTCCGGTCAAACGTGCGGAGAGATGAACGTTGCCGGGCATCAGGGCCCATTTCAGATTGCTGGTCAGCGGCACACAGACGACGCTTGCTATCCGGCTGCGATTGAAGGCTTCGGACTGTGCGATGACGACGGGGCGACGAAATCCCGGAGCTGATTTCCGTGGCGCAGGCAGTTCTGCCCACCAGATTTCGCCCTGTGAAATCACCACTGGCTTCGCGCCAGGACGTGCTGAGCAGCCGTTGCGGTAAACGGATCTTGCGCCTCGTCGATCTCCATGCAAGCCCGGTTCACGGCCTCCGTTACCTCCTCAGGCGAATGGCGCGAAAGGTATTCCCGCAGGGCGTCGCTGAAAACTCGACTGCGCGATCGCCTGGTCCGACGTGCCAGACGCTCCGCACCCTCAAAGACCTCGTCGGGAATAGAAACCGCGGTTTTCATACCAGAAGTATAACCATAAAATTTGTCGCTGGCCAACCATCGCATGGCGAGTGTGCCCCATTCATTCGCGGTTTTCGAATGAGTGGGACGCCGCTCACTATCAGCCTTTCATTACCTTCGTCCATGCCGCCTGGAATTGCTCCATCTCGGCGCTGGTTCCCACCGTGATGCGCGAATAGGTTGGCATCGCCGGCCACACTCGCCCGATGATGACATTCTGCTGCGCCATGGCGGTGATGACCTCCTTCGCGGGGCGTTTGGTATCCAGGAGGAAGAAGTTCGCCACCGAGGGAATGTACGAATATCCGTTGCTGTCGAGCCACTGGAAGGTTGCGGCGCGAACCTGCTCGTTGGTCCGCTTGCGTTCCGCTACCAGTTGCGGATCCTTCAGGCTGGCCGACGCGGCTGCTACCGCAGTCACAGGCATAAAATTGTAGCCGCCATAATCATGGAGTTTGTCCAGCAGCTCCCCCCTGGCAATCGCAAAGCCGCAGCGCAGCCCCGCCATCCCGTAAATCTTGGAGAAGGTGCGCAGCACGATGACATCTTTCCCGGCCTTCACCAGCTCGATGGCCGACGGCGCATCGCTGAAGTGAATGTAAGCTTCGTCCACCAGCACGATCGAGCTCTTCGGCTTGTTCTCCACCAGGTACTCGATATCGGAGGGGCTGGTCAGCGTTCCGGTGGGATTGTTCGGCTGGCAAATGTAGAACACGCCGGCATCGGGAGCGGCGGCCAGCATGGCCTTCACATCGTGGGCGTAGGTCTTGGTGAGCGGTACCTTAACCACGCGCGCACCCGCCTTTGAGGCGGCAAAGAGACCGCCTTCGAAGCCGGGATCGGCGGTCACGTAGCTGGCGTGCGGCGAACAGAACGCCCGCACCGTGAAGGTCAACGGCTCAGTCGATCCCGCGTAGATGGCGACTTGCTCGTCCTTGACTCCGACACTCTGGGCAAATAGCGCGGTGAATTCGTCAGCCGATTCCATCAGATAACGTCCGCTCTGCGGAGTGACCGTAGCGATCGCCTCGCGGGCCGCGACGCACGGACCGAGCGGGTTCTCGTTGGCGTTGATGAGCACGGCATCCTTGGGATGTCGCGGGGGATGATCGGGCAGCGCGGCATAGGCGAGCATGGGCTCGGTCACGATGCGCAAGGCGAGCGCCGCCGAGGCGGCAGTGGTCGCTTGCAGAAATGATCTGCGGGAGAGAGACGATGAAGGTTGAGGGCGCATTGGCAAGCTCCTGGGGAGATTCATCTTAACCCTTTCCACGAAAAATGACGCGGGAGGGCCGGGCCCTTGCTTAATTGTTAGAGATTCTAATGCAGCTCAATTTCTGGTAGGGCGGCGTGGCCGCCGGATTGCATGAGCAAAAGAGAGCAAGTCGCAGCCGTGCGTTAAGAATGTGCGTTCAAGAAAACCCGATGCTCCACATTCTGCCGGGCGAACCCGACAAGATGGGACCGGGCCTTTGTGGCCGGGAAGTGCAGACGCTAGACCCCACTGATTGGGAGGGGTTTCGGACCCAGGCTCATCGGATGCTTGACGACATTCTGGATTACGAAAGACATACGGGAGCGTCCCGTTTGGCAGCCGATCCCGAACGAAGTACGGCAGCGATTTCGCAGCGCTGTACCAGTCAACGCCACTGCACTCGAGGAAGTCCATCAGGAGTTCCTGCAGTACATCCTGCCGTTCGCGGCGGGCAATGTTCATCCCGGTTTCATGGGCTGGGTCCACGGCGGGGGCACTCCGGTTGGCATGCTTGCGGAGATGCTGGCGGCGGGGATGAACGCCAATCTCGGTGGCCGCGATCAGGTTCCCATCGAGGTCGAGCGTCAGGTCGCGCGCTGGATGCAATCGATCTTTGGCTTTCCCGAGACTGCTGCCGGACTGTTTGTCACCGGGACGTCGATGGCGAATTTCATCGCTGTGGTAGTGGCTCGCGATGCCGAACTTGGCTGCGAGGTGCGCCGCGATGGCGTGGCTGCACATGCAAAAGCGAAGCGCCTGATGGCCTACGCCTCGACGGCAGTCCACGGCTGTGTTGGCAAGGCTATGGATCTTTGCGGCATTGGCAGGGACGCGCTCCGGCATGTTCCCACTGACAGCCGCCACCGCATCAACCTGATTGCGCTGCAAAATCAAATCAAGAAGGACCGCGAAGCGGGTTTGCATCCTTTCTTACTTGTGGGGACAGCGGGAACCGTGGACACCGGCGCGATTGACGACCTTGCCGGCCTCGCCGATATCGCCCACCGCGAGAAGTTGTGGTTTCACATTGACGGCGCTTATGGCGCGCTGGCCGTGCTGGCTCCCGATCTCGCGCCCAAGCTGCGCGGCATCGAGCGGACCGATTCGCTGGCCTTCGATTTTCACAAATGGGGCCAAGTTCCTTACGACGCTGGTTTTCTGCTGGTTCGCGATGGCGCTCTGCAGCGGAATGCGTTTGCCGCTTCGGCATCATATTTACGACGCGAAACCCGCGGGCTGGCCGCCGGATCGCCCTGGCCTTGCGATTACGGTCCCGATCTTTCGCGTGGCTTCCGCGCGTTGAAGACGTGGTTCACGCTGAAGGTTTATGGAACCGAAGCGTTGGGCGCAGTTATTTCGCGGAGCTGCGCTCTGGCTCGCTACCTGGAACAGCGGATCACCAGCGCGTCGGAGTTGGACCTGCTAGCGCCGGTTGAACTGAACATCGTTTGCTTTCGCTACCGGGCGGACGATACCGATCACGTGAATGGCAGGATTGTCGTCGAGCTGCAAGAGTCAGGACTTGTAGCGCCTTCCACCACCATCATCGACGGCCGCTTGGCGATCCGGGCAGCCATTGTGAATCACCGCACCAGTCAGAGCGAAATTGACACGCTGGTAGAAGCGACGCTAGCTCTGGGCCGGAAGTTGACGAACCGCGACCCTCAATTCCGTGCGGCTCAAGTCCATGTGGTTAAGGACATCGCCGCGGACGTTACACCGCGGATCAGGTGGGAAGCGGAGTTGCGGCAACTGGAGGGGCGATTGCAGTTCCATCCCGATTCGGTTGATCTTCGCTTTCGGCGAGCGTTCCTGCTCCTGGAGCTGGGCCGCCCGGTCGATGCCCGAAACGATTACATCAAAGTGCTGCAAGCGCTGGAACGGCAGCCATATCACGTGGCGGCCTTGAACAATCTGGGCAGGTCGCTGGTCGCTACCGGGCATCGCAGCGCGGCGCGACTCGCCTACAAAGAAGCCGTCGCACGGCATCCCAGCGATCTTCCCAGCCGCATCAACCTGGGCATGAGCCTGTTTGAAGAGAGCGAGATGCTGGAGGCCCAGGAGAGGACCGCGGAAGCGCAGCAACTCATGCGTGAAGCCCGCGACCACTTCGAACATGCCTTGCGGCTGAAGGCGGACTTCGAAAAGGCGCATGAAGGATTGTCCTACGTGCTGGGGCATTTGGGAGAAAGCGAAAAGGCTGCGTGGCACCGTCGCCAGGCGTTCCAGAAGCGCTACATAATCCCCTTGCCCTATCGCGGGCGACACTCGCCTGTGCCGGTGCTGATGCTGAGTTCCACCACGGGCGGCAATGTACATTTGCAAAAATTCTTGCACGATCAGGTCTTCCACACCTTCGTTGTGCTTCCGGAATTCTACGATGCGAACACTCCCTTGCCGGCGCACCGACTGGTGGTGAACGGCATTGGCGATGCAGAGATGTCGGCTGGCGCGCTGAATGCTGCCCAGTCCCTGCTCACTCTCACCCCCGCGCCAGTTTTGAATTCTCCTGCGGCGGTGTTGGCCACCACCCGGAGTAACAACGCAAACCGGCTGTCTGCGTTGCCGGGCGTAGTCACGCCAATTACCGTCACACTGCCGCGCGAGCGCCTATGCGGTTCCGGTGCCGCAACGACATTGGCTGACCTCGGCTTCGGCTTTCCTCTTCTTCTGCGGGCGCCCGGCTTTCATACCGGGTTGCATTTTCTGCGCGTCGACAACTTTGAGAGTCTGCCGACGGCGTTGGCCGGGATTCCTGGTCACGAACTAATCGTTATGCAATATCTGGATGCGCGGGGAGCCGACGGCAAGACGCGGAAGTACCGCGTCATGCTCGTCGACGACCAGATCTATCCCCTGCATGTTGCGATCTCCAGCCATTGGAAGATCCACTACTTCACGGCCGAGATGGCCGGCAATTCGCAACATCGTGCCGAGGACGCGGCGTTCCTGGAAGACATGCCCGGAGTGCTCGGCCCGCTCGCGATGAATGCGCTAAAAAGAATTCAGTCCACCCTCGCTCTGGACTACGCCGGAATTGACTTCGGCTTGAACGCGAAGGGCGAAGTTCTGCTGTTCGAGGCCAATGCGACGATGGTAGTGAATCCACCGGAACCGGACGAGCGATGGAGCTACCGCCGGCCAGCCTACGAACAAATTCGCAGGGCGGTTCACCAGATGCTGATAGAACGCTCCGGGGCTACCCCACTCCGCGCCCCGCTCACGGCCGCGGCATCAGCATAAAAGGGTCACAAAGCCGGACGTCTGTTGTTTCTCTTCTGAAAAGCCGCGTGCGCAGAGCACTAGTGCTGTGACCGGATAGATAGGTAATCAAGATATACACTTGGCGTGCCATGGTGTCAGGCTTTATAGCTATGGCATGGGTAGAGGCAAAGCACTCCGGGTTCAGCTTTCCAGGCGGGA
>JBEKXQ010000062.1:0-26478 GCA_049511915.1 Candidatus Korobacteraceae bacterium
ATGCCGGTTTCTGCCAAGTATGGTTGACCAACCTGCCAATCGGATTGGCTCAGAACAAATTGACTGCCACTGGCCAGCGCCCTATCATCAAGCATTCCTTGCAGCGCCGTAAGCCATGATCGACACCACGATCTCCCACTACCGCATCCTAACGAAGCTGGGCGGCGGTGGCATGGGCGTCGTCTACAAAGCCGAGGACACGCGGCTAGGCCGCTTCGTCGCCCTTAAATTTCTTCCCGATGACGTAGCCCGCGATACGCAGGCGCTGGAGCGCTTTCGCCGCGAAGCCCGCGCCGCTTCGGCGCTCAACCATCCCAACATCTGCACTATCTATGATATCGGCGAAGAGGACGGTCGCGCCTTCATCGCGATGGAGTTCCTCGATGGCATGACGTTGAAGCACCGCATCGCCGGGCAGCCACTAGAAACCGAATGTCTGCTGGACCTGGGAACGGAAATTGCCGACGCTCTGGATGCGGCCCACGGCGAAGGCATCGTGCATCGCGATATCAAGCCGGCGAACATCTTCGTCACGCGGCGGGGACACGCCAAGATTCTCGACTTCGGTCTGGCCAAGGTGACCGGTAAGGCCGCATCAACCGGCACCGAATCGGAAACGCGAGTCGCCGACTCGGACGCACAGCACCTAACCAGTCCGGGAGCGATGCTGGGCACCGTGGCCTACATGTCGCCGGAGCAGGTACGCGCGAAGGATGTGGACGCTCGCACCGACCTGTTTTCCTTCGGCGCAGTCTTGTACGAAATGGCGACCGGCAAAACGCCCTTCGACGGCTCGAGTTCGGCCATGATCTGTGAAGCGATCGTGAATCGTGCCCCGGTGGCTGTGGTGCGGTTGAATCAGGACGTACCCGCCGATTTGGAACGGATCATTGACAAGGCGTTGGAAAAAGACCGCAACCTTCGCTACCAGCATGCCTCGGATATGCGAAGCGATCTGCAGCGGCTGAAGCGGGACACCGACAGCGGGCGATTCACTGCCCCGGTCGCGAGTGGGAGCGAAGAATCAGGCGCTTCAGCGGAGCCTAAGAATACCAGCCAACACGACGCTATGCCGAGCGGCAGCGGGATTGCGCCCGTCACTAGGAGCCGTCACTACGCCATGATCGTTGGAGCCATCGCCGCCGTCATCGTGGTGGCGTTGGCCGTTTTCTTCTGGCAGTCAAAACGACAGGCTGTTCCTGTGGCGGGTTTAGCCAATCCGACCACAGTCGCGGTTCTTCCCTTCCAGAATATGGGCTCCGACAAGGACGCGGACTTCCTGCGGCTCGCCCTGCCCGACGAAATCGCCACTGCGCTCAGCTACGTGCGCTCTTTGTCCATCCGCCCATTCGCCACCACCAGCAAGTACACCGCGGCTGGACTCGACGTGCAGCAGGTCGGCCGCGAGATGAAAGTCACCGACATCGTCACCGGGCATTACATAAAGGAAGGCGATCAGCTCGAGATCACGCTGGAGGCCATCGACGTTGAGAACAACCGTACCCTCTGGCGGGACACGCTCAACGTCGCGGCTCCCGACATGATTGCCATGCGCAGCCGGATCACCGCAACGGTTCGGCAAGGACTGCTTCCGGCGCTCGGCGTGAGCAGCGAATCGGCCGAAACCAGTACCCGCCCCAAGAACGAAGAGGCTTACGATCTCTACTTGCGGAGTCTCGCGCTGCCAAATGATCCCGGCCCCAACAAGGAAGCGATTCCTATGCTGGAGCGTGCCGCGGGCCTCGACTACGCTCTTGACAACGCCGACATTGTCAGAGAGGCGATTTTCAACAACTATCCGAGATCAGCAGGAATAAGCCAGTATTCGTTTTGCCGACGATCGACCCGGACTCTTCGCCGATTGCTGCGCGGATGATCATTATGGCCCGGAGATCAATCTCCAACTGGAGGCCGGATACATTTACGCAGACTGTATGTCGCTCCAGCTTCTCTCTCGCGGCCAGGCAGCGGACCATACGTTATAAACATTTACTTCGTTTGGCTCATCGTAAAATCGCCGGTTAGGGTAGCGGGCTGAAGCTCTTAGACAACCGTCCGCCAGTCAGATCAAAAACGTAGAGATTCCCGTCGTTGGACCCGACGTACACTATGCCGTTTGCTACCGCGGGGGACGAAAGAATAGCACCCCCGGTCGTATACTTCCACAGGAATGCTCCCGTAGTGGCGTTCAAGGCGTACAAGTTTTGGTCAGCGGATCCGACATACACGACACCATTGGCGACGGCAGGTGAGGAATATATAGCGTATCCCGTTCTGTAGTTCCACAACAGTGCTCCCGTACCAGCGTTCAGGGCGTAAATAGTTTGATCACTGGTCCCACCAAAGTACACAACCCCGTTCGCCACCGCCGGTGAGGAATAGATGAACGACGACGTGTCGTACTGCCAGAGGTATGCTCCGCTGCTGGCGTTCAAGGCGTACAGGTTGAAGTCATCGGACGCAATGTACACAACGCCGTTGGCCACTGTCGGCGAGGAATATACAGCAAAGCCCAGCCTGCGCTGCCAAAGCAGTTCTCCGGTGCTCGCGTTTAACGCATACAAGTTACCGTCAGGGTCATAGGACCCGATGTACACCACACCGTCGGCGACGGCCGCGGACAAGAGAATGTAGCCCTCGGTTGTGCGCTTCCACAGGAGTGCTCCCGTAGTGGCGTTCACGGCGTACAAGTTACCGTCATAAGATCCGAAGTAGACTACTCCATTGGCCACCGCCGGGGAAGCATAGATTTCGCCGTCCGTGCTGTACTGCCACAGTAGTTGCCCGGTGGTGGCATTCACGGCGTACAGATTGCCGTCCCAGCCCCCAACGTACGCCACACCATTGGCCACCGCGGGCGATGAATAGACGCTGCTGCCGGTGGTGTACTTCCACAGGAGTGCTCCGGTAGTGCCATCTAAAGCGTAAAGATTATTGTCCCCCGACCCGAAATACAGCACGCCATTAGCGACTGCGGGAGAAGATTGAACCACATCGCCTGTCTGGTATCTCCACCGCAGACCAAGATTTCCCACGGTGCCTGGACTCAAAACGTTCTCATACGGATTCAGGCCCTTGTGGTCAGGCGAGAAAAGAAACTGCGCCCAGTCCGTCCTTACCAGAAATGACTTCCGGACCAGCTTCTGGCCGGAGCGCTCCACGGCCGCAATCCAGTGATACCCCGGGATGGCAGAAGCTGGCACCTGCAGCAGGATTCCCCCGTGGACAGATGCCGCGCCAAAGACTCCAGCCCCGTTCGTAGTCGCCACGGCCAGCTCGGCCGCGTCGAAGTAAATGTCCACCGCAGCGTAAGGGTCGAAGCCGCTGCCTGAAATCGCCATGCTGGTCGTGGGGGGGCCGAGTGCCGGGGTAATAGTTAACGCCGGTGCGGCTGTTTCCGTCCCGCCGCACAACAGGCATGACGCCAGCAAGAGCGACAGCAGAAACACAAGCCCGCACGTAGATGCATGGGCTGTCTTGCACCGAATGGACTGCAACACTCTCGCACGGAGGAAAGATAGATTGGCTTGCATAGACACACCTGCACTTTGATCCCTATGCATCGCGGGCAACTGCTTATCGATCGCCTTAAAGCCGTTGCACTTCACTGGGAGAAGTAAGGTCAGAACTCTTACCTCTGGCCGCACGGGAACGACAGACGTGAATCGGGAAAAAGCATCCACCCGAATTTCACGCCTGCGGGCATCGCTTTGTCAGTGACTGCTGCCCGTACTCCACGTGATGGCGCCAACGCGAACGGACGAGGACTAACGCGCTGGTGCGCAAGTAACGATCTCGTATTCCGGTAATAAAAGTACAGCCCGTGGGGTCACGGGCTGAGACTCGTCAGGAGACATGGGTGTGTTGGGAAAAGGACTCCGGTCCCCGACTGGTTGTCATCCTGAAGTTACCGCTTGCGCCAACTGCCGTCAGTGACTCGCATCACGGGAGAGTGAGACATTGAGGCATGCGGCGGCGGCCTCGATTACATCCGACAACAGGGCATTGCGCAAGTTACGCCCCGACACCAGACACCCGACTCTGTAACTTGCGCTATGGCGATGTCAGGCCAGCTATGGACAGGGAGCTACAGTTGCAGGCGCCGATGTGTATTCCCCAGTGTTTGAGCCAGCCCCACAAAAGACAACCACTGGGCGACCGTCGCAACCGCAGTGCTCACCTGGATTGCACCAAGTTTTACCGCTGGGAACGATGCATTTCCCTTTGCTTTCACAGCCAAGTGGAAATCCGCAACGTTGACCGGAAGGGCACTGCTTATCGGTTGTGCAGCTCTGCTCGCATTCGACAGCACCCCCGACCCCCGCCGACATCGGGTAGCGCTCAAACCCCTTGAACAAAACATCGACGGCGAGACTTCCTTGATCAGTACATTGCTTGATCTCGCCACTGAACCGTGCGTAATTGCCAACTTTCTGAGACCGATACATGACGGCAAAACCTTCGGAGGGGATATCTGCCACGCCCGTTCCCAGAGGGTAGCTACTAACGACGACTTTGCTTACTTTCTCGAGTTCCAATGGAACGTCCACGGTCACTTCGTTCGGCACCGAGAGAACATCTTCAATCGGTGGATTGAAGGTAACAAGAATGCCGCACGATCCTATGTGCTCTTTGCACAGCTTGCTTTTCCACGGGGCGTTTTGTTGAGCGGTCGCCGTGAATCCCATCAACAACACCAGCATCAGGATTGCAGCAACGCACGTAAGTTTAGGTGACTTCATGTTGCTGTCCACCGATTCTTGGCGATAACAGGACATAGCGCTCACAACCCGTCACTCTGCCCTAAAAGAATAACTACTTGCCGAGTCCATGCGGTCTGCCGTACTTCCAGTCGTACGGCATGGGGAGGCCGTCGACATGGGCAAAAAGAGAATCAAGCCGAACTATCATCGCCGGGTCCTCCGGATACCAGACCTGGATCATTGTAAGCTGGCTGTACTCAACAGTTTCAGCTCGCCTGCCTCGCGCCGGGTTTATGAGTACGCAATCGATCAATTCACCACTTGGTACTGTTCGGAACCTCGACTGGCTTTCAACCGCATCGTGGTCGTACGTTACCGCATGCACCTGGAATCGCGAGGACTGGCTGCCAACCCATCAACCAGCATCTGGCCGCGGTGCGCCGGCTGGCACACGAAGCGGCTGATTCCGGTTTGCTAAGTCCAGAGCTGGCGGCTGGGATTAGCCGGGTGAAAGGCGCCAAGCAACTGGGAGTTCGCTTCGGCAACTGGTTAAGTGCCGAGCAGAGCTCGGACGTGCTGAAGCACGCCTATGGCGACGGCCTACGTGCTAAGCGAGACTATGCAATTGGCTATGCTGTTCAGCTGCGGCTTTCGTCGCTCGGAGCTAGTCGGTTTGCGGTTGGGTGACGTGCAGATGCGGCAGGGCCACTGGGCGGCTGTGGACCTGATCGGCAAGGGCGGCCACATCGACTCCAAACCGCGTGAAACGAGTTCTCGGCCCGCCGCTTCGACGTCGCTGGAAATAATACCCCGGCAAGAGCTAGAATGCCCGCACGGAGGGTCTGAATATGACGATTACAGCTCCTTCTGCTGCCCCAGGCAGCTATCCGAAGGAAGGCGAAATGAGGTGGTCGAAGTCGGAACGGGCGATCGCCCGCAAAGCCTTCGACCATGCCTTGCACCAGGAATTGCAGGAAGTAATCCAGCAGACGAAAAAGATGGCCGCCGAAGTCAAGCAACCGTCGGACCTGTGGGAGCTGGAGCTGTACCTGACACAACGTCGGAAGGAGATCGATCGCAAATACGACTACCGATACTCGCAACTCACGCTGGTGTTAGGGAAACTCCTGCACGAAGGACGGCTCGGGGAGCAAGAACTGCGCGGCCTGGGAGAAGACAAGGTGGAATCGATCCATTTTTATGCTAAGTTCTTGGCCGAGATCGATGCAGACACATGAAGAAGTCCGCGATCGGCTAGCCGGTTCCATGGAAGTGTATGCCGTGAAGATAACGCTGCTTCAGACAAGGCCCCCTGTCTGGAGGCGCATTTTGATCGATCGGGATATCACTCTCAGTAAGCTCCACCGCACTTTGCAAATTGTTATGGGATGGGAGAACTCGCACCTGCACCAGTTCGTTTTCCCGAGCGGAAAGAAGCTTGCTGTGCGACTTGGCTCCGGCACCAAAATTGTGAACGAGAGCCGGACCAGACTTGGCGATTTGATCTGCACGGCAGGAGCGAGGCTATTGTACGAATACGATTTCGGCGACAGCTGGCAGCACGAGCTTCTGCTGGAAGAAGTCTTGCTCGGAGATGAAGCCTTTCACCAGATGTGCGTGGCTGGAGAACGAGCTTGTCCGCCCGAAGATTGCGGAGGGCCGCAAGGCTTTGCTGAGATGCTGGCAGCACTGCAGGACGTCAATCACCCCGAGCATGAGGACGTTTATGCATGGGTCGGTGATTTTACGCCCGAATCCTTCTCCAAAGAGGAGATCAATCGACGGTTACGTCGCAGGAAGCGTTGAATTGGACGAAGAGTAAGGCTCCAGCCGCTGCAGATGCCTACATTCTGGACGAATTCGTCCGTATCGTTTCCGACATCGTTGATGAGCGCAATGCCCTGCTTACGCCAATTGAGCTTGGGTAGTGACGGCGTGCCGGCCTATTTGCTGCCGGCAGAGGCAAGTCTGTATTCGAAGCCCGACTTGCTCAGATCCGCACACCTATACCCCGCGCTCAAGTCAATCATTGAAAACTCGGTTGTGCCGTCCGAGCTTGGTCTCAATGAAGAATTGCGGAATCTTGGTCGTGTAGTCGATGACGAGCTCTCCAAGCCTTAGCTGTTGCCAGACCGATCTTGAATCCTGAGTTGCGTTTAGGCTCCTCCGCTTGGTGGCCGTAGGGTCTGCTGAAAGTCACTTGGCCCGAACAGGCTCTCATACCAGGAGAA
Organism: Candidatus Korobacteraceae bacterium; assembly: GCA_049511915.1. GTDB lineage: Bacteria > Acidobacteriota > Terriglobia > Terriglobales > Acidobacteriaceae > Bog-257. Next base: position 6,935 of record JBEKXQ010000062.1, read on the forward strand.
CGCCGGATTGAAGTAGTTCACCAGATTCTGCGAGAAGACGTGGGTGTATCCGGCCGCAAACGAATAGAGCGGCTGCGGGGAAAAGGCATTGAATAAAGGGTTGATCGGGTCCGTGTAAGCGGCTTGCAGGCCGGTGTCCGCCTGAAAACGAAACCAGGTCGTGTCGTTCGGACCGATGTTGTAGTCAATGCGGGCGGTCTGCACCTGCTCGTGATCGTCCTGGAGTGCGAAACGCCTCTCCGATTGCGGAAACCTCGCCAAATGTGTGCAGTCTAGCACTCTGCCGTTCTATTCCAGAGTCGCTAATTTGGTGACTTGTCAGCAGTCCGGAGGGTTATCCCAGTGCCTCACGTCTCCAGTGCACGCGTCCATTGAAAACGGGGGTTGTTGCAAGCGACTTCGGCGCCCGCACGTAGTGAACCATGTACGCGCTCAGGCGGCCGGCGCGACCGTAGTCATACGCAACCTGTAGCGGAAAAGTGAATTGCAAGGCCGCTCAATTGTTCTTAGTCTAAAGGGGGAAATCCCGCTTTTCGGCAGGACCTCCCGACAATCTTCCGCAGCCTGATTCTGTTCCCTCACAGGCCGTCTACGGGGTGATCTCAAAGACAACGCCGCATTGGTTCCCATCACAGTGACCGCTCCCGCCGAGGGATGCTGTGCCATAGATATTTCCATTTGCGTCCAGGGTCACACCCCCGACAGGCAGTACAGGGAGGCTTGATAGGTCGGTTTCCAGCCAACCGTTGGAGCGCGTAAGCTCGAAGGCAGTACCCGGCTCAGACAGCGTCCCATAGACATTGCCAGCCGCGTCCAGGGTTGGGCCGCTGTAAGAGCCCTCGTATCCGCCGAAGTAGTGGAGTGAGGAATATATCCAACTGCCGTTGGAGGGTCTTAGCTCGAAAACCCTGCCGCCGTCGTTGAACGTCGTGCCGTAGAGGTTTCCTTTCTGATCAAAGGCCACGCCTCCCAGAGGGTCATAGCCGTCGCCGTTGTTGTGAAATGTGTAGAGAGTCGACTCGGTCCATCCGGAGCCCGAAGGCGTCATTTCGTAAACCGATCCGTAGCCGCTGCCGCCGTCCCCCGTCGTTCCATAGAGATTAACGGCCGTGTCAAGGATCACGCCGCTGCCAACGAATGCGGCAGTGCCGAAGCTGTAGACGAGGCTTTTTGTCCAGCCGGATTTGGAATGCGCAAGTTCGAAAACGACCGCCGCGTTTTTGTCCTCGTCTCCTTCTGTCGTGCCGTAAACATTGCCCGCCTGATCGAAAACGAGGTTACCGTAGCCCGGATAAGCGCCATCGCTGCCACCGGTGAATCGATATAGCACTGTCTCCGTCCAGGGGCAGAGCGCAGTGTTGCACGCCGTCGCTGGGGGCCTCAGGTTGAAGACCGTACCGCATCCCAGCCCACCGGTGGGAGGCGCGCACGGCCCTCCTCCTCCGACGTTCGTCGTGCCGTAAAGGCTACCGTCCGGGCCAAGGGTGACTCCGGCGGTGGGAAACTCCCCGTCGTCTCCAGCCTGGAACTTATACAGCGGTGTCAAGATCCAGCCGGAGTTCTTGTGCGTAAGTTTGAAAACGGTGCCGCACCCGTAACCATTGCATCCGCTGCCGCCGCCATAGGTCGTGCCGTACAAATTTCCGGCGCGGTCCATGGTCAAGGTGCCATAGGGAAATGCCCCATCTGATCCGTTGAAGGTGTGTAAGACGGTATAAGTCTGGGCGTGGGCTGGCGTGGCGGCGACGATCAACAAAGTTGCGATAGCGGTTGCCGCGACGGTGATCCACAGATCAATCCCGCCGATCCCATTGCTGGTCAGTTCTGAGCGCTTCATGGTGAATTGTCCTGTGCGAACCAAGTCGCGTTTACCGTGTTAAAGACTCTTATCCCACATTGTGGGACTTTCCGGAATTCGACTGACAAGTGACAACCGGCTGCGGACAACTGGCATTACGCCAGGATTTCTGTTTTGATCTCAACAACGGCACCATTGTAGTACCCATCTCACCTGCGCGCGACGTTGTGAAATGATTTTCATCTTGGAGCGTTCCCGAATCGGTATGCGTTCTGTACACTACGTGGGAGATCGCGGCAAACAGTCGGCCTACAACTTCATTCAGGATGCGGCGGATCGCATCGTTGGCCGTCCGCAGATCACCACGGACGCACACAGACCGTATTTACAGGCTGTCCTATATTTGTGCCCAAACTAAGGCCTTGAATGGGGCACTCGGCAACACCTTACGGCGTGATCTCAAAGATGACACCTAGACCATATTGTCCCCCTAACGATGTTGTGCCATAGAGATTGCCATTGCTGTCCGGCACAAGGTCGCCCCAGGGACCTTTTCCATCGGGACCGCTAAAGTCGTGGAGCGTTCGGTACGTCCATCCACTTCCTGATGGTGACAACTCGAATACGGATCCCTGCTGATTAGCACCGTCGCATCTGGTCGTGCCGTAAAGATTACCCGCAGAGTCCATGAGTAACGTGCCAAAAGGCCCGCACGTGCTTCCTCCTGAATTCGTGAGAGAGTAGAGCAGGTTGAATTGCCAGCTGCTTCCTGAATTCGTCAACTGGAACACAGTGCCAGCTTGACCGGAACCACCGTCCGATGCGGCCGCTATCAAATCCCCCCGCTGGTTTAGATTTTCGTTCCCACCAAGAATTAAGTAGACAATCTACAGCCTTTGCAGTAGAGTGTCTACTGCTATGACACAGAACGACTCGTACAAGAACCGCGTTGAGCTGGTGCAGGGAACGCTCGACATGCTCATTCTCCGCACCCTGCAATGGGGCCCGCAGCACGGATACGGCATCAGCCAGGCCATCCGAATCAACTCCGGCGACGTGCTGCAGGTGGAGACCGGCTCGCTGTATCCGGCCCTGCATCGTCTGGAACGGCAAGGCTGGGTGCGCGCGGAGTGGAAGCAAACCGAAAGCAAGCAGAGGGCCAAGTCTTACCGCATCACCGCCCTCGGCAAGAAGCAGTTGTTGTCGGACCAGAATCGCTGGCAACGGGTGGTCGATGCCATCGCAGCGATCATGCAAACCGATCCCAAGCGGAGTTAGTTGTGAATCTGCGGCGGTTGTGGCGATCGCGAAGTCGCCGTAAGGACGAGCTGGACGAAGAGATCCAGTCCCATCTGCGCATGGCGGCGGAAGATCGTGTCGATCGGGGCGAGGCGCCGGACGAAGTGCAGGATGCAGTTTTGCGCGAGTTCGGCAACGTGGCCCTGGTGGAGGACGTCACCCATGATGTATGGGGTTGGCGATGGCTGGAAGAGCTACGCTATGACTTGCGCTTTGCCTTACGAACGCTGCGCAAAAATCGGGGCTTCACCGCCGTTGCGCTGCTCACCCTCACTCTCGGTATTGGCGCCAATACTGCCATCTTCTCCGTCATCAACGCCGTGCTCTTGCGGCCGCTGCCGTATCCACACTCCGACCGCTTGGTTTATCTGTCGGAGTGGTCGCCAGAGATCCGCTTCATGTACATCTCCATGGCGGACTTCAATGACTGGCGCGTCCGAAATACGGTGTTCGAGAGCGTCGGAGGCTACCGCTCGGCGGACGTTACCCTCACCAGCATAGGCGAAGCGCAGCGTCTGCATGTGCGGCAGGTAACTGACGGATTTTTCTCGACGCTGAGCGTGAAGCCCTTGCTCGGGCGTCTGCTGACGGCGCGAGACGACAAGGTGGAAGCAGAGCCCGTGGTGGTCCTGGGCGAGGCTTTCTGGGCACGCGAATTTAACCGTGATCCCAGAGTCCTGGGCCAGCGGCTGAATCTCGACGGAGAGCTTTATACCGTCATTGGTGTCGTCCCCAACAGTCATTGGCACCTGGGATGGCCCGAGGTCGATGCGTTCACTTCGTTGGGGCGACTGCAATACGCGCCCGGTTTTGCTCATCGCGACGATCACCACGGAGTGTATGCCTACGCGCGGCTCAAACCGGGCGTCAGCTTCGAGCAGGCGCGGGAGCAGATGTGGGCGATTGCCCGCCAGCTCGCACAGGAATACCCGCAAACCAACAGCGGCGTGAGCGTCAACATGATGCCCTTGCTGCCTGGGTTGGTTGAGTATGTGCGCCGGCCTTTGCTGCTTCTGATGGCCGCGGTGGCCCTCGTGCTTCTCATCACATGCGTCAACGTCGCCAATCTTCTGACGTCGTTGGTCATCGTGAGGCGGCAGGAGATTGCCATCCGCTGTGCCCTGGGGGCAGGAGCGGCGCGGCTGGCGCGCCAGTTTCTCTGCGAGAGCGTTCTGTTGGCGCTTATGGGCGGCGCGGCTGGGCTCGTTGTTGCGTATTGCTCGACCGGTAGCGCCAGTGCGGCCCTGGTCCACCTTGCCTCCTCCACCGTCCCTCGCGCCGAGGACATCTCCATCGACCGGCCTGTTCTGCTGTTCACGCTCGTGATATCGCTTCTAGCCGGAATTGCCTTCGGGACAATGCCAGCGCTGGCGGCTTATCGCATCGATCCCAACCAGACGTTGATGGATAGTGGCCGCATCTCGACCTCGGGACTGTCGCGCGCCGGCGTTCGCGGGTTTTTGGTTGCTGCCGAATTGGCGTTATCGCTGGTGCTGCTGGTGGCTACCGGGCTCACCATCAAGAGCTTCTTGCATGTGGTGCAGCAAGACCTGGGCTTCCGGGCCGATGGTGTTCTGACTGCGTCATTAAGCTTGCCCCCGCTGCAGTATCGGGACGACTCGCAGAAACGTTTGCTGGTGCAGCAATTGGTGGAAAGAGTCGCGGCACTGCCAGGCGTAAAGACGGTGGGATTCAAGTTTCCGCTGCTTGGGGCGGCAGAGTCCCATTTCCTGGTCGAGGGACGTCCCAAGCCGGAGCCGGAGAATGTGCCTTACACCGAATTCTCCAGCGTGACCCCGGGAGCTCTGGAGGCCATGGGCGTCCAGATCCTGAGAGGCCGCTACTTCAACGCTGATGACAAGGCAGAATCAGAACCAGTTTGCATTATCGACGACTTGTTGGCCAGCGAATATTGGCCTGGCGAAAGTGCCATTGGGAAACGTGTGGCCATCGAAGCCCCAGTGGCGCCGAATGGCTTTGGGCCGTGGAGGACCGTCGTCGGCGTGGTTCATCATGTGCAATATCACGGCGGTGACTGGCCAACGCTGGCCGGAACCTATCTTCCCTATACGCAATATCCAAGCAGCCGCGGAAGTCTCGCAGTTCTCTCGGGCACGGAACAGTCCTCGCTGGAGCCGATGCTGCGCGACGTGTTGCACTCGCTGGACCCGAATCTGGCACTTTACGACGTGCGGTCGCTCGCCGAGTTCATGGATGAAGACCTCGCCTCGCGCAAGCTGATCGTGGTCTTGCTCAGCATCCTTGCAGGAATCGCTTTGCTGCTGGCAATGCTTGGCAGCTATGGCGTGATGGCGTACATGGTTACCGGGCGCACGCATGAGATTGGACTGCGCCGGGCGCTGGGCGCCAAGCCGCAGGATGTCCTGCGGCTGATTCTTGGCCAGGGAATGCGCTTGATCATCCTGGGCACGTCGGTGGGCATTATCGCTGCATTGGCCCTAACGCGCGTGATGCGCAGCCTATTGTTCGGCGTGAGTACGACTGATCCTCTGACCTTCGCCGGTGTAGTGGTTCTTCTGGTGCTGGTGGCGTTGGCGGCTTGTTACATCCCCGCGCGTAAGGCCGTTGGCCTTAATCCACTGGACGCGCTGCGTCATGAATGAGGGTTTTGATGGTCGCGTGAGGAAAGCGGAAGCTGGTTTCAACCTGGCTTTGAGTCAACTTCCAGAACGTTCCATGTTGCACGGAACTGTGACAGAAGGAGTGGATGTTATGCATTGCGAGAGATTATCGACAGAACGGATCGCAGAGAGCGCGATTGCGTTAGTCATCCTGCTTGGGCTGTCGGTTGTGGCCCAAGCTCAAACCTACACCGTACTCCACGAGTTCACCGGCGGGCAGGATGGGGCCGCGCCCAGGGCCGGAGTGACGTTGGATCAAGGTGGAAACCTCTACGGAACCACATCAGCTGGCGGGTACACCGGTGGCCGGTGCACTGTCGGGCGGCTGAACGGTTGCGGTACCGTGTTCAAGCTGGGTCACACGAACTCTGGCTGGGTCTTGAACCCGCTGTACACATTTATGGGCCAGTATGGCGACGGAGCCTCTCCGTTCGCCAGGGTGATCTTTGGCCCGGACGGCACCCTCTACGGTACGACTGCCTTTGGTGGGCCCGCTGACTCCGATTGTTTCGCAGTGGGCTGCGGTACCGTCTTCAATCTAAAGCCTCCCGCGACAGCTTGCAAAACGGCGCTCTGCCCGTGGACGGAAACTGTTCTTTACTTCTTCCAACTCAACCTTAACCTGGGAGGAAATCCATGGCTTGGGGACCTCCTTTTCGACCACTCAGGAAACGTGTATGGCACCACTTGGGATAGTGCGCAGGGAGATGGCGAGATTTTCGAGTTGCTGGCATCCAGTGGCGGCTGGACATACAACACCCTTTACCAATTCCCTGTGGGGTATAGGCAAGGTGGCGACCCCAATGCCGGTGTCATCTCGGACGGTACGGGCGACCTTTATGGCACTGCAATGGTTGGCCCGCACTATGCCGGCATCGTTTATCGACTGTCGCCATCAGGATCCGGGTGGTCGTCACAGATTCTCTATGCCTTTCAAGGCGGTAGCGACGGAGCCAATCCTGCCGGCGGCCTGGTCTTTGATCAGTCCGGCAATCTCTACGGCACCACGCTGAGTAAAGGTGCGGGAGGTGGAGGCACGGTTTACGAACTGTCCCCTTCCGATGGCGGATGGGTACTGACCACGCTTCATAGCTTCTCTGGTACCGACGGCTCTTATGCCGTCCTGACGATGGACGCGTCGGGTAACCTCTATGGCACAACCTTTGGCGATGGTGCCTACGGATATGGCAATGTCTTCAAGTTGACGAATTCCAACGGTAGCTGGTCCTACACATCTCTATACGACTTTACGGGCGCCACCGACGGCGGCCAGCCCTATGGCCAAGTCGCTCTCGATGCCAGTGGCAACCTCTACGGCACGGCGTCGGCTGGCGGAACAAACGGCCAGGGCGTGGTTTGGGAAATCACGCCGTAGTCAGTTGTCGGTGATGGGTCGTCAGTTTGAGGCGGCGTGAATTGTCTTGTATTAGGCCGCTTCCTAGAGGATTTGGACATAGCGACTGGAACTTGAGTAAGGAGTAGACATCATGGGCACGAAGCAACTATGTGTACTAGGTTCGCAGATTACGAAGGCTGGGATTGCGTTAATCATCCTGCTTGGGCTGACGGCTGTGGCCCAAGCTCAAACCTACACTGTGCTGTACAACTTTGCCGGCGGGGCCGACGGAGCCTATCCCAGGGCCGGAGTGACGTTGGATCAAGCCGGAAACCTGTACGGAACGACATCCTATGGCGGGTACACTGGCGGTCAGTGCACTAGCAGAGGCTGCGGAATAGTCGTCAAGCTGAAGCACACGAACTCCGCATGGGTCCTGAGTCCGCTGTACACCTTTCTGGGCCAAAACAATGACGGAGCTGCACCGTAGAGGCTACCGTCCGGACCAAAGACCACTCTGGCGTACTGGCCACCGTTGCGTAGGTCCGTAATTCGGGATTTCGAGATCAGCTTTTGGATTTTCCGCCGCGACAGTCCCAACCCTAGCTCCGTTGCAACCTAACTGCTCGTGCACGCGCGTGGGGCCGCGGACGGTACGCACTCAAGGTCAGCAGCCAGGGCTAGCCCGACTATCCGAATCGCTGAGACCCGCGTGGCGGCGTTCAAGGTAGGTTCATTTGGTCGTCCATTTACGAAAGTGCCAGTACCTCTTCCGTTCCCGGAACGGGAACGATCAGCCCATTTATCTACAATCCAATTGACAGGCCCGCTGCGGTACTGCCATTCTGCCGCCATCTGCAACGCGTAAGCCATAACGAGTGACCCTAGGCTTTTCGGCTTTAAGGTTACCCGCTCGAGAAATGCTCGTCCGCCAGCCGAGCCACAGGAACCTCTTCCAAAGAGCCATCGCGGACAGGAAAGAGAACTGGGATGCCGCTACTCATTCAGTCGTGGCTAAACCGTCGGCAATTGAAGCGGCCAGTTTGGTTTGCTGGCCTGTACGTTACCTTTTCCTGTGTGTGGATTTTTGTCACCGACAAGCTCATCGGACACTTCTCGCTCACTGTAACAGCCCTGACTTACTTGAGTATCGTCAAAGGCTTTGTATACGTTGCTATCACCAGCAGCTTGATCTATGCGATCCTGCGGCGGCTTGAGAAAGTCAACCAGAACCTCGAAAACGTCATTGCCAGCCGCACGGCCGCCCTGGCCGCGTCGGAACAAGAGTCGCGCACGCGTGAGGAGTGGCTGCGCAGGCTGCTGGCCAGCCTCCCGGACGTGGCCTGGACCTCAACGGAAGAAGGACGAACGGTCTTCATCAGCCCCAATGTAGAAGACATTATTGGGTTCAACGCGAAGGAGATCTGCGAAAGCGGGAAAGGATTGGGGTGGGAGCGAATTCATCCCCAGGACCGGAGGCGTGTTAACGAGGGTTTGCAGGCGCTTTTCTTGCGAGGCCAGCCGTTCGACGAGGAATACCGGGTTGAACACAAAGACGGCCGATGGATCTGGGTGCACGACCGTGCAGTCCGAACCCACAGAGTAGATGGTGTGCTATTCGCCGATGGCATTTTCTCGGACATCACCGCGCGCAAGGAGGCAGACGAGGCACGGGAAGAGTCCGACAAACGCTACCGACTGCTCTTTGAGAGAAACCTGGCAGGAGTATTTCGGGCTGAGGCGGGCGGGAAGATGCTCGATTGTAACCCCGCGCTGGTCCGCATGCTCGGATATGACTCGGCAGCGGAGCTATTAGGTCGGACGTCGGCAGAAATATTGTACGACCCGGCGGAGGAAAACGTGTTGTTGGAGACTCTGGCCACGAGAGGAGCGATCAACAATGTCGAGGTACAGCTCAGGCGGAAGGACGGCACGGCTATCTGGGGTTTGCACAACGTCTGCCTTCTGGAAAGGGCAAGTGGAGAGCCCGCATGCATCGAAGGCACAGTAGTTGATGTCAGCGAGCGCAAGCAAACGGCGGAAGCACTGAGCCAGCAGCTTTCGCTGATGCAGGCAATCACCTCCGCGGCGCCGGACTGTTTGTTCACGATGGATGCTCGGGGTCGCGTCACCTTCATGAATCCTGCAGCCGAGCGGATCTTTGGCTATGCCTTGGGCGAACTGCAGGGCAAGGTGTTGCATGACGTCTGTCATTACAAGCGCAAGGATGGGACTCCGCTGGCAAGATCAGAATGTGTCATAGCGCGGGCCTGCGCATCAGGCGAGACTCTGTATGGTCACGAGGACGTTGCCTTTCGCAAGGACGGCACTGCATTCGATGTTTGTTGTTCCAGCGCTCCTTTGTTGGAAGATGGCAAAATCGTGGGCTCCGTGCTGGTGGTGCAGGACATTACATGGCGCAAACTGGCGGAGCAACAGTACCAGTCGTTGCAGGAGCAGTTTCTGCACGCCCAAAAAATGGATGCCATCGGACAGCTGGCAGGAGGTGTAGCGCATGATTTCAACAACCTGTTGCAGATCATCAATGGCTACTCGGACCTGATTGTGGAAGACGGCGGCTCAGATCCCCAACTTACGAAAAGAGCGCGGGCGATCAAAGAGGCTGGGGGCAGGGCCGCCCGCCTCACTCAGCGGTTGCTGGATTTCAGCCGGAAAGATGCGAGCGATCCGCAAATCAGTTCTCTGGATCGCGCCGTGAACGAAATCATGAAAATGGTACGGACACTGGTGGGCGAAGACATCGACCTGGGTGCGCGGATGGACACAAATGGCGCATGCGTCAAGATCAGTGAAGGTCAACTGGAACAGCTAATCATGAACCTGGTGGTCAATGCCCGTGACGCCATGCCGAAAGGAGGCAGGCTCCACATCGAAACCAGGTGTGTCAACCTGGATGAGAGGGCGTGTAGAGCCTTCGGCAATCTCTCCCCTGGAGCCTACGTGCGGCTTTCCGTGTCCGATTCGGGATGCGGTATGGATGCGTCGACAATAAGCCGCGCCTTCGAGCCTTTCTTTACTACCAAAGAACGCGGCAAGGGCACGGGATTGGGATTGTCCACCGTTTACGGCATCGTGAACCAAAACGGTGGGGAGATACAGATTGAAAGCACCCTTGGCGCAGGAACCACATTTCACATCTGCTTGCCGGTGGCTGAGTCAAGAGTCTCCCTCGAGGAAGTCAAGGAGCGCTTGGCACTGCCGAAGGGCACGGAAAATATTCTGGTGGCGGAAGACGAAGAACAGGTCCGATCGCTGATTAGTGGCCAGCTCGGGAGGCTTGGTTACAAGATGGTGGAAGCCGGGGACGGCGCAGAGGCCCTCCAATTGGCAGCGGACGCCCCACGGTCCATCGACCTGCTCATCACCGACATGATCATGCCGAAGATGGGAGGGCAAGAGCTGTCGGACAGAATCCGGGAAATCTGGCCGACTATTAAGATCATCAACATGTCTGGATACAATGACACTCCACAACCGCCGTCCACCGAAAGACGCCCCACGATTCAGCACCTCCAGAAGCCCTTTACTCTTGAAACCCTGGCTGCGACCGTCCGGCGAATACTAGATCAGTAACCCGGCAATTTAAGACATTCTGGATTCTAGGCTGTGGCTCATCAAGAACTAAGCCCCGCCCAGTCTTCAGTGTAAGAGGCCCTTTTCCTTGGACAGCAGCGCTTCGCATGGCGTGGTCTTCAACCGCTATGAGCGGTCCTTAAATGAGCGGGAGGCACCGACTGAGAATATCCGGGCGTGAATCTACCCCTGTGCTCCGCAGAAACATGTGCACGCTCCAGCGACAGCCTCATCCAGCGAGCGCTTCTTTCCAGTCGAAAACCGGGACCAGAGGACCGACGATAATCATGCCGCATCGGTCAGCCGGCGAGGCCGTTGGGCGTGGAGAGCTAACAGCTGCTGATGCAGAGCAAGGTTTTCGAGGATGAGATCTTCGCGGGCACAAAAGGCAGTGCGAAGCCAGCCGAGGAGGTACTGGGGCACGATCATGGCAAGAATCCTATCTGACGTCGCCAATCCAGCTGATCGCATGGTCATTGATATTGCGGATGTACGATGTTTTGATGAATGACAGGGAATCGAAAGCATATGAGCTGCAATGCTTTCGGGACGAGTACGTTCAGCCACTTAGCCGCAACAACGGTAGCTGTTTGGTGGGTAAGCAAGAACCTGACAAGCGAAAGTCTCAACTCGTAAACTGCACTCACAGTTCGGATGCTTGGGGTAAAAGCGAATCATCACTGTCGTCCTAGGCTAATGCATTCAACGTTAGTAAATTGGTGTTCCTCACTTGCACTTGAGTGACAACTACTGCCTAGCCTCCATTGTTGGGATCGGACCGCAGAGATAGCGTGCTTCGCACCTTCTTGGCAAAATCGGCGGCGGCTAGAGGCGGGCTAAAGTAGTACCCTTGAACTTCATCACAGTTGTTGGCTCGCAGGAAGAGCATTTGCTCTTCCCTCTCCACGCCTTCCGCAATGACCTTCAGATGCAGGCTCCTTGCCATACTGATGATTGCGGCTACCACGGCAGCGTCCGGGGCATTCACGGTCATGTTTTGCACAAATGACTGATCGATTTTCAGCTTGTGAACGGGAAGCTGTCGCAAGTAGCTGAGGCTGGAATATCCAGTCCCGAAGTCGTCAATGGACAGTTTCACCCCCATCTCTTTTAATTCCTGCAGCACGGAAAGCGTCGCGTTTACATTGGAGAGCAGCACGCTTTCTGTAAGCTCCAGTTCGAGGTATTGAGGAGCGAGGCCGGTTTCGCGCAGCACCCTTGCGACAAGTTCGGAAAAGTCCCTTTGGCGGAACTGCACGGCGGAGACATTCACGGCGACAGGCAGCGGGAGAAGGCCCTCGTCCTGCCATTGCCGTGCCTGGGCGCAAGCCGTCCTGAGCACCCATTGGCCGATGGAAATGATCAGACCGCTATTTTCGGCTATCGGTATGAACTTGTTGGGCAGGATAAGACACAACTCAGGATGGCGCCAGCGGAGGAGCGCTTCCCCGCCGATGATGTTTCCTGTGGCGAGATCTACCTGCGGTTCATACACCAGGAAAAGCTCTTTCTTCTCGAGGGCCAGCCGCAAGCCGCTTTCCAGGGCCAGCCGCTCCACAGCCTGAACGTTCATGTCCTGGGTGAAGAACTGAAAATTGTCCCGTCCGGCCTCCTTGGCACAGTACATGGCTGCATCCGCGCTCTTGAGCAGGGTTTCGCTGTCCGTGCCATGGTCCGGAAAGATGCTGATGCCGAGGCTGCAGGAAATCCTGACCAAATGGCCCTGGACGGACGACTCAACGCGCAGCGCCTCCGTGATACGATTGGCGGCGACGGCGACGTCGGCTATGTCCGTCAAGGAAGTCATTAGGACCACGAACTCGTCGCCGCCCAACCGGGCCACCGTGTCCTCTTCGCGCGCGCAGCTGTTCAGTTGCCTCGCGACCTCCTTCAGAACAAGGTCGCCAATCGAGTGCCCCAGGGAATCATTGATGGTCTTGAAGCGATCCAGATCAAGGAACAATAACGCGGCTTTTTCCCTGTGCCGGCGGGCTATGGCCAGCACCTGGGTTATGCGGTCCTGGAGAAGGGCCCGATTGGGCAAACCCGTGAGGGCATCGTAGTACGCCAGGTACCGGACCTGTGCGGTGTTCTTGCTTTCTGTGATGTCCTGCATAGTGCCGAACACGTTTAGTGGATCGCCATTTCTTTCGTGTGCTGCATCCACCTGGATATAGATGAATGCCACCGTTCCGTCCGGTCGCAGGATGCGACAGTTGATCCCAGCGGAAGCCTTGTCCGCCGCGGACTTACTAATGCCATCCAGCACTCGTTCTCTATCCTCCGGGTGGATTCTGCTCAACAACGCGTCCAAAGTCCCGTCGCCTTCTGCAGGGGTTATGTTGAAGATGTCGCACACCTCCTCTGAGCACGTGACCCGGTTTTCTGTGAGGTTGCAATTCCAGGCTCCCAAATGAGCAATCTTCTGGGCCCTCCGTCGCAGGCCTTCGCTTGTCGCAAGAACCTCATTGGCCGCGATCAGTGCTTCCGAATGTCGGCGGATGGTTTGAGCACAGGCCGCTAGGATCAGCGTGATAGTGACGCCGCCCAGCAGCACCAGCCAGGCTCGTCTCATATTCGCACCCTGTTGTCCCGGCCCGGGTGTGACTTTAAGCAGCCACGTGCGCCCGGCGATTTCCAATTTGGCGGTGTAGACCAAACCTGCCCCTGCCCGGCTCGAGCTTTCTTCCTCCCGACCCGGCCTCTGTGCCAGATGTCGGTAAAGGACCCCCTTTCCCTGCTCGGCGGATTCGTCGTAGAGACTCAAATCCAACGCTGCACTCGCGCTCGTGTCGTTGTGAATCGCGGTCTCCACCACGTCCTGGATGCGGAAAACACCTAGGACGAACCCAACCAGATTAGCGTGCTTTTGTACGGGCGTGTCGAGGCTCGCCCCCTTGCGGTACACGGGGTCGAACAACAGAAACCCATATTGGCCAGCTTTTTCCTGGACCAGCATTATCCTCTCCGTGGCAACAATGTTCCCGGCGTCGCGGGCTCGAGTAAGCGCTTCGCGCCGAGATGGATTGGATGCCAAATCGAATCCCACCGCGGCTTCGTTGGTTGCGTACGGTTCCACAAAGTAGACCGGGAAGTACTCTGGGCGCGAGCCCGCGCGTTTCATGATGCCCTGTTCTTTACGTTCGCTAATCTGGTACCCAGGGAAGTCCCGTTGCGCGGCCTTCTCGTACATCGAGCGGGCGTGGTTCGTGACTAACGGGATCCACTCGAGCGCCTGGACCCCGGGATAGTGGGAGAGAAGCGGCTGCGTGAAAGCGCGAAAGCCATCGGCGGTAACGCGGTCTGTCGCGTTGAAGTGAGCGTCAAGGGAGCGAACCAGTTGAACAGATTGGTCGAGACCTTCGGAAACCGCGCCCACCGCGCCCACTGCTTCACCAATAAACCATTGTTCGGCAACGAGATGCTCCTGCCTGCGAACCACCAAAAATGCAAAAACAGTCGAGATGAAACCACTGATCAATACAACTAATGCCAGGGTGTAAGAACGACTGATGAATGGGTGCCATATTCTTCGGGTTAGCCGTGTCAGGGCTCGAGCCAGAATTTCCTTCTTGACCTTGACCCCGAAAACGGCCGCCATTGTGCCCCTGCAATCCCTGTTCGCGTCAATGTGAACCGGAATTTCCGTTTTAGCTTTCAATAACCCCACAATATATACCCAACATTGCAAGCTACCACGCCTTCCGGCGCGCGGAGTGGAATCCGGTCCCTTCTTCTGGGCGAGATCCAAAGAACTCAGTCTTTGCTGGCGGCGGACCAGCGTCGCATCGCTCGCTCGACCGCGTCATTGAGCAACTCCACTGTGGTCGCCTGTGACGTGTCGCCAGTCGGCAAAACCGGATCGAATTTGGCGGAAGGTCCTGCCTCAAAAGCCGGGCGCTGGGCTGCCAGGACTACATACGCGAGCCAGATCACACAGGCGAAAATGTAGACTATGCTATTTAGCCGTCCCAACACTACGTAGGGCGGGGGCCAGCGTAAAGCAACGCTATCCAGGATCACCTTGGTCAGAGTAAAGATGGAGAAGCCCAAGGATATGCCGAACCGCAGGTCGCGCCGGGAAATACCCAGGTAACGGCTGCCCAGTAACAGCAGGGTGACTAGCGCGCAAAGCATGGCGCGGGCACTGCGGTCAGCCACCAGGATTCCCTCGCTAAGTCCCGGTTGCCGTATATGACGGGAGGCCAAGATGTCCCCTGCCGCCGCGAGTAAGACCACGACCACGGCCCAGCGGAACACGATCTCGCCAAGCTTGGATATAGCCTCGAATTGCCGAAACGCAGATTTGAACAACTCGTCCATCAAGGCGAAGGAAATCAGGACGCACAAGGCCGCGTCGATCCAGTAGGAGTAAAAGTAAACTTTATAGGAGAGCCGTTCCATGGTGATGAGGACAGCTTCCGATACCACTTGCAGGATGGTGTACGTGAAGAAGAAGGGGAACTCCCGATCCAGTCCGCGATAGCGCATGATGATCGCCACGCCTGCTTGCAAGCACGGAGATATCAGCCACAAAACGTAATCAAGAACATGTAGGTGCATGGCGCCCGCGAACCACGCGGGTTCTCCAAGCGGGAATCCCCTTTGGCCTGCGGTTGGTTAGGCAACTCAATAGATCTCCGTCGCGTGTGCAGTTCGGTTCCGTGACCTATTTTGGAGACCCTTCAGGGCACGCTCTGGTCCCCAGCGGTATCCTGTCCGAGTTTCAGCGGCAGATATGTTGCGTGTCCCTCCTCGATCTCCGCTACGTCGCGACAAGTTTGGTCTGCGTCCCCAGCGAACCGCCTCGCCATAAGAGTTGAACGTTGGCACTGCACGCCGTACCCCCCATACAATAATATCCGGCTACTTTGTGTAGCGGGATCCGTTTTGCTAAGCGATGCGAATCTGCTTTCGGCCATCCTCGAAGGAGTTCAGGATGCGGGCCAGGGTGTCCGAGAGGCTGGCGCGCTATGGCTTGGGGATCGAACCGAACAATACTACCGCGCGCCCGACAAAAAGCCCGCAGGGATTCCCGGGGCTTGGCTTGATGTGCTGCATCCCTCTGGACAATTCGCTGCGGGCCAACCTAACCAACCGAAATGCAAATATCACGCAACCGCAGATCGCTGTCAGTGACGGAGATCACGGGGTATGGGTTAAAGGTTTTCCGATAGGCATGGCAACTCGATTGCCCAGAAAGTAATTGACCAGCTAGTCGGTTGTTTCCCGGACGACCCGCGGATCGGCCCGGTTGAAGTCTTAGGTCGTTTGGCCGGGTTTGTGGGACTTCCGCAGGTGATCCGAGAAGGCGACGCTCATGGACGGCTTCACACCTGCCTCGAACGGATACCCGCAGACCGAGCAGCGTTGCAGGTTGCCATCGGCAATCAAGCGCAGTCCTGACCCTTGTTTCTTACCGTCAGCGATCTTCCGTTCCCTGACCTCGCGGGCGTGGTCAATGGCGTCCTGAGCCTTTTTATGAGGGTCTTGTAATTGGTCGAACAGCTTCTGGCTTTCCATGCCCTGATCTTACGCCGTTCGCCATCCGTGCAACGCCCAGAACTCTCAAACTGAGGCAGTACCCAGTTGCTGGCCGATGCAATTTCTGCGGACCACAGCACCTCTATCAGTGGCTGGATGAGAACGGATTTGGCTCCGCTGAAGTACTATGAGCGGGAAGCGGCATGAACCTTCGGTCGGGCAAACTCCTTTTTCTCGGAAGCGGATGAGTTTCTTGGCCGTACGCCGGGCATCTTGTCGTCGATGACGCCCTTATACATTAGATATCGACTGTCGCGGGGAAACCCCAAAGGAAGTCGGTTGTGTTACGACCGGTCGCTGTCAGGAACTGTGCCGCCGCTCACAACGATAATTTTCGGGCGATGCTTTCGGGTGAGTCAACAGATACTTAAGCCGAAAGCGGGACTTGGTTCCAGCAAAACGAGCAAAAAGGAGACCTATCGGGGCCATTCTCGAAGTTCAAACGCTGTAATCGACGCCGTGCGCAAAGCACGGCCTTTTCATTCTGGAAAGGAATAGGACTGAACTCATAAAGACAAAATGCACAATTTGCAGCAGTCGGCAGAAGGCAGTAACAGCAGCTTCAAACCGCTCATAGACAGCAAGCGAGCAGCAAGGCTCCTGGAATCCATCAAGGTGCCGAAGAATTGACATGCAGGCTGCCGTAGTGGTATCCCCTGCACAGGACTTGCAGAATCAGCAGGCGGAAAGAGGACGCCTGTTGTCGAGAAGAAGATTTCAGAAAGGCTCGCTCGAATTGCGAGGCAAACGGAATCCGAAATGGGTTGCTCAGTGGCGAGAGGATTAACTACGACCCGGTATGGCGACCCCGTACCGCGTTCGTCGGAAGCGCATCATCGGCACAAAGGCAGAGTTTCCTACCCGTCGCCTTGCACAACGTGAACTGGAGCGCGTTCTGGCCGAGGTGAGTGACCCTCAATATCGGCCTGCCGTGTCCCTTACCTTTGCAGAGTTTGCCGAGCAGTGGAGAACGCGAGTGCTAACACAACTGAAACCATCGACCCAGAGCACTACACGCTCACAACTGAAAAATCAGTTGGCGTACTTCGACGGTTTCAACCTGCGGGACATTCAACCTGCCGTGATGCAAACGTTCGTA
Organism: Candidatus Korobacteraceae bacterium; assembly: GCA_049511915.1. GTDB lineage: Bacteria > Acidobacteriota > Terriglobia > Terriglobales > Acidobacteriaceae > Bog-257. Next base: position 24,247 of record JBEKXQ010000062.1, read on the forward strand.
ACAACCTGCAAAGCATCACCGAAGACAATACGCAATGCCGTGATGACGTTGCGCTCGATGTGGGGCACTGCGAAGGCATGGGGGTATGTCACCCATGATCCGTTCGACGGCCTGCGTCTGCCGTTGCTTGAGAAGCAGGAGCAACCATATTTCACGGCAAAGCAAATGCGGCGCATCATCCGAAGGGCTGAGGAGCCTTATCAAACGTTGTACTGGCTGGCCGCTGAGACTGGCCTTCGGGCTGGAGAATTAGCTGGCCTGCAATGGGATGATGTGAAAAACAGCTACATCGAAGTGCGCCGGAGCGTTTGGGGAGGCAAAGCGCAATCCCCTAAAACAGTGAACGGTACTCGTACGTTTGCCATCTCAGCCGAGCTACAAATGCGACTGGAGAGCAAGCGCAAGCCAGAAGGATACGTGTTCGCAACGCGCAACGGAACGCCGTGGAACATGAACGATGTCCAGAAGCGCCATCTCGTTCCGCTGCTCAAGAAACTGGCAATGAAGCAGGCAGGCTTCCACAGTTTCAGGCACGGCAACGAGACGGTGATGGACGGACTTCGTACACCGGTTGCTTTGCGTCTGGGTCGTCTGGGACACGGTGACACTCGCATGATGATGCACTACTCGCATGTCATCAGCGCTGATGACCGGCAACTCGCCTCTGAGTTTGGCCGGATGTTGGCTCCAACTTCTCCATCCGTTTTGGAGCGTTTTGGAGCCACAAGGCAAAATGGCCTAGACGCATCGAACGTCTAAGCCATTGAATCTGTGGAGCTTTTTGGTTGCGGGGGTAGGATTTGAACCTACGACCTTTGGGTTATGAGAAGAGAAGTCAACCTCTAAGTGCTGTCGAATCAATCGCCCGAAGGTCGATTTTGAACTGTCAAAACGGATTCTGTCAGCCTAAGTGCAGTCGTTTCCGTGGGGTACAAAGAGCGAAAGTTTGTCAGCTTATCCACAGTTGTCGGAGGGCCGACCCTGTTTTGCCTCCATTAGCCTGAGGCCCCCTTCTGCCGAAAACTGGGTACAATGGCGGCGTGAACTCAGAAAAAATTAAGAAGCTAGGTCTTGGCTTCTTGAAGTATGTCGGTACCCTTGTTACCGGCCTAGTTCTGACCGCGCTAATTAAAGGCGAATCCTTGGCTGGCTTGACGCGACTGAGGACGCTTCTTCCGTTCCTCAAGACATCGGTTCCGCTGTGGGCATTTCTGCTCTTGTTGCTGTTCTGCGTCTACATGGCACGACCGTTTATAAACTCGCTCCGAAAACGTCCGGTGCTGCATGTGTCGTGGGAGCGACTAGTCTGTCTGTGGGCACTTGGGAGGTTCGGGGATAAGCCAATGATGCAAATTCAAGGGCACGCCATAATCACCTCGTCCGGCACCGATGAAACGATTATCATTCGAGAGGCTTATGTGAAAGGAACCGAGCCGCTGCAAAGCATCATCGACGATGTCGTTATTCCACCGGGCGAACCTCAGACGTGCCGCATCGCTACATTTGTTCACCCCGTAATCAGAAAGCCGGATGAGGGACTGGAAACAAGTTTGATACTGCGGGATCATAAAGGCCGCGAATATAGAACGCCGAAGGTGTTGTTCAAGTCTGGGAATCCGCCTAAGAAATAATCGCGGTTGGAGCCGTAGTTAACGCTAAACGTTCCCACAATTGTTCCCACGCAGGCGGGTTATCTGGCATGAACTTCTTCAGGCGGGGCGAGGACAACTAACATGGAGCGGAAGCGAGCCTGTGTACACGAAGCCGGGCACTTCTTAGTCGCGCACATGTATCGCCCGGAGAGGGCTGTGAGTATCTGTGTATCGCGCCAACCGCGAAGAGATCAGTTCACCGGTGAAGAGTATATGTCTGCTGGGTCTACAACCACGTTCGACCCGCACGACGGTGCTCCAAAGATTTTGGTCGATATTCGAGCCGCTGGAATGGCTGCCGAAAGCCTTGTCTATGGGCAGACTTTTGACGATATCATGAATGATCCTGACCATCGTTTCGAGATCAAAACTGACACAGACAATGCGATGCAGGATTTGCACAGGGCACAGATGCCGGTTGGAGGCGAGCAGGAATTCCGTGAGCTTTACTGGAATACGTCTTTCAATGATGCTCGGCTAATGCTGAGTAATTCGCTCGACAAGCTGCTCCGCATTGCAGACTACTGCGAAGCAAACCCTGACCGGGAGATACCAGCGGCGGAGATTGTCGAGGCATGCG
>JBEKXQ010000063.1:0-41506 GCA_049511915.1 Candidatus Korobacteraceae bacterium
CTCGTTTCCGACTATGCCAGCTTCGGCCGTTTTTCCGTCTTTCATTACGACGACAAGAGAAATCAAACCTCGATTCGGGAAATACGCAAACTCTTGCTTTCCACCCGCCTCGTGAAGGACTAGATGGTTTGGCAAGCTGACGTATTCGAGATGAGGACGAAGCGAGCTGTAGTCGCTATCGGAGATCGATAGAAGTATTATGTTGCTGACTGGTTTCCCATCGGTATTCGTCCGCCCGCCAGACTCCACGACTTGGGGGTTTTTGCGTGCCATAGACCAGAACTGAAACCATCCCAGCTGCGGGAGTTAACTAGACCTCGTGATCTGCGAAACAGGAACCCTGCTTATTCGCTCCACTCGGACAATTGTACAGTGCTCTCCCAAAGCACAATGCTTCTGTAGGGTATCCTACATTGGCTTTACTGCTGGTACGCGCAAGCATCCGCGACGTACGAAACGTGACCTACGCTTAAGCGATTCCGCTGCTTCAAAGCAGGTCCCGAAATGGGGCGAACGAACAACAATCTCCCGCGTATGTAGGACGCCCAACAGACCAGCAAAATTGGCATGTGATATCACCGAAACGGGGAACCAATGGGTCCCCGTGGTTATCCTCGAGCCTTCTCATCATAACCACGGGAACCCCATTCTGTTTTAGCGCCTTAGGAGCTAATTAGCCCCAACTGCAACAAGCTTTGGGGGTACTCCATCACTCAGTTCGCTCCCTCAAGTGTGCTTCTAAACCGCGGATAGCGACGTCGATCTGAGTTCGCCTGACTCCAATATTGAAGTCCTTGGCGTGATGTTTCGTAAGGTAACGGAAGAACGACAAGAGCGCTTGGATTTGCTGATCACTCAACAGCTTAATGCGTTCCTCATACCATTCAGCGTTATCCTTTGAGGGCGTGAGATGAAAAACGACGGCATCTGGGAGCCCTGTGGGAGCAGTACGACGCAGAGGGCGGAAAGAGCGGCCTGAATGACATCCAGAGAGATCACATGCGATTGCGGCAGGATTTGGAATTTGACTAAGGTAAAGACGATTATGCCTGCCAAGGATTACTTCAGATGCGTCTGCGGAAATCGCTTAAGCAAATGGAACGGCGGTCACATGTGGACTGGAAGGATTATTTTCGGCAAAAGTTCAAAGTAGCCCACTACCCAAGATCGCTTTCCCTTGCCTTCGTTCAATGGCTACATTAGCCTTACTGACCCCTGCTCACTGCCTCCAAGCAGGTGCAACTCGTCAGGCTGATGCCCCCATGGTGCAGATCAAGGAAGAAAAACCGGTATGCGTTCGGGGAGCGTGCACCTGGGCGGGGTGGTTGAATCGGCAGCGGGATGCAACAACAGGTCTAGCTTTGTCCGAGGAACTTGGGCAAAACTTGGGCAAAGAATTGGGGTGTTTTGGGGGTAAAATGCCCAATTCTGCGGGCTAAGGGCAGCCGAATCAACACGGTTTAAGTTACTTTGTGTGAGTTAAGCGCCCGTTGCGGTATTTGCACTGTAGCAAAACTATCCAGGGTCTTTGGCCAAACGCGCGACATTGGGCCGAGGTTCAAATTGCCAGCCCCGCTGACCCGGAGCTTGCAGCACCACACTGTTCTATGTTCATCTAACTGCTCATGGGTCTTGAGGAATACAAGCGAAAGCGCGACTTCACGCAAACTCCCGAGCCTCCGCCCAAGGTAGCAAAGGGCGGGCAGCGCCGATTTGTGGTGCAGAAACACCGCGCTTCGCGTCTGCATTACGACTTCCGCCTGGAAATGGACGGCGTTCTGAAATCGTGGGCCGTACCCAAGGGGCCGTCGCTCGATCCCGCCGACAAGCGACTGGCCATGCAAGTGGAAGATCATCCGGTTTCGTACTTCGACTTCGAGGGCATCATTCCTGCCGGCAATTACGGCGCGGGCACAGTGATGGTATGGGACTTGGGCACGTGGGAGCCGCAGGGCGATGCGCACGAGATGCTGCGCAAGGGCGATCTAAAATTTCACTTGGATGGCAAGAAGCTAAAAGGGGACTTCGCACTCATCCACATGAAGGCACGCCGTCCAGGCAGTAAGGGAACAGAGTGGCTGCTGATCAAGCATCGTGACGCCTACGATCAGCCGGGCTATGACATCGACAAGTACGACTACTCGGTGCTGACGAAGCGATCGCTCAAGCAGATCGCGGGCGATGAAGGCTCTGCCGCGTGGGAGAGCAGCCGGAAGGCGTCGACACGCGGGGGCTCCAGCAAGAACGACTGGCTGGCGGATTCGATTGCAAAAGCCGACGCGAAGGCCAAGACTGCGAAAAAATCTGCGGGGACTAAGACGTCTTCGGCTGCAGCACAAACGATCACCACGAAGGCTGCCGCGGCGAATCTTGGCCGAGCAAAAGAAACTCTGGTCGGGGAATCGACTGCAAAACGTTCCGCTGGTAAGCCCGCTCGCCCCGCCACGACCTCCGGCGGCGTAAAAAAAAACTCCGCGGTGAAGAAGGCGCCGTAGCTCCCAACGCCGCGCGCATAGGTCGCAAGGCGCCGATGCCCCGCTCTATTCGTCCAATGCTGGCAACGCTGGTCGATAAGCCTTTCGACGACGACAATTGGCTTTACGAGATCAAGTGGGATGGCTATCGCGCACTGGTGTTCCTCGACGGCAACTCCGTCCGACTGGTCTCGCGTAATCAGAACGACCTGACCTCAGCTTATCCCGAGCTGCACGAGATTCCTGGCCATTTGAAAGCCAGGCCCGCGATTCTCGACGGCGAAATTGTCGCCGTAGACGCTGAAGGTCGCCCGTCGTTCAGCCTGATGCAACAGCGCACTGGGGTCGGCGAAGGTGGCCGCCGTATTCGCCGCACGCGCGATGACATTCCCGTCGTCTATTACGCTTTCGATCTACTTTACCTGGATGGCTATGACCTAATGCAGGCCGACCTCGAAGCTCGGAAGAGCTTGCTGGCCTCGATCCTTATTTCTCACCCTCTCTTCCGCTATTCCGATCACTACATTGGCCGCGGAACAGATCTGTTCGAGGCAGCGGCGCGACGCGGACTGGAAGGCATCGTGGCTAAGCGACGCCGCAGTTGTTATGAACAAAAGCGCAGCCGCGATTGGTTGAAGATCAAGATCGTGAAGCGGCAGGAGTGCGTTATCGGCGGATACACTGATCCACGCGGCGCGCGGGAGAACTTTGGATCGATTGTGTTGGGACTGTACGACGATAAAGGCCGCTTGATTCCTGTGGGCCAGGCGGGCAGCGGCTTCACGGAACAAACACATGCGCAGATGTGGAAGCGCCTGCACGCACTTGAAACCAGCCGTAATCCCTTCTTCGGCAAAGTGGAGAGCGACCGCCGCGTGCACTATGTGAAGCCGGAATTGGTCGCGGAAATCAAGTTCACCGAGTGGACCCATGAAGGACAAAGCGGCGGCATCAAGATGCGCGCTCCCGTGTTTCAAGGATTGCGATTCGACAAAAAGGCGAGCGAATGCAGATTTGAACGGCCAGCCAGCACCGAGACCGCGGTACTAAAGGCCGAATCGGGCGAGCCGACGTGAGCCCGAAGCCATTCGATATTCGAAACCCTTACTTCACATCCTTCATCGGCAGGAGCGAACCGTATTCATGTCCACTGCTGTCGACTGCGCGGGCGATTACCGAGTTGAATGCATCGCGCAGTTCGGGATACTTGGCGATTATGGCTTTGATCACGGCCACATTGTCCTGGAAGGCCATTCCCGAATTTGCCGCCTCAGCATTTTCGTAACGAATGCGCAGGTCCAGATTATTGTCCACCGGAACGGCAACCAGCTCTGTCACCTTGTACACCTTGCCGCCAGCCGAAAGGCTTAGCGGAGAAGCCTCACTAGGCAGGTCGCTGGGACGCGCACTCTGCATCTCATCGGCAATCTTGTCGAGTTGTGGCGTGCTCATGAAGTTGACTGGCGCGGTCAAGTCCCACGCTGTCAGATAGTAGAACCACGCGGTATGTGACTGTCCCTTGGCCTTGTACTCTCGCGCCTTGGTGAGATACCACTGGCCATCATGCCCACCGATCTCATCCAGCCGCGGATAGTATCCCGCCAGCTTCCACGCGGCCCCAACGTTCTCCAGGACCAGCGTTAGCGTGATGGGATCTTTGCCGTTGACCTTCTGAATCACAATCGCATAGCGCCCGGGGGGCAAATTGGGAATAAAGAATGCGAGCCGGTCCGCCGAGTTATAAATACCGCAATAAAATTCCGCGCGCGGCAACGGCGCCTTGGCCTGCGAGGCATCCAGCAGATAGGTTCCTGCGATCGTCGACTGTCCCTCCGCCAAGTATGGCTTGTTCGTAACCACGGCCTGCTCGATGGCGCTGAAGTCGCCGGTGATCTGCGGAATAGAGTTTGCCTTGATCCCGGACACGTCGCCGTTCCTGGACATATCCAGGTATTGCTTTGCGGCGCTATCGATGGCGCCCTTGGTGGCGGCGTCCAGGTCGCCGCCGGAAGAACAAGTCTGCGCAGATAAGGCATACGGCGTCGCCGAAACGGCTACGAGCAACACTAAAAGTCGAAGGAGGAAGCGATGCATTTGAGGATGGAGTTGAAGCATTCGAGTCATGGCGCCCCCGGATCGTCGCAGCGGCTGGCGGTGCCTGCATCCTAAGATGCTGATTCGCCTCACCGCAGCCGCTCAAGCAGTTAGCGGTTTTCACGAATTCTGCAGACCAACTCCAACAAGCCAGTCGATCGCAGTTTAGAATAGAACCAGCGGCGAAACCATCGACGTGCCTCGCCGTCTAAATTTATATGTTACGCCTCGGGAAAAGTCTGGGATGGGTTGTGCTCGCTGCGGCAGGGCTAATGTTACCAACCGCGCAAGCCAAGGCGCAGACGTCGACGCCCCAGGTGCCTCCGCCGATGACGTCGCCTTACGGCTCGTCATCCGCAAAGGCGCCGTCGCCGTCGCCTCAAGCTCCGTTAGCACCGCGCCTCTCGCCAACAGCCAGCGCGCCGTCGCCCAGTCCTCATATGCGAAACAAGAAAGCTCCCGTAGCAGAAGCAGTGCCGAGCCCTGCTCCTCCGCCAGCGACGCTCGAGCAGTCGCCGCCCACGGCGCCTCAGGTCAGCTTTCAGAACGGTGAGTTGACAATCGATGCGACGAACTCCACTCTGTCGCAGGTACTGCGCGCTGTGCAATCGCGAACTGGTGCGGCCATTGACATCCCGGGGGGAGCGGGAAATGAGCGAGTGGCGGGGCGGTTGGGGCCAGGTCAGCCACGCGATGTGCTCAACGCTTTGCTGAATGGATCGAAGTTTGACTATGTGATCCTGGGCGTGACCGGCAATCCGGGCGCGGTGCAGAAGGTGATTTTGACCCCACGGCAAGGCGGGGCAACGACTACCGCACAGAGCAATAATCCGCCGCAGCAGATGCCCGACGACGAGTCACCGGGGGATGAAGCTACGCCAGTCGCCGATGCCGCGGAAAATGAATATCAGAATCCTGACCAGCCGCCTCCTCCGCCCGGCGGGTTTCGTCACCCCATGATGCCTCCAGGGGGGCAGGTCGATCCGGGCGCGGCATTCGGGAATGGCCAAACTCAAAACGGACCGAAGACACCCGAGCAGTTGATGCAGCAGATGCAGCAACAGCAACAACAACAGCAGCAGTATCAGCAGCAACTGAATCCGGCCAACCAGAACCCTCAGCCGCAATAGCCACGCAAATCGCGCTTAAGTAAGGCCTCTCATCGCGCGCGCAGCGTCTCAGTATAGGGCTCCCGCAGAATTCCGCGCTCGGTGATGATCGCGGAAACATACTGATGCGGGGTCACGTCGAAGGCCGGATTCTCCACCATCACCCCATCCGGAGCAATTTGCTTACCCGCCATGTGAGTCACTTCCTTGGAAGAGCGCTGCTCGATCGGAATTTGAGTGCCATCGGGAGTGTTCAGATCAACTGTCGAAAAGGGAGCAGCGACATAGAACGGAATGCCATGCTCCTTCGCCAACACCGCCACAGTATAGGTGCCAATCTTGTTGGCCACGTCACCGTTGGCGGCAATGCGGTCCGCTCCAACGATGACGGCAGCGATCTTTCCCTGACGCATGATAGCGCCAGCCATATTGTCAGAGATTACTGTGGTGGGAATACCGTCTTTCATCAACTCCCACGCTGTCAGACGTGAGCCTTGCAGGAATGGGCGGGTCTCGTCGGCAAACACATGCAGTTTTTTTCCTGAGTCGACGGCGGCGCGGATTACACCGAGCGCGGTGCCGTAGCCACAAGTCGCCAGCGCCCCGGCATTGCAATGAGTCAGGACGCTGCCGCTTGCCGGAAGCAGAATAGCGCCGTGCTTTCCCATTGCCATGTTAGCGGCGATATCTTCCGCCAGCATCTGTTGAGCTTCCGCGATCAGCGTTTGTTGGATGTTCGCAATCGGCGCGCTCACCGCGTCGAACTTTTCCTTCATCCGGCGAATGCCCCAGAAGAGATTCACGGCAGTCGGGCGAGTCGAAGCCAGCACATCACAAATCCTATCGAAGTCCCGCTTCAGCTGAGCGTGGCCTGTTGCTTTCGAGTCGCGCACCCCGAGTGCGACGCCCATCGCCGCCGCCACGCCGATGGCAGGGGCGCCACGAACGATCATCGTGCGAATGGCGTCCGCCACTTCTTCGTAGGTCTTGCAGGTGACGTAGGTTTCTTCCGTAGGCAGCTTCGTCTGGTCGATGAAGCGTACGCCCGCATCAGTCCATTCCAGGGTTTTGATCATGTGTTCGCGGCTAAGCGCTATGCGCCCGCGGTTCAAGTTGGACCAGCTGAACCGGATATCCGTCAGGGTCCGTGAAAATACCAAGCCATCCGAAATCCTCATGGATTGGTTCCATCATCATCGGAACACGTTTCGACTTGAGCTCCTGCACGAGACTTCGGATGTCGCTCACCTCAAAACCGAAGGTGCACCCAAGGCTCGGCGCAACTTTGCTGTGCTCCGATTCCGGGTGCAGACCAAGCGTGATGTTGCCGGCGGAAAGTGAACTCCACTGAGGTGTGTGCAATTCCAGTTTCAGTCCCACTACGTCGCGATAGAACGCGACACTACGATCCATGTCCTTGACGATCAGCATTATGGTGGTCAGTTTTCCGATCATGTTTCACCCCACGAACTTGAACTACGATCGATGGGCCTCGCAGCGGTTGCCTGGCACGTTCGTCACCGCCGGGCGATCGCAGAAGTCGCACTTCGCGCTGACGGCAAAAATGGGAGGCGCGCCTGATTTCATGTGCTCGGAGTGCCTCACATGCTCCGCTCGAACATCATTCGTGGTAAACAACGCGACGAATGGCGCCGGGGCCGCTGCCTTCTCCACGTTCGCCCGGCCATCGGCCTCCTGGCGGTCCACCAGGCACATTACGCCAACAACTTCAAAGCCGTATTCGCGCGCCGCTTCGATGGCCTGGACGGTCGAGGCACCGGTAGTGCAAACGTCGTCGACAATCACTACTCGTGCCGGTTTCTGCCGAAAGCCCTCGATGCGCTGCCCGGTGCCATGAGTCTTCTCGGCCTTGCGCACCAGAAATCCATGTACCAGTTTTCCCTGCTGGGCGCTGATTACCGAGGTCGCCACCACGATTGGATCAGCGCCCATGGTCAGGCCGCCGATCGCGTCGGGCCGCCAACCGCGACTCTCGATTTCGTGCAGGACAGCTTGCCCAGTCAGAAGCGCGCCGTTCGCGTCGAGTGTGGTCAGGCGGCAATCGATGTAATAGTCGCTGGTGGCGCCGCTGGAGAGCGTGAATTGACCAAGGCGAAAGGACTTCTCCGCCAGCAGAGTTAACAGTTGTTCGCGCGCGCCTGCTGCCATAGTTTCACGATACCATCTTCAGCCGGTCACCTTCTCCAGATGGCGATAGTGATCGCTGGCCAGCCATAGGGCTGCAAACAACGCGAAGTTGTATCCGCAATGCATGAGAAAGGAAGCGGCCACGGAGTTGGTGCGTACCCTGACCAAGGTGAAGACCACGCCAACGATGAAGATACTGAGCACCGGAGCCCAGGCATAGCCAAGCTGAGCGCCATGGATTGCCGCGAACGCTGCCGCGGTCAACAGCACGGCTGCTATCAAGCCAAATCCGCGGCGAAGCAGCGGATACAGCAATCCCCGAAAGAACAATTCTTCCAGTAGCGGCGCCAGCGTGATGCCAAAGGCGGCCATCATGTAAGCGCTGGTTGCGTCGTGGAAGTACGCGTCCATCGGCAGAGATTTCGGAATGGGTAAGAACCGCGCCAGACCCTCGACCGCGAGCGCCAGAATCACGCCGCCAACCAGAAATGCCGGCGCCAGAATCCCCGGCCAATTCCACTGAATCGCTTTCCCAAAACCCTGATGGGAGCGGGTGCGCACCATCAGAAAAATGAACAGCAGGACAATGGGATAGGCTGCCGTCTGCGCTCCAATGACAACTGCCGCGTTCGTGGCCAAGTCGGTAAATGTCGCGTGGCGATACTGAGGAAGACCATGGGCAATGAACATTGCCCCCACCGTGAAGACGATGATGGCCACCAGCGTGAAAACTAAGATGGCGAGCACGTCCCATCCCGACCAGTAGGGGAATTGCCTTTCCGGCGGCACGCAAACTACTGGGGAAGTGGTGTCAAGAGTTTGGTCCGCCATGGGCTGAGGCAATGGCGCGCCCTCGACGTATTCTGGCAGCGGGTTCGATGGTAGTGACATGGATATTCGCTTATGTTGCTGTATCGGCTATTGAAGGGGTACGGCTTTAGCCTCAGCCGCCGTTGATTATCTGGGCAGCGGCCACAGCTTCACCGTTTCCTTTGTTATTGGACGCGGCTGGAAGCAGTTTGGCTAATGTTTGTCCGGTATACGACTTCCTGGTGCGCGCGACCTGTTCCGGAGTGCCTTGCGCGACAATGCGTCCGCCCTCTTCACCGCCCTCTGGGCCGAGGTCGATAATCCAATCCGCATTACGAATCACGTCCATGTTGTGCTCGATGATGATGATGCTGTTTCCCAGGTCGGTGAGCCGATGCAGCACCTCCAGTAGCTTGCTGACGTCGTCGAAATGCAATCCGGTGGTCGGCTCGTCCAGCAGGTAGAGCGTCTTGCCCGTCTGCCGCTTGCTGAGTTCGCGCGCCAGCTTGATGCGTTGCGCCTCGCCGCCGGAGAGCGTTACTGCTGACTGCCCCAGATGAATGTATCCCAGCCCGACATCGACCAGCGTCTGCAATTTCTGCTTGATCTGCGGAATGTTTTCCAGGATGGGCAGCGCATCCGCAACCGGCGTCTCCAGCAGGTCAGCAATGGAATACCCCTTGTATTTCACCGCCAGCGTCTCATGATTGTAGCGCTTACCCCCGCAGACCTCGCATAGCACGTACACATCGGGCAGGAAATTCATTTCGATGCGCCGCTGGCCTTCGCCCTGGCAGGCTTCGCAGCGGCCGCCGGCGACGTTGAAGGAAAACCGTCCTGCCTTGTAACCCCGTTCGCGCGACTCCGGCAGCATGGCGTAGAGGTCGCGGATCTGCGTGAAGACGCCGGTGTAGGTTGCCGGATTCGAACGCGGCGTGCGGCCAATGGGCGACTGGTCAATGCGAATGACCTTGTCGATGTGCTCGGTTCCGGTGATCGACTTGTGCTCACCGGGCTCTTCGCGCGAGCGGTACAGAGCTTTAGCCAGCGCGCGATAGAGAATGTCGTTGACCAGTGTCGATTTGCCCGATCCCGAAACGCCGGTGACCACCGTCATCACACCGAGCGGGAAGGTGATATCGAGGCTCTTCAGATTGTTCTCGCGCGCGCCCAGGATCGTGAGGGCTTTCCCGTTAGGATGTCGGCGCACGTGACGATCGGTGATCTGCTTCTGCCCGGAGATATACTGCCCGGTGAGCGAGCGCGGCGCGGCTTCGATCTGCGCGGGTGTGCCGCTGGCAACCACTTCGCCGCCGTGACGTCCCGCGCCGGGTCCCAGATCGATGACATAGTCGGCGCGGCGAATCGTGTCTTCATCGTGCTCGACAACCAGCACCGTATTGCCCAGGTCGCGCAACGATTCCAGCGCCTGCAGAAGGCGATCGTTGTCGCGATGATGCAGGCCGATCGACGGCTCGTCCAGCACATACAGCACGCCGCGCAGCTTCGAACCGATCTGCGTTGCCAGACGAATACGCTGTCCTTCGCCGCCGCTCAAGGTTGCAGCCGAGCGGCTGAGCGAGATGTAGCCGAGGCCAACGGCGTTCAGAAATCCCAGCCGTTCGGCAATTTCCTTGAGAATCCGGCCGGCGATCTTTTCTTCGCGCTCCGAAAGCTTGATCTGCGCCGCGGCCTCCACCGCGCGCGACACTGGGAGCGCCGTGAAATCGGCAATAGACATGCCATTCACCTTCACCGCCAGACTCTCCGGACGCAGCCGCTTGCATTGACACGCAGGACACGTCGTTGCCGACATGTGATCCAGCAGCCACTCACGATAAGTCTCCGATGAGCTGTCCTCCATCCCTTGCCGCAGGTAGGCAAAGACGCCTAGAAAGCCGCCTCGCTTTTTCTCCGATTGATCTGGGCCATAGAGAATCAGGTTCTGCGTCTTGCGCGGTAGTTGTTCGAACGGCGTCTTCAAATCGAATCCATAGGTTTGGGCGGCGAGTTGCAGAATGCGAATCAGATATTGCGACGCCGAGCCCGGACCCAGCGCGCCGTCGAGCAGCGGTTTGGACCAATCGTTGATCACCTTCGCAGGATCGAAGTCGTATTTGCTGCCCAGTCCGTTACACTCCGGGCACGCCCCGTACAGGCTGTTAAAGGAGAAGGATCGTGGCTCGAGCACGGGAACGTTGATGCCACACTCGGGACAAGCCAACTTCGCTGAATACAGCCGCTCGTCGCCGCCAACCACGGCAACCTGCACCAATCCGTTCGCCTCCTTCATCGCCAGCTCCACCGAAGCCGCCAGGCGGCCCTCGATTCCCGGCTTCACCAGCAGGCGATCAACGACCAACTCGATGGTGTGGTTCTTGCGCTTGTCGAGCTTGATCTCTTCATCGGCAATGTTGCGCAGCTCACCGTCGATGCGAGCGCGAGTGTATCCCTGTTGCGCCAGCTTGTCGATCTCCTTCCTGAATTCGCCCTTGCGTCCCCGTACGAGGGGCGCCAGCACCATGACGCGTTCGTCGGGCCGGAGCGACATCACCTGCTGCACGATTTGATCAGCCGACTGCCGCGAGATTTGCCGGCCGCATTGCGGACAATGAGGAATGCCAATCGACGAATACAGCAAGCGTAGATAGTCATAGATCTCTGTGATGGTACCCACAGTGGAACGGGGGCTGCGGCTGGTAGTCTTTTGTTCGATGGCGATCGACGGGCTCAGGCCGTCGATGCTATCCACGTCGGGCCGCTCCATCTGGTCGAGGAACTGGCGCGCGTACGCCGAAAGCGTCTCCACATAGCGGCGCTGCCCTTCCGCGTAGATGGTGTCGAAGGCGAGCGACGATTTTCCCGAACCGCTGAGACCCGTGATGACCGTCAAGGTGTTGCGGGGAATCTCGACGTGAATGTTCTTCAGGTTATGCTGCCGTGCCCCGCGGACGCTAATGCTGGTGATGCCCATGGACAATTCTGGTTTGAACCCGCCTGCCCCTTACCGCCAGCGACGCCGGAGCGCGCTTCGGAAGCGGCCCCGAACCCTCGTTCCAGGGTGATGAACGGCTCTGAAAAGTTCGGAGAGATGAAGGTGCAGTTCTACTGACGTATCTTAGTTGTCAACACCGCTAAGCGTCAATGCGAGGTAAAGTAAAGCATCACAGTTAGCGCTCGCCGCTAAGAATGCCGATGACTTAAGTAACTCTGATGAAACATCCGCCACCATCGGGGTGCATCGGAAAAAGATGACTGACGGATTATGACGACCTTATCTTCCTCCATCTTGCTACTGCTCACCATCGTGGCGGCCTTCGCCTTCGGGGTCGCAGCCGGATACTGGGTGATTTGCGGATTCCTCAATCTTATGAATCCTCGCCGCAACCGGGCGGCACGGGCGACCGAACTCGCCCCCACGACGAGCGGCGATTAATCCATTTATTGCGGGCTTTGCCAGGATTTAGCTGGTGATAGGAGCGCTACGCGGCAGGAGCGTCGGCCTCTCCATTGATGCAACTCTCATCGCCCTCCTGATCCACATCGTTGGACGTGTTGCAATTGTTTGCGATTGCCCTTTGAGACGTTCGAGGCCCGCGGCAAACCTCCTCATTCTCAATGTTCGCTCGACCCGCCTTGTTGCGAAATCCATCACTAGCGGAAGTGACTCCCGTCACATCTTCCCTTAGGTCCATGTCTCAAACTGAAATTGTACCCACGGGAGTTACGCGTGCAGCAGGTGCGGCTCCAGCCCAAAGTAGCGGGAACGTGAGTACTTAGATTCAGCTTTTATATGCGTTTCATAACGTCTAAACCGGAGAAATCATGAAGAAAGTCATTCTGGCTGTTCTGGTTATTGCAATTGGTCTGTTTTTCGCGCTACCGAATCTCTCTTGGGCGCAGGAGGACGTTTACAAGGCAAAATGCGCCGCTTGCCACGGTGCCGACGGCAAGGGCAGCCCAGCCGGCTTGAAGATGGGAGCGCAGGCGTTCTCGTCACCAACCGTGCAGAAGATGTCCGACGCCGAACTGGTCGACTTTATCGAGAATGGCGGCCCGCAGAAGAAAGCCATGCACGCTTTCGCCAATAAGGGCGTTAGCGCTGGCGACGCTGCCAAGCTGGCTACTTACGTGAAGACACTGAAGTAGGCTTCGCGTTTGGCTCGATCCACCTCAGGCCGGCCGACACCGACCGGTTTGGAGTGGTTTACCGACTAGTAATCGCCCGACGGCGCTGTCGACTGCGCCGATTCTCCCTCCACGAGGTCCGACCGGGCCGCCTGGGCGATCTGGCCCCAACCAACGCAGCTCCGCGCTTGTTGAGGCCTTGGAGAACGTCATGAGCAAAGGAATTCTCTACGATGCGACCAAATGCATCGGCTGCAAGCAGTGCGAGCAGGCCTGCGCCACTGAAAATGGCCTCCCCTACGACGATAAGGTCGCAGCCCAGGAAGTAACCTCGGCGCACAAGTACACTGCCGTGCTTACCAAAGATGACAAGTTCATGCGTAAATTATGCATGAACTGCGGGGACCCGGCCTGCGCCTCAGTTTGTCCGGTAGGAGCGATGAAAAAGACCGCGCTCGGCCCGGTTACCTACGACAAGGGCAAGTGCATGGGATGCCGCTATTGCATGGCAGCATGCCCCTTCAGCGTGCCCAAGTACGAATGGGAGAAAGCGATTCCCGGGGTGCGTAAGTGCATCATGTGCAGCAAGCGCGTCGAGGAGGGCAAGCAGACCGCCTGCGCGGAAATCTGTCCCACGGGCGCCACCAAATTCGGCGATCGTGACGCGCTGTTGGAAGAAACCAAGAAGCGCATTCACGACAACCCGGACACCTACCTGCACCACATCTTCGGCGAGACTGAGGTCGGCGGCACGTCGGTAATGCTGCTGTCGTCAATCGGCTTCAACAACTTCGGTTTCCGCAACGATCTCACTGAGCGCGCGCTGCCCATGTACACCTACCAGGTGCTGTCGCGTATTCCCGATTTCATTCCACTGTTCGGCACCATGCTGGGTGGCATTTACTGGATCACCCATCGCCGCGAGGATGTGGCCGAAGCTGAAGCGAAAGAAAAAGAACTCAAAGGCGGTGCTCGATGACAGTCCCCCGCATGCGATTCACCTTCTGGAAGGCTGTGTTCGCCGTCATCATGGTAGCCGGCATCTATTGCACCTTCATCCGCTTCTTCCGCGGACTGGGCGCCTCTACCAATCTGTCTGATCAGTTCCCTTGGGGACTCTGGATCGGCTTCGACGTGATGTGCGGCGTGATGCTGGCGGCCGGCGGCTTCACCCTGACCGCCGCAGTCGAGATCTTCAACATCAAGCGCTTCCATTCCATCGTTCGGCCGACGATCCTGACGGCGTTTCTCGGGTATCTACTGGTCTGCGCGGCGCTAATGTATGACCTCGGCCTGCCGTGGAACATCTGGCACCCGCTGGTCATGCGCAATCCCCACTCGGTGATGTTTGAGGTCGCCTACTGCGTGATGTTGTACACAACGGTGCTGGCTCTGGAGTTCTCCCCCATTGTGCTGGAGCACTTCCACCTTCACAGGGCGTTGAAGGTCATCCGCAGCGTCATGGTTGTATTCGTCATCCTTGGGGTGCTGCTATCGACGTTGCACCAGTCGTCACTGGGCACGCTGTATCTCATCATGCCCAACAAGCTGCATCCTTTCTGGTACAGCCCGCTGCTGCCGGTGTTTTTCTTCCTCTCGGCAATTGCGGTCGGCTTGGCGATGACGATCTTCGAGTCGTCGATGAGCTCAAAGTATTTCGGCCGCGAGCTGGAGCTTCCGATCCTTCGCGATCTGGGACGCGTGCTGGTGGTGGTGCTGGCGCTGTACGGGATTCTGAAGTTCGAAGACTTGTACCACCGTCACGTGCTGAATCTGGTCTTCGTATCTGGCTACGAGCAGCGCTTCTTTCTGCTAGAGATTTTCCTCTCGGTTCTGATTCCGCTTGGAATGCTGCTGGTGCCGAAAATCCGCGAGAGCGCACAAGGTCTCTATCTGGCGGCGGTGCTGACGCTGCTGGGCTTTGTAACCAATCGGCTTAACGTCACCATCACCGGAGTGGAGAACGCTGTCGGCGGGCGCTACACCCCGAAGTGGACGGAAGTGGTTATCACAGCCATGTTCGTCGCGTTGGGGTTCGCCATCTTCGGCTTCGCGGCAAAATACCTGCCTATCTTCCCCGAGGAGAAGGCGCACGTCCCGGCAATGCGCAAACCGGAAGCTGAGATGAGTGAATTTGCGGTGCCTGTCCATGCGGGTGACTGACAAATCGAACGGGATCCCTCATACAAAGCAGCAGGGCAATCCCGTCTCGACGCCCTCCCGCTGGTTGCAGCGGTTGGGGCAAAGCATCAGTGCCAAATTGATGGTGTCGATTTTTGTCGTCCTCATCATCATCTTCTCCCTGTTCGGATACTTCAGCATTCGCGATCAGCGTAAACATCTGGAAGAGGCGGCCCTGGTCAGCGCCGAGCAGCAAAGCGAAGTGCTGCGGCGCAGCGCCTCGCGCTACATGCTGAACAACGACCGCATAGGTCTCTACGAAATGATGTTGAACATGGCAGATCAGCCGGGCATGGTCCG
The DNA here is from genome assembly GCA_049511915.1 of Candidatus Korobacteraceae bacterium. Taxonomy (GTDB): domain Bacteria; phylum Acidobacteriota; class Terriglobia; order Terriglobales; family Acidobacteriaceae; genus Bog-257. Next base: position 15,245 of record JBEKXQ010000063.1, read on the forward strand.
CGTCCGCATCATGAACCCGCAAGGCGTGATCAGTTACTCCACGGCGCCTGCCGAAGTGGGCACCATGGTGAACAAGAACGCGGAGGCCTGCTACGGCTGTCACGAAAAGTCCAAGCCGCTGGCCGTTCTGAACCGCTCCGATCGCTTCCGGGTTTATCGCGCCGAAGGCTCGCGCGTGCTGGGCGTGATCACCCCACTCGAGAATGAGCCCGCGTGCTCGAATGCGGCCTGCCACGCTCATCCGGCGGGCACGCAAATTCTGGGCGTGCTCGACACAAATGTCTCACTCGCCAAAGTCGATCAGGGCCTCGCACACGAGACTCGCGAGATGACGATTTACACCGCGTTGGCCTTGCTGGGTGTCGTTTCTCTAAGCGGTCTTTTCGTCTGGATCGTGGTGCACAATCCGCTGCGGGAACTCGAAACCGGCACCGAGCGCATCGCCAGCGGCCAGCTGGGCTACCAGATTCCTATCCACTCACACGATGAAGTCGGCGAACTGGCACAGTCGTTCAATGACATGAGCAACCGGCTGCAGGTGGCGCAGGCGGAAATCACTGCCTGGGCTCGCACCTTGGAAGAACGAGTCGACGAGAAAACACTCGAGCTGAAACAGGCGCACCAACGTATGTTGCACGTGGAGAAGATGGCGACCATCGGCAAGATGGCGGCCGTCGTGGCGCACGAGATCAACAATCCACTGTCGGGAATCCTGACTTATTCCAAGCTGGTAAAGCGCTGGATCGAGAAAAATACTGCCGCCTCGCCGAAGCAAGAGGAGATGAGGGGCTCGCTCGACCTGGTGGCCAGTGAGAGTAAGCGCTGTGGAGAGTTGGTGAAGAACCTGCTCAGCTTCTCGCGCGTGTCGCCCATGAACCTGGCGTGGTGCGACCTGAACCAGGTCATCGACCGCTGTGTGCGCCTGGTGCAGCACAAACTTGAGATGGGCGGGCGATGGTGATTAATGCGATTGACGCCATGCCGCAGGAAGGCAATCTGTGGATCAGCACACGCGTGAGTGCCGGTGCGATTGAGCTAGTAATTCGCGACGACGGCATCGGAATCCCCGACGAGCACCTTGCCCATATTTTCGAGCCTTTCTACACGACGAAGGAGGCAGGCGGCTCCGGGTTGGGGCTGGCCATCAGCCAAAACATCGTCGAGCGCCACGGTGGAGACATCCAGGTGAAATCGGTTGTGGGAGAAGGAACAACGTTCAAAATCGTGCTGCCAATAGACAGCCAGAGACCTGCGGTCGCGACGAATGCCGATCGCACATTGGCCGAGGTGAGGTAGAAGAATGACGCAAGGCAAACTGTTAATCGTGGACGACGAACTTAGTGTTCGGGATTCGCTGGCCAAGTGGTTCGCGGAAGAGGGTTATGAAGTGGCCACGGCGGAGAATGCGAACGAGGCGCTCACGCGTGTCGCCGAGCAGACGTTCGATGTCGCACTGGTCGATATCAAGATGCGCGGTACCGATGGCATCGAGTTGCAGCGGCGCCTGCATGAAATCTATCCCGACATGCTGGTCATCATTATGACCGGCTATGCCTCGGTGGAGACGGCCGTGGCTGCGCTCAAGAACGGCGCCTATGACTACGTCAACAAACCGCTCGATCCGGACGAGATCGCCCACATCATCGCCAAGGCAATGTCGCATCGCCGCACCCAGCAGGAGAATGTGCGCTTGAAAGAGACGGTCGCCGAGATTGGCCGTCCCTCGGATATCATCGGGCAAAGTGCGGCCATGAAGCACGTCTTCGACGCGATTGAAACCGTGGCTCCTACCGATGCGACGGTGCTGGTCACGGGCGAGAGCGGCACAGGCAAAGAACTAGTGGCGCGCGCGGTCCATTCCGGCAGTCCGCGACGCTTCCATCCCCTGGTGGTCATCCACTGCGGCGCGCTGACCGAGACGCTGCTGGAGAGCGAACTCTTCGGGCATGAGAAGGGTGCGTTCACCGGCGCGCAGTATCGCAAGAAGGGCAAGTTCGAAATCGCAGAGGGCGGCACCGTTTTTCTGGACGAAATCGGCGACATCAGCCTGAAGACTCAAACCGACCTGCTGCGCGTCCTGCAGGAGCGCGAGATTGTGCGCGTGGGCGGCAATCAGACCATCAAGGTTGATTTTCGCATCGTCGCGGCCACCAATAAGAATCTGGAGCAATTGATTGAGGAAGGAAAATTCCGCCCTGATCTTTACTACCGCCTGAATGTTTTCCACATCGAGATCCCTCCGCTGCGCGAGCGTCGAGAAGATATTCCCGCGTTGGTCGATCACTTTGTGCGAAAGTTTTCCAGTGAGATGAGCAAGAGGATCACCAGCGTCTCGCCCGCAGCCATGAACGGGTTGCAGCAGTACAACTGGCCGGGCAATGTGCGCGAACTGGAAAATGCCGTCGAGCGGGCGATGGTGGTAGCCCAGGAGCCGGAGCTACGCGAGGCGGACTTCACCTTGAAGGCAAAGAACGGCGCCGGCCTGGGCATCGGCGATGTTCGTAGTTTGGAGGATATGGAGCGCTCGCACATTTTGCGAGTGCTGGACGAGTGCAGCGGCAATCAGACGCGGACGGCCGAAATTCTGGGCATCGACCGAGTGACACTCCATCACAAGTTGAAGAAGTATGGATGGAATCGGAAGGAGAAGGAGCCGGTGGCAATTGGCAGTTAGCACTTGGCAGTTAGCACTTGGCATTTGCCGGGCAGTGCTGGTGTCGTCAGCGGCTCCATGATTTCTTGGGAAACGGACGTTGGCTCGCTACGAGCCATGAAATGCCGTGTCAAGTACCAATTGCTAGCTGCTAATTGCTGTTTTCTATGAAGAAGCTCCATCTGTTGCCGGTGGGACTGGTTGACGCGCAACTGCTCGAGTGGTTGGGGCAGGCGCTCTCCGAGAAGTTCCGCGTGCGGACCGAAATACTTTCGCCGCCGCTCGATCCCGCCTTTGCGCTGCACAGCGAGCGACAGCAGCATCACTCCTCCGAAATCCTTGCCAGCATGCAGCGCTATATCAACAGCAACACATGGCGGCTACTCGGGATCACGCAACTGGACTTGTATATTCCGATTTTGACCTTTGTCTTTGGCGAGGCGCAGTTAGGCGGAACGTCTGCGATTGTTTCCTATCATCGTTTGCAACAGGGATTCTACGGGCTGCCACAGGATACGGACCTGCTGGCGAATCGGCTTCTGGTGGAGTCGGTGCACGAACTGGGGCACACTCTGCGCCTCACCCATTGCCATGACTATCAGTGCGCCATGGCGCCTTCTCACGCGGTGGAGTGGATCGACATCAAGGACAGCGGCTTCTGCGAGGATTGCGTAGCGCGAACGCTCGAAGCCGTGTAAACCCGCGTACCGGTCTGGCCGGCACGCTTCCAGATCCTCACCCCATGAACACCTGGTCACCGCTTGCTGGGCTTGGGCACATCGCTCCATTTCCCGCTGAAGAGATGGCCACGATGCTCGGCTACCATCGCCGTCACAGCCATTACGCCCATCACCAGGAAAATCGCGAAGAAGACCACCGCAATCACGAGCACTGGCATACTGCACCTCTAGAGCTATTATGGGGCGAGGAATGAACTTGCTTCCGTGATTGCAATCACAGGTAGGTGTGAGGTTGAACGTAAGTGCTGTCCCCCAGCCTGCAGTGACAGTCCGAGGCGAAGCTCCTGATCGGCCAGCGCAATTCAGCGACTGTCCCCAGAAGTAAGACAACGGGACCGCCGAAGCTTAAGCGAAAGCCAAGTTAGTCCAGCGCGGCGATCTGCGCATCCAGACCGTCGAGCGTGCGCCGCAATAATTCCGAATAGCGTTCGCTGCCGCTGCTCTCCAGTTCCTGCAGAATACGCTTGCGCGAGAGCAGCAAATCGCTTTTCTTGATGGTTGTCTGCCGCTCTGCAGCAGAGAACATCTGGTCTTGGTTTGTTGAAGGTCCGGAATCAGCTTCTTCTATTTGAGCTTCTACAGATTTACTTTCCCAGCCACGAGCCATGTATCTATTATAACGCCGCAATCGGAGATCCACGCAGGTGAAAGCATACGAATGCTCCTAATGTGGTAGAAGCCAAACCTTACTATTTTCACAGGTCTCGTTGTTCTGGAATCACGCCCGCGCTTCTCTTTCACGGAGTAAAATCGTCACAGCCATGGCCGACTTGTTCACCCCCACAAAGCCGCAGACGCAAGAGCGCAACTGGACGCCTTTTGTTATTGGGTTGGTGGCAGTTGTCGTCGTCGTCGGCATTATCGTCGTTCTGACGCGCAACAAGGGCGGGACTGGGTCGCAGCCAAATCCCTATGCCGCCAAGCTGCAGATCTCGAATCCCAAACTCAGCGCAGCGGAGAATTACGTCGGCGGAACGGTCACCTATCTCGACGTAAACATCGCCAACACCGGTGACCAGGCGCTGACCGGCGCCGATATGAAGCTGACCTTCAAGAATTCCATGGACCAGGTGGTGCAGACGGAGACGATTCCATTGCATGTTCTGGTGGAGAACCAGATGGGCGGGTATCCCGACCTGGTCGATCTTGCCCGCTTTCCCATCGGACCGGGCCAGAGCAAGACCGTGCGCATGACGCTGGAGCACATCTCGGCGGACTGGAACCAGAGCTATCCCGAAATGCAGTTGATAAATTTGAAGCTAAAGGGATAAGCGGCGTCAGGCACGAGATTGTCCGATTTCAAGTGAGACCAGCTCGTTTCATAAGCGCATCCCACCGGAAGGCATCATCAACGCCCCTGCTAAGCTGATCCTATGTCGAGCCTCTGGATTGCCATGCTTCTCGCATCATCTCTGATCGTCGCTGCGCCACTGACAGCCCAGAACGCGAAACCCAGGACCAAGACGCAATCGACGGCCGACGCGCCCGGCGTCACCACCATTACCTCGTTCGACAAAGATCACACCGTCATCGGTTGGCTGGAGATCGTTCCCTTCGAGAGCAAAATCTTTCATAACACGCGAATGTTGCGCGTACTGGTGCCTGCGAATTATTTTTCGCCGCACAATGCGCACCGCAGCTATCCCGTGCTGTACCTGCAGGACGGCCAGAACCTTTTCGACGAAGCGACCAGCCCTAAGGGCGAGTGGCACGTCGACGAAACCGTCGAGCATCTGGTCGGCGGCTTTAAAATTCCACCCATGTTCGTGGTCGGAATCGACAATGCCGGCGAGACGCGCAGCCCCGAATATCTGCCTTATCCCGATCCTCTCAATGGCAAAGACGGTGTCGCCGACGAGAAGAACCTACAGGGCAAAGAGTACGCGCGCTTCCTGACGACGGAGGTGATGCCGTTCATCGAGAAGCGATACCGCATAGCACGCGGTGCGATGAACACCGGGCTCGGCGGCTCATCCTACGGCGGGGATATTGCTCTCTACACTGCGCTGGAGTATCCCGGCGTCTTCGGTCACGTGCTGGTTGAAAGCTCGGAGCTGTGGATTGGCAAGAAGCAACTATTGAAAGATGCGCAGTCGGCGAAACAGCTTCCGCACAAAATGTATATCGGCATCGGGACGGAGGAGGCCAGTGAGCCGACGCGCAGCACCGACATCGTGAATCAGGTACGCGACCTGGAAGCCATTCTGGTGAAGAAGGGCATGGGCGGCGGGCGCCTGCGAGTGGTGATCGAAGAAGGCGGACAGCACAACGAAGCGGCCTGGTCGCGGCGCCTGCCTGACGCGCTGCTGTTTCTCTACGGCCAGTAGATGCAAGCCAATATTGCAAGGAGGGCGGAACATAATGTTCCGCCCTGTTCGCTGGCTTTTCTTCTCTATGCCGCCGAGTCTTTCTATTGAATAGCTAGGCGGTCACGTACTTCCCGGTCTCCAGCACGCGGCTGGCGATCTTCTCCTGCAACGCGATCACGTTGACCGGCTCATGCTTGGCCAGACGGCGGACGATTGCCATCTGCGTGCGCAGCATGTCGCCTTCGGCTACGGCAGCAACAACCTTCTTCGCCGCAGCTTCCAGACGAGCAAACGCGCCTTCCAGATACACCTGCGTCATCGCGATGACGAGCGCCGCTTTCGCCTCGCCGTGCGCTTCGACGTACTTGCGCGCGCGCAGCAACGCGGAGTCCATGGCAAACGCCTCGATCACCATGTCGGCAATCGCTCCCATGATCTCCTGCTGGTCGGCCAGCTTCTGCATGTACTTCTGCGAAGCCGATCCGGCCACCAGCATCGCCAGCTTCTTGGCGTTTTCCACCAGCTTGCGCTCAGCCGCTAACGTGCCCTCGAGTTCCTCGCCCGACGGCCCGGCCATCACTTCATCCATGACCTTCTTGATCGCCGGCAGCAATGCAAGTTGTCCACTCATCGCGCGCTTCAGCAGCCATCCGGTGATGATGAGGCGGTTGATCTCGTTGGTGCCTTCGAAGATGCGGTTCACGCGCGAGTCACGGTAGGCGCGCTCGGCGGGATACTCCTCGACGAAGCCGTAGCCGCCGTAAATCTGCACCGTCTCGTCGACCACCATGTCGAGCATCTCCGAGCCCCAGACTTTGATGATGGAACATTCGACCGCATATTCTTCAATCGACTTGCGGATGGTTTCGGGATTTTTCTCGATGTCACCGAGCGCCGTGTCCATCATGCCGACCGTGCGATAGACCATCGACTCGCCGGTGTAGATGCCGACCGCCATCTGCGCAATCTTCTCGCGGATCAATCCGAAACTAGAGATGCTCTTGCCGAAGGCCTTTCGGTCCTTCGCGTACGCAATCGCGTTCTGCAGCGAAGTGCGCGCCCCACCAACGCAACCTGCGCCCAGCTTGAAGCGGCCGACGTTGAGGATATTGAAAGCGATGATATGCCCCTTGCCAACGTCGCCGAGCACGTTCGCCACCGGCACTTTGCAGTCGTTGAGAATGAGCGGCGCGGTTGACGAGCCGCGAATGCCCATCTTCTTCTCTTCCGCGCCGACGGAGAAACCGGGGAAATCCTTCTCGATCAGGAACGCAGTGAACTTCTCGCCGTCGACTTTGGCGAATACGGTGAACAGGTCGGCGAAGTGGGCGTTAGTGATCCACATCTTCTCGCCGTTCAAGATGTAGTGCTTGCCATCGGGCGAAAGTACTGCCTTGGTGCGGCTATTGAGCGCGTCGGAGCCGCTGGTGCCTTCCGATAGCGCGTAGGCGCCGATCATTTCGGCTGACGCAAGCTTGGGCAGATACTTTTTCTTCTGCTCCTCAGTTCCGAAGAAGACGATGGGTAGCGTGCCAATGCCTGCGTGTCCCCCCATCGAGACCACGAAGCTGCCGCACTTGGCCAGGTGGTCGGCGATGATGGCCGAGGAAACCTTGTCCATCTCAGAGCCGCCGTACTCCGCGGGCACATCGGCGTTGGTCAGCCCCATCTCGCCAGCTTTCTTCAACAGCTCGCGGGTGACGCTCCACTCCTTGTGTTCAATCTTCTCGACGGCGGGCAGAACTTCGTTGATCGCGAACTCGTCTGCCAGCTTCGCGACCATCTGCTGATCTTCGTTAAAGTCTTCAGGCGTGAAGACGTTGTCCAGTTGGTGATCTTCGAGCAGAAAACTTCCGCCCGTGGTTTTGGTCTTCGTATTGGGTGGTGCCGTCGTAGTTGCCATAATCCTTCCTTATCTCAAGACCTTTTCACCACAGAGACACAGAGGCACAGAGAATTTGTTTTGTGAGAACCAATAAGAAACGTGCGCCAGACTTCTTTTGCCTTCCTGAACTCTCGTTTCTATTCCTTGCGTGTTCCCTGTGTCTCTGTGTCTCTGTGGTGACTGCCTTATTGCAAATTTTCGAAAATGCCTGCCGCCCCCATGCCGCCGCCGACGCACATGGTCACCAGACCGTAGCGTCCGTTGCGGCGCTTCAGTTCGCGGATGATGCTCGCTGTCAGCTTTGCGCCGGTGCAGCCCAGCGGATGCCCGAGCGCGATGGCTCCGCCATTAACGTTGATGCGTGAGGGATCCAGCTTCGCTTCCTGAATCACTGCCAGAGACTGCGCCGCGAAAGCTTCGTTCAGTTCGATTACATCGATGTCGTCCAGCTTGAGGCCGGCCATCTTCAAAACTTTCGGGATGGCGAATACCGGGCCGATGCCCATCTCTTCCGGCAGGTAGCCAGCGGTGGCAAAGGCTACATAACGAACCAGCGGCTTCAGTCCCAGCGCCTTCGCGCGCTCTGCGGACATCACGATTGCCGCGGCGGCGCCATCTGACATCTGCGAAGAGTTGCCGGCCGTCACTGTGCCCTTAACATGAAACGCGGGCTTGAGCGCCAGCAGAGCTTCCAGCGAGGTGTCGGCGCGCGGGCCTTCGTCCATCTTGAAGACGATGTCCGTGCGCTTCGGCTTGCTACCGTTGGGCGTGGTGAAGCTGACCGGCACGGGAACGAGCTCGTCGTCGAAGTTGCCGGCCTGGATCGCCGCGATGGCTTTCTTGTGGCTCTGGACCGAAAACTCGTCCTGCATCTGGCGCGTGATGTTGAAGCGCTTCGCGACGCGTTCCGCGGTGAGGCCCATCGAGAGGTACGCATCAGGATAATTCGACACCAGCCAGGGGTTGGCCGAGACTTTGTGCCCGCCCATGGGGATCATGGTCATCGACTCGACGCCGCCGGCGAGGATGGTTTCCGCGCCGCCAGCCATAATGCGCTCGGCTGCCATGGCAATCGACTGCAATCCGGATGAGCAGAAGCGGTTGATGGTCATTGCCGAAGTTTCGACCGGCAGCCCCGCGCGCAGCGACGCAATGCGCGCAACATTCATGCCCTGCTCGGCTTCAGGCATGGCGCAGCCGAGAATCACATCCTCGATCTCTTTGGGATCGAGCGCAGGGACGCGCTCCAACACGCCCTTGATGGCCGTCGCCGCCAGATCGTCGGGACGAGTCGCCCGCAGAGTTCCTTTGTAAGCCTTGCCGACCGGCGTCCGGACAGCGGATACGAGTACAACGTCACGCATGTGAAACCTCAGCAATTAGCAATTAGCCAAATCAAAACCAGTGTCATCCTGAGCGGAGCATTCGCCGCTGTTGCAAATGCGGAGTCGAAGGACCCCTGTGGCCGCGAGCCGCACCCAGCGTTGAAACGCTGGGCTACCATGTATCGTCCCTACGGGACTCGGATTTCCTTCCAGCCTACCCAGCACTCCGCTTCGCTCCGTGCTGGGTTATCATGTTCCCGTCCCGCAAGCGGGACTCGGTTCCGTGGCAGATTGACATTAACGCGTCGCTCGCCAATGTCGATATTCAACCGATCCCGCACTACTGAATCAAGGGCAACAACAACTCACGACTCACAACTGGCCACTGGCCACTCTCTTCTAATTCCGTAGCGTCTTCCCCGTCTTCAGCGTGTACTGAATCCGCTCCTGCGTTTTCTTCTCGCCGCAGAGCGACTTGAAGGCTTCGCGCTCCAGGTCGAGCAGATATTGCTCGCTGACCAGCGTGCCCGGATTAACCGCTCCGCCGCACAGCACTTCGGCGACTTTGTTGGCGATCTTCACTTCGTGATCGGTAATGAACTCGCCTTCGTGCATGATGTGCACACCCAGCTTCAGCGTTGCCAGAATGCTCTCGCCGGGCGCGGGAATGTCGGTGCGCGGCACGGGCGCGCGATAGCCTTCGTGCACCAATTCCAGCGCGCGCTCCTTCGCGTCGGTGAGCACGCGCTCCCTGTTCATAGTGATGTCGTCGCCGGTGGAAAGGAATCCGAGATTGCGCGCCTCGAAGGCCGACATCGAAACCTTCGCCATGGCGACGACCTCGAACGCCTGCTTCAATGCTTCCATCAGTTCGACGCTCTCACCGCGGCCGGCGGGCCGGATGTGATAGGCCTTGTCGAGCGCACGCAGCGTCATCTCCTTGCAGCCTCCGCCACCGGGCAGCAGGCCAACGCCGACCTCGACCAGTCCGGCATAGAGTTCCGCGTGCGGCTGACGCGCAGCCGCGTGCAACGTGATCTCCGTGCCGCCGCCCAGCGTCATGCCAAACGGCGCAGCGACCACCGGCTTGGAAGAGAACTTGATGGCCTGGGTCATCCCCTGGAACTGGCGGATGGCGAGATCGACTTCGTCCCACTCTTCTTCCTGCACCGCCATCAACAGCATCATGATGTTGGCGCCGACGGAGAAATTCGCGGCGTCATTGGTAATGACGAAAGCGTCGAAGTTGTCGCCTGCGCCGCCGGGCTTCAGCGTCTGCGTGATCATTTGCACGATGTCGCCGCCCAGCGAGTTCATCTTGGAGTGGAACTCGATGCAGCCCACGCCATCGCCGATATCGACCAGCGATGCGCCCGCATTCTTCTTGACGACGAGGCCGGATTTCTTCGCGACACCGACCGACCACACGCCTGCCGGAACTTTTTCGGAATGGTAGTTACCGCTACACACATCGAAGAAGGCGCGGCCGCTGGCGGCTTTGGGATCGTCGGCGTACCACTTTTCGTGACCCGAGGCCAGCAACTTCTCGACCTTGGGCGAAATCGGCTTGCCTTCCACCTGCATCCGCTTAACGGTCTTCTCAACGCCGGCGGCGTCCCACAACTCGAACGGCCCCATCTCCCAGTTGAAGCCGAGCTTCATGGCGCGATCGATTTCGACGATCGAGTCGGAAATCTCGCCGATTCGATTGGCAGCGTAGGTCCAGAGATCCGACAAAGCCGACCAGAGAAAGATGCTGGCTTTGTCTTTCGACGGTGCGAGTAGCATCCTCAGCCGCTCCGGCAAGTCGTCGACGGTCTTGGCCATCTCCATCGAGGGAAACTTCGGCCGCTGCGAGGGCCGATATTCCATCGTCTTCCAGTCAAGCGCGAAGATCTCGGTTTTGCCGTCCTTCTTGTTCTTGCGGTAGAAGCCGCCCTTGGTTTTGTCGCCGAGCCACTTGCGCTCAAGCATCTGCAAGAAGAAGTCAGGGAGCTTCAGGTCGCTGCGTTCGTCGTTGATGTTGGTCGTGGCGTTGCGCACCACGTGTCCCAGGATGTCGAGGCCGACGAGATCGGTCAGGCGGAACGTCGCCATCTTCGGCCAGCCGACCGCGGTTCCCGTCAGCGCGTCCACTTCCTCGATGCTGAGGTCCATCTCCTGCATCAGGCGCATAACGTTCAGCGCGGAAAATGTTCCGATGCGATTGGCAATGAAGTTCGGCGTGTCCTTCGCGTGGACCACGCCCTTGCCCATGTGCAGATCGCAGAAGTGCGCGATGGTGTCCATCGCGGCGCGATCTGCATCGGGCGTCGGGATCAGCTCCAGCAGCCGCATGTAGCGCGGCGGATTGAAGAAATGCGTGCCGAACCAGAAGCGGCGGAAGTCGTCGGGAAAACCTTGCACGATCTTGGCCACAGGCAAGCCGCTGGTGTTCGTCGTAATGATGGTGCCGGGCTTGCGAATGGCCTCGATCTTGCGCAACAGGCTACGCTTGATCTCCAGATCTTCGATGACGGCCTCGATGATCCAGTCCACGTCGGCCAGCTTCTGCAGATCGTCGTCGAAATTTCCAATCGTGACCAGCCGCGCCAGTGACGGTTCGAAGAACGCCGCGGGCTTCGACTTCACCGCAGCTTCCAGACCGGCGGCTGCAATGCGGTTGCGTGCCGGGCCATCTGCATCGGGAGGAACGATATCGAGCAGGTAGGAAGGAACACCGGCATTGGCCAGGTGCGCGGAGATGCGGGCGCCCATGGTGCCCGCGCCCAGAACGGCGACTTTCTCAATCCGTCTTAGCATGAGATCTAAATGACTCCGGCTCAATCAACGTGAAACGTTAATTCTCACTAGCGTTTCGATATGCGACCAAGGCTTGCTGTGATACGGATTTGATTGATTGAAAAGCAGGATCGCTGCGGTGTTTCTTTGGAAAGACCCTCAGCACGGCTCTCCTCGTAAATCGACAACGGCATAAAAAAGCGGCTCAAAATACAAGCAGCGCGCGCCGTAAGATGTGGGGTGAGGATGGCAACGGCGCGCGCCGTATTAAATTGAATTGATGTTAATGAATGAGTCCTCATTCAGTCAAGATAAATCGTCATGAATATTATTCCCATCTTGGGCTAGGAGATCAGTTTAGCAAGAAGGAATGCTGCTCCGGCCGCAAGTCCTCCAATGACAACGGTTTGCGAAGCCGAACGACCGGCTCTGGCGCCGGTGAAGCGGCCTTTGATGTAGCCGAACACTCCGAGGGCGATCAGGGTCACGACGACAGACCACAATAGCGCCGTCCGCACGGAGTGCAGTGCCATGTAGGGCGAGAGCGGAATAATACCTCCGGCAATGTAGGATGCCGCGATAGTCGCCGCGCTCTGCACCGCGCGCTTGGGATCGGGCTCCTCCAATCCCAACTCGAAGCGCATCATGAAGTCAACCCATTCTTTAGGTTTGCGAGTCAACGCCTGCACCACTGGGCCACTCTCCTCGCGCGAGAGCCCGTAATCGGCAAAGACCTTTTGCACTTCGCGCGCCTCCTCCTCGGGAATCTCCTCAACTTCCCGCGCCTCGCGTTGCCGTTCACTGGCATAGTGCTCGGCATCGCTCTTGGCGGCCAAGTAGCCGCCAAGCCCCATGGCGATGGACCCGGCGGCGATCTCCGCCAACCCGGCAATCACGACGATGCGGCTGTTGTCGACCGCGCCTGACAGTCCCGCCGCCAGTGCGAACGGCACCGTCAGCCCATCGGACATTCCAATGACGACGTCGCGAACCACTTCGCCGGCGGTGAAATGTCGCTCAATGTGAGGGGTTTGCGGCATGCTCTCCAACCTCGGGATGGGCGGTCACGTACTGTAAGGCACGCTCAGCGACTTCCTTCTCGCCCTTGTAACTGAGAAGTGCGGGTGCCTTGTCGAGGGGAATCCAGAAGGCGCTCTGCACTTCGATTCGCATCTCCGGCTTGATGTTTCCCAGCTTTCCAGCGCGATAGAGCAATAGATAGAAGCTGACGATTTTGAAGACGCGAGCGCGATCGCCCCAAGTGCGCACGTAAACGTACTTGATGTCAGCAAGTTTGCTGATGAGTTCGGCGCGAAGTCCGGTCTCTTCCTCGACTTCGCGCAGCGCAGTCTGGTCGGGCTTTTCGCCTTCATCAATGGCGCCTTTGGGCAGGGCGATAATGGCAGGAGGAGCTTTCTTGCTCTGCCTACCGGTTTTCGCGGCCGCTTTTTTGGGCCGCTCCATCTGGGGTTCGATCACGGCCAAAAACCAGCGGCCACGCATCTTGCGCAGCACCACACCGCCAGCCGAGAACTCGCGCACCATGGGTGACTCCGAGGGACTGGCTAGTTTGGCAGAGTCGGGCGACGCGTGGCAACCGGAAGTGACGACCACGGTCACGTTTCCCCAGCCACCTCGATGATGTAATCTGCTAAGTCCTGCGGTTTCCGGATTCAGCGGTGCGTATTGTCCGGAGGAGAACCTCATTGTTCCGTTCGGCCATTGCTATTCTGTGCTGTCTTACGGTCCCGCCTTTTATCATGACCCAACAGACCGCGCCGCCTGGTGGCCAGCAGCAAGGCGCTACGGCTCCGTTCACCGCGCCTGACAAGATCTTCGGCTATCGTGATCCGGCGGCGGAGCTGCAAGCGGAAAAAATCTTCCTCGCGGTTCCCGATCCGAAGCTGGCGCGGCAGCACCTGCAGGTTTTGACGGCTGCGCCGCATGTGGCGGGCTCGCCTGAAGATCGCCGCACCGCCGAATATGTACTGCAGCAATACCTCGCTGCCGGACTCGATGCTTCCATCCAACCGTACAAAGTCTGGATGGCTTTGCCGCTGGACATTCGCGTCGACGTGGTTGCGCCCCCGGGAGTGGTGATGCACGGGCCTTCGCCGGAACGGGTCAGCGACGATCTGTTTCAGAAAGACCCCCGAATTCTGCCTGCCTTCAATGAGTATTCTCCGTCGGGCGACGTGACTGCCGACGTTGTCTATGCAAATTACGGAAGGGCTGAGGACTTCAAGAAGCTGAAGGAGATGGGCGTCGATGTAAGAGGCAAAATCGTCATTATTCGCTATGGCGAGGTCTTTCGCGGAGTCAAAGTGTTGCTGGCCTCGCAATACGGAGCGGCGGCTGTCATCCTTTATTCCGATCCCTGGGACGACGGCTACTACAGAGGCGACAAATACCCCAAAGGCCCGTGGCGTCCAGATACCGGGGTGCAACGCGGGTCGGTGCAGTATCTTTTCCGTTATCCGGGCGATCCCACCACGCCGGACATCGCTTCGGTGCCCGATCTGCCTGAGAGCAAGCGCATCTCGCCCGAGCAGGCGACTGATCTGCCGAAGATTCCCGTGACTCCGTTGTCCTACGCGGACGCGACGCCCATCATGGAGAACCTCGGGGGCCCGGAATCGCCGCGCGCCTGGCAAGGGGCGCTTCCCTTCACCTATCACGTCGGACCCGGACCGGTGAAGGTGCACCTGGCGCTGAAACAGAATTACCGCTTCACTACCATTTGGGATGTCATTGGAATGGTCCGCGGATCACAACTGCCGAACGAGTGGGTGGTCGCGGGCAATCATCGCGATGCGTGGGTGTACGGCGCGGTGGATCCCAGCAGCGGGACGGCAGCGCAACTGGAAGCGGTGCACGGCATTGGAGAGCTGCTGAAAAAGGGATGGCGTCCGAGACGCACGATGGTTTTCGCCAGTTGGGATGCCGAGGAAGAAGGCCTGATCGGGTCGACTGAGTTCGCAGAGCAGCACGCCAAAGACCTGTCGCGCGCGGTTGCTTACTTCAACATGGATGTCGCGGTGTCTGGCCCGGACTTTGGGGCATCGGCAGTTCCCAGCCTGAAGCAGTATTTGCGGGATGTAGCAAAGTCGGTGCCGAGTCCCAAGGGCGGCAGTGTGTACGACCAGTGGAAGACAACGGCCGGAGAGCATGAGAAGGACGGTAAGAGCCAAAAGGAGACGCTGATGACGCCGTCTCCCAGCCGGCCGGCGGCTGCGGGAAGCGCGGACGTGCCCGTAGGCGACTTAGGCGGGGGCTCCGATTACACGCCGTTCCTGCAGCATCTGGGCGTGCCCTCGGCGGACATCGGCTCCAAAGGGCCTTACGGCGTTTACCATTCTGCCTTCGACAACTTTTCCTGGTTCATCAAGTTTGCCGATCCGACGTTCGTGTATGAGCAGCAGATGGCGCGTATATACGGGCTGGAAGCTATGCGTATGGCGTCGACGGACGTGCTGCCGTTGAACTACGAAGACTACGGAGAGGAAATCGGCGAGTACGTGAAGACCGCGGAGCAACGAGCCAAGACGACTTTCGGCGAGCAGGCACCGTCGTTCGCCGACGCGATGAAGGCGGCGGAGCGGCTGCAAAAGGCCGGGGCCGATCTCGTCAAGTTACAGGGTAAGTCGATCGGAGATCCGGGCGCGATGAACCTTGTACTACGCAATGCCGAACGGGCGTTGCTCATCGATGGCCTGCCAGATCGTCCCTGGTTCAAGCACGCGATTTATGCTCCGGGCGAGCACACCGGATACGCGGCAGTCGTGATTCCCGGCGTGAATGAGGCCATCGAGAACAATAATCTGGCGCTTACCAGGCAGCAGTTGCAGCTTCTGACCGGTGCACTGAATCGCGCGGCCGGCGCGTTGGAGATGGCGCGGTGAGGCAGCAATTAGCAATTAGCCGTCAGCTGTCAGCCATTAGTGCGATTCATGATGTCTAGTCAAGTCCTTCCGGCTGGATGTTCAGCTAGCGCATCCACTAGCGACTAGCCACTATCCACCAGCCACTAACCCCTGTTTCTTCTATAGCGGTTGAACTGGTGATCGCCGGCCTTGCGGCAGCTCATCCACGTCCAATGTGTCATCTGGTCGCGCGTGAATCCGATGCCGCCGAAGACGGTGGGCCGCAGGAGCACTGGGATGGCCCTCTCGCTCGGGAGCCGCTCCTGTTCCGGCGGAACGACTTGTCCCACTTCGACCGGCGAGATCGTCAGGAACTTCTCATCCACCAGATCGGCGCGCGCCAGGCTGCCATACAATGTGGGACCTCCCTCGCACAGCAGGTGCTGCACTCCCAACTCCTCGCGCAGTTTGGCAATAGCACGCGCCAGATCTAAGTTCTCCCCGTCGCCCGCGGCAATAATGGCGACATGCGGACGCTCGCCTTGCGCTCGCAGACGTTCCGCGCCCGCAGGTGCAGTGAGGATGGCCGCATCGACGACATCGCCGTCGAAAACCTTGTGCCGCGACGGGTCGAGATTGGCCGCGCTGGTGACAAAGATATTTCGCTCGCGGCCTTTGCCGAGCTTACGGCGCAACTCCTGCAATGCGGGATCGGCAACCCGGAAGACGATGCCGCGGGTGTCGGGGCCGCGCTGGCGCTGCTCTTCGCGCAGGGTATTCATTCCCATAAGAATGCCGTCGGCGTGGGCGCGCAGCAGATCCATCAGCCAGCGGTCCTCGCGCGACTGCGAGATTTCCCCGCCCGAGGAATGCTCTCCCAACAACGTGGTAATGCCATCCAGCGACTGGACGAAGTTGGTATAGATCAAGGGCCGGTCAATAGGCGAAGGAGGAAAACCGAGGTTGCCGTAGGGAGCGTACGCTGGGTCGTCAATCGAGCTGGGTTCAGCGTGATCGAACAGTACTTCGAAGCGGCAAGTTGGGGTCGTCGAGTCCAAAGTGGCACCTACGGCGATTTTACTCGAGGTGCGGAAAGCCCCCAGGAAAGCAGCGGTCAGTTGTCAGTTGTCATTGAAAAACGCCCTGCTCTAGCCACAAGAAGGCCAGGAGCGGCACCCGCGAGATGATATTACGTACTCCAATTATGCATTTGCATAGTAACCAAAGCGCAACAAACAAAGGCCGTTAAGCAGGTCAGAGACATCCGCCGCAGAAAACTAGTAATTCACCTTACATCGGACTTCCTGCCGGGATCATCGAACTTTGTATGAGTTGGAAGCGGGGAAACCGCCTGCGCCTAGTCACCGATGATATCGCTCCTCCGCGAACGCGCGAGATCTTTGACGACGTCCGGAAGTGCCTGGGATTGCCAACTGTGCCGGTGCTGTACCGCGCTTACGCCGCGGCCCCGGAGTTCCTCGAGCTGCATTGGCAGGCATTTCGGCCGGTGGTCGAGACCCGCCAGTTCTTTCTGTTGAGCGCTCGCCTGGCGGCCGAATGCTACACCCGGGCGCACAACTATTTCGAAATCCCTGCGCTGCGGTGGCGCGAATCGGGTGCCCATGCCGATGGGGTGCTATCGATCTCCCAAGTTCTGGACTACTACCAGTATCTGGATCCGCTGTTGCTACTGATTGCAGCGACGCAAATGCAGGCCTTCGAAGGGCCAATCGGGGAGTCGCACGCGCCGCGCGACAGTGCCCAGCATTCTACGTTCCCAGTCGCACCTGCTTTGCTGAAGGAGAAAGAGGCGACGTCAGCCGTGCAACGGGTTTGGGACGAACGGCGGCGCATCCTGGATTTGGCGTTTGTCTCCGACGAGCACCACGCTTTGGCCTGTTGGCCCGAGGGTTACCTGGAATACTGGTCGGCGATAAAGCATCTGCTGCGGTCGCCTCTGTTTGCCGATTGCCAGTACCGCATCGCGGAGAGCGCCTACGGTCTGGCTCGCGAGCTGCCGGTTAAAGTGGAGATGGAGATTTCTCAAGTGATCGACGCCGGCATCGACAGCGAGCAGGTTTCCTCGCTGGTACGTATCCATGAAGCGTTGGTGCAAGGGCTGACCGGCCTGATGATCGACATCACCTTCGCTCGCATCGGATGTGAAGGTGGGACGCGAAGCGGTGTGACTCCATCACCTCAGACGCGAAGCGACCCGGCTCCTGCCCAGAAGCCACCCGCTACCGAACCGAGTACAAGTTCGCCGACACGGGCGGCGTAGGAGAGCGGCAATTAGCAACTAGCAATTAGCCGAGTCGACGTATGAGCTTCTTGGTCTATCAATGCGATATTGCTAACTGCTAAGTGCCGCCCGCAGCTTCGCGCGCACAAACTCCACCAGCTCCGCCGTGACGTACTGCGGCGGGCGGATGCGGAAGATTGGCTTGGCGGCCACGGGTTTCAACGAGACGTTCTGCCAGGCGACCTCATCGGTTTCGTCGTGCAAAATCACCGCGTCGGCGCGGTCGAGAAACTGCTGCGCCGATAGTTTGAAATCGGCTGTGGCGGCATCGAGCACGGTGAGATACAGATCGGGGCGCAGAAAACGCATCACGCTGTTGGATTCGAGGATGGCGTTGTCGGCGGCGGCCAATTCTTTGCGAACTCGCGGCATGGCTTCGGCCAGCATACCCTGGCGAGTGCGTACCCAAAGCGAGCGCGCTGCGCCCGCGACCAGGAAGCGCGAGCTGTCGCTCTCGCCGCTGCGGTCGCGTTCCTCGCTGACCGCCCAGGAGTGGTCATCGGTTGCACAATCGCACAGCTTGCCGTTGGCCGAGCAGATGCCGTGGCCGTACTGCGTGATCTTCATCGCCGTCCAGTGGAATTCGGGCAAGGCCGCGATGAGGCCGGCGACGACGCTGGTCTTGCCCACGCTGCGAGAATGTCCGCCGACGACGATGAGAGACATAAAGAAAGCAACTAGCAACTAGCCAAACCCTAAGAAGAACCGGTTTCCTTTTTACGTGCGAGGCGCGAGAGTGTGCCCAACTCCTTCAGGAACTCGCGAACTGGACGCGCCGGCGTTCCCCAATACAGCATGCCTTTGCCGCGCAGCACTTTGTGCGGAAGGATGCCGGCCTGTCCGCCCAGCATGGTTCCCGCTTCCACCATGGCGTGATCGCCAATGCCCACCTGGCCGCCGATGACGCAGCCGTCGCCGATCTCGGAGCTGCCGGAGACTCCGGTCTGCGCGGCAATCACGACGTTCGCCCCTACCACATCGTTGTGGCCAATGTGCACCAGGTTGTCCAGCTTCGTCCCCGGGCCGATCACGGTCTTGTCGAGCGCGCCGCGATCGATAGTGCAGTTGGCGCCGATTTCGACATAATCCCCGATCACCAGTTCGCCGATCTGGGGAAACTTCTGGTATCGGCCGTAAGTTTCGTCGCGCACAAAGCCGAAGCCGTCCGAACCGAGCACCGAACCGGCGTGCACAATCACGCGTCGCCCCAGCGTCGTACCCGGATAGATGACCACGCAGGGGTAGAGGTCGCAGTCGTCGCCGAGCACCACCCCCTCGCCGACGCTGCAGTTGGCGCCGATGTGCGCGCGCTCGCCGATCACGGCGTTGGCCTCGATCACGGCGTGAGCATCGACCGCTGCAGTGGGAGCGATCTTCGCCGATGGATCGACTACAGCTGTTGGATGCACCTCGGCCGGATAAGTCTTGGGCGGATGCAACAGCGTGCCCGCCCCGCAGAAAGCAAGTCGTGGATTGCTGGAAATTAGAAGCGGCTTGCTGCCGGCTGATGCTGCGGCGAAGTCGCCAGCGATGACGGCGCTGGCGGGTGAAGCCAAGGCCGACCGCAGATCTTTTTCGTCCT
Organism: Candidatus Korobacteraceae bacterium; assembly: GCA_049511915.1. GTDB lineage: Bacteria > Acidobacteriota > Terriglobia > Terriglobales > Acidobacteriaceae > Bog-257. The sequence goes on from JBEKXQ010000063.1 coordinate 34,685, forward strand.
GAACGAATACCAGATCGCCGGGCTGCGCTTGCGCGATGCTGGCAACCTTGGTGATTTCGATGCTGCCGTCGCCGACGAGGCGGGAGGTGGTGAACTCCGCCAGGGCTTGCAGGGTTTGTCGCATAAAATTGTTATAGCAGGGGCTGGGGTTTGGAGGTTAGAGAGTTGTTTCTGTTTCTCCCAGCACTGATTATGCACTTTACACACAATGGAGTTTACGGGACACTGGCGATATGGAGCCTGTCTATTACATGTTGGCAGCGGTAGTGGCCGCTGTTGGCCTGTTCCTCTGGCTGTACCGGGAGGACCGCTGATGAATCCCTTGTACGTACGGGAAAAATAGAGTGCAACTCGCGCGAAGGAATAGTGGCGCCGGATAAAACGTAATTCTGAGCAGACCCAAGAGAGACGATGCCCAGAAACCTCTGTTTCGTGCTTCTGTCGCTGACAATGCTTGCGAATGCATTGGCCCAGGAGGCAAGTACGCCCCCGCCTGCACAGCAAAGCCAATCAGGAACTGACGTCGGAGCTCCTGCGACTGGGGGCGGGATTGGCGCTGAGCCAGGGAATGTCTCCAAGCCTGCTTACCGCGTCGGTGGAAACGTTTTACCTCCGAAGGCCCTGTACGATCCCGATCCGCCTTACAGCGATGTCGCGCGCCGCGCAGGCTATCAGGCAACAGTTGTGCTGTGGCTGGTTGTTGGCACGGATGGGCGCTGTCACAGGATTCGCGTACAGCACGGCGCCGGGATGGGACTCGATCAGGAAGCGATGGAGGCAGTCAAGCTGTGGCGATTTCAGCCGGCTACAAAAGATGGCCAGCCGGTTCCCGTCATGATCAATGTTGAGGTCAACTTCAGACTGAACGCGCACAGCACGGAGTCACCGTTGTCCTCGTTTGCGGAAGCAAACAAAAAGCCACCCAATTTTCCCGGAGTAGATGTGGCGAAGTACCCTCTGGTAGTTCATATAGGCGATGAAAACGGACTGCCAGTGGGCGATAGTTATGAAATTGTTGCCCAGGCTACGATCGATAGCGCGACGGGCGAGCAATCGCTGTCGATCTCCTGTAGCGGAAAGAAGGATCATTGTCCGTTCCTGGGAGCTGGAAACTATCCCGCCAAGTGGAAAACTGAAGGTCAGCAGCTCGAGATCCTTGGCCAGGAAAAGCGTGACGGCCCGTGGAAGAAAGCCGAATACACGGTCAGGCCGGACGCGCCGACGGACCAGCCTCCAGCCAATCCGTAACAAAGGTATGACTCCCACCTAAGCAGAATCAGGATGAACGAGCACCCGAATGATGTTGTGGTTCGTGTTGAGGTCGGGAGAGGCAGTGATACGACACCCCTCCCTCTCCCAACCGGACATCCAGGTTTCCTGCGTCCCGGTGTCGCAGAATCAACCGTCAACTGCTGACGATTGCTTACCCCAGAGCGCGCTTACGGGTACCGCAGGAAGCCGTAATGCACGTTGCTAGCGTCAATATACTGTCCGGTGATCACCCCAAACAGGTTGGGGGTCGCCGGAAGTGTGCCCTGACCAGAGCCCGTTCCCGCCCCCGGAGCGTCGAAGGTGGTGAAGGTGCGGTAAGGCGGAGCGGTGACGAAGCCGTGATTCACGTTGCTCGAGTCGACGTATTGTCCTGTAATCCCCCCCAGCAGGTCGATGCCCTCAGGTATGGTGCCTTGGCCGGAGCCTGTGCCCGCTTCCGGAACGTTGAAGGTGGTCATGTTGCCGAACGGACCGCGCACGAAGCCGTGATTCGCGCCGCTCGAATCAATGTAGTTTGCCGTGGCTACCCCTAGGTCGTTGATGCTTGAGCCCGAGGTGCCCTGGCCGGAGCCCGTGCCTGCGCCACTGACGTTGAACTCGGTGATGCTGCCGTTCGCATAGCGCACGAAGCCGTGAAACACGCCGTTCGCGTCAAGGTAAGTTCCGTCGACCTCCCCCTCCAGGTTGAGGGCGCTTGCCACGGGCATAAGCGTGTTTACGGAGCCCTCGGGATCGAATGAGGTGAAGGTGCGGTAAGGCGGGGAGGTAACGAAGCCGTGAGATACGTTACTTGCGTCAATGTAGTATCCGGCGATCTCCCCTTCCAGGTTGATGTTGCCCGCGAAAGTACCCTGGCCCGGGCCTTGCCCGGCGTCGGGATCGGTCAAAGTGACGAAGCTCTTGAACGGGGCAGCAGTCACGAAGCCGTGAGCCACGTTACTTGCGTCAACGTAGTACCCTGCAGTCACTCCGAGCGGGTTGATGCTGAAAGTGATCGTGCCCTGGTTCGCGGCTGTGCCCGCGCCCGGAGCATTATATGTGGTGAAGGTGCTGGGCGAAGCACAGCCCGAAACACACTGGAAGCCGTGAAACACGTTGCCATCGTCAAGGTAGGATCCCACGACAGTCCCCTGCGGATTGATGCCAAAGCCCCCGGTGCCCTGGCCGGCGCCTGTGCCCGCGCCCGGAGCAGTAAATGTGGTGATGTTTTGAGCATTTTGAGCGCTTGCTAAACCACATACTAGAAGTACGACACTTACTACCTTCCAAAGCTGCGATCGATTCATAACTCCTCCTGAGTTGATTTGAAGTGAGTGGTCATGGTGGAACCCCTTAGAGGCAGTGGCCCGCCTACTTGGCGTGGTCCAACAATTAATGTGCAATTCAGAGCAGAAGCATGTGTGTTCAGTGCATGGCGTGTACGAAGGCATGTGAGCTGCCATCGACTCCCGCTATCGGCCGCCTGACCTTAGCTTTCGTTACGGCAGGAAGGAACGCAGGGATGGATGACTCGCGGCGGAGTGCGGGTTACACGAAAGAATTTTTGAAATCGCATGGTTCGCAGATTTGATTGCGAAAAGCCGACGCACATCTACAGGAAACGGGACTTCCGCAACCACAATTCTATGGAAATGGAAATTCTGGTAGTGAAATGCAACTGGTTTTTACATGCAACTGGTTGTATAATCTTTTTTTGGACACATGTAACGCCGCAATCGGGAGCGGAGGCCCCCTACGCAAGGACATGCGACTGGTCGTACAATCATTCGGGGCGAGGAATGCCAGACCGGGGTGAAGGCGGAGTGCGCAAGGATCACAGATCAGCGTGCGTTATGAACCTGATGGTCGAAATGTTTGGCGATCAATGGAGTCTGCTCGTCATCCGCGACATTATGCTCATGAACCGAAGGCATTTTCGCGAGCTCCTGACCAAGTCTCAAGAAGGGATTGCGTCGAATATTTTGGCCGATCGCCTGCAGACGCTTGTCAAGCAGGGAATCATCGTCAAGTCTCATGACCCCAGCCATAAACAGAAAGCTATCTACAGTCTTACGGAAAAAGGTATCGAATTGCTTCCGCTGCTGATGGAGATGGTTGCATGGGCAGACAAGCATCTGCCGGTCTCCGGGCTGAGGGGTCTAGCTAAGGTTCTGGTAGCAGGAGGACCAAAGCTGAGGGCAGAATTTATGGCTGAACTTCGCGAAACCCACCTTCGGAAATCAAGCGCCAAGACAAAGGCACGGCGCCCGGCGAAATCTACTCGTACTTTTGCAACGCACAAAATTCAGGCGGCATACGAAGCGGAACTGGCTAAAAGAAAACAGTAGCCGGGGGCCCCGGGTCTCGCGTCTTTCAAGACCTGGGAGTCCAATCATCGGTACGCGATCTGGCCGGGTGCCCCATCCTGACCTTTCTTTGGCTTGGGCGGGGATTTTGATTCGCGGAACGGGACGACACCCGCTCAAGTTCCGCTTGAAGCGCATGACGGTCTCGCGCCGCAGTTCGTAGAGCTGCAAGATGAGTTCTGCTTGGCGAATGCAAGTGTCGGGTGCTGATTTACGTTTCGCATTCATGATGCCAGGGCGCTCCTTCGTCGATGGTGGTTTCGGCTTCAGGATATCTGGTTACGAAATAGGGGTCCTTCGACTCCGGCGGCCAAAGGCGAGCCGCCACGCTCAGGATGACACACCCTAGGAGGAGATGACCCATCCTGAAGAAGACGCGATTTCCCAAAAAGGAACTGGGCAGGCGGAGAGAGTCGGGTCAAACGCGAACACGAGTTCGTGTTCTTGTTCCACGTGGAACATTTTCTGCCCGGATGCCGGGTGGAGAATCCGACGTTGGGGCTTCAATACAACGGCGGCTGCCCGGAAGGCCGCGTCTTCCAGCGGCGATGCACCCAGAGCCATTGCTCGGGATAGCGGCGGACATAGCTCTCGATGACCGCGGTGAACTTGGCGGTGTTGGCCACCGCGTCGGCATCGTCGTCGCCGGAGCGCACAAGGTCGATGGGGCGATCGAACTCCACGCGATACTTTCGCAGCACCGAGTCCCAGATGGTGAAGGCGGGAACCACGGTGGCTCCGGTGTGGAGCGCGATGCGCGCCAGGCCGGAGGCCGCACAGGCTGCTATGCCGAAGAAGTCGACGAAGACGCCTTGCGGCGGCGTCATGTTGGTGTCCATCAGGATGCCGACTGTTTCGTTGCTTCGCATGGCCGCGATCAGGCCGCGCGCAAACTCCTGCTTCGCGATCATGCTATTGCCATGCAGTCCGCGATACCGCGCGACCAAGTCATCGACGTAGGGATTATCCAGCGGCCGCACCACGATCTTCATGGGATGTCCCTGGAGCGCGTGAAAAAACGATCCCACCTCCCATCCCCCCAGGTGCGCCGTCAGAAGCAGGACGCCTTTGCCGCGCTGCTGTGCCGCCTCGAAATTCTCGAAGCCCTGATAGACCGCGATGGCCGCCGCGTTCTCCGGGGTATAACGCGGGAAGAGGCACGCCTCGCCCAGTAGCCGTCCCAGCGAAACATAAACTCCGCGCAGGATTTTACGCCGCTCCGCCGGAGTCTTCTCCGGCAGCGCGATCTCCAGGTTGCGCCGCCCCACTCTCCGCAGTCGAGGATGCAGGTAGTACACCAAGCCGCCAATCATGATGCCGACGCCATGCGCCATCGGACGAGGCAGCAGCCCCATCAGGCGCACCAACAGCGCCACCGTCCAGTATTGCAACCTGTAACCCATCGGAGAATTCGATTTCGACGGTAGCACCCTGCAAAATCGCGGTCAAACCGCGAGAGGGGTACTATCCAGCGAGGGGATTTTGCTACAGCACCATTTCTGGTGCAGTGTCCTCGGGGGCGCGGTTTTGCGTGTGGGAACATATTTCTGCGCTGGGGTGTGCTGGCCGGGGCTCGGGGTGAGAGGGCGTGGAGCTGTGGCACTAGCTTCAAAACAAGAAAAGATTCCTTGTTGGGGCTCGCTCCCCATGCTACGATTCGGCGAATCTTGAAGATGACTCGACCCAAGCAAAACAGAACTTGCTTGCTGAATGAATGACGATAGGTGGGATTAACGTGCTGCTCGCGAGCGAAGAGGAAATGCCATGCGCCATGTCCGTTCATGTCTTGTCGCTTTTGTTTTCGCATCACTTTTGCCAGCTGCAACGGCGCAACAGCTTATTGCGACAGTGCGCGTGGGTACCGTTCCTGTGGGTATAGCCGTTAACTCCACTACAAACAAGATTTACGTCTCAAATCTTGAAGGTACCGTTACGGTGATTGATGGAGTGACCTTTGCGACGACAACAGTTGTCGTTGGGGACTCTCCATATGGAGCAGCTGTCAACCCGGTCACCAACCAAACCTACGTGTCAAACGTCTGCGGTAATGACCCTACCTGCCAGAGCGACGGAACCGTTACGGTGATTGATGGAGTAACCTTGGCGACGACAACAGTTGTCGTTGGGGCACAACCAGGGTCGGTGGTAGTAAACCCAGTAACCAACAAAATTTACGTGCTCAATCGATGTGGCGACCAACCCAACTGTGTTCAGTATTCCAGCGGGACGGTGACGGTAATCGACGGGGTCACGCTCTCCACCGCGACGGTTCCCGTCGGTATAAGTGCGTCAAGTATCGCGGTGAATCCACAGTCCAATAAGATCTACGTGACTAATTCCTGCGGAAGTGACCCTACCTGCCAGAGCGACGGAACCGTTACTCAGATCGACGGTGCAAGCTTGTCCACCACCACTATCCCTGTCGGACTAGATCCGGTGGGTATCGCAGTCGATTCCGTGGCAAATAAGATCTATGACTTAGACTCGGGAGGTTTCACGGGAGACGTGACGGTAATCGATGGGACGACCCTTTCTACCACGACGGTACCGGCTGGTGTAAGGCCGAGTAGCATCGACGTCAACTCTGTAACCCACAAGATCTACGTCGGAAATCTTCTCGGCGGCAACATCACAGTGATCGACGGCGCAACTCTTTCTACTACGACAGTTAGTGTCGAGACGGAGCCGAGCGCTGTGGCGGTCGATTCGGTGACCAATAAGATCTACGTTCATAATCGCTGCGGTAACGACCCTACTTGCCAATTGGAGAAATCCAGCGTGACGGTTATCGACGGTGCGAGCCTCTCCGTCGCGAACATAGGGTTTGGGCAAGCCATCGGCCAAGCCTTAGTAGTAGACCCGGTGCACAATCGAATTTATGTCCCAGATTCTGATTTCGATGTTGGAATTATAGATGGGACGGTACCCAGCCCACTGGCCTTCATCCCGTCGACTCCGTGCCGTGTGGTCGACACACGAAACCCGGCGGGTGAGTTCGGCGGCCCACCCATTCAAGGCAACTCCTACCGGAGCTTCCCCATCCCTCAGGGTTCCTGCAATATTCCGTCTACCGCCGCGGCCTACTCGCTTAATGTTACGGTTGTGCCGCACGGACCATTGGGCTATCTGACAATCTGGCCTAGCGGCGAAGCTCAACCCTATGTCTCCACGATGAACTCGCCTGATGGTCGTATCAAAGCTAACG
>JBEKXQ010000064.1:0-24438 GCA_049511915.1 Candidatus Korobacteraceae bacterium
TTCGGGGAAGCGCTGTGCCCGAACATCTCAACGCTAGCCAGTTTCCGACAAACCAGTGGTCCTCACAACGCACCGCACTGGACGCTGCACGCTGCCATCAACACCATCGCCCCAATCTCGTCCCCTGATCTCCATCTCGGCAGCGTTCATGCATAAAGCAGGCTAGGGTCATGCTAGTGAGGTCATGAAAACTAACCTTCCCGTAGCCTTTAACTACATTGGTGACACTGGCGCCAGTGCTGTCACTACAGCCCGTGCTAGGCCCGCTGCATGTGCTGCTGTCAGTTCCATGAGCGATGGCATATCGAACTCCTTCACGCGCCCGCATTATTCAGCACGCTGTAGGTGTAGATGGTCATGCAAAATTCGAAGATCAGGAAGGTCAGCAGAAACAGCGTCCACACCGACAGAGCAAACTCAATCAGCATGGAGCCACTTTCCTCGCGCGAGCCCGGCGGCGCGTGCTGAGCTGATCGGCTGTCCGAGGCGACTAGCTGATGTCATCAGTCGACCGCCCGCATCTCCGCCGCCCAATGTAGCGTCAGAGGCGGCATGGTGAAGGTAAAGAAATTGACTGGAATCGGAAGGTTGACGGTGTATACCACATCCACGCGCTGGGTCAGCATTCCGCTTGTCGACTCTGGATCCTGATCGGGAGTAAACGTCAACGAACCGGAAGGGTAGGTACTGCAATTCGTAATGTAGCCGTTGGACGTCTGGGTTACGCCAATTTCCTTCGAGCAGACTTCCACCGTCGTCTTAGTCGGCATATTGGCCAGGCCGGACATGTCTCCACCGGCCAGCCCAGCCACTCCCGCAGTGTCGGACAGCGATCCGGAAGTTCCGGGCGATGGCAGCTGTTGCTGGGCGGGCGACACGAACCCTTGTCCGGAATACTGGACGGCGTTGCGCGAGGACGACACCCGGTTTGCCGCGACAATAAAGAAGTAGCCGATGTCGATAGCGAAGCAGAGCATCAGCACGAGGATTGGCACCACCATTGCCGTCTCGACCAGACTCGATCCCTGACGGTCTCTCGCCCAAACCCGCGACGCTGCTACCGAATGGACCATTGTCAAGGAAAAGTTCTCCTGGAAAAATGCTACGGCGGAACGAATGGGGAGACCAAGGTTTATGTGAACCAGGAGGCAAGAGAATTTTCCTAATTGGCACGATGTCAGAATGGGCCATCCTGCTTGTAGATTCCGGAAGAAGACGAGCGTATTTATGGCAGCCGAGGTACGATCGGCGCTAGCCTGAATTCGTGCAGGCACAGCTAGCGACAACGGCGGAACTCGGAGCTTCCGCCTTGGTCATTCCAGCCGCGGTCTCCAAGGCAACAAACAACCTGTGGAAGAAGATCTTTTCCTTTCCGGTGCTGCTCGCTTTGGGCTTAGGCGCCGCGATTTTCTTGCTCGACAGCGGCAGCATCGCCGATCCCGATATCTGGTGGCACTTGCGGAACGCGGAGGTGTTGGTACAAAGCCATTCGGTGGTGCATCACGACTTTTACTCCTTCACAGCGACGGGCTCGCGCTGGATCAACGAAGCCTGGCTTAGCGAGCTGCCTTACTACCTGGGATGGCGATGGCTTGGTATGCGAGGCATTTATCTTGTCATGCTGGGTGAGGTAGAGCTGATACTGCTCGGCGTCTTCGGGCTGGCATACCTTAACTCAAAGAATGTCAAAGCTGCCTTTGCCGCTTCCTGGCTTGCAGTATGGCTGGCGACGGTTTCCTTCGGTTCGCGAACTTTGCTGGCGGGCTGGATGTGTCTGGTCGCGGAGCTATTCCTTCTGACGAAATTCAAGGAAGGTAGGGACCGGACATGGCTGCTGCCGCCACTCTTCGTTCTGTGGGCTAACCTCCATGGTTCCTGGTTGATCGGCATGGTGTTGCTGGCCATCTTCTGCGGGGCAGGATTATTGCAAGGAAGATGGGGCCGACTGGAGGCCACGCGATGGACTCCAGTCCAAATGCGAAAGCTGGCGCTGGTGGGTAGTTTGAGCGTCGCTGGACTATTTCTTAATCCATACACCTACCATCTCGTTTTTTACCCATTCAATTTTGCTTTCAAGCAGAGGCTCAACGTAAACCACGTGGACGAATGGATGAGCCTTGACTTCCACAGCGTGCGCGGCAAGATCATCTTCCTCATGTTGGCTGCGACCATTGTGCTGGCGCTGGTGCGCAAGCGGCGCTGGGCTGTAGACGAGCTTGCCTTTCTGCTGATCGGGTTCTATGCGGCCATGACCTATAGCCGCTTCTTGTTCCTCGCCGCCATTGTTTTGACTCCGGTCCTGGCAAGGGAGCTGGATTTTTTACCGCCCTACCATCCCGAAATCGACAAGGTTTGGCTGAATGCAATTCTCATGGTGGCTCTTTCAGGTGGGTGCATCTGGCGTTTTCCGTCGCGCGATCAGCTGATGCGCGACACAATTCAGAACTATCCTGTGAAGGCTTTGACTTATCTGCAGCAATTCCAGCCCAAGGGTCGCGTCTTCAATGATTGCCTGTGGGGCGGGTACTTGATCTGGAATGCCCACGACATTCCGGTCTTTATCGACTCACGCATCGATATCTACGAATACAACGGCGTCTTCGCCGACTACCTGGATGCGATGGGCGTCAAGAACACCCTGGAAATCCTGGACAAGTACCACATCCGCTACGTCCTGTATAGACAAGACAGTGGAGTCGCCTACCTGCTGATGCACAACTCCGGGTGGAAGACTCGATATCAGGATGGAACGGTGTTGCTGGAGCGGTTGGGGCAGGTTCCATAAAGATTGTGCCATTACTGACCTGCGATAGAATGGGGCAGCCCTATGCCGAATCGAACCTCGACACAGTGGTGAGTAAGCCAAACTCACCGACTCCTCCGGCTAACGCAATGCGGCCGATCGCTATTCTCAAACGACATTGGGATTTCCTTGCGGTGCTGCTGTTGATGGCGGCGTCGCTGCCCCTATCGTGGGTCTCGCCGCGCACCGTAATCCTGGTGCAACATCCCGGCACCTTCGATGACAACTGGGTGCTGGATTCCGCCTTCAAGGCTTCGCGCGGAATGATCTTCGGCCGCGATGTCGCCTTCGTCTACGGTCCTGTGTTTCATTGGCTGATGGCTGCGCCTGCGCGCTGGCCTCACTACTCGATGGGCGCGACGTATGTCGGCTATCGCACACTGCTGCTGTGGTGCACGTTTCTGTTTGGCTATGGGACCCTGCGTCTGCTGCTGCCGGAACAATCGGCATGCAAGCGCTTTCTGCTGCTCCTGCTACTGGCGGTTTTTTGGGTGCCATGGGACGGGCGCACAGCTTTCGCCATCTTTCTGTTCGCCCTGTTCCTGCGCGGATGGTACGCCGTGCAGGAAGAGCGGCTGAGACCTTTGGTATTCTCCTGCGGATCCGCGCTGCTCATTGCACTCGCGTTCTTGTATTCGGCTGACACCGGCGTTTATGGGATCGCCGCCTGGGTTCTTGGGCTGGCTGGAGTGGCGTGGGAAGGCCGCAGCGAATCGCGGAAGTTTGCAGGCTATGCAGTTGCAGCCGGAGGCTTCGCCGTTAGCCTGGGTGTGCTCGTTCTCGTCATCAATGCCATCATGGCAGCGCCGCTCGAGTTCCGTTTCTGGAGGACTTCACTGGCGCTGGTGGCTGTGCACCGCTGGAACGAGCCGTTTCCAATCTCCGGGGCAGGCGCCATGCATTTGCTTACGCCGGTAGTGATCGGCGCGTGCCTGTTCCTGGTGCGGCTTGCCGTGCCCCCCGATAGGGACGCCGCCATTACCGCGCGAACCGGATTTCTGCTGAGCGCGTTTCTGTTTGCTCTGCTCTCCCTGCAGAGCGGCCTAGTTCGCTCCGATTACAACCACATCGTGTTTGGCGCTTTCCCGATGGTGTTCTTTGCCGGAGCCGTGTTGTTCTCGTTCCAATCACGAGTAGCCTCAGTAGTGGCGGCACTCGGCGCGGTAGTCTGCTCGGTTGTGTTATCACAGCCCGCTCCCCATTTCCGGCCAGCAAGTCTGCGCTTTCGCCTGGCCCGAACGATCCATCCCATCTCGACCTGTCCCGGCGGCTATCGCGAGCTTGATCACGCCTGCTATCCGAGTGAATTCGCGAACACACTTGGTACAACCGTCGGCTATCTCAAGCAGCACAGCGGCGAGCAGGATTCCGTCCTTATCTTCCCGTACCAATACATGTTCGCCGTGGCGGCGGAGCGCAATGTGGCTGCCGGGGTTGAGCAGTCCTTCCTGGCAAACGGTCCGTACTTGTCGCAGTTTGATATCGCCGGCATGGAAAGCGCTAAGGCGCAGGCTGGATTCTACTTTCCCGACGCCGGTCCCACAGAGCTGACAAGTCCAACGCTGAGTCTGCCGATCGACGACGTCAGCAACTTCACGCGCACTCCTGATATCTGGTTCTGGATTTTCCGCCATTATCGAAGTGATGGGGAGTTGGCTCCCGGAATTCTCGCGTTGCAGTGGGATGATTCCCGGCAGTCGAGGATATCGATGCAGGAGTATCCACTGGCCGTCGCTGCGCGTGACTTCCCGATTCCTGAGCCGAGCACGACAATCGACCTTGGCGCGCCGGAGTGGCCCCCAAGTGGAGCGGACTTTCTGCGGCTGCGAATGACAATTCGCTACAGTCCGCTGTGGAAGCTGCGGAAGCCGGAGCGATTGCAATTGGAGATCACGCTGGCTGATGGCAGCCGCTCCGTCAGGACGTTTGTCGTCGAGCCGAATGTCGCGACCGACGTATGGTTCTATCCCTGGAATGAAGCAGACCTGTCGCGTTATTTCGACGGGGACGAAAACCGCTGGCGCGCTTCGTACCGCCCAGCGGTCACCGATCTTCGCTTACTGATCACACCGCTGGATTGGTTTTCGCAGAAGCCGGAATCGGTTGTGATCGAATCGGCCGACGCGGTGCGATTCGGCATGAAAAAGTAAGATCAGCGTCGCCGCGCGACTTACATCCGGTCGTAATGACGATTGAGGATTCAGCTTGCAATCGTCTAATCAGACCTTCCGCTCATTCTGGCGCCCAGAGCCTTTAGCGGAAAGCGCATGCCTTCGTACAGAATCTTGCGGCTGAACTTCGATTTGCCGGCCTCGCGTTCGTAGAAGACGATGGGAAACTCGCAGAAGCCGGTGCCACTACGGTGCAGGTTGAATTTCATTTCCATCAGAAAAGCGTAGCCCTCGGAGCGTATGGCATCGAGGTTGATCTTGCGCAGGACAGCGGTCTGGTAGCCGACAAAGCCGGCGGTCATGTCGCGCACCGGAACGCCGGTGAACCATCGCGCATAAAAATTGGCGCCAAAGCTGAGGAATCGCCGGCGGATGTCCCAATTTTCCGCGCCGCCGCCAACGACATAGCGCGAGCCGATCACGACTGGGTTAGTCTTGAGCAACTCGATCATGCGCGGCAAAAGCTCCGGCGGATGCGACAGGTCGGCGTCCGACTGGATCACGTAATCGGCCAAGTTTTCGTGCAGAACCTTCTTTATGCCGTCACGGCAAGCAGAGCCGTAACCGCCCTTGCCGGGCCTCGGCAGCAGATGAACATCAGGATCCGCGGCTTGAATGCGTCGAATCTCGTCGGCAGTACCGTCTGGCGAGTTATCGTCGACAAACAGGATTGGCTCATGACCCGCGGCCTTGCGGATTCGGCCGACGAGCACTGCGATGTTGTCATGTTCGTTGTAGGTTGGGATGATGAGCATGGGGCCGATTTCCAGTTTACCTTGCCAGTATGTCGTAAGCGGTCGGCAATTGCCTTATTGCTGTGCCATCGCGAGCCTCACTGCATCCGCGGATTCGATGATAATCGACTCCGGTTGCTGGGAAACCCAGTCAAGCGGCGTGGCGAGTACGCGCAAATCCGTAATTGCAGGACGCGACGGCAGTCGCCACTGGCTTTCGGCCGCATCAAAATAGCGCGCGAGATCTGGGCCTGACCAGGGATAAAACCACACTTCCGTCGAAACATTGGGCTGTAGGACGAACCACTGCAAGTCGCGCGTGCCATTGGCGCGCGTGATCTCCAACTGCAAGCGCTCCGGCTTGCGCAGCTTCCACCAGAACGGGTAATGAACCGTTATCCGCAGCCGTATGAAGTCGAAACCTTGCGGCCAGTTCGGTGCTCCGAGAGCGGTGGCAGAACTGCGTTCGTCAATCGGATAGCTTCGCGCCGGCAATCCGAGCGATTGGGCTTGCATGGCAATGCGAGTCGCACGCGAGTCGTCACGTTGCAAGCCGACAACGCCGGGAGTCAGTTGCTCCGCTGTGCGATAGCGGCGCACTAGCCAAAACCACACTTCGGGAGTGCGCGTGAAATTCGATATGCCATCCACGGGAACGCTGAGATAGTTGCGAGACCAGCGCGCAATCTCGGCTTCCGACATGTGACCGTAATCGTCATCGGGCAGGTACAGGGCTGCGGGGATGGATTTGCCCTCAAGGCCGGAGATTTCGAGCCGTGAGAGATCTGGTCCGCTCGCGGTGTAAGCCTGCATCAATCCGCCTGCAACCTCGCGCCGCGCGGCAAGGCCAAACATGGTCTGGTAAGGGAAGACGAAGATGGAATCGTTAGGGCCGCTGTGATGGCTGAGGAAATTGGCGGCGGTGGTCAGCATCGGCGGCGTCAGCGGTTCAACGTAACAGGCGCGGTCGAATTCGCCGTAACCTGGCGGACATTCCGTCAACGGATCGCGTAACTGTCCATAAAGACGGATAACGCTGGAAGGCCGAAACACGGGATGCGAAAACAGCATGCTACAGGCAATCGCGACGAGCACGCCCGGCGCTGAGAGCTTGCCCCGGAAGGAGAACAGGATAACGCTGGCGAAGAAGATCATCGCGAACTCGCCAATGATCACGTGGCCGACGTCGGAGCGAACCAGCGCGCTCTGCATCTGAGCTAATCCCAAGACAAACGCGCCCACCAGAAAAGCCGTACGTTGCGTGAGGGCGACGGCTGCCTTGCCGCGCGTCGCGAAGCGCAGCAGGAAAATCGCAAATCCGATCAGCAGCCCGCCGAAGAAATGCGCCGTCCCTTTGTCGGTCATCGCGGCCGGCGTGGCCCAGCGATAGACCGCGACTTGCGCCAGCGAATCGCGCCAGAACTTGAAGTCGAGCGGGTTAGCCATGAAGCAGTTGATTACGATGCTGATGACCACAGCAGCCACAAAGAAGGCCAGCAGTCCGCTCAGCAACTCTCTTGCGAATTGCTCGCGACGGGTTTCCAAAGCAACTGCGACAAGGCAGATGAACCACGCTGCAGTCGCATAGATGCCCGTGTCGCCTGCGATAAGGAACGCAGTTCCGCACAGCAACGCTCCGCCAATTCCAACGAAGAAGCTGCGGACGCGGGCATCTTTAACGGCGTACCAGCCGCGGAGAAAGAGGGCAAAGAGCAGCACGGGAAACGTCGTCCGTAGCGAAGTTTCCCAGAAGGACGAGAGCAATAGCAGCAATACGAAGCGCTTCCACGGTGGTTGCTCGGGAATTAGCAGCCGCAATGCGAGATAAGCGAAGACTATCGCACACCACAGTGGGACCGTGTTCCACGTTGCATACAGCGCCCCAAACGACAACGGCATGGAGCGCGCGGGAATTGATGACAGCCACTGAAAGATGGGGCCGTGCGTGAAGGCGACATCGCGGCCGATGCAGATGCCGCGCAGCGCTTTGAAGGTGCTGTCCAGGTGCCAGTGGTCGTCGATAAGGCCGTAATTCGGGACCAGAGTAACTGCGCGTTGCGTCAACCACACCGTTGGAAACGATGCGAGTACAAGCAGCATGACCGCGAGCAAATCCCAATAGTTCTTCAGCCAGGGAAACTGGCGCCTCGCAGCGGCAGAGACTCGCGAGCGTTGGCTGGGCGCAGCATGGAGCTTCTCCATAGACGAGAGCCATTCTACCTTGCGACGATGCAATCGCGAGATGCGATGCACCTTTGACGTTTTGGCGATTGCGAAAATTCCTGTCATACTCGCAGCCAGAGCTCATCGTCGACAGTCTGCGTGCTGAACTCGCGGCCGATGCAAGGCAAGCGGTGATGCGCTCGCCACGATCTTTCAGAGTGAGCCAGCCCAGGGGAAAAATGCGGACTTCAACCAGCAAAACCTTGCGCAGCGCCGCGCCTCAGGACGTCAAGCGCGCGGAAAACGTGGCCGGCGCGGAAAACGTGACCCGCATCTGGGCGTTTATTGTCGCTGCATTGCTGGCTGTCTTCTACTTCGTCACCAGCATCTACATCGCGTCTCATCGCGTCTTCTGGTTCGACGAGCTGTTCACCTTGCACATCGCACGTTTGCCCAACTGGACGGCGATCTGGAGCGCGTTGAGCAATGGCGTCGACGCGCTGCCGCCAACGTATTACATGTTGGTGCGTGCGTTCGATTCGCTCTTTGGACCGGGTGACGTTTCGGCCAGACTGCCTTCGGCACTGGCTATGGTCATCGGCCTGTTGCTGATCTTCGATTGTGCGCGTCGCCTGACTGACGGGCTGCACGGATTGATTGCATTTTGTGTCGCCACCTGTTCCTTCCTGCCTTACTACGGCTACGAGGCGCGCTCGTATGCCATCTACTTCATGCTGGCGGCGCTGTCATTTTGGGCGTGGACATATGACGCAGCGGGGAGGCGATGGCCGGCGATTCTTTTTGGCGCGGCGTTCTTCGCCGGTGTCTGCTTTCACTATTACTTCGCCATGTGTCTGGTACCGTATGTGCTGTGGGAGTTGCTCCGTTGGAAGCCCGGTCGTCGGCCATCCGCAAAACTAATCGCCGGAATTGCCGGCTCCATCATTCCGGTTGTCTTGCTATCGCCACTGATCCTGTCGTTCTCGCGCAAATTCTCCGGTGGATATTGGAATCGGCCGTCGTTCAACGAGCTGCGTGCCATCTTCTCGCAACTGTTTCCTGACGGATTGTTCCTGCTGGCGCTGATTGTAGTTTGGATCGTGCTTGCAGGCTCCGACGGCGAGAAGGAAACGACTCCTCAGCCGATGCAATCGGCCGAAGCCGTCGGCTGGCTGTTCCTCAGCATCCCGCTGGCGGCCTTCGTCGTGGCTGAGTGGAAGACCAATGCGTTCTACAGCCGATACTTTATCGGCGTGCTTCCCGGCGTCGCCGTTGCCTTCGCATTTCTCCTCTGGCGGCACTTTCGCAAGACAGCGCAAGTATCAATGGGGGTGTTCGTACTGCTGGCTGCCTGGGGCGTGGGACAACAGCTGACGGTTGTGCGGCGTCCCGACAAGGTCGAGGCCACAGGCATTCGTTCCTTCCTGCAAGTGGAGAGTGCGTTGCAAATCGAAGGCAAGCGTTACTTCGTCTTTTCAGGACCTTTGCTGTTTCTCGAGGCGCAACAGTATTCCGATCACCCTGAACAATGTGTACTCCTGTTACCGGCCGACTTCAACCAGCAAGCGAAGGCTGGCCCCGATCCCTACCTGCATCAGCGCCTGGAGCTGAACCTCTCGCAGTACTATCCTATGCAGTTCTGGACGCTGGAGGATCTGCGGCGGCACCAGGAGCAATCGGCCCTGATCGAGCCTGATGACAATACACTGAAAGCGATTTACGGCGCTGGCATTTTCGCCCACACCAGATTTTCGGAACAGGTCAAGGTTTACTACCTGCACTAATCTCGATTCAGAAGGGCGCAGCGTCAGCTGTGGCTTGTAAGTCGTTTCCCTACCCAGCGCGCGCACTTTCGCCTACAATATTCGGAGTCTTAATCGCACGTTTTCCCGGGCTTTTCACATACAATTGCTGATCGAAGAGAAGGGACGAAGTGTCGCCGACGAAGGAGCCATCGTGAAGAAAATTGGAATCATCTTCGGCATGGAGACGACTTTTCCGCCGGCGCTGGTGGAGAAGATCAACTCCATGGGCGAGCCCGGCATTCAGGCGGAACTGGCGACCATCGGCGAAGTGCGCATGGCAGAGCCTTCGCCGTATCAAGTGATCGTGGATCGCATCTCGCATGACATTCCGTTCTATCGCGCCTATCTGAAAAACGCGGCGCTGTCGGGAACCGTCGTCATCAACAATCCCTTCTGGTGGAGCGCGGACGACAAGTTTTTCAACTTCGCGCTCGGCCATAAGCTCGGCGTGGCAATTCCCCCGACCGTTCTCATCCCGCATAAAGAACATCCGCCAGGGACCACCGAGCGATCCATGCGCAATCTGCAATATCCCATGCCTTGGGACAGCATCTTCAGCTATGTCGGCTTTCCGGCGTTTCTGAAACCCTTCGACGGTGGCGGCTGGAAGGACGTGTATAAGGTCAATTCTCCTGAAGAATTCTTCAACGCCTACGATCAGTCGCGCGATCTCTGCATGACCTTGCAGCGCGGCGTCAAGTTCAAGGAGTATTTCCGCTGCTACGTGGTGGGACAGGAAAAGGTGCATATCATGCACTACGATCCGTCGGCGCCATTTAATGAGCGCTATGTGAGGAATCCGCCTCCGGTCGATCCCAAGCTGATTGCGCGCGTGGAGCGCGATTGCCTCACATTGTGTCGCGCGCTTGGCTATGACCTGAACACCGTCGAGTTTGCCTGCGAGGACGGAATTCCGTACGCCATCGACTTCATGAACCCCGCTCCGGATGCGGATGTGAATTCCGTCGGTCAGGAAAATTTTGACTGGATCGTGAACACGGTCGCTGATCTGGCAGTGCGTAAAGCGAAGCAGCACACTGGTAAGATTTCTGAATATCGTTGGAGCGCTTTTCTCCGCGGCGCAGAGGACGCGAACCCTGCTCCAGCGGTTGCGGCTGCATCCAAGCCAGCACGCAAGCGAGCGAGCAAAGGGTAACGCAAAATGCCTCGTCCAAGCCTGAGCATCGGGATCGAAGAGGAATATCAGACCATTGATCCGCAGACCCGCGATCTCCGCTCGCACATCGCAGCCGAGATCCTCCCCAAAGCAAAGCTGGCGCTGCATGAAGCGGTCAAGGCGGAGATGCACCAGTCTGTCATTGAAGTAGGCACCCGCGTGTGTAGGGACGTCAAAGAAGCGCGGGAGAATATTCACGCGCTGCGCCGCGAGATGATCACCCTGGCCAGCCAGAACGGTATGTTGCTGGCCGCAGGCAGTACCCATCCGTTTTCCGACTGGAAGCTGCAGGAAATTTATCCTGACGAGCGTTACCACCGCGTGGTCGAGGACATGCAACTGATTGCCCGCGCAAACCTGGTTTTCGGATTGCACGTGCACGTTGGTATTGAAGACCGCAATACTGCCATCCACATCATGAATTCCATGCGATATTTCTTGCCGCACATCCTGGCGCTCAGCAGCAATTCGCCCTTCTGGATGGGCATGAATACCGGGTTCAAGTCATATCGTGTGAAAGTTTTCGAGCGCTTCCCGCGCACCGGAATTCCCGACACCTTCGCTAACTGGTCGGAGTATGAGAACTTCGTCGACTTGCTGGTGAGAACCAACTGCATCGACAACGGGAAGAAGATCTGGTGGGACATCCGGCCGCATCCATTCTTCAACACGCTGGAAGTCCGGGTATGCGATATTCCCATGCGGCTGGATGAAACCATGGCGATCGCTGCTCTCATCCAAGCTACGGTGGCAATGCTGTACAAGCTGCACGCATCAAATAAGAGTTACCGCATCTACGGGCGCGCGCTGATTTCGGAAAACAAGTTTCGTGCCTCGCGTTACGGCCTCGATGGCAAGCTGATCGACTTTGGCAAAGAAGAAGAGGTGCCGCTGCGCCAGCTGATACCTGAGTATCTCGACCTGATCGACGATGTGGTCGATGAGCTTGGCTCGCGCGAAGAGATCAATTACATTCACGAGATGCTCAAAATGGGCACCGGCGCCGACCGCCAGCTGCAGGTCTACAAGGAAACCGGCGATCTGGAGGCGGTTGTGGATTATATGGTCAAGGAAACGCGGGTCGGAGTCTTCGAGGAGACAGCGACGCGGCGGGAATAGTAAGTGGGGAATCCAAGGTCGTTTGATTTTGTGAATTGTCATCACGAGGAGGCTTTCAAGCCGACGAGGGATCCGCTTGCTGAAGCGAAAAGCAGATCCGTCGCAGCCTGAAGGCTGCTCGTGATGACAATGTCATGGTGCTGACACCGTAAGCATGCAATAACCATCATGTGAAAGGACATTTCTTGATTCAACCCGTTCTCACCGATCTTACTAAGACACCGTTTGACCGCGAACTCTCGCCCGGCGCCCACAACGCGGTCAACACTTGCCTGCGCATTCAACCGAGCGAGAAAGTAACGTTAATCACCGACAACGCCTGCCGCGATATTGCCGCCAGCATCGCGCAGGAACTGTTGCAACTAGACTCGCCCTTCAAGGCCTTCGTGCTGGAGGATCTGGCACCGCGTCCGCTAATTGACCTTCCGCTCGAGATCGCCGAGGACATGGAAACCAGCGACGTCAGCATCTTTGCCGTACACGTGCAGCGCAACGAACTGAAATCGCGCATGCAGATGACCGACATCGTCAATCGCCGCAGGATGCGCCATGCCCACATGGTGAACATTAATCACCAGATCATGCTGGAGGGCATGCGCGCAGACTTTAAAAAGGTTGACGCGCTAAGCCGCAAGGTGATCGACATCGTCACCAGCGCGAAAGAAATTCGGGCCACAAATCCCGCGGGCAGCGATTTCACCGCGAAGATCAATCCCGACTATCGCTGGGTCAAGACCAGCGGCATCATTAGCCGCGACAAGTGGGGCAATCTTCCCGGCGGCGAAGTCTTCACTACGCCCGGCGAAGTGAACGGCGTCTGCGTCGTCGACGGAGTGGTCGGCGACTATCTCTGCGAAAAATATCAGGACCTGGCGCGCCAGCCGCTGACCATTCGCATGAAGAACAATCGCATCACCGAAGTCTCCAGCGGCAACAAGGAACTGGAGCAGGAATTCTGGGCCTACACGCACACCGACGAGAACAGTGATCTGGTCGGCGAATTCGCCATCGGCACCAACATTGAGCTAAAGCAGGTCATCGGCCAGATTTTGCAGGATGAGAAGTTTCCCGGCATTCACATCGCGTTTGGGAATCCCTACGGTGCGCACACCGGCGCAAACTGGTATTCCTCGACCCACATCGACGTGGTGGGAACGCAATTCGATTTTTGGGTCGACGGCCGGCAGATCATGGAGAAAGGGCACTTTCTCATCGAGGCCTGACCATGGTTCCCGCACTGCGCGAGGAATTCAACCGTAACTTCACGGCTGCCAAGTACCGGCAGTTTCTGCAGAAGCTCGATGAAGCAACCGGGACGCACATCGACTTTCGTGTGTCGGAGACGCCTTGCTTCGTCCCCAAGAGCCTGCTCGACCAGATGGCGCAGTATGGCCGTCAATTGGTCGCGCAACTGGTTGACAATCCCGAATACCGCCGCGCCTCCGATGCCACCATTCCTCCGCAATACAACGTTCCCAACGAGTCCCCGCTGCCGATGTTCGTGCAGGTGGACTTCGGGCTGGTACGCAACGCACACGGCGAGCTCGAGCCTAAGTTGGTCGAGCTACAGGCCTTCCCTTCCCTCTACGGATATCAGGCTGCTGCCGCGCACCAGTATGTCGAGTCGTATGGCTTGTTGCCGGAGCTTGGGATCTACCTCAGCGGCCACGATGATGATTCCTACTGGCGGCTCATGCGGCAGCTCATCGTTGCCGATCACGATCCCGAAAACGTCATCCTGATGGAGATTGATCCCGATCATCAGAAGACGCTGCCGGATTTCCTGATTACGCAGCACAAGCTGGGCATCGCCATTGTCGATATTCTCTCCCTGGTGAAGCGCGGCCGGCGGCTGTTCTACCGCAGGAAAGAAGACAGTCGCGAAGTCGAAGTGCGCCGCATCTACAACCGCTGTATTGTGGACGAGCTGGAACGGAAAGAAATCACGTTGCCCTTCGATCTGCGCGAGGACTTCGATGTCGAGTGGGCCGGACATCCCAACTGGTATTTCCGCATCAGCAAGTTTTCCATTCCATATCTGAAGCATCCCAGCGTTCCAAAGACCTGGTTCCTCGACCAGCTGGGCGAGTTGCCGCCGGACAACCAGAACCATCTGCTCAAGCCGCTGTATTCCTTCGCCGGAGTGGGAATCAAGTTCGCGCCGACGCAGGCGGACATCGACGCGATTCCTCCCGATCAACGCCACAACTATATTCTTCAGGAGCGCGTTCGCTTCGAGCCGGTAATTCAAACGCCGCACGGGGCCACGCAAATGGAGATTCGCATGATGTTTGTCCGGCCTGAAGGGGGCGAGCTCACGCCGGTGCTGCCGCTGGTCCGCATGGGCCGCGGCATCATGATGGGCGTCGACCACAACAAGAACTTGGAATGGGTCGGCGGCTCGGCCGCGCTGGCGGTAAAAGACGCCTAAGACAACTCGCAACGCCATAAGTAACGTTCTCCCACTCAGACCCAGCCCGCTCCCTCCTGCGTGGTACCATCGAATCGACTAGCGCCCAATGACCGCGAACTTGCGAATACTTTTCGTCGGAGACATCTTTGGCCGGCCCGGCCGAAGTATAGTTCATGAGCGCCTGCCCAAGCTCCAGAAGGAGCACGCCGTT
The DNA here is from genome assembly GCA_049511915.1 of Candidatus Korobacteraceae bacterium. GTDB lineage: Bacteria > Acidobacteriota > Terriglobia > Terriglobales > Acidobacteriaceae > Bog-257. Next base: position 14,597 of record JBEKXQ010000064.1, read on the forward strand.
GATCTCACCATCGCCAACGGCGAGAATGCCGCCGGCGGATTCGGCATAACGCCGCAAATCGCCGAGGAATTGTTCGAGCTCGGCATCGACGTCATCACCACCGGCAATCACATCTGGGACAAGCGCGAGATCATCGACTACATGAATTCTGCGAACGGCAATGAGGCCTCGCTGGCGCGGCGCGTGCTTCGTCCGGCCAATTATCCTGCCGGCTCGCCTGGATTTGGCTGGTACCAGGGACGCACACGCGGCGGCTTTTCCTACGCCGTCATCAACCTGCAGGGTCGCGTGTTTATGGCCCACAACGACGATCCGTTTCGCCTGGCCGACGAACTGCTGAAACAGATTACGGCGAAGGTCATTGTCGTGGATATCCATGCGGAAGCCACGTCGGAGAAACTCTCGTTGGGCTGGCATCTGGAAGGACGCGTGACGGCGGTGCTGGGCACGCATACCCATGTTCCCACCGCTGATGAGCAGGTACTGCCAGGAGGAACCGCGGTACAGACCGATGTCGGGATGACCGGCCCATACGATGGCGTTATCGGCGTGCAGAAGGAGCTGATCCTGCACCGCTTCCTTACCAACATGCCGGCGCGTTTCGAACCGGCAACCGGTGATGTGCGCTTGTGCGCCACGCTGATCGATTGCAATGTCGAGACCGGCCGCGCGACCGCTGTGCAGAGGATCATGCTGCGGGAGTCATAGCCGTCAGCACTCAGCTTTCAGCTGTCAGCCAAATCCGTGCGCTTGCCCAAAGCTGACGGCTGATGGCTGAGAGCTGATGGCTAAACCCGACGAACTATGGATGGAAGAAGCCTTGCGCGAGGCCCAGCGTGCCATCGCGTTGGGAGAGGTCCCGGTAGGCGCGATCGTCGTGCACCAGGGGAACATTGTCGGCCGGGGATGCAATCGCCCGGTCAGCGCCCGCGACCCCACAGCTCACGCCGAAATCCTCGCGCTACGCGAAGCTGGGCAAGCCATCGGCAACTACCGCCTCCTCGATTGCGACCTGTACGTCACGGTCGAGCCTTGCGCCATGTGTGCCGGAGCGATAACGCACGCGCGCGTCCGCCGCCTGGTCTACGGCGCCGAAGATGCCAAGGCAGGCGCGGTGCATTCCATGCTTCAGGTCCTCAATCATCCCAAGCTGAACCACACGGTTGAAATCAGCTCGGGTGTGCTGGCCGCGCGCTGCATGGATCTGTTGCAAACATTTTTCCGCGAAAGGCGGAGCCCACAGCCTTAAGCAAGGGATCAAACGGTTAGTTCGGTTGATGCCACCCGGTTTCCCCTCCCATGCAAATCCAGTAGAATTACTACTGACATGTTATTGGTCCGGGCATCTTCTGGCCTGCGCTGCGCTCCCCAGCGTCCTGGCGCAGATCGCAGCCGATTATGGGTCGACTAAAGCGACTTCTCCGATACTTCAAGCCCTATTGGCTCTACCTGTTGGCATCTGTCATCTCGATGGCCCTGGTAGGACTGTTGGACGCCTTTCGTCTGCTGCTCATCGGGCCTGTGCTCGACCAGGTGCTGAACCCGGCGTCGCAGGCGCGCGCGCTTCCATTACTGCCGGTTCCGGTATTCGGGCACCGCTTCGATTTGCGATTGTTTGTTCCAGCGCACTTGCATAATGTGTGGTCCGTAGTTGCTTTCGCGCTAATTGTCTCGACCCTTCTTAAAGGCCTTTTTGATTATGGGGGCACCTATCTGGCGAACTATGCCGGCTTTGGCATGGTTACGGATCTGCGCAACGAACTCTACACTGCCACGCTGCGCCGCTCAATAGGCTTCTTTCAGAAGCATTCCACCGGCTCCTTGCTGTCGGCGATCGTCAATGATGTGGAACGCGTGCAGTTCGCGATGTCTAGTGTGCTGGCTGAATTCCTACAACAGCTCTTCAGCTTCATCTTCATCGCCGTAGTTGTTGTGGCATTGGGCAGACGCTTGACTTGGGTGTTGCTCATTTTTGTCCCGTTCGTGATCGCTTCTGCCAGCAGGGTGGGCAACCGGGTGCGCAAAACCACCCGTAAGGGTCAGGACAAGCTGGCAGAAATCAATAACCTGTTGCATGAAACCATCACCGGCATTCGCATTGTAAAGGCCTTCTGTATGGAGGCTTGGGAGACGAGCCGCTTCCGCGAGGCAGCGCGGCGTCTGTTTAGAGCCAATTTGCGGTCTGCAGCAGCGTTCGCCCTCAACTCTCCGATAATGGATACCTTTGGCGCGATCGCCATTGCACTGCTGATCCTACTTGGCCGTGAATACATCAAGCACGGTTACTTGAGCGAAGGCATGTTCATCGCCTTCATCTTTGCGGTGTTTAAGCTGTATGAGCCGGTGCGGAAGTTCGGGCAGTTCAACAACAATTTCCAGCAGGCACTCGGTGCCTCCGAGCAGATATTCAAGTTCGTCGACGCGCAGGACGAGGTCCGCCAGAAACCAGACGCGATCAAGCTGCCGCCTTTTCACAGCGGCATTCGCTTCGACCACGTTCACTTCGTCTATTCCAAGGCCGAGGACCAGCGCGAAGTCTTGCACGACATCAACCTTGAGATAAGCCCCGGCGAAGTCGTTGCCATCGTAGGTTCCAGCGGCTCCGGCAAGACGACCCTGGTCCACCTGCTGCCGCGCTTTTTCGACGTCAGCCGCGGCCGGTTACTGGTTGACGGTCATGATGTTCGCGATCTCACCGTGGGATCGTTGCGCTCACAAATCGCCATCGTCACCCAGGACACCATCCTGTTCAACGACACTGTGCGTAACAACATCGCCTACGGCCAGCCTGAGATTTCGCAACAGGCCGTCGAAGATGCCGCCCGGGCGGCGCTGGCGCACGACTTTGTCATGGCCCTGCCCAACGGTTATGATTCCGTGATCGGCGAGCGTGGTTTACGGCTGAGCGGTGGCGAGCGGCAGCGCCTGTCCATCGCGCGCGCCATCCTGAAGAACGCGCCCATACTGGTTCTCGACGAAGCGACCTCGGCGCTTGATACCGAGAGTGAGTCGCTGGTGCAGTCCGCCCTGCAGAACCTGATGGCTGGACGTACCGTGTTCGTCATCGCCCACCGGCTTTCCACAGTGCGCCGTGCCGACCGCATTCTGGTGCTGGAAAATGGAACGATTACGGATGAGGGTTCGCATGAGTGTCTGATGGGACGTACCGGCACTTATCGCCGGTTGTATGATTTACAGTTCGACGATATCGAGACAACTTCGGGGGCCGGGTAAACGCACGCCATGAACATCCGCTCCATGACCGGCTATGCGCAGGTGAAAGTCAACGTGGACGACCAGCTCACGTTGACCCTCAGCCTGAAATCGGTGAACCACCGGTTTCTCGATCTTCATTTACGTCTGCCGAACGAGCTCGATCCGGTGGAGATGAAAATCCGCCGAGTGCTGAAAGAGCGCCTGCATCGCGGCCATATCGAGGTCACACTCAGTCTAGAGCGCAGCGGCGGCGCGGCCTTCGCGGTTAACCGCAATCTTGTCGGCGGATACTTGCGGACCTTCCGCGAAGTGGCCGAGGAGTTTGGCGTCAGCGCTGAACCTGATCTCAACGCGGTACTCAAGCTGCCGGGCGCGCTGAACGCAGCTGAGGACGGCGACACCATGACCTCTTTGGAGCAACAAGTGACACAGGCGATGGAAGAATGCATTGCACGCCTGAACCACATGCGCGAAGAGGAGGGCCGGGGCGCAGTTGCGGAATTGCGCAACCGGATGACTCACTTGTCCTCGGCAACGCACGAGGTCGACCTGCTGCGCGGGAGGGTGCTCAAGGCTTATCAGGACAAGCTGCACGGCCGCATGCAGGAACTGCTGGGCTCACATGTCGATCACGACCGCATTCTGCAAGAGGCTGCCATGCTCGCCGAGCGCAGCGACATTCAGGAAGAAATTGTGCGGATGAAAAATCACATCCAGCATTTTCTTTCGCTGCTTGAGGCCGGAGGCGAAGTCGGCAAGAAACTTGATTTCCTGTTGCAGGAGATGAACCGGGAGGCCAACACGTTGATGTCGAAAACCACCGGCGTCGCCGGCGAAGCGTTGCGTATCACCGAATTAGGACTGTCCATGAAGTCGGAAATCGAGAAGGCCCGCGAGCAGATACAGAACCTGGAATGAGCGGAATCATCTTCATCATTTCGGCGCCCTCAGGTTCGGGCAAGTCCACGCTCACCAACGAGCTGCGCCGCATTGTGCCCAACCTGGAATTCTCCATCAGCTACACCACCCGCCCCCCGCGCGGCAGTGAGCAATCGGGACGCGAATATTTTTTTGTCAGCCGGGAAGAATTCGAGCGCATGATTGGCGAAGATGAGTTCCTGGAGCGGGCCGAGGTCTTCGGCAACTACTACGGAACCGCCAAGCGCTTTCTGCGCGAAGCGGCTGCGCGCGGTCACGATCTGCTGCTCGACATCGACGTGCAGGGCGCGGCCCAAGTGAAGCGCAAGGCCCCCGACGCGGTGAGTATTTTTGTGCTCCCTCCGTCACGCCAGGAATTGGAGCGCCGGTTGCGGCGGCGCGCCGAGGCCGACGACGACCTGCAGCGGAAACTGATGGGAGACGGCGCACGGCTCTTCAATACCGAAACCATCATCCAACGCCGCTTGCAGACGGCCTCGCATGAGATTGAGAATTTCGGCCAGTACGATTATATTCTGGTCAACGATCGGCTGGAGGAATCCATCGATATCCTCAAGTCGATCGTTGAAGCGGAGCGGCTGAAACGTTCCCAAGCGGCTCCGACCTCAAAGGACCAATTGACGCTTGCGGTTGCGGATCGCGCCCTGCGCCAGCCGATGATGCAGCAGGTCGAAACGATTTTGGCAACCTTCGATCTTTCCCGCTTTCCCGCGGTTACGGAGTGAGGCATGAAACTGATTGAAGGCTTCGATAGTAATTATCGTTATGTGCTGGTAGCAGCTCGTCGCGCTCGGCAAATACAGAACGGCGCTCGCCCGGTTGTGGAGCCGCACTCTCGCAAGCCCTGCCGTATCGCGGAGGAAGAGATCCAGGCCGGCAGAGTGAAATGGGAGATCCCGGCGGCGACAGCTGCGGCTTCGATGGAAGCAGCTGGCGAGATGCAAGTCGGCCCGGTAGGCGGCGATGCTGACGACTAGCGTAGCCCTGCCTGAGGCGAATGAGAATCGCCTCAGGGCGGCGGCGTATCAACTGATTGAGACACCATGAAAATCGCCCTGGGCGTCAGCGGTGGCATCGCCGCCTATAAAGCCGCCGAGATAGTTCGCCACATGCAGGAACGAGGTCTGCAGGTGCAGGTCATCATGACCGCTGCGGCGCAGGAGTTTGTGCGTCCTCTCACGTTCGCCGCCCTCTCCGGGGAAAAAGTCATCACCAGTATGTTCGGGTCATCTGCAGAAGAGCCCAATATCGACTCCGCGATTGAACATATATCCGTTGCCCAATCGATCGACTGTCTGCTGGTCGCGCCAGCCACCGCCGACGTGATCGCCAAGTTCGCGCAAGGCATTGCCAACGACTTCCTCAGCACGCTGTATCTCGCAACCACCGCGCCGGTGATCATCGCTCCCGCCATGAATGTGAACATGTGGGAGCATCCGGCAACGCGGGCGAACTTGGAGACCCTGCGCGGCCGCGGCGTGCACATTGTCGAGCCAGGCAGTGGCTACTTGGCCTGTGGGATGGTCGGCGCAGGCCGACTCGCCGAGCCGGACCAGATCGTCGCAGCCACGCTCGAGCGCCTTGGCATCGCCCAGGATTTTGCCGGCGAGACCGTGCTCATCACGGCGGGACCTACACATGAGCCGATCGACCCCGTCCGTTATCTTGGCAACCGCTCCAGCGGCAAGATGGGATATGCGCTTGCCGAAGCGGCGCTGCGTCGCGGCGCCAAGGTCATCCTGGTCAGCGGCCCGACGGCATTGCAACCGCCAGGTACTGCTGAGACCATCTTCGTCGAGACCGCTCAGCAGATGCGCACCGCGGTATTGGATCGCTGGGAGCAAGCCAGCTTCATTATCATGGCGGCCGCCGTTGCCGACTACCATGTCAAGAACGCCGCGTCCGAGAAAATTAAGCGCAACGACCCGATTGAGCTGCAACTTGAGCCGAATGCGGACATCCTCGGCGATCTCGGAAGCCTGCGCCACGCGGCAGGAAAGACTTCACCCATGCTGATCGGCTTCGCTGCTGAGACCGAAAACCTGCTGGCGAACGCCCGCGCCAAACTGAGCAAGAAGCGCGTCGATGCCATCGTGCTGAACGACGTCTCGCGCCCGGATATCGGCTTCAACTCCGATCGCAACGAGGTGACAATCGTGACCTCTCGCGACACCATCCTTGTACCTGAAGCCGGCAAGCTCAACGTAGCTCAGAAGATCCTGGACGCGGCTCTTCGCCTCCGCCAAGCGCAGACGGCGATGTCCCCAGCGCGCTCGTCGTAGACTACAATCTCCACACATGCCTGTTGACCGCAACGCCGTCCGAGACCGCCTGCAGTTCTACCGTGAACTCGGCATCGGGCCCCTGTATCGCCGTGATGCTGGCACCGTCCCGCTTCACGAATTAGCGTCTCTAGCGGAAAATGGGGTCGAAACAGCGGAAACCCTGGCGCTTTCTTCAAGTGTCGAGGCCAATCGCGACCATGACGCGCTGCTGCGCATTATCCTAGATGACATCGGCCCCAACTGCCAGCGTTGCAAACTCGCCAAGCTTGGTCGCAAACAAATCGTGTTCGGAACTGGAGATCCGCACGCCGATCTGATGTTCATCGGCGAAGGTCCGGGCGCTGACGAAGACGCGCAAGGCTTGCCCTTCGTTGGGCGCGCCGGACAACTGCTGAACAACATGATCGCCGCCATGGGCCTTAAGCGCGAGCAGGTGTACATCGCCAACATTGTGAAGTGCCGCCCGCCCGGCAATCGCACTCCCGAGCGCGATGAATGCGACACTTGCTCGCCGTTCCTGATGCGGCAGATCCAAGTCATCCGGCCGAAGGTCATCGTGGCGCTGGGCGCGACAGCCGCCAAAAACCTGCTCGGCGTAAATGACTCGATGGCGTCCATGCGCGGCCGCTTCTACGATTTCTCGCCGCCCCGAACGCTCAACGACCCCGGGGAGCCCTTCGAGTGTCCACTCGCGGTAACCTACCATCCTGCGTTTCTGCTTCGCGATCCGCGGCAGAAAAAGGAAACATGGAAGGACTTGCAGATGGTGATGCGTTATCTCGGCTTAACCGCGCCTCAGCGCCCGCCCGAGGCTGGCTAGGCTGCAAATGCCGCAATTCTGCGATGTGGCCCTGCCGGTCCCGCTCGACGCCACTTTCACCTACTGCATCCCCGAGAACTCGCCTGACCCCGTAGTTGGCGGCCGCGTCATCGTTCCCTTTCGCGAGCAACGGCTGTGCGGCATCGTCACCGAGCTTCACGACCGTGAGCCGAAGTTCACCACGCGCCACCTCAGCCAAGTACTCGATTCCACCCCGGCGCTCACGCCGGAGCTGATGCAACTGGGCCGCTGGATCGCGCAGTATTACATCGCTCCTGTCGGCGAAGTCTTCCGCACCATGCTGCCACTCTCGGCCGAGTTTCGCCGCGCGTTGGGATATCGCATCACTGATAAAGGTATCGACGCACTGCACGAGGCTTCCACCAGCGGCTCTTCCCTGCGCTCGCGCAAAGAGCCAGAGCACCAGATGCTGGAGTACGCCGTGCTCAATCGACTAGCCGACGGCGAAATCGTCCGCGAAGCGACGCTGCGCTCGACCTCGGGAGCGCCTCGTGCCGTGCTGCAAACATTGCTGCGCAAGAAGTGGATTGCGCGCGAAGATCTTAGCGATGTGCGCGACGCCACCCGTACGGTCCAGATCGCAACTTTGAAGCAGGCCGAAGGGAAACTGAACGCCAACCAACAGACCATCGTCGAGTATTTACGTAACCAGGATAATCAGCGCGCGCCGGTTGAAGCCCTGCGCGAACTCGCCGTTCCCCGTACCACTCTGCAAACGCTGGTGCGTCGCGAAATGATCCAGCTCAGTGAAGAAGCCGCCAGTTTTCACATGTCCGGCCTCAAGCCGCGCAAGCTGGAATTTCTTTTTACTCCTGCGCAGAAATCCGCGCTGGAAACGATCATAGCCTCTGTCGATGAACGCAAGTTCCTTCCCATGCTGTTGCACGGCGTCACCGGATCGGGTAAGACCGCGGTCTACCTGTCGGCCATGCAGTCAGTGTTGGCGAAGGGCCGCTCGGCGATCCTACTGGTACCGGAGATCGGACTCACCCCCGCCATGGCGGCCGATCTACAGCAGATCTTCGGCGATGAGGTCGCCATCCTCCATTCCGCTCTCAGCGACGACGAGCGCGCTGAGCAGTGGAAGCATATCCGCAGTGGAGAGTCTCACATTGTGGTAGGAACGCGGTCGGCGGTCTTTGCTCCTGTTTCCGACCTCGCGCTGATCGTGGTGGATGAAGAGCATGACCACTCTTACAAGCAGGAAGAGATGCCCCGATACCATGCGCGCGATGTCGCCGTGATGCGCGCCAAGATGTGTAATGCGGCCGTTGTGCTGGGTTCGGCAACTCCCTCACTGGAGACATACCACAATGGGGTACGAGGCAAGTATCGCCTGCTGGAATTGCCTGAACGCATCGAAAAACGACCGCTACCGGAAGTGGAGATCCTCGACATGCGCGAGGAGTTCCATCGAACGAAGAAGGACGACGTATTGTCCCGGAAGCTGGTGGAGGAGATCGGCGAACGCCTTTCCCGTCAGGAGCAAGTGATGGTATTGCTCAACCGGCGTGGTTACTCCGCCTTTGTGCTCTGCCGCGACTGTGGCGAGTCGGTGCACTGCAAGAACTGCGCTATCTCCTTGACGTACCACAAGCGCGAGCATCGTCTAGTCTGCCATTATTGCGGCTACACGCGGCCTGCTCCGAAGACCTGTCCCAAGTGCGGTAGCGAGTTTGTGCAGTATCTCGGCACCGGCTCAGAAAAGCTGGAGCACCTTTTGCACGGCATGTTTCCGCAGGCACGGATTGCGCGGCTCGACCGCGACACGGTTCGCGGACGCGATGACTTCGAGCGCATGCTGACTGCGCTCCACGCGGGCGAGATCGATCTGCTGGTCGGAACCCAGATGATCGCCAAGGGCCACGATGTGGCTAACGTGACCCTGGTCGGCGTAGTAGCATCCGATGCCGCGCTCAGCTTTCCCGACTTTCGCGCCGCCGAGCGCACCTTCCAGTTGTTGACCCAGGTTGCAGGGCGAGCTGGCCGAGGCGAAGCACCGGGCAAGGTCGTGCTGCAAACATTCTTCCCCGATCATTACGCTATCCAGTTGGCCGCAGCGCACGACTATCGCGGCTTCTACGAAAAAGAGATCCGGTTTCGCAGCTGGATGCACTACCCTCCGTTCAGTGCTGTCAGCAATGTGCTGGTGCGCAGCCCGAAGCTCGAGGATGCCTTGGCCTGGTCAGGAATTCTGGGCAAGTGGTTCGAGAACACGCGTCTGGAAGGTGTGCGTGTTATGGGGCCGGCCGCCGCGGCCATCGTACGGCTCAAGACCGAGTACCGTTACCACTTTCTGCTGAAGTCGGCCAGCCGGGAACGCATGAACGACGTCCTGCGCACCATGCTCGAGCACGCCGACGCGCAGAAAATTCCACGTAATCACGTTGTGGTGGATGTGGATGCTCTGTCGTTGATTTGAGTAACTGGCAATTAGCAACTAGAGCATTTCTAATTTAAGTATATACAGTCTTGTGACATAATGCTTCTGCCGGTAAAGGAGAGGCATGAATGCAATCCTATTCGCAGGACTTGCGCGAGCGGGTGTTGCGGGCACTGGA
>JBEKXQ010000065.1:0-24434 GCA_049511915.1 Candidatus Korobacteraceae bacterium
CGCAGGCACGTTTCAGCGAGGATCCTGCAAAACAATTCTACAGGATATGGATCAAAGCAGCACAGCCAGACACTACAGGCAGGCCAAACATGACTCGCAGAACCTTCTTAATATAGCAACCAGAATCGCGCGCCGTCAACCGATTCCACAATATTTGCCCTCACATTGCACGCGAGGCATGGAGGAAACGGCAACAAACGTCGGTGACGGCACGCTTGTGAGGCGGTTGATATAAATAAAGAATGTTCGGTCGATGGCAGTTGGCTGCGCGTTAATCCGACTCGTTGCTGTAAACCGGCTCCTCGGTCTCGAATGGAACTTCAAGGCCGCCGCTCGAGCCGAAGGCGGACTCGTCGGCCATTCTCTGCAGTTCCTGCTCGAATTCCCGACTCCTCCAACGCACCACCAGAAGCTCTTTTTGCTCCTGGCCGTGACCATGGCAAAGCGGGCAAAGAACGTGGGCTCTTTCAGATTGCATAACGATTTGCACCTCTTCAACAGACATCTCTATTGCATCGCGAATAACAATCGTGCGCAGTGAGCCGGGTCACGCGAGCCTGTGAGAGCAGCGCAAAGTTTGAGACGACGAGCAAGGTCACGAGAAGGATCGCGAAGATCGAGGTCGTGGATTCCGCCAACCAAAAGTAAGTCGCCTCCGCTCAGAATGACGGGCGGAGGCGACTTAAGCTGACAGCTTCTTCAGTACGAATATCCGTCCGGCTGCGACACCGCCCCGACTTCAATCTTAGTGTCGACGTAGTCTCGTCCAGCCGCAATCGCCTTCTTGTCCAGTTCAAGCAGCTTGGGATTTTTCACCGTCTCTTCCAGCACGGCAATCGCCGACTCCGTTGGCAGGCACTCGGTTTCTTCCAGCAACGCTCCCAGCATCACCACATTGGCGACCTTCGCCGAGCCGAGAGTGTCGGCTGTTTCCGAGGCCGGCACGCAGACCACGCGCGCCTGCGGGGCGCTGAAGCCCTCGGGCAGTTTGGTGCTGTTGTACAGGATCAATCCGCCCGAAGCGACCGTGGGCCCGAACTTGCGCAGCGACAGTTCGTTCATCGCGACCAGCACTTCGGGCTGCGAGATCAGCGGCGAGCCGATACGATCATGCGACAGCATGACGTGACAGTGTGCGCTGCCGCTGCGCATCTCTGGACCGTACGAGGGCAGCCAGCTCACTTCCATGTTCTCGCGCAACCCCATCTCTGCCAGCAGTTGACCCATCAGCAGAACGCCCTGTCCGCCAAAGCCGGCCATCTTCACCGTTAGATCACGGGTGTGATGATGGCGCCTGGGGATTACATCGATCGTCTGACCGTCCGCCACTTCCAGTGCTTCGGCAATGGTCTTGTGTGGGAATTTCGCATCCACGGGCAGCTCAGGTTTGCGATCGCGAAAGACGCCCAGGGGAAACGCTTTCATCAATGTTTCCCCAACCCACTTGCGGCAAACTACCGGGTCCATCTTCATGATCGTCGGGCACGGCGAGAGAAACTCGACCAGCGAGAAGCCGCCGCCATCCTTCTGGATCTGGAGCGCCTTCTTGACCGCCTTCTTCGCCTTCATGATGTTCTTCATGTCGTGGAGCGAGACCCGCTCGAGATAGGTTGGCGTTTCCAATGCGGCGAGGAGCTCACAGACATGGATGGGCAATCCCTCATTGTGGGAGCGACGCCCCCAGGGTGATGTGGTGCTCTTCTGGCCAACTAGAGTCGTCGGAGCCATCTGCCCGCCCGTCATCCCATAAATGGAGTTGTTCACGAAGAAGACGCAGATGTTCTCCCCGCGATTGGCGGCATGGATAATCTCCGCCGTTCCAATGGCCGCAAGATCGCCATCGCCCTGGTAGGCCATCACGATGGATTCGGGATTGGCGCGCTTGAGCGCCGTTGCCGCCGCCGGAGCGCGGCCATGCGCCACCTGCACGTTGCCGACGTCAAAGTAGTAATAGGCAAAAACCGAGCAACCGACCGGACTGACCAGAACGGCGCGGTCCTGAACGCCGAGTTCCGTCAGCGCTTCGGCAATCAGTTTGTGGACAACGCCGTGGCCGCAGCCCGGGCAGTAATGCGTCTGGTTCTGCATCTCGGCTTTGCGTTCATACTTGTCGTAGAACGCCGGCGATTTTTCATGAATTACCTGATAGCCTTCCACAAATTCTCCTTGGCCCTTATACGTGGGCTGCCATGCGCGCGAAAACCTGCGCCGTAATTTCTTCTGTCATGGGAACGTTGCCGCCGACGCGGCCGTAATATTCCACCGGAACGCTGCCATTGAGGGCCAGCTTCACGTCTTCCACCATCATTCCCGTACTCAGCTCAACCGCCAGCACCTGCTTCACGTGCTTGGCCGTCTCGCACAACTCGCGCGACGGAAATGGCCACAGCGTGATAGGACGGAACAGGCCGGCCTTCATGCCTTGAGAACGGAGCTGATCGACGGCCGAACGCAGCACCCGCGAAACGATGCCGAAGCCGACCAGCAGAATGTCGGCATCTTCGGTCAAGTAATTCTCGTAACGGCTCTCCAGCTCCTGAGCAAGCAAGTACTTACTCTCCAGCTTGCGCACATGAGCTTCCAGCGCGTCCGGTTCCAGCACGATGGAACTGATCATGTTTTTCCTGGACTCCGCCGTACCCTTCACCGCCCAATCTTTTTCCGGCGGAACGATGTCGCGCATCTTGATTTCAAGCGGCTCCATCATCTGGCCGACATAACCGTCCGTCATGATGACCGCGGGATTGCGATAGCGGTCGGCAAGCTCGAAGGCCAGCACGGTGAGATCGAACATCTCCTGCACCGAGGAAGGCGCCAGCACGAGATTGCGATAGCAGCCGTGGCCTCCGCCCTTCACTACACAGAAGTAGTCGCTCTGCTCGGGCGCGATGTTGCCCAGGCCCGGGCCCCCGCGCACTACATCGACGATGACGCCCGGCAACTCCGCGCCCGCCATGTAGGAGATACCCTCCTGCATCAGGCTCAGACCGGGGCCGGACGAAGCGCTCATTACGCGCTGGCCCGCCGAGGACGCGCCGTACACCATGTTGATGGCCGCCACTTCGCTCTCCGCCTGCAAAAAGGTACCGCCCACTTCTGGTATGAGAAGGGCGGCATATTCGGCGATCTCACTGGCCGGGGTGATCGGATATCCATAAAAGGCTTTGCATCCCGCCAGGACGGCGCCTTTCACGATGGCTACATTTCCCTTACAGAGTTGCCGCATGGGCCACCTCCTGTTCCGGCACGGGCGGAACAGCCGTTTTGGCCGGCGGAATCAGACGTTCCACGGTGATGGCGCCGGGCTCGGGGCAGCAGTAAAAACACGCGCCGCAACCGGTGCAGCCTTCGCCGGTGTATTGCGCCCCATGCACACCGTAATGGTTGAGTTCGGGCGCCAGTTCAAGACACTCAGGAGGACACGACTCTACGCACAAGCCGCATCCCTTGCATTCTTCTGTATCGATGATGACATTACCGCGCGGTTGCGATGACATTCTTACCCTCGCATTTCCACTTCGTATGCGTTGCGTTGAAACCAGCGTTGCTGTTCACAGTACTCATAGAGTTCGTTGTGAAACTTGGGATGAGCGATCTGGATGAGCGCCTCGGCGCGCCGGCGGATGGTGCGCCCATGCAGATAGGCGACACCGTATTCGGTGACCACGTAATGCACGTCGGCCCGCCCGGTCAGGACCCCTGATCCGTAGGCCAACCTGGGCACGATCCTCGAGATCGTCTCGCCCTTCGCGGTCGACGGCAGCGCGATGATCGGCTTGCCGTACTTGGAGCGCGCCGCTCCGCGGATGAAGTCCAACTGCCCGCCAAAGCCACTATAGAACTGCGATCCAATCGATTCAGCACAGACTTGCCCGGTCAAATCGACCTCGATCGCCGAGTTGATCGCCACCATGCGATCGTTCGCGGCAATACGGAAAGGATCGTTCGCGTAGGCCGAAGGATGAAATTCAAAGATGGGGTTCTCGTCAATGAAGTCGAACAGCTTCCGGGTGCCCAGCACGAAGCTCACAATGATCTTGCGTGGCTTCATGTTCTTGCGTTGCCCGTTGATGACCCCGGCCTCAATCAGAGGTATCACATTGTCAGAGATCATCTCCGTGTGCACGCCAAGGTCTCTGCGATCCATCAGGTTGGGCAGAATGGCATCGGGAATTGCACCAATCCCACACTGTAAGACAGCACCGTCTTCGATCAACGATGCCACGCGAACGCCAATTTGCTGAAAGACGAGATTGCTTGGGTGCGGCTTCATCTCGCATAGCGGCCGCGACAGCTCCACGATGGCGTCAATTTCGCTGACATGGATAAAGCTGTCCCCATAGGTGCGCGGCATCTGGGCATTTACCTGCGCCACCACGTGATTCGCATATTTCGCCGCCGTCAGCGTGCATTCCACGCCTACGCCAAAACTGCAGTAGCCGTGCGAATCGGGGGGCGAAACCTGGATGAAAGCCACGTCGATCGGCATCTCCCCGCTCTCGAATAGCGCTTCCACTTCGCTGAGGAAGATGGGAGTGTAGTCGGCGCGGCCATCGTTCACCGCTTCCCGGACATTTCCCCCGACGAAAAGCGCGTTGTGGCGAAAATGTTCCGCCATATCGGGTGCGCAATAGGGCGAGGTGCCGTAGGTCAACAGATGAATCACTTCAACGTTCTTTACATAGGGCGCACGCAGCATCAACGCTTCCACCAGCGCTTCCGGCTCGGCGCAGCCCGGGTGCACGTACACCCGCATTCCAGACTCGACGCAGTTTACGGCTTCGCGGGCGGTCACCAGCTTGCTGCGATATTGATCGATCCAAGACATGACACGGACCCTCTAGACGGTTACAGTTTCCGATTTCACTGAATACCCGGCCGTGGCGCGCTCGTGTCCCAGCGCGGCGTAATAGATGGCCAGATGGAAAAACTTATCGAGCATTTCCAGCAACTCGAGTTCACCAAAGATCTCAGCCGGCCGTTCCAGCTCGGCATGCTTCTGCATGTAGTCCCATAGGTTTTCGCGGACCAGGCAGATCATCCAGACCACTTGGCTTATGGGAACACCCTGGGCCGCACGCTGCGCGCCGACCTCCAGATAACGGTTCTCGATGTCGGCTTCGGTCTTGCCCAGCAGCCAATCACCCAAGTGACGGTAGACGTCATACACCTTCTCCGTCAGTTCGCTGTCCGGAACATTGGCATAAGCGGAACATTTGGCATCTTCGCGATAGCGGTGATGCAGGCTGCGAGCCAGTCCGTCGGAATGGTTTTCAATTAGCTTAACTAGGCGGTACGCGAGCAACATGGCTCACCTCGTTACCTCGGCCGAGGCTACATAAAGCAGGGTGCAGCTGATCGGCTCCGGCCCTCACTCTCTTACATTCAAGTGTCGCCTGTGAACGGCCAAACAGCCGTGACTCGAATCACCTGCAAAAGTGACGAAGGTCACTGGAGCCCGCTCTTCGCCATTCGCTTTTCGCCTTTAGCTTCTAGCCTTTAGCTCTTAGCTCTTAGCCGGCCGGGTGAGGCGGGGCTATTTCATTGGAGCCGATCTCGTCCGGCAAACGAACCCTCAACTCAGTAACTGGCAACTTGCTAAGGACTAAAGGCTAAGAGCCAAGAGCTTGAAGCGAATAGCGGAAAACGAAAGGCGAAGAGCGAAACGCGGCTTCCATGACATTTGTCATCCCTATCCGCTGACAATCGGCACTACTACCACGGTTCTGCATGACCGATGATCGCTACCGTGCCGGAACCAAACAAAGCACGGGAGCAAACGATGTCCACAGCCATCTCACTCCGCCAAGTCCAAAATCGTGACTTGCCGGGAGCCTCAATCGCCGAATTGCCGCGCAGCGCCCCGGCCCAGCAGCCAGTGAGCGTTGCCAGAGCCCGCAACCTCAAGAAGAGCTACGGAAACGTCGTGGCCCTCGAAAATCTCAACCTGGACATTCATGCCGGCGAACTGCTGGCCCTGTTAGGACCGAACGGCGCGGGCAAGACGACGCTGGTGCGCATGCTGCTCGGGGTGGCGCGTCCTGACTCCGGCAACCTGTCGGTGTTTGGGGTCGATCCTTACCAGGGACAATTGCGAGGCCGCCTGGGCGCCATGCTGCAGGTGGGACGCGTGCCCGAGACGTTGAAGGTGCGCGAGCACATCGACCTGTTCTCGTCTTACTATCCAAACCCGCTGCCGCTACAGGAGACGTTCGAGATCGCCGGCCTCACCGAGATCAAAGACCGTCCCTACGGCGAGCTGTCAGGTGGGCAGAAGCAGCGGGTGCTGTTCGGCATCGCCATCTGCGGCAACCCCGATCTGTTGTTTCTTGATGAACCCACGGTCGGACTCGATGTGGAAGCGCGCCGCCTGATGTGGTCGCAGATTCGCAGCCTGATCGGACGCGGCAAAACGGTATTGCTGACGACCCATTATCTGAACGAGGCCGATGCCCTGGCCGATCGCATTCTGGTGCTGAACCAGGGCACGATCATCGCTGAAGGCACACCTGCCGAGATCAAAGCGCGGGCCATGGGCAAGCAGATTCGCTGCACCAGCCGGCTGACACTGGAAGAGGTTCGCCAGATTCAAGGCGTGTTGAGCGTGAAGGCCGACCGCAATGTCTTCGAGCTGCAAGTGAATGCCGCTGAGCCAGTGGTGCGCGAGCTGTTGCAGCGCGATAGCTGGCTTGCCGATCTGGAAGTCACCAACGCAGGGCTGGAAGAGGCGTTCCTGGCTCTGACCAAGAATCACAACACCGAATCGAAGGAGAACTGACATGGCCGCCACTACCTTCACAGTTGCCCTGGCTACACCTCGTCGTTCGCTGTCGCGTACCTTCTCGCTCTACGCGAAAGAGGCCAAGTACGAGCTGATCAACAAGACCCGCATTCCGATCTATGCCATCTCGACGGTTGTCTTCCCATTGATGTTCTATGTGCTCTTCGGCATCGTGCTGGGTCACGACAATCCCGTCAATCGCGGTGAGACCGCAACCTATGTCCTGGCAACCATGGGCTGCTTCGGTGTAATGGCTGTTGCGCTCTTCGGCTTCGGCGTCAGCCTGGCGATGGAGCGGGGCCAAGGCTGGCTCCAGGTAAAGCGGGCTTCGCCCATGCCTATCAGCGCATATTTCCTGGCCAAGCTGTTTGCCGCGGTGGTATTCAGCACCGTGATCATGCTGCTGCTGCTGACGGTGGGAATTCTGTTTGGTGGAGTCCACCTGCTCTTCGCAACGGCTGCCAAGTTGGTCGGCATCCTCGTCGCAGGTTCGATTCCGTTCAGCGCAATGGGATTGGCGATTGGCTACTTCGCCAAACCAAACTCGGCACCCGCCGTGGTCAACCTGGTCTACTTACCGATGTCGTTCTGCTCGGGATTGTGGATCCCGCTGTTCCTGTTGCCGCATGGACTACAGGTGCTGGCAACATTCTTGCCGCCATTTCACCTGGCGCAGTTGGCACTGAACACTGTCGGGCTGGCGCCGAATCCCACTCCGTCATGGGGACACGTCGAAGCCCTCGTTGCTTTCACCCTGATCTGCCTTGGTGTGGCTGCGTGGGGCTATCGCCGGGATGAAGGCAAGACGTATGGGTGAGAAAGGCCGCGGGTCGCGGTTGCTGTCAGCTTTCAGCCGCCAGCTTCAACGTTGAGTTCGGGCTGAAAGCTGATGGCTGATAGCTGACAGCTTCTGGCGAAGAGCGATTAGCAAGGAGTCACTTATGAAATGCCAAACTACGCAATGGATTCTCTGGGCGATTGCGATGATAGTGTTTCTGGTGCTGGCGTTGAGCGGCCGCACGAGGGACCTAGGGCTGGCGATCGCGGCTGTGGCCGTATTGTGGTACGTCATTGTGCCGGCACTCAGCTCTGGACGACAATAGCTCTGGGACGAGAATAGAGATGATGAATCGGCTGCGTGAAATCTGGTGGAAGATTTATCCCAGCGACGACCGCCATCGTTGGATGCCGGTGCTGTGGCTGCCGTTCATGATCTGGTTCTTCCTGGACCCACTGTGGAGGCATGCCGGGCCGCTGCTGTGGATCGGCAACACCATCTACGGCCTGGTGTTTATCTGGCTCTATCTGTATTCGTTTTCGCACCGCGATCCACTCAGGTCCTATGCCGTCGCCGCGATGTTTCTGATGGCGGCAGGATTAATACCTACACACAACGGCGCGGTCAGCTGCCTGCTTATTTTTGCGGTCGCAGCCGGTGCCTTCACCACCAGTCTCTTGCGGGCGCTTTTTCTCATTGCGATTGATCTGGTCCTGCTGGGTCTCTACGCCTATCATCTGCAACTACCTCTCGGTTTCTGGGGCTCGATGCTGATGCTGGTCGTACTGATCGGGCTGGCAAACCATTTCGGGGCGAAGTCGCACTGTGCCGAGGAAAAGCTGCGCCGGGCTGACGACGAAATCGAGCACCTCGCCAAGGTGGCCGAGCGCGAGCGAATTGCGCGTGACCTGCATGATCTGCTGGGCCACACGCTGTCGCTCATCACGCTGAAGGCCGAACTGGCGCGCAAACTTGTCGATCGCGATCCGCAGCGCGCCAAGCAAGAGATGTTGGACGTGGAGCACACCTCGCGCGCGGCGCTGGCCGATGTGCGCGAGGCCATTAGTGGCTACCGCGGCGAGGGTCTGGCTGCCGAGCTCGTCCGGGCGCGCAAGACGCTTGAGACCGCCGGCATAACCGTGGACTCCGAGTTCGCGGAGCTTCCTCTGACCCCAGCGCAGGAGACGGTATTAGCTTTGGCGCTGCGCGAGGCTGTCACCAACGTTGTGCGCCACGCGCAGGCCCGGCAGTGCAGCGTTCGCCTGCAACGGGAGGACAATCTCTGCACCCTGGAAATTGCCGACAACGGGCGCGGCGCTGACGCTCCCGAAGGTAACGGCCTGCGCGGCATGCGCGAACGCCTGGAAGCCATCGGCGGCTCACTGCAGCGCCAGTGTCAAGCCGGAACCCGCCTCGTCATTCATTTGCCACTCGCGCCTGCCGCCTCCGCTCTGCGAAACTGAGGACATGCCGGGTGGCAAGCACGACAAAATACGGGTTGTCATCGCCGAGGACCAGGCTATGGTTCTGGGCGCGCTCGCCGCGCTGCTGGAGATGGAAGACGACATCGAAGTCGTCGCCCGCGCCCGCAGCGGGGACGAGGCCTTGCGGGCGGTGCAGGAATCGCGACCCGACGTCTTCATCACTGACATCGAAATGCCTACGCTCACCGGACTAGAGGTCGCGGCCGAGCTGAAGCGCCGCAACGTTCCCGTCCGCGTCATCATCCTGACGACTTTCGCACGCGCCGGATATCTGCGACGCGCGCTCGATGCCGGCGCCTCGGGTTATCTGCTCAAGGACATGCCCGCCGAACAACTCGCCGACGCAGTACGTCGCGTGCGTCGAGGATTGCGCGTCATCGATCCCCAACTGGCCGCCGAAGCCTGGAGCGACGAGCCCGATCCGCTGACCGACCGCGAACGCCAGGTGTTGCGCCTGGCCGGCGAAGGCATGGCGACGCTCGATATTGCCAATGAGCTGAACTTGTCGGAAGGAACCGTCCGCAATTACTTGTCGGAAGCGATCAGCAAGCTCGGCGCCGCCAACCGCACCGAAGCAGCCAGACTTGCCCGGGCCAAGGGATGGCTTTAGATACTGGTCAGCAGTCGGCCTCGTTCGCCAGTCAATACCTGACAGCTACTCGAACAAATGTTCCTTCACGAGCTTTTGTCCCGCGAGCGCGGTGTAGCATCCCCAGAGCGCTAATCCAGCGATAAGAGAAAAAACGAAAATCGGCGCTCCGATGTACCAACTGGAAAAGTCGGTGGTGCTGGGAAGGCTGGAGAGCAGGTCGGCGGTGAACGCGCCAACCGCCAGGGCGATGAAGCCGAAGCGCAGTACAACAAAAGCTGCGATGCTGTAAATCGCAACCACGGCAGGCACCACCAGGAACAGATGATGTTCGCCGTAGGACTTGAGGACGGTCCAAGAAGCGACAAACGCCAGCACGGCCAGCCAAGGTTTGCGGAAGATCACCCGAAATACGAACATCAAAAAGAAGAAGATAAGCGTAGCCTGCACCGAAACCGCCGCGTGCGTGAGACAGCTACCCAGGACCATCCGCGGCCCGAGCAGGAAAGCGGTAGAGGGGAAATCAGGCTCGGCGCCTATGTGCTTCATTGCCAGGAATAAGACCGCGAGGATCAGGCTCCAACCAACGCCGAGAATGACTCCGAAAAGAACGTCGCGACCGACCAGAGGATCGCGAATGCGGCCAGCCATCAACCGCGTCCAGGAAATGATGGCATGCGGCCAGTGGCGGCGAATGTACGGTTCGATTGCCAGGTAAACAATATAAGAAACAACTCCAAGGAAGACTGCTCCGCTGGCGGCCAGTACGAAGAGTTCGAACGAGCCCACGCTGGGCACGAAGTGTGCGGTAAAGATCCACACTAACATCTGCAAGGCAACGATCAGCAGACCCAGGCGCAGTGCGCCGTGGGGATCGCTTTTCTGGCGCAGATAGTTACGGCGAGCCAGCCACACCGCCCCTGCGAACAGGACGAGCAGAAAGAGGACGAGAAGAACAACGGGCACTTTGGATCCTGGACCATCGGCTGACGGCATCCGGTCGGGCTTGGTCCAATCGCTGATCAACTGGAAGAAAACCGGCTTCCCGCCCCAGCTTGCGGCCTCAACCCGCAATGGCGTCGACGTGCCCGGCCAAACTCCTGTCCACGCGGCACGCTGGTCGGAAGCGCCCAGCGAGTTCCAGGTCGGCGTGGAGGAGTGAAATTGCGCCATGTCCAGCCCAGCCAACGAGAACAGCGTGTTCCAGTCGTAAGGCTGCGCCGAAGCGCGCGCGCCGTCCTTCTGCGGCGGCACGGCCGTGAAGCGCAAGAGCCGTCCCTGAGGATCGAGCGAAACATCCACCATGCCCGACAGAATGGGGGGCGGATCTTCAAGCGTAACGATGCCCGGAGTCAACAAGTTGCTTTTGATTTCGGTGGCGACTAGATAGTCAGGGCTTTGACGATGCCAGTAGGTCAGCAGTGCCGGGCGATTCGTGAGGACCTTGTTCCAGTCGGGATGTTCGCCCCCGGCGTGGTCGAGATGCTCGACGTAATCATCGTCGAAATAAAGCCCACTGACCGCGTCCGCCGGCGGCGTGGAATACCCGATTTGACGCAATATGTCGCGAGCACGTTGTGTCAGCACCTCGGGTGAGTAGGGGATTTCCATTCTGGCCAGCCCATCGGTTCGCGCGGTGAGCGCGTACAAAAGAGCCATTCCCACGAGCACAAATGCCAGCGACGCCAGCGCGATGCGGACGGGCAATCCAGCAGTCTCGCCGGCGGCGGCAACAACCTGCGGCGAAGGCGTTTCACCTGCAGCGAGCGCGGCAGCAAGAGGATCGCCGCCGGGCAGCGCAGCCGCAACCATCAGCGCCGAGGCGGGACGGTTCTCGGGCTCGGCTTCCAGGCAATGGAGGATGGCGCGCTCCACCGCGGGATCCATGTCGCGAACCAGCGTGGACGGGCGATTGGGCGTGCTGTCGCGTCGCACGCGAACAACATCTTCCAACGTTTTCCCATCGAAGGCGGCCTTGCCGGTAAACAGCTCGTAAAGCACCAAGCCCATCGAGTAGATGTCGCTGCGGGCGGTGACCTCCTTGCCCGCGATCTGCTCGGGAGCCATATAGGCCGGTGTGCCACTGCGCACGTCCTCAATCTCGTGCGCTACGCCGGCCAGGCCGAAGTCCATAATAAGGACCTCGCCCCGGCCATCGAGCATGATGTTCGATGGCTTCAGGTCGCGGTGCAACACGCCTTTGTCATGCGCCGCGGCCACGCCGGCACAGATCTTGCGTGCGATCTCGACGGCCTTGTCGGAGGGCAAACGGCCAATGCGGCGTAGCAACGATGCCAGATCTTCGCCGTCCACGTACTCCATGGAGAGAAAGACCTGGTTGTCGGCTTGCCCAATGTCGTACACGCGGCAAACGTTGGGATGCGAGATCCGGCGCGCGATGCGGACTTCATTGCGGAAGCGCTCCAGCGTATCCTCGTCCGTCATGGCTTCCGGCAGGAACTTCAGGGCGACCGGCTGGCCGAGGCTGAGATCGTCGGCACGAAAGACTTCGCCCATGCCTCCGCGGCCCAGCAGCGCGACGATGCGATAGCGCTCAGCCAGAACTCTGCCAGTCATGAAGCGACCTTCATTGCGGGACGCATGAGAGGACGGGCGTGATGAAGGAGGCCGTCTGACAGGTGTTGGAATCCGATGGTCAGAGGTAACGGTAGCGGCCATCGTCGGAGCTGCGGCGTCGGAAGATGCTGAGGAGATCTTCTTCAGCCGGCTTCCACACTGCGCGCAGAAAGGCGAATCGGCCAGGATCTCTGAACCACATGCCGGACATCGTTGCATTACGAATGGGCTCCCCGATAAAACTGTAGAGGTATATTACAGCGGCTGGGAGTGCCGGGGGAGACCGAATCTTTCTGTTTGGGGCAAACTGATTGTTAGTGCTCTGTAGCGAGGCTTCTGTTTTTATTTGACGCCGCCGGCTGGTATCTCTCTTGCACGCTTCAGCCTCGCCACCGTGCGATCCTGCCCCAGGTGTGCCATCACGGCGAACAAGCTGGGAGCAACTCCCTGACCCGTAAGCGTCACACGCGCGCCATTAATCAGAACACCGGCCTTGACATTTTTCCCCGCGGCGAAATCGCGTAACACCTGTTCTGTAGACGCCTCGGAAAACTCCGTTGCCGCCTCGTAGCGCAATGCCAGTTCCACCAGCATGGCGCGCACGGCATCATCCTTCAGGAATTTTTCTGTCGCGGCGGGATCGGCGCTGAAGTCGTCGCTGAAATATCCGCGGAACAATGTCGCGAAGTCTCTGAGGTTTCGCGCCCGCGGCTTGACCAGATCGACGGTCGCTTCCATCGCCAGGCTGCTGGTCTGGAATGGGATGAGATCGACCTTCTTCCACTCCCCTTCGATGAGCGGCAGCAACAGCGCGGCGGGCGTCGCGCGAATGTATTCGGTGTTGAACCAGTCGAGCTTGGAGCGGTCGAAGATCGCGTTCGACTTCTGGATGCCGCTCAGGTCGAAGAGATCAATCAGTTCGCGATCGTGCAAGATTTCCTGTGATGAATCCGGCGGAGTCCAACCCAGCAGCGCCAGAAAATTGCGGAAGGCCTCGGGGACAATTCCTTCTTCTTTATATGCGATGACGCTGGTAGCGCCGTGGCGCTTGCTCAGCCGCGTCTTGTCCGGGCCGAGGATGAGGGGGACGTGCGCGAACACTGGCAGCGGCTGGCCAAGCGCTTCGTACAACATCACTTGCTTGGGCGTGTTGGAGAGATGGTCTGCGCCGCGCAGGATGTGGGTCATGCGCATGTCGATGTCGTCGACCACCACGCTGAGGTGATACGTGGGCACGCCGTCGGAGCGCAGCAGGACGAAGTCTTCGATCTCGGAGTTGGCAAACTCGACGCGGCCGAAAACAGCATCATCGAACGCCGTGCTTCCCCCTTCGGGCACTGCGAATCGGATGGCGGCAGCGCCGGCAGCGCGGAGGCTTTGAGCTTCGTCGCGGGCGAGATTGCGACAGACGTCGCGCGGGACGCGGCCCCGCGCCACTCCCTCGGCGCGCTGCTGTGCGAGCTGCTCTTTGCCGCAGAAGCAGTAATACGCATGACCGCTGTTGATGAGGTGCCCAGCTGCCGCACGATAGAGCTCCATGCGATTGGTCTGGAAGAATGGCCCCTCATCCCAGTCGATGCCCAGCCAGCGCAAGCCCACGAGGATGCCCTCGACCATCTCGGGCGTGGAGCGCTCCAGATCAGTATCTTCAATGCGGAGGACAAGCGTGCCGCCGTAATGCCGCGCAAAAAGCCAGTTGAATAAAGCGGTACGCGCTCCGCCGACGTGCAGATAGCCGGTCGGCGAAGGGGCGAAGCGAAGCCGCGGAGCTGTGGAATTATCTGGGCTGGATAACATTGTCAATCGACGATTTAGTTTCACTAATCGATTTGGGAAACATGCCTTCGCAGTCCGCACGACATACATTCATCTTCCGACCCAAAGTACGCACGGCAATTGGGGCAGTGAATAGCGCGAATACGAATGATCAGTACTATGCCATAAACACAGACGAGCAGCGCCCAAACGAGCGAAAGCGAGACCGCAGCCACTCCTAACAGGTTGTTCTCAAGTTTGGGGAACAATCGAAAGCCGATGAACAGCACCAAAACAAAAGGGAGAATCGCAACTAGGTGCCGGCGCCTTTGCACAAGCTTCTGGCGCGCGCATAAACGAGCGTATGGTTCCCATTCATCAAGACAGGCCAAACTTCTTGCGTTCTCAACTACCATCGATTGGCGCGGGGTTGTCATTCAATGAGCTAATTCAGCGGCACTGTGCCGTTATCCCTTTTCCCTCTTCTCGATCCTAGCCCAAGTATCCCTTAGCGGTACTGTGCGGTTGAAGACCAGCGCTTCCGGCTTCGAATCCAGATCGGCGCAGAAATATCCCAGCCGCTCGAACTGATACCGATCGCCCGGCTTCGCACTCGCTAGCGAAGGCTCCAGCTTCGCGCTGGTCAAAATCTCAAGCGAAGTCGGATTGAGGTTGACAGTGAAGTCCTGGCCTTCGGGAACGTCGCCGGGATTTTCTTTCGAGAACAGGTTCTCGTACAGCCGTACCTCGGCATTGATCGCATGCTGCGCTGACACCCAATGAATCGTGGCCTTCACTTTGCGATTGTCGGGCGCATTGCCGCTGCGCGTCTCGGGATCGTAGCTGCAGTGGACTTCGACAACCTCGCCAGCATCGTTCTTCACCACGCTCGTACAGTTAATGAAATACCCGCCGCGCAGGCGTACTTCATGTCCCGGCGACAATCGAAAGAACTTCTTCGGCGGGTCCAGACGGAAATCCTCCTGCTCGATGTAGAGCACGCGCGAGAACGGAACTTTCCTCGTGCCGGCGTTCGCGTCTTCGGGATTGTTCAACACTTCGAGCTCTTCAACTTGCCCTTCCGGATAGTTGTCGATAACGACGCGCAGGGGGCGCAGCACCACCATTGCCCGCGGCGCACGCTTGTTGAGGTCTTCGCGAACGAAGTGCTCCAGCATGGCGAGGTCGATGGTACCGCTGGTCTTCGACACTCCGATGGCGGCGCAGAAGTTGCGAATCGCCTCGGGTGTGTAGCCGCATCGGCGGATGCCCGAAATTGTCGGCATGCGTGGATCGTCCCAGCCGCGTACCCGGCCCTCCTGCACCAGTTGCAGCAGCTTGCGTTTGCTCAGCAGTGTGTAGGTCAGGTTCAGGCGGTCGAACTCGATCTGCTGCGATGGAAAGATGCCGAGTTGCTGGATAAACCAGTTGTACAACGGGCGATGGTCTTCGAACTCCAGGGTGCAGATGGAGTGCGTGATCTGCTCCAGTGAGTCGGACTGGCCGTGCGCGAAGTCGTACATCGGATAGATGCACCACTTGTCGCCGGTGCGGTGATGGCTGGCATGCAGGATGCGATACATCACGGGGTCGCGCAAGTTAAGGTTCGGCGATTCCATGTCGATCTTGGCGCGCAGGGTGCGCGAGCCGTCGGGGAATTCTCCCTGCCTCATGCGCTCGAAGAGATCGAGATTCTCCTCCACAGATCGATTGCGATACGGGCTCTCTTTGCCGGACTGGGTCAGTGAGCCGCGATACTTGCGGACTTCTTCGGCACCCAAGTCGTCGACATAGGCCTTGCCTGCTTTGATCAACTGCACCGCC
Organism: Candidatus Korobacteraceae bacterium; assembly: GCA_049511915.1. Classification (GTDB taxonomy): domain Bacteria; phylum Acidobacteriota; class Terriglobia; order Terriglobales; family Acidobacteriaceae; genus Bog-257. The sequence goes on from JBEKXQ010000065.1 coordinate 15,789, forward strand.
CAGATGTGAAGCTGGTCGAAGTAGTCGGAGGCGTAGAACATGCGGCCGCCCCAATCGGCGCCCAGCCAGCGCGCGTCGGCGATGATCGAGTCCACATACTCCTGCTCTTCCTTCTCGGGGTTGGTGTCGTCGAAGCGCAGATTGGTCTTCCCGCCAAACTCAGCCGCCAGCCCGAAGTTCAGGCAAATCGACTTAGCATGGCCGATGTGCAGATAGCCGTTGGGCTCAGGTGGGAAGCGGGTGTGTACACGGCCGTTGTACTTGTTGGTCTTCAGATCGTCGAGGATGATGTCGCGGACAAAGTTCGAAGAGCGGGCTGGTGAATCGGCGGTTGCGGCAGGTTCCTGATCGGGGGTTGATGTCGACATTGATTGCGCCTCGCAACAGCGCCCCACGGCGAGCACCGCCGAGTGGCGCCGAAAACTTTATTTTACGCGGTGAGGAGGCTGTTCCGAGAATTGAAACACTCATCAGTCGAAATTGTCGTCACTCGCGCGGCGAGGGATCTGCTGTTCGTCCGCAGCGTTAGCATTTGTGAGGAAAGCAGATCCCTCGTCGGGCTGAGACCCTCCTCGTGATGACAAATCGGAGAGCGGCCGTTACGGCCAACTGATTTCGCACAGCAGCACGGCCACGTGTGCGATGGCGGCGTTGTCGGTTCCCATGCCTTCCGGAGTTTTGGCCTTAATGCCGACGCGCGAGGGTTCAATGCCGAGCAGTTCGGCCACGTTTTGCTGAATAGCTGCGGCATGCGGTCCGACGCGCGGCGCGGCCAGGATCAGCGTGCTGTCCATGTTACCTACTGCGTAGCCGGCTTCGTCGACCAGCTTCAGCGCCTCGCGCACGAAGATCGCGGAGTCAGCGCCCTTCCACTTGGGATCGCTGGGCGGAAAATAGGTTCCGATATCGCCGGCGGCGATGGCACCGAGAAGCGCATCAGTTAGGGCATGCAGCAGGACATCGCCATCCGAGTGGCCAGCCAGTCCGCGGTGATGAGGAAGCGTGACGCCGCCAATCTTAAGCGGAATGCCGGGTTTGAACTCGTGCGAGTCCCAGCCGAAGCCAATACGCGGAATGCGGGATATGGATGAATTGGACAAATTGATTCCAAGGGCCAGTATTCAAGGTGTTGTTTGTTGGGTGGAGTACGCTTCAGCGGTACAGATGGCATTCGGGAAATAAGCCGGCTTTAGCCGCTGAGGCGATGGAAGACTTACCTCCGGCGCTAAAGCGCGCTCTCCAAAATGTCGGCTGAATGCACGCCTGATAGCGTGCTCCACCCGTTCTCTTCACAGCAAAAGTCAAGTTACTTGCACCGTCACCCGCTCAGGCTGGCGTCGCGGTTCTCCTGCGAGAGTAAGAACTCGGCCAGCTCCAGGTCGGCAGGAGTGGTGATCTTCATGTTGCGCGGCGAACCCATGACGACGTGGACCGTCCCGCCGCTGCGCTCCACCAGCGATGCTTCGTCCGTGCCCATGAATCCATCGGCCATCGCTTCGTCGAACACCCTCTTCAGCAAGCCGAAGCGAAAGCCTTGCGGGGTTTGCGCCAGTACCATGCGCTCGCGTGGTACGGTGGCGATGACGACCGCGCCGTCGGCGGTGCGGTCCACCTGCTTCACCGTGTCGATGGCGGGCACACCGGCAATCGCCGCTTCGTATTTCTTGACCGCCTCGATGACGTTGACGATGGTTTCCTGATCGACAAAAGGACGCACGGCGTCATGAATCAGCACGATGTCATCGTCAGCGGCTTTGATTGCCGCCAACGCGTTAGCTACCGAGTTCTGCCGGTGTTCGCCGCCTTCGACAATACGCAACGGCTTCTTGAAATTTTCCTTCTCGACGTGCTTCTGGAAGGCTGCGCCCTCGCTCTTGCGCAATGCCACGACGATTTCGCCGACCGCGCTGCACTGCTCGAACTTCCGCAAGGTGTGTATCAGGATTGGCGTGCCTTGCAGCTCAAAGAATTGTTTGCTCTTGTTCTTGGGACCGCCGGAAGCGGCTGCCATTCGTGTCCCCAGACCGGCAGCGGGAATGATGACGACAACTTTCATATTGGGGAGCCGAGTATAAACGGCGGAAGAGTCGGAACACAAATCAGCCGCAGTCACTCCGGCGGTGTAGCCTTTGGGTCGAATTGCAGAAATTCGATGGGAGCTCCGTTTTCGACAATGAACGCTACGCGCACCCCAGGCGAAGGGCTATTGGGCGCGATTAGCACTTGCTTCCCCCTGCAGCTCGGCGTCCAAGTCGTCTACTTCGAAGGCGACGTGGGGTATTGTACGCACCAGTTCCGGAATCGGGGAATCCGGCCCATATCGCATCCATTCAATGCCATACTGGCTGGTTTCGAATCCGGAGACGTACGTCTTGAACTGTTCCAGGTATTTCTCTCCTGGTTTTTCTCGCGTGGTGGGAATGCCGAGATGATGATATCTGCGCAAACGATTTTTCTTATTCCGGCTTTGCCGCTTCGCTGATGGCGGCTGCGGGCGTTGGTCCGGACTTACGAACATCGGGCCGCGATTCCACCGGTCGCGGCATCATGGCCCCGCGCTCGTCGAACTTGCCAAAGATCATCTTCCCCGCCGTGGTCTGTAGGACAGACGTCACGGAGATATCGATGTTCTTGCCAATCATCTTGCGGGCGTTGTCCACCACTACCATGGTCCCATCGTCGAGATAGGCCACACCCTGGTTGTACTCCTTGCCTTCCTTGAGGATGAAGACCTTCATGATCTCGCCGGGCAACACAATGGGCTTTAGCGAATTCGCCAGCTCGTTGATGTTCAGCACTTCGACGCCCTGCAGCTGGGCAACCTTATTAAGGTTGAAATCGTTAGTGACGATTTTGCCTTCGTACACCTTGGCCAGCTCAATCAGCTTCAGGTCCACTTCACGCACGGCGGGGAAGTCGTCCTCGACGATCTGAATCGTCAGAGACGCGATCTTCTGAATACGCTGGAGGATGTCGAGACCTCGTCTGCCGCGGTTGCGCTTCATGGAATCGGCAGAGTCGGCCACCAGTTGCAGTTCGCGCAGCACGAACTGCGGGATGACGATGATGCCGTCCAGGAAGCCGGTCTCGGCGATGTCGGCGATGCGGCCATCGATGATGACACTGGTGTCGAGGATTTTATAACTGCGCTTGCTCTGCTTCTCGCCGCCGAAGATGCCGCCCAGCGCCGCCAGGTTCAGCAGGTCGCCCTTGCCGCCGCCCACCACCAGGCCGACGTACGCCATCAGCAGCATGACGAAAAGCTGCAGAAAGCTTTGCGTCGCACCGGGGGCGATGCTGTTGCGGATGACCAGGCTGAAGAGATAGGCCCCACAGATTCCGAGGACACTGCCAATAACAGCACCGATCAGCCGCTTCAGGCTTACCTGGCGCAGCCGAACCTCGAATAGAACGACGGCGGCACCAATCAGGACGCCGACTGCGGCCCCCGGCCATCGTCCTAATCCCAGGGGCTGAAGTTCGTAGCAGGCCAGCGAAGTAATCAGAACAAATAAGACACGTATGAATACAAGATCCACGCCACACCTCCCACGGCCAGTCCTGGGGGTCTGCGGTCGGAATAATGTTCGCCGGGGGTATGAGAGCTAGATCATGCCGGCGACTCAGTCCTGTTCCTAAGACACGACAAGCGGCCTCGACTCGATCGCTTCTGTATGAATCTCTCGGGGAATATGAAAGAGGAGCGGTCCCCGATCCGCCATACGGCGGAAAAAACTGCAAAAACTCAAGACAAACGAAGTATATATCACTTCTGCAGTTCCGCCACGGGTTGCCATCATAATGCCACGGGGCTTCCCAGTTTGGGCACCAGAGGCAAAAACTTTCGAGCTATCGAGGCGCCGAGTTCCGCACCGACGCCTAGGAAAACGCGGCTCCGATTCCAGCTCCCACCAGCACTGCCACCAGCCACCAGCCAAAGACCACCGCCATGCAGCTGCCGCGCTTAAGTTTGGTGAGGCACGAAAAGCCGATTCCCGACAGCGCCAGCGTCCAGATGGTGAAAACGTCGATAGAGGTTGCGATGGAATAAAGGAAGTGCGAGCTGGGATCTACCAGGCCGCTGAGGTTGCTGGCCACCGGATTTTGAAAGGTGAAGGCTTCGCCGCCTCCAACGGCAATGGCGAGTATCGCGATCAGCACCTTGAGAATGCCCGGCAGCGAAGCATACATGCAGACGGCGAGGCATTGATTGAAGGTGAGTTCAGCACCAAACCCGAAGTTGAACGATCCCCACAGCACGGCCGCGATGATCGCCAGAATGATTACGATCACAACCGGGTATGCGTAGGCAATCGCACGATTAAACTTGACCACCGTCTGCATCCGTGCCGCGCGGTCCTCAGGAGAAAGTTTGTCGAGCTGCGCCGCCTGCTTCGGCTGCATGGCAAGCTGATTTTCAACCACCTTCTCCATACCCAGCTTCTGATCGACCACGCCCACCAGGGCGACGCTGGCGACCGCCAGCAGCAACCAGGGCACAAGCCAGTTGGCGCTGCGGCGCATGTCACTGAAGGTCTTGCTGGGCGCGACAAAGGTGTCGACCACGCGTTCCATTTCCGAGAGCGGCCTTGGTTCGATCGGTCCAACAGGGGCGGCGGAAACCATTGGAGTTCTCCTTGGAAATCAGTAGTTGGCACGGAGCACTTGGCATTTAGCCAACGCAGAAATCCTTCAAACGAAGCGCCGATGCCAAATGCTAACTGCCAAGTGCTAACTGCCGATGCGGCGAGATTGTAACACCGGCGAGCCGTCCGTAGGCCCGTTCCAAAGCAATTCCGCGGATCTCCAGGTTGAAGGACGGCAGCGCGCCTTTTAGACTGAAGCTATGCATGTTCACGCCAGCGGGATGGGTAACGCGAAAACCTCGCGGCTGCTGCAGATCTCTCTCGCAGTGACGCTGGCCTACATTGTTTTGCTGGTGATCGCCGGGTTGCGAGCGCACAGTCTGGCGCTGCTCTCCGAGGCCGGACACAACCTCACTGACTTCATTGCCTTGCTGATGTCTTGGGGCGCAGTGTATCTGCAAAGCCGGCCGCCCAGCGCGCGCAAGACCTTCGGCTACAACCGCGCCGGGGTTCTGGCAGCGTTCATCAACGGCCTCACTCTGATTCTGATTTCCTTCTACATCTGGTACGAGGCGTTCAAGCGGCTGCAGACACCAGTACAGGTGAATGCACACGTGATGATTTGGGTGGCTGCGGCGGGCGTGGTGATGAACGGCGGCATCGCGCTGCTGCTGATGCGCGGCCATCGCGACATCAACCTCCGCAGCGCGCTGTTGCATGAGATCGGCGATACCTTATCCACGGCAGCGGTCATTGCAGGCGGGGTCGCAATCGCTTTTACCGGCCAGCACTGGATCGATCCCGCGCTCTCAGTCGGCATCGGTGTGATGATCCTCTGGTCGTCGATCGGCATCATCCGGGAAAGCCTGAACATTCTTCTGGAAGGAACGCCGAGCGGGCTGGAACTGGATCGCATCGAGAAGGCCATCTGCGGCATTCCCGGCGTTGATTCCGTGCACGATCTGCATGTATGGAGCATCGGCAGTGACACCCATTCGCTCTCCTGCCACGTGGGCATCGCCGACATGCCAGCCTCAGCCAGCGCCAGCATTCTGGCAGCGGTTCGAGCCATGCTAGGCGAGCGCTTCCAGATCCATCACACGACGATCCAGTTCGAACTCAATATCTGCGAGGTCCGCGATGGATGCGTTATACCCATCAGTTCGGGACCGCACGAACACAGTCACGGCCATTCCCATTGAGTCGCACAGTGGGAGTGTGGAAAGAGACCTGTGTTGCCGCTTGTGGAGCTCTTTGCTCATCCTGACTATTAATGGGCAACTGGCGCTAACAAGTAAGTCGATCACCACCCACGATGGAATCGAAGCGACAAGCCAACAGTTCTGCTGTTAGAATGCTCCTGCAACAGAATTTAGTGTTGAAACCAAATTAGAAGAAGTTGCTCACGCCAGCATAGGACGCTCACCACAATGTCCTAGCAACAGCCGGAGAGGTGGCCGAGTGGCTGAAGGCGGCGGTTTGCTAAACCTACCTGCCCTGTTTGTGCTCACTCATCTTCAAGTTTTTTGTTGGACTTAGCGCCTTCCCGGTTGCGCTGAGAGACCTGATTTGCAGACGAATGGCCAGCAGTTGGCCAGCAGTTAGTGTCTGGAAATCCGGGCGAACGCACATTAGGACTCGCCGCGTAAGTCCCCATACTTGCGGGGAAATCTCTGGGGAAAAAGAACGGTCTGGTTAACAGCCGGACGTCCCGTATGCCGCCTATTGATTCTAAACAGAGTTACAGCCGCCCGAAGGCATCAAAACCGCTATGCCTGGTGGGTTTAGCTGAGCATTTAGCTGGTAGTTTCCTGAGCTACCCAGCGTCACTTCGCTGCACTTCGATTCATATTCAGCCGCGAACCGAACCCTCATTGGGTTGGCCCAGTCCTCCCACAGGCCAAGAGCCACGGACTCGGGTAACCCAATGCAAGCAGCGGCCTAAGAACGCGCCGCTCCTTAGGTCAGTTCTTGTACTCGGTGCCGCACGCTGCCCCAACTTCCTGAGCCTCAGGCATGTCGAATTCCATCACCACGTCTCCGTCAAGATGTTCTCGGACAGAAATTACGACCTTATGAACCTGGCCGCTGCTGTGCGGCTTGTGCGGGATTAAGTGGCCCCAGAGCAAATTGTCCAAAAAAATGTCTTCAATGGCTATGGCCTGATAATCAGTGCTATACCCCACCTCAAACCGGCTAGCAGTCTGCAGCTTTCCATCGTCCAAGCGGTATTTGACGGTACTCTCCTGCCCGTTCTCAATATCGATTACAGTGCCTACATCAATAAATCCAGCGAGTAGCTTACCCGACATTCGGTGATGTGGCGAGGCGTCACACCGGAGAGAAATGACAGGTGCAGTGGCTCTCGCGTTGCTTGGCGGTGACAAGTATCTTCCGGTAAGCACGAACGATTTGTATGAGTGTCCGGTCAACGGATCAGACTTGGTAGTCGATTCCCACGAGAGTGCCTTTAACCCGCCGTCAAGCTCCGCGTGTCCTGCGTGCGCAGAAGCCATCGCCGAGACACCAGCCTCGTTAATCGAGTCCAACGGCGTCGGCGAATGAATTGCTAGTAAGATAGATTTGAATTCATCAGAGGGAGCTGCGAAGTTCAGGTTTTGTCCTAGTTGAAGGTCCACTCCCCACGTAATAACGCCCACGACATTCGTCTGCAAGTCGAGCAACGGTCCGCCGCTATTCCCGTGAGACACTGGAGCAGTGGTCTGAATCCACTTGTTAGGCCCATCCTCCCTCAGCGCGCTGATGATGCCGTCCGACACGGTTCCTTCCAAACCGAGGGGACTTCCAATTGCTACCACGTGATCGCCGACATGTACCGCATCGCTATTGGCCAGGGCAAGAAAGGGCAGATTCTTGCCAGCTACTTTGATGATAGCTATGTCTTTGTCAGTATCGGCTGCGAGAATTCCTTCGACCCGGAACAATGCGCCGTTTGTTAGCTTGACGATTGCGGAATGCCCGCCTTTAATCACATGGTCGTTCGTTACAATCCGACCGTCTGCGGAGATAAGAAATCCGCTTCCTAGCGCAGCTTGCTGCCCCGACGCGTCACTAACGACTATTTGGACAACTGACTTGCTGCTGCGCTTCACTACTTCTGCGACTGCCGATGCGTCTTGGGTCAAGGCGCTTCCATCTGGGTTACTGAGCATTCCGATGACTCGGTCGCTGACGTGAGCGCCTTTGAGCTGAAGAAGCTGGTCAGTAGATAGATTAATACTCTGGTCTTTGTTCTTGTTCCTTATCTGCTGGATGATGACATCGTCGCTGAGCCCCGCCTTCGACAACCTGATCACGTCATCGACTGTCATCATCTTCGTTTGAGGGCGTGTTGCGGATGGGAAATCCAACGTCATTTGGCCTGAAGAACTTTGGCCAGGGGAACTTACACATGGCAATAGAATTAGGCAAATGATCAGGACAAAGCGCTGAGCAGCACTCGGCTCCCGCACCAGCAGCCAAGCCCCTAGCAGAGAAGCGGCACGTTTCACAATGTGGGTTTTATACACCGGCGCGGTCGTCTTGTCAGCGACTTTGAGTATCTACTTGGTCGCGGCAGGGATAACAGCTGCCTCGCGTAGTTCTCGGCCCTTTGGTTCGGCGGAATCAGAGTTGGGATGCGCACGCGATCCTGCCTTCCGAGCGCCTTGCCGACGCTCTGCGTTTATTCTGATCGCGATCGGTGTACATATTATGTGAAACGGCCTGAGCTCTGGCATGCCAGCAATGTTCGCACGTGTCGCCGATCACTGGGCTTGTCCCAAAGCCCTTTGAATGTTGGGTAGTGTCCTAATTTGCCCTCGTTCGCCTGCTTGATTGGCAGGTGGATTGCCCTCCCGAAAATTTGATAACAGAAGAGTCAGACCGTATTCTTACCTCGGGCAAACGTCTGCCTTGGCGGAGGACCTTGTGTCACGGAGCGACGTAGTGTCTGGTGCAATAACGCTGATCGTTGCAGGAATCGCCTTGATTGTAAGTGGGAAAACAGCGGCCTTGATCTGCTTGGCGGTCGGAACCGCTGCCCTGCTTTTTGTCCATT
>JBEKXQ010000066.1:0-24230 GCA_049511915.1 Candidatus Korobacteraceae bacterium
GTTTCTGCAGGGGCACTGGGGCCAGCCGGGAGTTGGCAATCGAGTCGCTGGAGCGGATCAGCCGCCGGCAGCCACCGCAACCGCGATGAACGCGAGCGAAGTGGACGAACTGAAGCGCAGAATCGAAGAGCTGGAGTCGCTGCTGACCAGGAGCGCGCCAAAGAAGTCGCAGAAAAAGAGCCCACAAAAACGACAATCTCGCCGCAAATCTTGACGCACTGCGGCAGGCAATCCAGGGTGTTTGCAGTTATCCAATAATCCGAGGCAATCATGGACATAAGAACTGTAGGAGTAATCGGAGCGGGCACGATGGGCAATGGTATTGCCCATGTCTTCGCCAAGAGTGAATACAAGGTCGTACTGGTTGATGTCGAGCAGCGCTTCGTCGACCGCGGACTGGAGACCATCCGCAAGAACATGGAGCGTGAAGTCTCGAAGGCCAAACTGACAGCCGAGCAACGCGACCAGGCGCTGGGCCGCATTACTACGGTAACCGACCGCAAGCAGCTCGCAAACTGCGACTTCATCGTCGAGGCCGCCAGCGAACGCTTCGAGATCAAGGCGGAACTGTTCCGCGACCTAGATGCGATGTGCCGGCCGGAAGTCATTCTCAGTTCGAATACTTCGTCCATTTCCATCACTAAGCTAGCGGCGGTGACGAAGCGGCCCGACAAAGTCATCGGGATGCATTTCTTTAATCCTGTGCCGGTGATGAAGCTGGTTGAAGTGATCCGTGGACTGGCGACCTCGAACGAGACCTACGCCACGGTCAAGACCCTGGCTGAGAAGCTGGAGAAAACGCCGGTTGAGGTGAATGACGCTCCGGGATTCGTCTCGAACCGCGTGCTAATGCCGCTGTTGAACGAGGCGATGTATGCCGTGATGGAAGGCGTCGCCACGCCAGAAGCGGTGGATGAGGTCTTTAAGCTGGGAATGGCGCATCCCATGGGCCCGCTCACGCTGGCCGATTTCATCGGGCTCGACGTCTGCCTCGATATCATGCGTGTGATGCAGTCCGGCCTCGGCGATCCCAAGTACCGGCCATGTCCGCTGCTGATCAAGATGGTGGACGCGGGATGGCTGGGGCGCAAATCGGGACGTGGATTTTATCAATACTGATTGGTTGCAGGCTGCCCCAATCGCGCTGCGGATTCCGCGGTGGGCATGGACGGGTACTCAGCTCTGGCTGGGGCGCTTGCGGCTCTTCCCTGCCTCGGCTTTACGCAACGGATCGGCCGGCTCGTAACCCATTTGGGCCGACAGAATCTTCACCAGCTTCGCCAACACCTTGGTTCGCGCCCAGTATTTGTCATTGCCTTCGATGAGCGTCCAAGGTGCGGTAGCAGTGCTGGTCTTCACCAGCATGTGCTCCACTGCTTCTTCATAGGCTGCCCACTTCTCGCGATTGCGCCAGTCTTCTTCCGTCAGCTTCCACGACTTGTAGCCGATGGCTTTGCGCTCATCGAAGCGCCGAAGCTGCTCCTCGCGCGAGATGTGGATCCAGAATTTCACCAGGATCACGCCGAAGTCCGCCAGTTGCCGTTCGAAGGAATTGATCTCCTTATAGGCACGCTTCCATTCCGCTTCGCTGGCAAATCCTTCCACTCGTTCCACCAGGACGCGGCCATACCAGGAGCGATCAAAGATGGCGATCTGTCCGCGCTCAGGCAGCCGTCTCCAGAAACGGTACAGATAATGCCGGGTTCGATCTTCGCCGAGCGGTGAGCTGATGGGATACACGACATAGCCGCGCGGATCGAGCTTTTCGGTGATGCGCTTAATCGCGCCACCCTTGCCCGCCGCATCCCACCCTTCGAACACGATAATGACCGGACGCTTCTGCAGGTAAACCTGATATCCCAGCTCCCGCAGTTGAATCTGGCGGCGCGTAACTTCGCGCACATAGGACTCGCGGTCCAGGGTGTGAGTAAGATCCACCGTCTCCAGCATCAGTGCCCACCTCCGGTCAAGGAGTCCATAGCGGCGCGCAATTCGGCGTCTTTGGAGGATTCGACGGCAACATCGGTGGGCGGCGCCTTGGACCCCAAGTTCTTTTCGATCGCGCTGATGACGGTCTCAAACACCTTTTTCCGGGTGTACGATTTTGAGCTCGCTTCGACGATCGTCCAGGGAGCGTACTCGGACTCGGTCAGCTCCAACATTTCCTCGGTTGCCGCGAGATACTGGCCGTATTTCTTATGGCGAGCCCAGTCGGCCTTGGTCACGCGCCATGCTTCCAGCGGATCTTCCTGGATCATTTCAAAGCGCCGGCTCTGTTCCTTCCTGCTGATGTGCAGAAAGAATTTCAGGATCACGGTGCCATCGTCGGCCAGCATGCGCTCAAATTCGATGATGTCGCGGAACGCCTGCTTCCATGATTTCTCGGCAATCGTTCCGTCCACCCGTTCCTCGAGCACGCGACCGTACCAGCTATGATCGAATATGACCATCTCGCCGCGGTTCGGCACCTTCAGCCAGAACCGCCATAGCCACGGACGCTGCTGCTCGTAGGTTCGCGGAGCGGTGATCGGGTAAAGTTTGAAGCCTCGTGGATCCAGTCGCTGGGTGAGAGCCGCGATCGTGCTTCCCTTGCCCGATGCGTCCCATCCCTCGAAAACAATGAGCGTGGGCACACCGTTATCCCAGCACGCCTTCTCCAAATCATATAAACGCAACTGCAAGCTGGGGACAACGCGTTTGTATTCTTCCCGGGACAGCTTCTTCTTCAGGTTGATGTTTTCGAGCATGGGAAGGTCAATTCTACTCAGGTATGAACGCTTTTGCGCCGGACAGACGAAGCGGGACGCCTCGGTCGAGTGGCCCGACTTCTGGAGCGACCTGAGGAGGATAATGGGGCATGCTCATGTCACTCTTGTATAGCTACCTCTTCCCTGCCATGTGGGTGGGTTACTCGGTCTATTGGTGGGCAATGTCGAGGGACGTCAAAGAGACCGAGCGCGAGGAACCTGCGTCATCGCGAATTACGCGGTTGGTTTTGATTATTTGCGCGTTCGCGCTTCTCTGGCTACCGAGAGTTCCGCTTTCACTGCTAAACGAGCGATTTCTTCCGCTGGGCATCTGGTGCTTCTGGAGCGGCGCCGCAATTACCGCTGGCGGTCTACTCTTTTCTGTCTGGGCGCGTCGTCACCTGGGAAAAAACTGGAGCCAGGCCGTCACCCTAAAAGAAGATCACGAACTCATTACCACCGGCCCCTACGCACTGGTTCGCCATCCCATCTATACCGGGCTTCTGCTGGGATTCATTGGTTGCGCGGTGGCTCGCGGCGAATGGCGCGGGCTAATTGCTGTTGCGCTTGTGTTCGTCGCACTATGGCGCAAACTACGGCTTGAGGAAAAATGGATGCGCGCTCAGTTCGGCGCGTCGTATGAAAGCTATTCTCGACACGTCGCGGCGCTGGTGCCTTATATCGTCTAAGCGAGGCGTTCAGTGGGGAAAGAAACCGGAATCGTAACTAAATTGTCATACTGCTTGTATATACTTTTGACCGCGACCGGCGCCCCGGTGCACTATCACTAAGTAAGTAGGCGGTTTGAATCTCTTCGGGTCGGACGGGTTCTAACTCCTCTCAGAAAACACCCTTATGTTCTTGACCAAACTTGCTGCCGTCTTGCTCTGCTCCGTGACTACGCTGGCTGCACAGAGCCTTCCTTCTGGAACTGCACTCCCTATCATGCTGAACTCAACTCTCAAGTCGAAAGACTCTAAGGCAGGTCAAAGGATCGAAGGGAGACTCATACAGGAGGTTTTGTTGCCGTCCGGCGCGAAAATCAAGTCCGGATCGCACGTAACCGGACACGTGGTTTCGGACGACTTCAGCGGTTCCGTCCGCCGCATTACAGTGACGTTCGACAGTCTCCAGGATCAGGGACTCACCATTCCGTTGAGTGTTAATCTGCGCGCCATGGCTGCAGCGGAGAGCGTTTTCCAGGCCAAGACTCCGATCGATGCCGCCTCGACCTACGAATCCTCGTATGGGTGGACCACAAAACAGGTGGGCGGCGATGTGGTATTTCGTGGTCGTGGATATATTGCCTCGCCCGACGGGAAAGTCGGCCGCTGGAATGGTTCCGGAGCCTGGGGTAAGTTGACGCCTGCGGGCGATTGCCTGGCAACCGAGGTCAACGAACAAGAGCAGGCGCTATGGGTGTTCTCGACCACCGCGTGCGGAGTCTATGGGTTTGAGGACCTGAAGCTTGCTCAAACCGGCAGCAGTGCGCCGGTCGGACAAATCACGCTCGAATCCGCCAAGGACATCCTCGTCCGCGATGGTAGCGGTTGGCTCTTGCTGGTCAATGCTGCCCCCGCCAGTCCTGCAAGCACAAAATAGGTACTTTTGTTTTTGCCAGATTGAATCCGCTACACTAATCCAATTCAGGGGGATTGGTGACATCGGTTAGCGTGAGCACACCTGGGAAGGTTCGGCCAACGTCCGGGCCGGGCGCGCTGGCGTCGCCCCGCAATCGCACAATTCTTGTGGCCCTGCTGCTCGCAATTGCAACCGTCGCGCTATATTTCCCGGTGCATACCCACCCATTCGTCAACTACGACGACAGCCTCTACGTCACCGAGAACGAACAGGTGCAGGCGGGGCTGACTTGGGTCACGGTCAAGTGGGCATTCACATCATTTAAGGGAACTTGGCATCCGCTGACCTGGCTCACTCACGAGTTCGACTGCCAATTCTTCGGCCAGGACCCCGGCGAGGCCCACGTCGTCAACATGCTTCTTCATTCGCTGAATGTGGTGCTGCTGTTTTGGGTGCTGCAGGCGGCGACGGGCTACCTTGGCCGCAGCGCGATGGTGGCGGCGCTGTTTGCAGTGCATCCCATCAATGTCGAATCCGTGGCCTGGATTGCCGAGCGCAAGACCCCGCTCAGCATGGTGTTCTTCCTGCTCGCGCTTGGCGCCTACCGATGGTATGCGCTTAAGCCTCGGGCCGGTCGGTACATCCTGGTTACATTTCTTTTCGCGGTTGGACTGCTCGCCAAGCCGCAAATAATTACTTTTCCCTGCGTTCTGCTGTTGTGGGACTATTGGCCTTTGCGGCGGATGTTCCCTGCCGATCGCGAATCCGCAGAACCCGCCAACGCACGCATTCCCGCCAAAAGTCTTTCGTGGCTGGTACTGGAAAAGCTGCCGCTGTTCGCCCTTTCCGTGGCTAGCGCTCTTATCACCATGGTCGGTGCCAGCACCGACAAGGTCTTCTATCCGCTTTCTCTCCGCCTCGAAGCCGCAATCGTTTCCTACGTGCAATATCTGGGGAAGGCTCTTTGGCCCTCGCGCCTGGCAGTTTTTTACCCACATCCGGGAGACTCTCTGCCGCCGTGGCAGGTATACGCGGCATTGTTCCTGCTGGTGGCGATAACGGCGCTGGTCTTCGAGTCCCGCCGTCAGCGTTATCTTTTGGTGGGCTGGCTGTGGTTCCTGGGAACGCTGGTGCCTATGCTCGGCTTGCGGCCGGTCGGCTACAGGGGCATGCAAGGAATCGCCGATCGCTACGCGTATCTGCCCTTTATAGGGCTGTTTATCCTGATCTGCTGGGGCGTGGCAGACTTAGTATCGCGGCGCGAACCGGGACGGTCCCCAGCATGGCTGACCGCCTGTAGCTTGGCTGTACTGCTTCTGCTGGCGACGGTTACACATCGTCAAATCAGCTACTGGAGCGACAACGTTACCTTGTGGTCGCATGCTCTGGAGGTCACTGGCCCCAACTGGCTGGCGGAAAATAATCTCGGCAAGGTGCTCATGAGCGAAGGTAAGGAAGAGGCAGGAGTGGCGCATTTCTTCCGCGCCGTGGCCATCTATCCCAACGATCCTGCCAGTAATTTGAACATCGCACTATATGAACAGAAGCGTGGCAACTTCTCCGACGCCGTTCCCCACTTCAAGATCGCGATCGCCATGTCCCAGGACAACCAGCTCAAGATTGCGGCGCTCACTAACCTGGGCCGTACTTACTCTGAGCTTGGAAATCAGGCGCAAGCTAGCGAGTGTTTCTCGGCTGCAGCCAGACTGAACCGATAGTTAAGGTCAGGGAGTGGGAGGAAGCTCTCGTTGAGCTTCGGGCGTTTCATAGAACCAGGCAACGGTTTTCGCGATGCCATCCTTTAAGCCCGTCAGCGGGTAATCCCCCAACAGTGATCTTAGCTTCCTGACGCTCAAACATTTCGAGAGGCCGCCCACGTAACGCTCCCTGTCGTACTCGATCCGCTCGGGCGGGAATCCAACGACCTCGCAAATTACATTCGCAAAATACCGGATCGAGTGTTCCTCTCCAGCTCCGATATTCACGATGTCGTTCTTCACCGAACCCGACAGACGAACCAGGATGTCCACAAAATCCGGGAGGTAAACCAACTCCCGCTTCTGATTGCCGTCGCCCCACAGCACTACCGGCTCTCCAAACTCCTTGCCCCGGACGATCTTGTGAATGAGGTCGAAGATGAAGTGTTTTTGCCGACCATCAGTGTGATAGCCGGGACCATACAACGTTGATGGAACGGCGCACAGATACTCCAGTCCAAACTGTTTGTTCAGAGCGAGTAAGCCCGCGTATAACATGCGCTTGGTCATGGCATACGTGAACAGGCTCTCGATGGGAACTCCACGCAAGTAGTTCTCTTCCTCCAGATCGCTCCCCGGCTCATAAGCACAGCTGGTGCCCATGCAGATCAGTTTTGCCTGCGGCTGGTTTCGCCACCACCAGTCCAGCACGTTCGTATTCAGTTGCTGGTTGTTGATCCACTGCTCGCCGGGATGGCGCAGGCAAAAATCACCGGCCTGGGTCCAGGCTGCCAGATGGTAAACCTGGTCGTAGACTGCGGAGTTGAATCGTTCCAGAGTTCCCTGTTTGGTCAGATCGCACTCCGCGGAACTGAGCCCCATCACCTCGTGGCCATCTGCTTTCAGACGAGTGCAAAGGGCCGTACCCAGGAATCCCGACGCGCCGGTCACGAGCATCTTCATTGTTCCGCTGGCTCCCTCGGATTCACCGGAAAGTAGAATTCGACTCCGCAGTCGAGTAGATGCTGGTTATTCTTCAGAATCTCTGTCTTGAAGTTCCACGCCAGAACATAGTAGATGTCAGGGGGCTCGGCCAGTTCCTCCTCGATCACCACCGGGATATGCATACCGGGAGAGAAGAGGCCTTTCCGCAGCATATTCTTTTCCACCAGGCAATCGATGTATTCCGGGCCAATGCCGAAATAATTCAGCAACGTATTGCCCTTAGCCGGCGCGCCAAACCCGAATACCCGCTTCCCATCGCGCTTGGCCCTGGAGAGGTAGTCGAGATTGTCCGCCTTCATCTTTTGGACGCGGCGATAAAACGCTTGATAGGTTCCAATTTCGTTGCTGCGTTCCTTGACCTCTGCCCGCTTTAACTCCAGCAACCGCGCACTCGGCTCCGTTCGTCCAGTTTGGGTGACAAAACCGATGATTGACCCTCCGTGAATCGGCGACAGATAGGCGTCGAACAAGGAAAGACCGTGGCGCTCCAGCAACCGGCTGATGGTCTGAAGATTGTAGTACAGCAAATGCTCGTGATAGATCTGATCGAAGGCAACGTTCTCTAGGATGCTTTTCATATACAGGAATTGCACGATAAAGACGCCCCCATCCTTCAGGGCTTCGCGGATACCTTCCGTCACCGAATGAAGTTCCTCCAGATGAAAGAAGATACCGGCTGCGTTGATGAGATCAAACTTGCGGCCGAGCCCACGGGCTGTCTCCAGATTGAAAAACTCATTCAACGTCGGGACACCCGCTGCGTTTGCGATTCGGGCCGTCATCCGGGACGACTCGACTCCCAGAACCTCGTAACCGAGGGCCTGGAAATGCTTCAGTTGGGTTCCGTCATTGGAACCGATGTCCAGGACAGATTTCGCAGTCGCTCCCCGCAGAAAGCGCCGGTCGGCTTCCATGGCCACCTGGCGAAAATGTTCGCTCAAAGAGGTGGTCACTCCCGACAAATACGTGTGATCGGCGAACATCACTTCCTTTTTCACGGTGTAGTCCAGTTGCGCGGCGCCGCACGTCAGGCAATAGACAACGCGAAGCGGATAAAACGGCTCAGCGCCCACTTCTTCTTTCTTAAGGAAGTGGTTGCACCATGGCTGCGAGCCGAGGTCCACCACAAGTTCCAGTTGTCCACCATCGCAAACTCGACAAATCATAAGAAATGCCCTCGATTGGTCGTCACAAACTGGCCGGCTAAGGGGAGCGTTCCCTCGGTGCCAATATCCATGAACGGAGCGCTTGTGGGGCTCACCGCGATGCGGATGCCAGCCGCCAACAGAGAAGGAAATACGTCGGTTTCGAAGCTCAACGGACGTGCTGATGGAAATTGCCGCAGCAGGCCGGCCGCAAGCAGGTAAATTCCGGCGTTAATCAGACCGCGGCCCGGACGCTTTTCCGAGAATTCCAGCAGCGTGCCCTGCGAGTCCGTTTTCAACGCGCCGAAGCGAGAGCAATCTTCCGCATGTAAACCCAGGATCACGGCTTGGGTCTCACTGTCTAGTAGGTCGAGCATGGGTTTCAGATCGCCTAAGACCAGCGAATCCCCGTTGGAAACAAGCCACGGATCTGTTTCCGAGGCCCTGGAACCAACCGCATTCACGAAGCCTCCGGCCGTGCCGCATGGCTCCAGTTCCGATTCGCAACGAATATCGATTCCCGCAAACTGGACTTGGCTGAAATGCGCGGCGATGATCTCCGAGCGAAATCCGGTGGAAATCGTAATATCGTTGAAGCCCTGCTTGCCCAGGAAGCGGACGACCCATTCCAGAAAGGGCCTGCCCGCCGTCAGGGCCATCGGCTTCGGTATGCCGGGAAGCAGCCGCTGCACCCGCGAGCCTTGTCCACCAGCGAGAATTACTGCCTTACGACGCAAACCGCTAGACATTGGAATATAGACGATTGCGCAGAATGGCGTATCCCTTGATCAACTCCCGGATTCCGCGTTCCAGCGGCCATTCCGTCCGGAAGCCGGTCTGCGCCAGGCGCGCGTTGGAAACGATATAGTCCCGTTTATCCGGGTCTTCCCCAATCGGTGCTTCCAGGTAAACAAAATCAGGCAATTGTTTTTTGATCTCGGCGCATAATTCAAGCTTCGAAAGATTCGCCTCCTCGAGTCCCACGTTGTAAGGCTTCCCTTTCATCTTCTCAAAGTGATCCAGGCCGAAGAGGAAGACGCGCGCCACGTCGCGCACGTGTATATAGTTCCGCTTGAAATGCCCTTCGAAAATCAGAAGCGCCCGATCGGTGACGGCGCGGTAAACGAAGTCATTTACCAGCAAGTCCGTGCGCATCCGCGGAGACATGCCGAAGACCGTTGCCAGGCGGAACGTCAGGCTGTTTTCGCGCTGCAAAACCGCCGCTTCAGCCTCGACCTTAGTTGTTCCATACAGCGAAATGGGCTTCAGGGGCGTGTCCTCGGTGCAGAACGTGGTTCCCTGCCCGGTCCCATAGCCGCTATTAGTCACAGGCATCATGATTCCCTGTTCTTTGCCGGCCAGCCGGCAAATCATCCGCACCGCCTCCAGGTTGATGGTCGTGGCCGCAATCGGATCCTTCGCACACATGGGCGCTCCCACCAGCGCCGCCAGGGGAATCACAAAGTCGGCCCTTCTCAGTAACGTCTTGACCAGCGCCTCATCGCGGCAGTCGCCGCGCACAACTTCGAAGGTCTCATACTGGCAGCAATCCGACAGGCTGGTTTGCTGAAACATGAAGTCGTCCAGCACAGTTACTTGATGGCCAGCCTGCAGCAAGTGCGGCGTCAGAACCGAGCCGATATATCCGGCGCCCCCGGTAATGAGAATGTGCATTTCTTGTCGATCCTTCCTTGCCGTCCGGCTCGGGCACTCACTTAAGAGTGAATAATTCCGCTCCCGCTTGCGTTGATTGAGAACGGGATTTCGTAGTAGTTGGCCAAAGCATTGCGAACCGCTGCCTGGTTTTCCTGGGGAACAAAAAACAACAGAAATCCGCCGCCTCCCGCTCCCAGCAGCTTGCCGCCCAGCGCTCCGGCAGCTCGCCCATCTTCATACATCTTGTCGATCACCGGTTTGCTGACACCACTCGCGAGCATTCGCTTCTCCTGCCAGGTCCGGTCCAGCAGTTCTCCAAAGGCCGATAAGGGTTCGTTCCCGGTGAGAATGTCATGAGCCTTGTCTACCAGATTCAATATCCGTTTCAAGTTTTCCTGGATGTTCGACAGGTTTTCGAGTTTGCACTTTTCTATGTCGCCGGCCGGCCTCGTAACCCCGGTAAAGAACATCAGCAACGAGTCGTCCAGCTCGCGCTGGCGGGTCTGCGACATCGTGATCCGGTGCACCACAAAGTGATCGTCGCGGATGAAGCGAACCACGTTAAGGCCTCCGTACGCCGCCAAGACCTGGTCCTGGCAGCCTACCTCCTCCTTGAGAATATTCCGCTCGATGTGGACCGCTAGATTGGCCAGCTCATACTGGCTTATAAATCTCCCTTGGAAGGCTTTGAGGGCGTTGATCAAGCCCACGGTAAAGCTGGAAGAAGAACCCAGGCCGGAGGATGACGGCAAGTCGGCGGCCAGGCTGATCTCCACATCCCGCTCGATGTTCAGGAAGCGAAGGACCTCGCGAAAGGGCCGGTGCTCAATTTCATCCAGCGAGCGGACGCACTCCACTTTGCGATACGCGAGCCGGATCGAATAATCGAATAGCCGGGATGGGAACTCAGTGACGCAATGGTAGATGTATTTGTCGATGGCCGTCCCCAGGACGGCGCCGCCATGCTTTAGAAAGAACTGGGGAAAATCTGTTCCTCCTCCGAAGAAACTCATACGTAGTGGGGTTCGGGCGATGAGCATGGTGGTATCGCGATTCTTAAGTCAAAACCTTCTGCAAAATCAGGTGAATGCCGTGACCGTCTTCCGGACTCCAGTCCTTCAGAGACAGCCCGTGCCCACGCACCATGTCTTCCGTGGTGAAGGGATGTTTTGCCACCTTTACGAATCCCCTCTCACAGAAGCGCTGCTCCCACCATGCGGCCGGCTCTAGCGTCTGGTGGTATACGGCGCCGATCAGCGGATTGCCATCCGGCAACAGATCGACGGAACCGATGAAATAGCCGCCGGGTCTCAGATGTAAAACGATTGAGTCGATCATCCCGGTCAGCGCCGCATCCGGGATATGCTCCAGCACTTCCCACGCTGTAATCAAGTCAAATTGAAAGGGGCGGCCTAGCCGGGTCACTTGAAATGGCTTGGTCAGGTCGCAAGTGAACAGGTTGAACGGGATCGTATCCCACTCCCCCGACTTCGTCCTTCTCGCGACGTCGGATCCCTCCAGTCCAATCGCGTCGTGACTATCTTCGAGGAAGCTGCGCACCATTCCGCCTCCCGCGCAACCGAGATCCATGATCGAGATTTTCTGCTGCGGCCGCAGTAATTCGTAAACCTTGAGATTGAATCGGGGGTTGACGGAGTTATCGTAGAAGGCGCCTCTTGGATGGACATGATCGGCGCTGCCCGCCGCAACCGCATGGGCGGTCTCGACCGCGAAGCGGGGGCAGCCCTGCTGGTAGGATTCGAGGTATCGCTGCTTCCAGAGCATGTTCGCCTGGCTCTCGAGGGGAGTCTGTTTGCGTTTCGCGAGCCGCCCGTCCATCAGAGATAGCAGTCGAAAAAAAAGCCCGGTGATCACCGGCGGTTGGTGCGTCAGGAGTGCCGTCTTGATGCGACGGTAATTCCGGTTCGCCAATCGGATCGCGGCGTACTTCATGGGAAGCCCTGGAGAAGACGTCACCGCTTGTACTCCGATTTCAGCAGGAGCAGGCCGCGATATGCCGCGAGGCTTTCCTTCAGGAAGTGTTTGGGGGGCAAACCTCTGCTCGCGCCTTTGCGGCCGCGGCGGTGTATGACGTGAACCTGCTTGATACTGCGGTTGTCCATCTCCGCGCGAAGAAGAAGCTCGGCATTGATCAACGTGGGCATGCACTTCAGCTCGGGCAGAAGCTCCTTCACCATGTCCGTCTTCATGATGCGGAATGCGGAGTTGATGTCGCTGTAGTGGACGTCAAACATCACGCGGGCAACGCGGTTGAAAACGGCCGAGGCCACTTTTCGGAAAAAGGGATCCTGCCTCCCAATCTTGGCTCCGTGGACAATTGAAAATTCTCCCACAAACGGAGCCAGCTTCCAGAACTCCGACGGCACGTATTGTCCATCCGAATCGGTAAAAAAAACCAAGGGGCACGTAGCCTCAGAATAGAGCAAGCGGGCGGCTGCGGCGAAGCCTTCTTTGGTGTCGCGATAGATGACCCGCATGAAGGCGTACTTCTGGCACAGCCTCCCCAGTATCTCGCGCGTTCCATCAATGCTTGCGGCTTCGGCAATAATTAGTTCCGAGCCTGCCGGAAGGTGCTGAATCACGTCCGTTACCCACTCCTCAAGGACGTCTTCCAGAACTTCCGCTTCATTGCAGACCGGCATCAGGATCGACACGGGGGCCGGGAGTGTCCTCACCTTGACTCTAGTCATGGATGGGCGCCTGCTCGGCTTCTAGCCACGAAGGAAAAGCCTGGACGGCTTCGGCGAGCGAGTCAACGTAATAGAGTCGAAATTTGGATCCCACCAGGTCTTGTTTCCATTGCGCGACCTGCTGCCGCGTCTCTTTGCCGTAGCCGCTGAGCACATGCACTGCGCCCCGAAGTCCTGCACGATACGCCGCCTCAATGTCCAGAGGCTTGTCGCCGACGAGCCAACTGGCTGAAAGATCGATCGCCAGGCTGGAGGCCGCAGCCAGGATCATGCCCGGGTTCGGCTTGCGAAACGGGTGATCGGCCGCCGCCAGTTCGCCAAGGGCTTCCGGATGGCAGGCACAGCCCCAAGTGCCGTCGAGCCAGCCACCCTCAGCCGCCAACTGCGTTTCGATATGGGTTTGCACTTGCTCGAATTCCTTCCACCCGTAGTACCCTTTTCCAATTCCAGCCTGATTCGTGACCAAGACAACGAGAATGCCAAGCTGATTCAGCCTTGCGATGGCGCTCAGCGCACCATCTATGTAGCGAACATCTTCAATTTTGTGAAGATATCCGGTGTCCTCGACGATGACTCCGTCCCGATCCAGAAAAACACCGGGCCGGGCCGGAGTACCTGGGACGGGAGGACGTCTGACCTGACAATAGACCGGCGTCATGAAGGAAAGAGGAGGTCCTCCACACGAGCACAGATCACATGATAAGTGACTACGTGCGCCTCTTGAATGCGAGGAGTGGAAGCGACTGGAGCGGCCATCAAGACGTCACACAATGGCGTCATTTTGTTGCCTTGCGCGCTGGTAAGCCCGACGGTGCGAAGTCCCATGGCGCGGGCTGCCTTAAGAGCCGCGATTATGTTCGGGGAATTCCCGCTGGTGGAGATGCCCCAAGCCACATCTCCGCGGCGACCTAACGCCTCGACTTGCCGGGCGAAGACGGTTTCAAAACTGTAATCGTTGCTCCATGCGGTTACTACCGCCGGATTGGCGGAGAGCGCCAGGGCCGGTAGCCCTGCCCGTTCTTTCGCGAACCGTCCCACTAGTTCTCCACAGATGTGCAGGGCATCGGCCGACGATCCGCCATTTCCAAACACAAGAAGCTTGTTGCCCGCTTTAAAAGCGTCGTACAGGACCTGAATGGCCTTTTCGACTTGCGTCGTATATTCCGGAACACAAAGGCTTTGGAGGTTCCGGGCAGCCTCTTGGAAGACAGGCAACAAGCTCGTCGGCGTCACGGTTTCACTGCCCGGCTTTTGCGGCACGATATAAACAATGGATACCCATCAAACAGTTGCTCATTCTAACACTGGCTCAAGAAGTTTCGGTAGACCTGGCAGGCTGCTAGCGGCTTGGGCGACCAAGAACCCGAGCGATCATGTAACGTTACGACACAGTTTCCCGACGCTAAAGCAAACCACGCATTGCGCTACAAAGCGGGCCGTGCTGGGGAGATTGCAACACCCTACTCACAATCGAGGTTGAGTGTCTTGCCTTTGCCGAGGCAGCGGCTAGACGTGACTGAGGTCACGACCGCGTGTGATCCAGAACACCGCTTCGTGGCTTTCATCTGCTTTATATCTCTAGCACAAGGATTGGAATCATTTCCTCCAGCGGCACAGGCAGGAAGATGAGTGAGCCAAGCCCAGGGCTCCTGACCGTTTCTTGTGGACACACCCTATGAAGGCGTTCAAAGATACGGGACATCTCTTCCGCGTTGCGGCAGTTTTCCTGGTAGGGTTCGTAGCTTTTCTGGCGCTGCGCAGTCTTCTGGTACCGCACAGCTTCGGCCGCTATGGGCATTACCGCGCCGATGCAATAGCTGAAGTGGCAGCTCTGCCCGTCTCCTACGCCGGTCATCAAGCCTGCGAGACTTGCCATAGCGACGTCGTCGATGTGAAGAACAAGGGTGTGCACAAGGGCGTCGCCTGCGAGTCCTGCCACGGACCGCAAGCTAAGCACGTCGACGACCCGGGATCTGTGGTGCCGGACAAGCTGGACACTTCGGTGCTCTGCCCCCGCTGCCACCAAGCCAACCTCGCCAAGCCCAAGAGTTTTCCGCAGGTAGATGCCGCTGAGCATTCGGGCGGAGCGGCGTGCAATACCTGCCATCAGCCGCACACTCCTGCGATCGGCGCCGGAGGCAGCCAATGAACATCACCCGCCGGCGCATGCTCGTTCTACTGCCTGCCGCTGCGGTTGCCTGGAAATACGTCCTGGCCGGAACTCCGGAAGCTTCTCCCAACTACGACATGGCGGAACATTGGTGGGCCATGCTCATCGACATTACCAAGTGCATCGGCTGCGGCAGTTGTGTTCGGGGCTGTCAACTGGAAAACCATGTTCCTGACGGCTACTTCCGCACTTGGGTCGAACGTTACCACGTTGAGGATTGGGAGATGGAGTATCCCAAGGTGGATTCTCCCGATGGTGGCAAGAACGGGTTCCCCGTTGCCAAGGAGACCGGTGGGAAGAATTTCTTCGTCCCCAAGCTGTGCAATCACTGCGCGGACTCTCCCTGCACACAGGTATGCCCGGTGGGTGCGACTTTCGTCACTCCCGATGGCGTGGTGCTGGTCGACCAGAAGTATTGCCTGGGTTGCCGTTACTGCGTGCAGGCCTGTCCCTATGGCTGCCGGTTCATCAATCCAACGACGTTAACGGCCAACAAGTGCACGCTCTGCTATCACCGGATCACGAAGGGATTGACGACCGCGTGTTGCGAAGTCTGTCCCACGGGCGCGCGGCAACTCGCCAACCTGAAGGATCCGAAGGACCCAATTCACGAATTCTTAAGGACCCACAGTGTGCAGGTTCTGAAGCCACATCTGGCGACGGGTTCGAAGTGCTTTTATTACGGCCTGGATGGGTCGGTGCGATAAGGAGACGGTTGTGCAGATTCCAGTTCAAGGATTCATGTACCCCAACGAGGTGGAACTGCAATGGAGCGTGCTGATCGTCCTGTATCCGTTTCTTACCGGACTGGTAGCCGGAGCGTTCATTCTGGCATCGCTGGAGCGCGTATTTCGGGTGGAGGAGGTCAAGCCTACCTACCGGCTGGCACTACTGACCGCGCTGGCCTTTCTGCTGGTCGCACCCTTGCCGTTACAGCTGCATCTCGGCCATCCCGAGCGCTCTTTCGAGATGTATCTAACGCCCCACCGCTCTTCGGCCATGGCCATGTTCGGCTTCGTATACCTGTGGTATCTGCTGGCCGTCCTGGTGTTGGAGATCTGGCTCGACTACCGCCGAGACATCGTAGTGATGGCGCAGAGTACCACCGGTTGGAGGCGGCTGCTCTATCGCATTCTGACGCTAGGCTCGACCAACATCAGCCCGCGTTCGCTGGAGATTGACGAGCGCGCCGGTTGGCTGATCACCGTGATCGGAATCCCTTCCGCATTTCTGCTGCATGGCTATGTCGGCTTCATCTTCGGATCGGTGAAGGCGAATCCCTGGTGGTCCTCGCCGCTGATGCCGGTGGTGTTTCTGTTTTCGGCCATGGTTTCCGGTATTGCGGTCGTGATGCTGCTGTACATGCTGTCGAGCTCGCTGCGGCGGGAGCCGATCGATATGCGCTGCGTCGACACGGTCGCCAAGTACTTGTTCTACACGTTCGTTATTGACTTCAGCCTGGAAATGCTCGACCTGGTCCACCGCATCTACGAAGCCGACGAATCGTTTCGCAGCCTGGACTTCATGGTCCACACCCGGATGTACTTCTCGCAGGTGGTACTGCAGATCTTCATAGGCACACTCTTGCCGATTACGCTTCTGGGTTTGACGCAAGTGTTGAAGTTGAGCCCGGTGATTCGCAAGCAGATCTATGTGCTGTCGGGGTGCTTGACGTTGGTTGGTATCTTCGCCATGCGCTGGAACGTGGTGATCGGCGGACAGCTCTTTTCCAAGAGCTTCCTGGGATATACGACTTATAAGATGGGAATCGTCGCCCGCGAAGGGTTGCTGACGGCAATTGTCCTGAGCGTTCTCCCCTTAGTGTTCCTGTGGGTGTTGGTGAAACTCCTGCCACCCTGGCCGAAGCAAAATTCGGGCGCGCTCCCCGACGCCACACCTGCGCATTGAGTTCAAACAGCGGTCGTTCCCAGCCTCTGCCCGCGTCCTTCACGTCCTCGTCCACCCAGAGCTCCTAATCCAGACGGAAGCGCCGTGTTATCTTCGACGGGAATCGCCACAAGCAAAAAGGAAGCGGCTCATGGAAACAAAATCCGCAGCGCACGAACGGTTCGATTCCGCACATGACGGGCTCATCAAGCTCAGCCATCGCATCCACGCGCATCCTGAGATAGGTTTTCAGGAGGAGCACGCCTCCGAGTGGCTCTGTGAGTCCCTGGCTGACGCCGGATTCGCCGTGGAAAAAGGCATTTGCGATCTTCCTACCGCGTTCCACGCCCGTGCAGGGTCCGGTCCTTTGCATGTCGGAATTTGCGCTGAATACGATTCTTTGCCGGGCATCGGCCACGCCTGTGGCCACAACATCATCGCCGCGTCGGCGGTTGGAGCGGCGCTCGCCGCGGCCACCGTCGCGGACGAAGTGGGGCTTACCGTCCACGTGATCGGCACGCCTGCTGAAGAGGTGGGCAATGCCGGCGGAAAGGTTTTGCTGCTGGAACGGGGCGGATTTGCGGGCATCCACGCTGCCATGATGGTGCACCCGGCGCCGTTTGACATGCTGCGCGCAAAGATCATCGCCGCTTCTATGTTTGAAGTGCACTGCACCGGAAAGGAATCTCACGCTTCGGCGTTTCCGGAGCTGGGCGTGAACGCCGCAGATGCGCAAACTGTCGCCCAGGTAGCACTGGGACTTTTGCGCCAGCATATCCGCTCTACGGACCGCATCCACGGGATTGTCACTAACGGTGGTGTTGCTCCCAACGTTGTTCCCGCGCACACCTCGGCCAAGTACATCATTCGCTCCGAAACCCTGGATCAGCTTGCCGAGCTGCAGCCCAAAGTCTACCGCTGCTTTGAGGCCGGCGGCCTCGCCACGGGAGCGAAAATTGCTATTACCGGAGGCGATAAGCCTTACGCGGAAATGCATCACGACGGGGACATGGCGGCTCTCTATCGCAGCAATTCCGAGGCGCTTGGCCGGCCGTTCCCGAATCTCGGGGAGTGGGAGACCCGGCCTACCGGTTCCACCGACATGGGCAATGTTTCCCGCGCTATACCGTCGATCCATCCCATGATTGGCATCAATTCCCTGCCTGCAGTGAATCACCAGCCGGAGTTTGCTGCGCACTGCGTAACTGCGGACGCAGACAAGGCGCTGGCGGATGGCGCGCTGGCTATGGCGTGGACCTGTGTCGACCTGGCAACAAATGATGACGTGCGGGAGCGTCTGATGGGTCACCAGTAGTAAGGAGGCGGATCTCTCAATCCCGGTAGTACGACACCTGCTCTCGCAAGAGCAGTGCCCGCCAAATCCGGCAAGTCCCTCAGTTTTCCGAACGACTCCTCGGCGCGATAGTCTAAGCGCTGCGCCTCACTGTAGCAGTCCGTACATGGCCACTTGGCCCTGTGCGCCAACAAAGACATGCCCGTCGGCCACGGTGGGAACAGCAAACTTGACTGGGAGTCCCATCTGGTCGCGTCCTGAATCTTGCTGGGAGTTATAGAGCTCAGTTCCGAGATTGCTGGCGCTGTAGGCGCGCAGGATGGCGTTTCCACCGTTGCTGTAGTTGTCGGTCTCAATGATCCAGACGATTCCGGTGTGGGTTAGGTTGGAAGAGACCACCGGCGACGGTCCGGGGAAGTTGAATTGCTCAGTCGACTCAGAAGTGGGAGTGGTGGAAAAGAGCTCGGTCTGGGGATTGAAGGCGAAGGCCTTCAAGTGGTCGTATATGCCCCCGAAATATGCATTATTGTTCCAGAACGCCGGGCCGCCATACATGCCGCCAATGGCGAAGGGCAGCGTCTGCACGATCTGGTCGTCGTTTCCGGAGTTCCAGTGGCCCATGTTGTCTCGATTGATCAGATCGATGGTGCCTTCTTTGCCGGCCTGCATCAAGAGATGAGGATAGGTCGCGCCGGTTTGGTCGGGCAGCAGAACCACGCCGCCGGAGTTAACATCCAGGTCATTATCGTCCAGGTATACCTGGTCCCAAGGGGTGAAATAATCGGCGACCGAGAAACCGGAACCGGACCAGGTCAGCCGCAGAACGCTGTCGCCATAGTCGTTACCGCCGGTGTTGGCGTCAAACCATCCGTTGCCCGTCGCCACATAGATGGAACCAGATGCATCGGCCGCGGGCCCAGAACCGCTGCCCCAAATGCCTCCTTCAAAGCCGTTCGGCGTGTCGATAAGAACGCCGTTGGGAGCCAGGCTGGTTTGGTTGAAGGACATGATCCAGCCGTGATAGGTGCCTAGATCGCAGTGCGACGAAAAGGATACGAACAGCTGGTCGTCGGCCAGAAGTAGACTCGGGCGCTGGTTCGCCAGCTTGGAATTGAAAGTGATGAACCCGTCGATAGAACCCCCGCCGTTTCCCGGTGCCGACCCGGCGATGTTGTGGGGAGGGACCTGGTCGAGTCCGGTCCTGATATCCAGCGCATGCAGGGTGTGATAAAAGACTGTCGTCTGGGTTCGCGGGTTATACTTCTTCGTTTCCGCCGACACGTACAGCGTGTTGGTCATGACATTGATCACAGGTGTGCCTGTGATCCCGATCTCGGGAACGAGGTCCTGGCAATTCACGTCGCTAGGCAAAACTGTACTGATCACCAGCAGTGGTCCTGAATCGGACAGGAAATTCGTATGCCAGAGCTGTTGTCCGCTGTTCACGTCAAAGGCGTAGACCTGATCGTGCTCGGTTGCCACGAACAGCACATTGTGGGCAGTACCACTGATGCTCAGGTTAGGCACATATAAAGGCTGCGCATACACGTAGCCTTGCACCGGGAAGACCGTCAAGCGGCCAAATTGCGAGACGTTAACATTCGTGGGAGTGAGGATGGTTTCGTTGGTGTTTGCCCCGGAGTGGTTGTTGTCATACTGATACGTCGTAACCGAGTGTGGCACCTGCGCTGCCATCAGCCAGCTGCACAACACTACGAAGCAGGGCACAGAAAAGCCACAGATCTTCTTCATCGAGCGTTATCGTCCTTTTGGTGTATGTCCTGCTACAACCCCAAAGTCCGCTGCAAATTGTCAGGAAAAGGAAGCGCGAATTATGCTATGAAATCGCGCCATGTACAACAGAATTCAGGCAATCTGTGGTTTGGGAGCAGTTTTTAGACATTAGCACAATAACATCGTTATCGCACCTACTGGCAAAACGGCGGCGTGGCCTTCGAGATCACCCCGTAGACCCCGGGTGTAATGGTCTTCCAGCTAGCAACGATGCAACGCGTGTAATCAACCTCGCCGCGGTGCAGATCGGAAATTATTCAAACTCAAGCACTACAATCTCGGGATTTGATCCCAGGCGCAGCGGCGGTCCCCATGTTCCTGCCCCGCTCGAAGTGAAAACCTGCATCTTTCCGATCCGGCTTAAACCGTATACAAATTGGCGATACACCCGCCGCGCCATCCAAGTCCAAGGTATGAACTGTCCGACATGAGTGTGTCCGGACAGCTGCAGTGAAACGCCCGCAGCCTCCGCGATCTCCGGATGGTCAGGGGCATGGGTCAACAGAATGCTCGCACGGTCACGATCCAGGCCGACGCCATTCAGCGCCGAGGCCAGATGCCCGTCTTGTGTCGCGTTCCCGTAAGGCACGCCGACAATTTGCAAACCGTCGACTTCAATCTTCTCGTTGCTGAGCACGCGCACCCCGGCCGCGGCAATGGCGCGCAGGTATTTACTGTCGTCTCCAAATTGCTCGTGATTTCCTGCAACAAAATACACCCCGTGCGGCGCCGTCAACTTGTTCAATGGCTCTGCTGCTCGTCCAGCGTCGATGGCCGTGCCGTCATACAAATCGCCAGCAATGAAAATCGCATCCGGCTCTTCCCGCAAAATCTTCGCCACCATGCGCCGAAGAAAACTGCCGTTTCGCACGTGCCCCAGGTGAAGATCGCTAATCAGGGCTGCTCTCCGGCCGCGCCACGCCACAGGCAGGTTTGCGAGGCTCACTGTCGTTCGCGTGATCCGCGTCCAACTTGCGTTGCAGACACCGTAGATCCCTGCCGCCGTGGCAACAGCGAACAGTAATTCCACGGTCCGATGGAAGTTAAAGTCCAACCCAGCCAGCCGCGACGCGCCCAAAATAATCCAGGAGCAAACCGCCGCCAGGAAAAGGAAACTCAGCAGCCCCACGCAAACCGCCGCAGCTGTGTAAAAAGCGCGCACGACAGGATTGGTATAACGCATGGCGAGTACCGACGCGCCGACAAAACTCACCGACAAAAAGGCGACAACCATTTTGACCCATAGCGTCCCATGACGCTCACTTCCGGCGGGTGAAAACACCCACGTTTCATACAGAAGAAAATGCGTCAGAAACAGAACGGACTGAACGATTGCAATGAAACCCAATAGGCGTGTTCGTACCCGCATGAGGGATTAGATTCACCGATTTCTTATTCGATTGTTCGGAGTAAGCTCTGTAAGTCTGCAGGGGGCTCTCAGCCGGAAGGGAGCGGCCGACTTCCGGAATGTGGCGCTATCGTAACCAACGGGCCTCTTCGCTTATGTCGACGCTGTATTACGGCCCGAAGCCGGAGATGTCGAGGATTAATCAGTTGCTTGTGCGCGATCAGGCTGCCATTTTGTCCCCATCACGCTGGCCGAATACCTCCCGATCGCTCCGAAGCTGATAAGGTGTGGGCGTGCTCTACTTCCTCCCTATCACCGCGCTGGTCCTGACGGTCGTGGCTTTCTTCGTGCTCGGTCGGGGCGGCTTCATCCCGTTTGGCAGATGGCAGAAGGTTCTGCGTGTGGTGGTGGCTCTTCCGCTTTTTGTATCGGGCGTGGGGCACTTCGTCCGTACGGAGATGTTCGCCAGCATCATTCCGCCATTCTTTCCCCTGCGCGAGTTCCTGGTGATCCTGACGGGCGTGTTCGAGCTGGCGGGAGCCGTGGGATTGCTGCTATCTCGAAGCACTCGGATGGCGTCGGCCTGTCTCTGCATCCTGATGATCGCGGTGTTTCCGGCGAACATATACGTGGCAAACCAGGCGGTCGGAGGTTTGCACATGCCAAGCGTGGACGTTCGAACTGTGTTGCAGGCGCTCTACATTCTTTTACTGTTGGCTAGTGGGTGGGGCATCCCGGGTCGACATCATTCCTGAGACATCAGTTGAGAAGGAAGCAATCTCCTGCGCCACCGTCATTGCCGCCTCGCGCTCGTTGGCCTCGTTCTCAGCTTTCTGGAAAGGTATACTGCTCGCGATGCCCATATCAATAATGAAAGATCCTCTTACATGGCTCTATCCTCCGATCGAGCCGTACAACACCGGTCGTCTCCAGGTTTCACCCGTGCACGAGATCTACTTCGAGGAAAGCGGCAACCCTTCTGGCAAGCCCGTGATCTTTCTCCATGGCGGTCCCGGCGGCGGCTCTGAGCCCAAACAGCGCCGCTTCTTTCATCCGGAGAAGTACCGGATCGTCAACTTCGACCAACGTGGCTGCGGAAAGAGCACGCCCTATGCGTCTCTTGAGGACAACACAACTTGGGATCTCGTGGCCGACATCGAGAAAATCCGCGAGCACCTCGGCATTGAGCGCTGGCAGGTGTTCGGCGGATCCTGGGGTTCTACGCTTGCCCTCGCCTACGCCGAGACGTATCCGGATCACGTTTCCGAACTCGTCTTGCGCGGCGTCTTTCTTCTCCGCAAGCAGGAGATCGATTGGTTTTATCAGCGCGGCGCGTCGATCCTGTATCCGGACGCCTGGGAGCCGTACCTCGCGCACATTCCAGCGGCCGAGCGCGGCGATCTGCTCACGGCCTACCACCGTCGCCTGACCAGCGATGACCCGGCCGTGCGGCTCGCCGCCGCAAAGATCTGGAGCGGATGGGAGGGTGCAACCTCGAAGCTCCTGCCCGACCCCGACTTCACTAGCCACTATGAAGAGGACGAGTTCGCGCTCGCCTTCGCGCGCATTGAGGTCCACTACTTCGTCAATAAGGGGTTCCTCGAGACCGACGACCAATTGCTGCGCAATGCTTCGCGCATCCGTCACATTCCCGGGGTGATCGTGCAGGGCCGTTACGATGTGGTCTGCCCCATGGAAAGCGCTTGGGCGCTGCATCGCGCATGGCCCGAAGCCGACCTCATCATCACTCCCGATAGCGGCCATAGCGCCTTTGAGTGGCCAAACAGTCGTGGCTTGGTTGCAGCGACCGACAAATTCGCGGGCTAGGTACCCGTCACCATTGAGATGTTCTTACTTATAATAGTTAGTGCGAGGACAGTCGAGATCCAGTCCACGGCACCGGACTCGTATCGTGTCAGGCCTGCATCGCCCCCTGGCAAGTCAGTAAGCTCGGGACACTCGCCGAAGGCGATCGAGGACCGGAACAGCAGGATCATGTGAAGTTACGAGACAAACCGAAAACCTGGTTGCGGCAGGGATATATTGGCGCCTGTGCCAGCGCTTCTGGTTCATACGTTCTCTCCTTGGACTTCTCTTGAACTGCTCCTCACGCAGCGCGATCAACTTCCCCCGGGAGTCGAGTCTGAACGCTTTAGCGGAGCCGCGACGTTGAACGTCTGCCGATACTGCTTCACGACGTCCTTTAGCCTGTCATAGAAGGCATCCGCGCCGAACAACTCCCTGAGCCGGTCACGTGTATGGGCCTTCAGGTCCTCCATTTCATTTGCCACGACCAGCCGAATGCCTTTCGCCTTCAACTTCGCGTGAACTGACCGGAGGGTCTCCACTGCGGAGTAGTCGACATCGTCCACTGCGGCTCCGTCGAGGCAGAGCCAACGCAGGGGTGGCTCCGCGATGCTCGCGAGCAACGAGATCTCATCCGAGAACTGCTGGGAATTCGCATAGTACACGCTGTGCGTGAATCGGTAGATGACTAAGCCGGGCTCGGCCTGAGCGGCCGTGGCCACTGGTTTCGGCTGCCAGTGGCCCGATTCGTCCGGCACGAGCACCGCGTTTTTCGGTCGATACCCGTGCCTCGTGTGATCGACGAGCGACAACACGATGGCGAGCAGGATACCCTGTTCAACGCCAACCACCACGACCGTCAACGCGGTAATCAATGCTGACGTCATGGCCGCCCTCCTATTGGACCGGCACCATTTCGTACGGACGTTGAGAACCCGGTGATTCCTGCGTAAGCCGTGCCCTCAGACACACGCAGATCAGCGAGCGAAGCCCGCAGAGAAGTGTGGCGCGAGGACGGTCAGCACGCTGGACCAGTAGGATGACTGAAATGTAAATGACGGCACGGACAGCTAGGTCAGTACACTAAGCTGTTTGTGAGCGCTGCGGCTTATAACAATCACCCTACCCGCCCAGATGTAGGTCAGTAATCACCCACCACAATTGCATGCCAGGCACCTACCTGGCGCGCAGCGATGACTCGTCTTACGGTCGTCACCTCCGGAGTTCAGATACGCCCAGAGGAAGCCAGTTGGGCGGTTTGGGCGTTGGGACCTCCAGATCATGCCTTTTGGCGAACTCGATCAGCGACGCCGTCTGGCTCGCTATCGTGTTCGCCTCGCGCTGCTGCTCGGACGAGACCCGTGCGTAGATCGCCCCCATCCTCATGAT
>JBEKXQ010000067.1:0-23626 GCA_049511915.1 Candidatus Korobacteraceae bacterium
CTGGCGTAGATGGGTCACAGAGAGTTCCTCCTCTGCGACCCAAATTAGCTCACATCACCGCGAGACTGCCGGCTCAACAACACGCAATGCGTCCGCCGCAAAGCGGCTTCGTTCAAGTCGGCCAGCATCCGGCAACCGCATTGGCACCGCCACTTGGACGTAAAACGCCCTACCCTAACCTGTGACTTGTCACAGATTATTCAATCCGGTTCAACGGTGGCCCCGCTTTCTTGTGACTTACGGCGTGTCGTCCGCTCTCAGTCGGCGGTTTGCCGACAATACGTCCAAGCGACTTCCCCGAACAAGACTTCTGGCCCACGTCGACGGATAGCCAGACGTTTGCAGAAGGAGCCTGCCTGTCACTAAGCCAGCGGCACTGAGGATGCTGGGCTACTTCAGTCGCTACGCAGCGCCTGCATGGGATCAATCGAGGCAGCGCGTCGGGCGGGCACCAGCGCCGAAACCAGCGCGACCATGGCCATCAGCAAGGTCCCCATAATCAGTGTCCAGGGATCGCCAGCGCTCACGCCATAAAGCTCGCTTCGCAACATGCGTCCAAGCAGCAGCGAAATCGGTAGCGTCGCCACTATGCTGATACCGGCGATCCATAACACGTCCTGCAGCACCAGCCGCACGACTGATGTACGTTGCGCGCCCATCGCCATGCGGATGCCGATTTCACGCGTGCGCTGTGCGGTGGAATAGGCGAGCACGCCATAGAGTCCGATTGCCGCTAGCAGTACGGCCAACAGACCGAAGCTGACCGAGAGCAGCGCAATCAGCCGCTCATTCGAGAGGCTGTCGGAGACTTGATCGTCGACCGTTCGCAGGTTGTCGAGCGCCAGCCTGGAATCGAGCTGCTGCATTGCGGCTCGTATGTTCGTCTGTGCCGGCTGTGGTGCCTGCCATGTTCGCACCATGTAGTTTATGCCGTTGAGTTGCGGGCTCTGCAGCAGTGGACGATACACCGTCCGACGCGCCGGGTCGCGTACAGCATGGTGCTTGGTGTCTCCAACGACGCCAACGATTTCGGTGTCGAGCTTACTGTCTCGCTCGGAACCGAACTCCAGGACGCGTCCGATTGCGCTCTGCGGACTCCCGAAGTAATGCTTCGCAAAGCTGGCATTGACGATCGCCACATTGGGCTTGCCGACGACATCCTGGTTGTTGAAGGCGCGACCCGCCAGCAGCGGTACCTGCAGCGTCGAGAAGTACGTCGGCGTAACCCAAGGCTCTTCCGCCTGCATGTCTTCGCCTTCCGCCGCCTTGTAGCCGGAAACGGTGACATTGCCGGTCTCGTCGTCGTTGGCTAGATCAGGGTCATCCGTCGCAGCCGCGGCGCGCACTCCCGGCAATGCGGCAAGCGCTTCGAGGACGCGGCGGTTGAGGGGTTGAAGCTGCTCGGATTGGTAACCAGCCAGGCGCGGATTTAAACCGAAGGTCACCATGTGATCGGTGACGAAGCCCACGTCAACCGATCGCAGATTATGCAAAGTGCGCACGAACAAGCCCGCGCCTGTGAGCAGCAACAAACTGACCGCGATCTGCACGCCTACAGAGATTCTCCGGAAGCGTAGCGAGCTACCGGCTGCGGTTGCAGTCTGCTGCTTCAGCGAGCTCACCAGATCGGGTCGCAGGAAGCGCAGCGCCGGCGCGAGGCTGAACAAAATGCTGACCGCGAATGCCACCGCGAAATTAAAGATCAGAACGCGCATGTCGGGGGTTGTGGCAAGGGGGATTTCGGTGCTGGGATCGGTGAAGACCATACGCACCAGGGCGCTCGAGATGGCAGGTGCGATAGCCACCGCCAGCGCCCCGCCAAGCAAGCCCAGCAGCAGCCCTTCGACCAATAACTGGCGCACGATCTGCCAACGTCCCGCCCCCATGGCGTAGCGCACGGACATCTCGCGCACGCGTCCTGCGGCGCGCACCAGCAGCAGGCTGGAGACATTGATGCAAGTCATCAGCACCAGCAGCCCAACCATGCCCATAACGATGAGCAGCGGCGGTCCCAGTTGGTCGCGCAGGGGCGAAAAGCCGCGGGCACTGTCCAGCAACTGAATGCGCGATTCGTCCAGAAACAGGCTGCGCGTGCGCTGCGTGTGATAGCCGAACTGCTTGAGTTCTTCAGCACGCAGCGCATGCCATAACGGTTCGAGGCCAGCCTGGGCCTGGATGCGGCTCACGTCTGGCCTCAGGCGCCCAATGATCGTGAGCCAATGCGACTCGCGGTTCTCCAGGTCCTGCCAGCGCGGAGTAACGATGTTTTTGGCCGATGCAGGTACGAATATTCCCGGTCGCTCACCCGCTACGATGCTGTGAAACTGCGGCGAGGCGACGCCGACGATGCTGAACGGATGCGCATTGATAAGCAAAGTCTGGCCGATCACGCCCGGATCGGAGCCAAGTTTGGTTTTCCAATCGTTGAAGCTGAGGACAACTACGGGACCACTTTTGACCAAGTCGTCGGATGGAAGCAGCAGGCGTCCCATCGCCGGTTGCAGGCCGAGTACCTGGAAATAATTTCCCGAGACCAGTTCAGCTTCGGTAAGTTCGGAGCGGTTGTTCCACTGCACACCGACCGTCTGCTCGTCATTGGCGAGCAGGCCGCTAAAGACACTGTTCTTGTCCCGCAGGTCCCGGTACATAGGGTAGGAGAAATAATCGTTGTCATCGCCTCCGTAGGTGTTGGTGTGACCGGGACTTTCGCCGGTGTAACGGAGACGCACCAACTGCTCAGGATGGCTGACCGGCAAGCTGCGAATCAGCGCTTGATCGAGCAGGGTGAAGATCGCCGTATTCGCGCCGATGCCCAGCGCCAGCGTTATAACAGCGACGAGCGAGAACACAGGGGATTTGTACAGTTGTCGTAGAGCGTATCGAACGTCGTTCATAGAAAGGTAGTCATTCGTAATCAGTCATAGGGGATTAGCTTACAGACTTTAGCTCTTCGAATTCGGCTTCAGGTTTTCCTCCCCTTTCCCACTCTTCCACCAGTTCACCACTTCCCGGACTTCCACCAGTTGTCGCGACTCGCGATAGGCTAACGGGATTCCATTGAGCACGCTAAACATGGTCCCCAAGCGACTTACGAAGTCTTCGCACGGCCGGACGAAGCTCTCGCAGTTAGTAGCTTCGAAGCTACTCTCGCGGTTAACTGCCAAATGTCAGGTGCAAGCGGCTCGCCAACTTTCCGCTTGAAAGTCAGCGACTTAGTGGCCTCAGCGACGCACAGCATGACCAAACTTGGAACCCGGCGTCCACTACCGGACAGAGCTGTGGAAGATCGTTGGGAAGATGGCAATTTCCACAAAGCCAACCACTTGATTGTGGGAGCGTAGTTATCCAAGCAGAACTTGGCCGGAAACCGGCTTCGAGGACATCGGAGCGCAAGCGGCTTTCAGCAGCAGACTTCCTCGAACAGGACTTATAGACAATCTTCGGGAAGGCGGGCTCGCCGATCGGCTGTTGCTCAGGATTACTTACGGCAGGGCCAAGTCGTAACCAATCATCAACGGAAACGCTAAGCCTAGATTGCGAACCACTCGTTCAAGTCTCCGCTAAGGAACGGGGCGGCGAGATTTGTCGTCGCTATCTACGGCGCAAAATAGCCGGAGATGTCGAGGATTAGTTGCGTTAGTCCGGCTGCGTAGGCGTCGATAGAGCCGTCGTTGGTTGGCACGATTGCCATGTTGGAGGTGATGAAGCCATCGTAGGCATTCAACGTAGAGACCGTGGGCTGGTTTTCGCCGTGAGGCCACAAGGTCAGATACGGCATGGCGCCGCTCGGCACTACGGTCGCATTGAAGACAAACCCTTTGGCGGTGCTCGGAGGAGCGCACTGACTGGTTAGGACATCCACACCGTTCGGAGGATTCCAGTCGCCCATGAAGGGCTGACCCTTGCCAACCTGGCGCGTGTCGAGCACGCGGCAGGGCGTCAGCGGATACAGTGACAACCCGCCTGTTCCCGGCGCGGCGAAATAGCCGTCGACGTCAAGCAACATGTTGGTGGCGTTGCTGTGGGCGTAGAAGGCGGTTGCGTTCTCACTGCCCGCAGGTACGATGGCCGCATTCGCGACTACAGTGCCGGTGTTGTCGTTGAGGGTGGAGACGGTGGGCCTCGATTCACCCTTGGGCCACACGGTGAGATAGTCCAGTCCACCGGCGGCCGGCAGCACCGTGACGTTGAACGAATAGGCCGCCGCGTCGCTGGGAATGCCGCATTGTCCCGCAATTGTGTAATCGCGTTCGACTCCTGCCTGCAGCGCGCCTCCATTGCCGTTGCGAGTGTCGATGATGCGGCAGGGCGTCAGCGGATAGAACTGCAGGCTGCCTGAGGTCGGCGCCGCGAAGTAGCCGTCGATGTCGAGGATGACGTTGGTCGTATCGGTCACGTACACGCTGACCGAGCCCGAAGGCGTCCCCGCGGGAACGATCGCCGCGTTGGCCTTGATGCGGCCATCCGGCGAATTCAGCGTCGACACGGTGGGCTGACCTTCGCCCGTAGGCCAGATGGTCAAGTATCCCAGAGTATGCTGCGGAACCACCGTCACATTGACGGAGTAGGCAATGGCACTGGACGGAATACCGCACGGGTTATCGCCTTCTGTGAGCGGGAAGGAGCGGCTGTTGTTGCCCGGGATCGGAGGACCGCCGAAGGTGCCGTTGGCATTGCGGGTGTCGACAATGCGGCAGGGCGAGATGGCGATGAACTGCAACGCCATCGGCACAGGGTTGACGATCTGCACCACCGACCCGGTGCTGCCGCTGTAGTTGCTGTCACCGGAATATGTAGCGACGATCATATCGGTACCCACCGACAGCGCCGACGTGACGCACTGAGCTGTGCCGGAATTCAGTGTGACTGAGGTGCAGCCGGAGATGGCGGTGCCATTCGAGGTGAAGCCCACCGTTCCTGTCGGCGTCGGCGGGCCGGCGGGTCCCACGGTCGCAGTGATCGTCACTTGCTGTCCGAAGGTCGAAGGATTGGGCGAACTAGTCACCGTCGTCGTGCTGGGCGGGGGCCCCGACAGCCGGAAGACCGTGCCACAGCCGCCGAGGCCGGCAGTGCATGCAGGGTTTGCGCCATACGTGGCTGCCCCATAGAAGTTCCCATCGGTGGCTTGCAGCAGCCCGGCGAGAGGCGCTTTGCCGTCATCAGTGTCGTCGAAGCTGTGCAGCGTGGTCAGCGTGCCGCTTGGGGTGATTTTGAAGACCGTGCCACAGCCGCTGTTCTGTACGCAGTAGGCCCCGCCATGTATCGTCGTCCCGTAGAAGGTCCCGTCGCTGGCTTGCACCAGACGGGCAACAGAACTGTCGCCGTCAGTGCAGTTCGGTTGAGAGCAAAAGTTGTAGATCGTGGTCAAGGTGCCGCTTGGGGTGATTTTGAAGACCGTGCCGCCTTGGTGGTAGGGCCCCCCGCCGCCAGCGGAGGTTGACCCGTAGAAGTCGCCATCGGTGGCTTGTACCAGCCCGGCGTAAGCGTATTGGCCGTCAGCGCAGTTCGTTTGAGAGCAAAAGCTGTAAAGCGTGGTCAGCGTGCCTGCCGGGGTGATTTGGAAGACTGTGCCATAACCGTTGGCCCCGCGCTCGAAGGTCGTCCCGTAGAAGTTCCCGTCGCTGGCTTGCACCAGACCGGCGTAAGGGTTGCCGCCGTCAGCGCAGCCAGATTGAGCGCAAAAGTTGTGCAGCGTGGTCAGCGTGCCCCCTGGCGTGATTTTGAAGACCGTGCCGCAGCTGCCGCTGCCGAGAGAACAGCCGCTGTTGGCCCCGCCCTCCAAGGTTGTCCCGTAGAAGTTGCCATCGGAGCCTCGCACCAGCCCGGCGTAAGGCTGCTGGCCGTCAGCGCAGTTCGCTTGAGCGCAAAAGCTGTACATCGTGGTCAGCGCGCCTCCCGGGGTGATTTTGAATACGGTACCAACGCGCGGTTCGGCCCCGCCTCCGTAGGTTGTCCCGTAGAAGTTCCCGTCAGTACCTTGCACCAGCGCGGCGGTAGGGCTGGCACCGTCATACCAGTCGAAGCTGTGCAGCGTGGTCAGTGTGCCCCCTGGCGTGATTCTAAAGACCGTGCCACAGCCGCCCTGACAGTTGCCGCTGGTCCCGCCGGCATAGGTTGTCCCGTAGAAGTTCCCGTCGGTGGCTTGCACCAGCCCGGCGGAAGGGGCGCTCCCGTCATTCGGATATCCCGCGAAGGCGTGCAGCGTGGTTAAGGTCTGGGCAGACAAGCTAACTGCTGTCGCACCACAAAGCGCCAGAAGAGTCACGGTCATCTTCCAAAGGTTAAGTTTGCTCAATCCTGACCAATTTGAAGGGCGCATGGTTTCCTTTCGAAAATTATCCCAAGGGATCCATTGCGATCCCTATGGGAGGCGATAGGGGAGTGCCGCCGTGAGCGCTGTCAAAGTTGGCGAGGACGCTGAAGGATTGCGCAGAAGAGGAAATCCCCGAGTCGAAAGAACTTACTGCTGCCGAGGCTCGGCATGGCTCCTCCTTCTTCTTTCTTCTTTGGCGCGAGATTCGCCTTGAAAACCGCAGATAGCGTCGTGCACGG
Source organism: Candidatus Korobacteraceae bacterium (assembly GCA_049511915.1). Lineage (GTDB taxonomy): Bacteria > Acidobacteriota > Terriglobia > Terriglobales > Acidobacteriaceae > Bog-257. The sequence goes on from JBEKXQ010000067.1 coordinate 6,553, forward strand.
GGAGAGACGGCGGCGACTTCCGGTCCTGCGCCGCTCAAAATGTGCTGGTCACCCCGGTGGCCGTGGGGCATAATGTGCAGCAATCGGCTCCCAGGTGTCCTGACGTAATTCTCAAGAGACTCTCAAGAAGCGGAAGTTCATGGCCACGCATCGCTTAGCCCGGGAATTGCCAGAGCTTTCCGGATGCCTTTGGAGTTTTGCCGGGCGGACTTTCGTCGAATCGCGCCTGGAGTTGCGCGTCGGCGATCAGCCGGTGGAGCTGGAGCTGAAGCCTTTGGAGGTGCTGCTCTACCTTCTTCGGCACGCCGGGGAAGTGGTCAGGAAGAACGAACTGCTTGATGCCGTTTGGCCGGGCCTCAACGTCGTCGAAGGTTCCTTGTCCACCGCCGTTTACAAATTGCGCAAGGCGCTGGGCGACACAGATTCCAGTATCGTCGTCACCGTGCCGCGGGTGGGATATCGCCTGGCGGCAACCGCCCACGCTGAGGCGAGCCTACCGTCATCGTCGCCGGCGCACCTGCTACTGGCAGCCGGCAGTCCTGTCCCCGGCCGCGAGCAATGGCTGCTGTTGCGCCCGCTCGACATCTCAGCCGCGAGCGAGGTGTGGCTGGCCGAGCACCCCAAGACCCACGAGCTGCGCGTCTTCAAGTTCGTCTCCCAGCTGGCTCGCCTCAGGACCTTGAAGCGCGAGGTGACGGTCTTCCGCTTTCTCCGTGAGTCTCTGCAAGATCGCCGCTATCTTGTCAAAATTCTGGAGTGGAACTTCGAGGCCGAACCCTATTTTCTGGAGAGCGAGTACGGAGGCCCGAACCTGGCGGAGTGGGCTGAAGGCCAGGGCGGCCTCGCCCCCATCCCGCTCGAGCGGCGGCTGCATGTGCTTGCCGAGATCTCGCGTGCGGTATCCGGCGTACACGCAGTGGGCGTTCTGCACAAGGATTTGAAGCCCGCCAACGTGCTCGTCACTCGGCTGGCGGACGGCGCAGACCAGATCAAGATCGCCGACTTTGGCAGTGCGTTGTTGCTCGAGCCGTCGCGGCTGGAGGCGCTGGGCATCACCCGCCTGGGCTTGACCCAGACCGCCGCCCTGGAATCAAGCTCATTCAGTGGCACGCTGCTGTATCTGGCGCCCGAGGTCTTCTCCGGCAAAGCTGCCACCGCGCAGTCGGATGTGTACGCCCTCGGCGTGATGCTCTACCAGATGGTCGTGGGCGACTTCCGCAAACCGCTCTCGCCGGGATGGGAAGAAGAGGTCGCGGATCCCTTATTGCGCGAGGACATTGCCGCAGCCGTGTGCGGCGACCCTGCGCGCCGGCTTCGCAGCCCGGCGGAGCTGGTCCGGCGCCTGGAAAATCTGAAGGCACGCCGCGCGGAACGAAATCGCAGGGAAAGCGAGCGGCAGCAGCAGGAGCTTGCCGAACGCAAGCGCACGGAAGCCCGCGTACGCCGGCCATGGATCGCGTTTGCGTGTGTCCTAGTAGTCGGCCTGAGTGCCAGCCTATACTTCTTGCACCTGAAAGTGACTCAACCGCCACCACCGACGCTAAAAAGTGTCGCAGTTCTTCCCTTTCAGAATGTCGGCACCGACCACTCGTTCGATTACCTGAGCCTGCCGCTTGCCGATGAAGTGGCAATAACGCTCAGTTACGCTCGTGGACTTTCGGTGCAGCCGTTCTTAACCACCTCGCAATATGCTCTTCCGGGCGTCGACCTCCGCAAAGCGGGCGCGGAGATGAAGGCGGCTAGCATCATCGCCGGCCGTTTTGTTGGGGAAGGTGACCAGTTGCACCTCACGCTGGAGGCCATCGATGTGACAAGCGGGCGCGTGTTGTGGGCCGACACGCTGGATGCTCCGGCCCGCAACATGATCGAGCTGCGCGATAAGATTGTGGCACGCACGCAAGGAGTACTGGCGGCGGCGCTCGGCGGCTCGGCATACACGGTCACGAAAGGCACGCGTCCAACCAACAACGAGGCGTACGACCTATACCTGCGCGCGCTGTCCATGCCCTTTGACTCCGGCACCAACCAGCAGGCCCTCGCCATGCTGGAGCGCTCTGTCGCCCTCGATTCAAACTTCGCTCCCGCGTGGCTTCAGCTTGGCCGGCGATGCTATGTCGAAGTGCGATACGGGAAGGGCGGCAGCGACATGGGCGAGCGCTACGTGTCCGCGGAAGCACGGGCGGTTGCGCTCGATCCTGACTACATCCCCGCGGTCGCGATCTGGATTGGGGTGGCCGTCGAGGATGGCGATGAGACCAAGGCAATGCAGCAGGCTGAAGATCTGGTGCGCCGCCATCCGGACAGCTCCGATGCCCATTACATCCTGAACTACACGTTGCGCTATGCGGGGATCACCGACGAGGCAAGCCACCAATGCGATCTGGCTTTCCAGCTTGATTCGCACAACATAACCTCGGGGCTGCGTTCCTGTGCCATCGTGCCCACGCTTCGCGGTGATTACCGATTGGCCGAACAGTATCTGCGCCTAGATCCGGATTCGGACTTCACGAAAGCCATCACCCTGCTGGGACTGCTGCGCGGAGGCAAAGAGGCAGAGGCGCTGCGACTCGGCGCGCCACACATCCAGCAATGGCCGAGCTATGACATGCTGATCGCCTGCGCGCAGCACAAGCCGGCGGGCGACATCGCAGCGATGGCGGCGAAGGTCCAGGCGTCAGGCGATCCCGAAGCCAACTACCTGGCCGCGGCGAACCTCGCCTATTGCGGCCAGAATGACAAGGCGCTCTCGCTGCTTTCTAAAGCAGTCGAAGGGCACTACTGCTCTTATCCGGTGATGGATGCAGACCCGTTCTTCGCCGGGCTGCGCGGCACGCCCGAATTCGCGAAAGTGCACGAGGCCGGAGTAGCTTGCCAGCAGAAGTTTTCCTCTCAGTGGCAGCGCATCCAGCAGCGGTCGAGCCGGTAACGCAGGTTTAATCGCCTGTGGTCCTGACGTGGTTGTTTTGCTGGCACTATCCTGCCTCTCAGGTGGTGCACGGTTGTGCCGCGACTCGATATCTGGAGAAAGTAGTTCAGCAATTAGCCATTGAGCTTATAATCTCGGAACCATACGTACATCTTGAGAGCAGCAGGAAGGGAACATGGACCCTCGCAGGACCGGTTCCGCGGTTCCTCTGGTCGACACTGCCGCGGCGCTCTTGGCTCGTCCAGAAGTCGAAGCGAGGGCACACGTGATCGCTGAACGAGTCTGCGAGCTTGTGTCTGAGGCGGCCGCGGTCGTGTATGTCATTGAGGACCAGAACAATCCGCTCTGGAAAGTCAAAGCAACCGCGGGCGACATCACTGTCAGTGAAGTCGTGAAATGCGATGCCGGCACGCTGGGCAGGCTTGCCGAAACCCGAGCAGTACAGGTCTTCGAAGTCGCCGCCCTGCAGCGCGAAGATTTCTCTCACTTGGATGTTCGGCGGAGTGCTGTTTCTCTCGCCTACATACCACTAGTGGCGGACGGAGTTTTGGTCGGGGCCATCGAAGTGGTTGGGTATGAGCACTCGTTTCCAGCCACCGCATTGCAATCCCTCAGTGAGATCGCAGAACTTGCCTCCCCAGCGATCGCGGCTGCCCTGAAGTATGAGAACGAACGCGACGTCAGCTTGCAGTCAATCAGTCGCGTGACCCAGATGTACGACCTGGAAAAGGTCTTCAACTCCACTCTTGAGTTAGACGATTTGCTGCCAATGATCGCGAAGAAATTCGCCGAGGTGATGAACGTCCAAGGAATCAACTTGTGGATGGTGAATGGGGATGTGCTGGAGTTGATCAGCCAGGCTGGGTTTGATGGAACAGTTGTGGTCGGGAATTTGCAGCGAGCGGGCGAGGGGATCGCGGGAGACCTTTCGGAGAGCGGCGAATCGGTGCTCATCGATGATCCTGAGGACGAACGCCTGCAGAAGCGAAATACCGGTCATGAAGACAGTCGGGTGTTCTCGCTCGTGGCGGCGCCCCTGATGGAGTTGGAGAGCCTAGTCGGGGTGGTGGAGGCGGTAAACCGTCACGATGGTTTGCCCTTCGACGAGGACGACCATTTCCTATTGATAAACATGTGTGAGACTGCCAGCAATGCCTTACACAACGCCGATTTACTGCAGGCGGAGAGAAAACTGGAAGTGCTGGAGGCCCTGGTAAAAGTTAGCAACGAGATCACCTCAACTCTCGATCTCGATCGCGTGTTGCAGGCGATCGTGAACGAACCGGGGACCGTCATTCACTATGAACGTGCGGCCATCGCGCTGGAGGTTCGCGGAAAATTGCAGATCAAGGCGGTCACGGGCGCTGTAAGGATCAATCCTCAGGACCCCGATATTGTCCGTCTTCAATCGCTGCTGGAGTGGGCGTCGGTTTCGAACAACCCCATTCTCGTGAGTCAGCACGATGACGAAATTGACGCCGACCGCGAAGAGACACGCGCGAAATTCCAAGCCTATTTCGCCCAGACGGGAATGCGCGGGTTTCATTCGCTGCCATTAGCCGATGACGATGGCCGAATCGGAATGCTTTCATTCGAGAGCGGTGATCCCGATTTCCTGAGCACCTCTCATCTGGAGATGATCAAGGTGCTGGCCGGACAAGCTACGGTGGCGCTGCGTAACGCAACGCTTTATAGGGAGGTGCCCTTCATTGATCTGCTCGCGCCTATCCTGAACCGGAAGCGGAAATTCTTGGCTTTACGGAAGCGGCGAAGAATGCTGCTGGTCGGCGCAACGGCACTCGTCGTGATATTTTTGGCGGGATTTCCTCTGCCTTTGCGGGTGGAGGGTTTTGCGACTGTGGCCCCTTCCCACAGCGCGCGGATTCAGCCTGAAGTTGCGGGTCTCATTCAGCGCGTTGACGTACACGAAGGCGAAGCCGTCAGTCAGGGAACAGTGTTGGCGAGGCTGGATGACTGGCAATATCGCATGGCGCTAGCGGCCGCGCAGGCCAAGTATGAAACCGCGGTCTCAGCCATGGATCGAGCGCTTGCTTCCAACGATGGGACGGAAGCCGGAATCCAGCGAGTGCAAGCAGATTTCTGGAGCACTGAGGTCATGCGCAACCAGGAACGCCTGGAGAAAACTCTGCTACGCACTCCCATCGCCGGTCGTGTTGCCACCGCTCATATCGAGGATTTCGTTGGGCTGAACCTTCATCCTGGCGATACCTTCGCCGAAGTTGTGGACACTTCTCACGCCAACATTGATGTCGCGATTGATGAGGCTGACATCGCGCGTGTGGATTCCGGGCTAAAGGGGGCGGTGAAGCTGGAAGGCTTGCCGAACCATACGTTCCACGCTCCAGTCGTGGTTGTGAGCCCGAAGGCGGAATTGAATGACAACCAACGCCTCTTTTATGCGCGGCTCGTTGTTCCTAATGAAGATGGACTCATTCGCTCGGGAATGCAGGGTCGCGGCAAGATATCGACGGGGTGGGCTCCAGCAGGGTGGGTCATCTTTCGGCGTCCAACACTATGGCTGTGGTCGAAGTTCTGGTCCTGGTTCGGCTGGTGAGGGAAAATACTATGAAGCGATGTATCTTGGCGCTTGTAATACTGACAATAGCGTCGAGCGGATGTAACAACTCGAAAGAGACGTCCGTAGTGGCAGCTGCGCCGGCCCCGGCGAGCCCACCCGCGCACGTCGCTAGCCCGACCAATGACGCTGTTGTGGCCTCTGGGCCCATCGTCGTAGAGAATCAGCTTGACGTGGAAGCTTTGCGAGAAGGCGTCATAGCCACCATTCTCGTTCAGCCCGGCACGGCCGTACGGAAGGGGCAGCTCCTGGCAAGACTAGATGACCGGCAGATATCCGCCGATCTTGATGCAGCCGCTGACCGTGTGAGGGCCCTCGAAGCAAACCTGCAAAACTGGCAGGCCGAAACCAAGGTCCTGCAGGCGGACCGCAGCCGCGCGGAGAAATTGTACGCAGATCAAGTAATCGCCAAGGAGGAACTCGACCATGCCGTCTACAAAGAGGAGGCTGACGAATTTGAGATCAAACGCGAATCCGAAAGCCTGAATAATGCCAAAGACGTCCTCAAATCGTTACAGCTTGAAAAAGAGAAGGCCAATATTACCGCACCTTTCGACGGAATCGTAGCTCGCCGTTACGTCCGCGTGGGTCAGAAGGTGGCAGTGAACGACCGCCTTTTCTGGGTGACGGCATTGGCTCCACTACAGGTGAGATTCACGCTGCCGGAGCGTTTCTTTGGCAGTATTCACGAGGGAGCGCTTCTCACAGTAAGCTCGGCCGATATCTCTCCGGAATCCAAGTACACCGCCAGGGTTGTTCAAGTCAGCCCCGTTGTGGATCCGTCCAGCGGCACCATCGAAATTCTTGCGCAGATCACGGATTCGAATAGTGCGCTTCGGCCTGGAATGCTCGTCAACATAAGCCTTCACCAGCACCCATGAACATTCTGGAAGCTTTCGATGCAGCGCTGCCGGAAATGCCGGCAAGGAGTGCGCAGCGAAGCCTTCCCAAGCTTGATCCGCGCGTCATTTCTAAAGAGCACATCGAACAGGGTGTGTCCACAGTCCTCGCCAAGATGCCTGGCGCCGACACCTATGTGCGCCTGACCCCAGAACAGTGGATGTTGCTGGAGTCGTTCGATGGTGAACGTTCCTATGCAGAGCTTTCGGCACTGATAAGAGAAAAGTCCGGTGTGGATTTCACCGAAGATGACGTAAAGGAATTCGCCTCGTTTCTGAGGGACGAAACCGACCTCCTTTATCGCACACCGCTGGAAAAAAACATCACCCTGAAGCAGAAACTTGGCGCTGAGCGGCACAAACGCAAACGTTTCGCCTTTTCCGATATCACCGATATCACGCTACACAAATGGCCGCACGCCGACGACTACCTGACCAAGCTCCAACCCTATGTTGAGTTTGTCTATACCACGTGGTTCACGCTGCTAACCCTTGCGTGTTTTGGAGTGATGGTCTGGATGTGGCTCGGTAAGCTGGACGAGATCTGGTACGACAGCTTTCGCTTCTATAACTTCACCGAAAAGAGCGTCTGGGACCTGGTTGAGTTCTGGTTTCTGTTTGGAGCAATGGCTTTTGTCCACGAGTCAGCCCACGGCATGACCTGTAAACATTTCGGGGGCAATGTCGAGAAGATGGAATTTCTGTTGATGTACTTCGCTCCCACGTTTGTCTGCGATGTCACGCAGATTTGGGTTGTGGGCGAACGCAGAGCGCGTCTGTTTACCATCATCGCGGGCATCTGGGCCGACCTGGTTATCTGTTTTTTTGCCACCGTGATGTGGTGGACCACGGCCCCGGGAATGTGGGTTCATGACTTCGCCTACAAGGTCATCATGGTCTCCGGCATAGGAGTCACCCTGCTGAACCTGAATCCTCTCATCAAGCTCGATGGCTATTACATGTTCTCCGAGATCATAGGGGAAAGCGATCTGAAGGAGCGTTCCACGCTATATGTCTCGGAGTGGGTGAAGCGACACATCTTCTCTTTGCCGGTGGAAGTCGAATTCGTGCCCAGGAGACGCCGGCTTCTTTATATCCTGTATTCGCTATTCTCGGGACTCTATGGCTACTTGCTGATCTTTGCAGTGGTGATTTTCATGTATCACGTACTGCACTCCTATAGTCCGGAGAATGCGTGGATCCCGGCCCTGCTCGTCGCATTTCTAATCTTCAAGTCCCGTATTCGGAAACTGGTGAGATTCATGAAAGACGTTTATTTGGACAAGAAAGATCGGGTGAAATCATGGTTTACGCCCGCTCGCGTCGTCGTCTGCCTCGCAGCTGCCCTGGCAATTTTGTTCGTACCTTTGTGGCCGGACTTCGTCGAGGGCCGCTTCGTACTGGAGCCCGCCCACCGCGCCGTCATTCGCGCGGAGGTTCCCGGCGTTGTGGTGCAGGTACTGGCGAGGGAAAACGAGACGGCTACACCGGGCATGCCGTTGGTGCGATTACGGAACCTTCAACTTGAGTCCGATGCAGCAGCGGCGGATGCCGGCTATCGTGAAGCCGCTGCCCGTGCCATCAATGCCAATTTGCATTACGCAGATTTCGGACGTGCCGACCGTGTGCGGGAGGAAACAGCGGAACGAGACCGCCTCCTTACCAACCAGCTAAAGCGATTGGAGCTGACGAGCCCCATCGCGGGAGTTGTTCTAACACCGAATTTGCCGGATCTGCTTGGGAGCTATGTGGATGCGGGGACTGCCATCGCTGAGGTTGCAGACCTTAGCAGCATGACGGCGCGAATCTATATCCCGGAATTTGCCATTCGCGAAGTCCGCATCGGCACCAGGGCGCGCCTGCTAATTGAATCGCAGCTTCTGCCCATCTCTGGTACCCTCACCGCGATCGCGCCGCTCTCTTCGGAAATCGATTCCGGTCTGGGTGAAAAACAGCAGTTGGGCGGCATTGCGCCGCCACCCTTTTACCTTGGCTTTGTCACTCTACGAAATGACGGGATACTTCGTGATGGCATGACAGGTACAGCCAAGCTCTTCGTTCGCCGTCGAAGCCTCGCAGACATGATGGCCAGATTCGCACGTGACCTCATCCTGCGGCGGCTATGGTAGCCACCCACATGCCGTCGGGAATAGAAAAGGGGCCCGTTTCGGCGGGCCCTTTCTACTTGGACATCCGAACAGGAGTGTCCAGCTCAACTGATCGCAATCAGCGGGACGAAGTATTGTCCGTTTCCTTGCTTCACAATGCCCGAACGGCGGGTTTCACGGCGGCACGAACCGCGGGCTTCGCTTCGCGAGGAAACTTTAATTATCAAAGGGCCTTAATGGCCGGACGGACTGCCGGACGGATTGCCGGGCGTACTGCCGGGCGTACTGCCGGACGGACTGCCGGACGTACTGCTGGACGTACTGCCGGACGTACTGCCGGACGGACTGCCGGACGTACCGCGGGACGGACTGCCGGGCGTACCGCGGGCCGGACTGCCGGGCGTACTGCCGGACGTACTGCCGGACGTACTGCCGGACGTACTGCCGGTCGAATGGCAGGCCTTACGGCCGGGTTAACCGTCGGGTTCTGCGGCGGATTCGTCAAAATGGCCTTCTGGGCCGCTGTCCGCTGACTGATGAGCGATTTCTTCTGAACTGACATGCTGAGCTCCTTTTCGCTTCGCTTGTTTTCTGGCCAGCGGTTTAGAAACCGCTCGACGTCTAGTATTCCCTGCAAAGGGACTTCCAAACTCTAGCGCGATCGTTCACCGTAGCTGGGGACGCCTGTTTTCAAGTGTTTGCACTGTTTGCTCAGGCGCCGCTACCGGGGAACCGGACTGCCAGCCGCAGTCTGGAGATAAAAAATCAATCTTTATTAGATTAAAAATTAATCCCATCTATCCAGAAGGTTTGAATTTTTCACGCCTTGGCGATCTGGTATTTGCGGCAAAGGTAGTGCATCTTCTGCTTGTCGATATGCAGAAGCCGCGCCGCGCCTATCTTGTTGCCCCCCGTCCGCCGTAGCGCCGCCTCCAGATAGGCCACCTCGATTCTGGCGATTTCGTCATCGAAGTTAACTCCCTGGTCGGGGATGAGCAGGGTGTCCTGCGAAGTCGTGCTGTGGTAGAGAATCCGCTGTGGCAGATGTTGCATCTTGATCACTGGCCCGTCCGCCATCAGGACCAGCCTTTGCACGAGATTCTGTAGTTCCCGTACATTCCCCGGCCACGGGTCTTCTTCAAGTACTTGCATCACTTGAGGATCGACGCGTTTCAGCGGAATTCCATTCTCGGCACTGTAGATTCGCAGGAAATGATCGATGAGCAGAGGGATGTCTCCTGCCCTCTCCCGCAGCGGCGGAAGCGAGATCGGCACTACGTTGATGCGATAGTACAGGTCTTCACGAAACCGGCCGACCTGGACCATGTTTTCCAGGTCTTCATGGGTGGCGGTGATTAGCCTGAAGTCGATCTTTTTCCCAGTGTGGCCGCCGATCCGAGTAACCAACCTCTGCTCCAGGACTCGCAACAGCTTGGATTGCAAGGCCAGACCCAGTGTGGCGATCTCATCGAGGAAGAGAGTGCCGGTGTGTGCCAATTCGATATGGCCGGGACGGGCCGCTTTCGCGTCGGTGAAAGCTCCTTTTTCGTGGCCGAAGAGCTCCGTCTCAATCAGGTTCTCAGGCAGAGCCGCGCAATTGATGCTGATAAACGGCTTTTCGGCGCGCGGACCTAGTGCCACGATGGCGCGTGCGACTAACTCCTTGCCTGTCCCACTCTCACCACGGATCATCACGGTACTGTTGCTATCGGCGACGCGTTGAATCGTTTCGTACACCAGACGCATGGGTTCGCTGGCCCCGATGAGTTCCTCCAAAGATTCCTGCTTGGCCTTGGCGCTCAATCGCTCTCGGTACGCAATTTCCGCCCACCTCTTTTCCAGCGCTCGGCCGAGCACGATCCGGACTTCGGAAAAGTCAATAGGAGCTACGAAGTACTCGTCAACGGTTGCATCCATCGCCTTGTAGCGCAGGGCTTTGCTACGAGAGCGGGTCAGGGCAAGCAGGAGCAGATCAGGCACCAGGGAACGCAATTCGCTGAACGCAGAGACACCCTCGTCCGGGTGTTCTCCAATGACGTCGATGTCAAGAAGTACGGCGTGCGGAGCATCCTTTTTTATAAGAGTGGTCAGCTCATTCCAGCTTGGCAAAATGCGAAGGTTGTAGTCGGCGGAAAGATACGTCTCAGCTTCCGGTGGTACCGATTGGTCGGTGGTGACAATCGCGATTGTGAAGCGCGAGGGCAGATGCTCGGTTGTAGTGCTTGGCATGTTGGCTCCCGAACTCGTAGGAATTATGCCAGCATTTTTCAACTATTGGGGTCGAATTTTTCATCCAGCCGGGGGGCGAGGTCAGTGCAACGGATTGGGCCGCGAATTTGCGCTTGCAAACGGTGCAATCTTCTCTTACCGTAACGGCGCCGGCCCAAGGCATCTCTTAGGGAAGTTTGGGAGTGAGCGGAGGAGGGTGGGTTGGACATCAACGTTCGGAAAAGATCGCAGGTGCAGCTAATCCAACTGCGAGGACAGCTGCGGTTGGGTGAACCGGTTGACCAGTTGACGCGCGCCCTCGATGAATTATTGGCCGAGGGCGACACGCGTTTTGTCATCAACCTTGCGGAGGTACCGATGATCGATTCCAGCGGCATCGGTCTGCTGGTGCGATTCCTGGCCTCCGCTAAGCGGAAGGGCGGCAGCCTTAAACTGGTCAACCCTTCCAGCTTCGCGCAAAAGACTTTGCGAATGGTTGGCGTTCTTAATCTATTTGAAGTTTTCGAGGATGACGACCAGGCGGTCGAATCCTTCACATGATGTGCTGATCTCTAACGCTCGGACTGAATTAACAAGTGAGGCGTCATGTCAGCTGAACTTAGCGCCGGCCCCACAGACAACCCTGGTGAATTTGCAAACGTGCTCGAGCTTCGCATGTCCGGCGACCCTGCAGCTATCGCGGCTGTCACCGATACCATTTCGGATAAGCTGGCTCAACTGCATGTTCCCGAAGACAAGCGGATGGAAATTGTTCTCGCACTCCAGGAGGCCTTGGCGAATGCAGTGGTCCATGGCTGCAAAAACGATTCCGCGAAAGAGGTTGGTGTCCGGCTCGAGTGCTATTCGAGCGGACGAATCCTGATCACCGTGACGGACCCGGGGCAGGGTTTTCAACCAGAAGGGCTGTCAGATCCGAATAGGCCCGAAAACCTGCATTCCAACTCCGGTCGTGGAGTATACCTGATCCGCCAGCTCATGGACGAAGTCTCCTTCGAGAACGATGGCAGCCAAATCAGGATGTGGAAGTACTGACGCCATGTGAATTGTGAGCATTCCACAATTTCCATGAACATTCGTCAGTGATTTGTGCCGCTGGGCGAAGTGATGTGCGCGGAACGTTGGTATAACTTCCGCTTAGCCCGTCACCCATGAGGGATCCGCGCTGCAGGCCCGAGACCATGTCTCGTGCAGAGGTCAGAGCCATGCGTGGGCGCAACTATAGCCTGTGCAGCACGTTGCACGCGGATGGCAATAATTCTGTGCGTGTTGTCGGCTCCACGGAAGTAATCGAAACGGGATCCACGGATTAGTAACGGCAAGTCTTAGTGCTGTATCTGAAGCGCCCGTCGCGGAACAGTCGCAGTCGCATGTCTGGGATGGAAGGCAAAGCTCGCCAAAGGGGATACCGCCGCTCTGCCCTTCTTCGCGCGGGCAGTGGAACTCGACTCGAATTTTGCCACGGCCTACCGAGCTATGGCGTCTGCCTACGGAGGCCTCGGTGAAGTCGGGCGGTCGCAGGAGAATGCCCGGAAGGCGTACGAACTGCGCCAAAATGTCAGCGAGCGCGAGCGGTTTTTGATCGAGGGAACCTACTACGCGGTCGCAACCGGGGAGCTCGAAAAGGCAATTCAAGTCTTCGAACTTTGGAAGCAGACTTACCCAAGGGACGCATATGCTTACCTGGCCGCGGGAGATGTTTACCGCATCCTCGGAAACCTTGAGCAGACAGTGGAGGAGCACCGGAAGGCAATGCCCCTGGAACTGAAGAACCGGAGCGTCTATGTCAACCTCGGCTTCGACTACGTTGCACTGAACCGACTGGACGAAGCAGAGGCGATGTACGAGCAGGCGGAGGAGGAATTCCTTCTCCAATACCGCTACCCGTTGGCTTTTCTGAAGGGGGAGTCGGCCCAGATGGCCCGGGTGCTCTCAGCCGCCATGGGTAAGCCCGAGGAAGACATGCTGCTGGCCATGCAAGCGGATACCGAAGGCTGGTATGGCAAACTGAACGCCGCGCACGAGCTGACCCGGCAGGCGATGGATTCAGCCGAGCACAAAGACGCCAAACAAACCGCCGCAACCTACCAGGCATCGGCGGGGCTGCGCGAAGTCGAGGCGGGTAACCGGGAGCAGGCGCGCGCCGAAGCCCATGCCGCATTGAAACTGGCACCAAATCGTGACGTGAGGGCCCTAGCCGCGCTGGCGCTGGCACGAGCTGGAGATACCGCGGCGGCAGAGAAGGTGGCGGCTGAACTCGACAAGCAGTTCCCAGCTGGTCGCGTAAAATCTTCGCTATGCCTACAGAGCAGGAAGCCGCTGCGCTCGCCGTACTCAAAAGCGTATCCATATTCTCCAGCTTGTCGGAGCAGGAATTCGCATTCCTCACCTCTCACCTTTTGCAGCGCAAGTATTCCTCTGGTGAACTTATCTTTAATGAAGGCGATGTGTGCATCGGCCTATATGTCGTTCAGTCGGGGAATGTCCGCATCTTCAAGAGTTCGGCAGGGGGACGAGAGCAGGTGCTTTCAATTGACGGGCCGGGCAGCTCAATCGCCGAACTGCCTGTCTTCGACGGCGGAAGTTATCCTGCTTCTGCCCAGGCCGTTAGCGACAGCACGCTTCTCTTCTTCAGCCGCCAGAATTTCCAGGCTCTCTGCGTGCAGCATCCCGAGGTTGCGCTCAAAGTTCTGAGGGTGGTTGGCGCACGTCTGCGCCGACTGGTCGGCATCATCGAAGAGCTCTCGTTCAGCACGGTTCGACACCGCCTCATCGCCCTCCTGGTGCGATTAAGCAAGACCGAGGGCGTACGGAATGGCGACGGCATCAGCCTGACACTTCCGGCGAACAATAGCGAGCTGGCAGCTCAGATCGGTACCGTTCGCGAACTAGTGTCCCGCAATCTTAGCCGACTGCAGGCTGAAGGACTGATTCAGGTCGACAACCGCAAGCTGGAGGTTCCATCTCTGAAGCGCCTGGAGCAGGAACTGGAGGCTTCCGGAGGTTAGGCTCTCCAGATGACGAGGTAGGGCCGTTCAGAAAAACCGATCGAAAGCTCTTCAGGATTCACACCGACATTTCAGCAACTGCACGCCGCGAGTGCAGTGACCAAAGTCTCAGCGCGAGATTTCTCTCGAACCCCATAATTTGTCTGTCCGTGACAGAAGTCATAGCAGCGGTGTGACAGGGCAAGTAGTCTCCAATTGAAGGCGGGAACCGGCGCAATGCTCCGATACTCGCAGGAGGAAATAGAAATGACCCTGACAGCGACCACAACCGTAGGCGAGATCGCCGCCGAGATGCCTGGTGCCACGCGTGAGTTCGAAAAGCTCGGAATCGACTACTGTTGCGGCGGAAGCCGCACCCTGGACCAAGCTTGCGCTGAAGCCCACATCCCGATTGATGAAGCCCTCGCACGCCTGGAGAAGGGCCAGGCATCCACGCAACTCGACAGCAGCAAGGACTGGCAAACCCAGTTGCTCGCTGATCTGATTATTCACATCACCAGCACCCATCATGCCTTTGTGCGCGAGGAGAGCCCGCGAATCCAGGCGTTGGCTGCAAAAGTGGTTGGCGTCCATGGAAGCAATCATCCGGAACTCCTCCAGGTGCAACAAGTCTTCTCCGCGCTCGCTGAGGAGTTGAGAGTTCATCTGATGAAGGAAGAGCAGATGCTCTTCCCCTACATCTCGCGCATGGAAGAGAGCGCAATGGCGGGAGAGCCCATTCCCCCAGCAATGTTCGGAACGGTGGCGAACCCGGTACGCATGATGATGCAAGAACACGATGGAGCCGGCGAATCGCTGCGTGCGCTGCGCTCCGTCACCACCGACTACAGGGTTCCCGAAGACGCATGCATCAGCTATCGCACGCTGTACGGGGCTCTGGAGGCCTTCGAAGCCGATCTGCATCAGCACATCCATCTGGAAAACAACATTCTCTTCCCCCGCGCCGTCGCCATGGAAGCCAAGCGATAACCGATGCCATCCGGTTGGGGAAGGTATCTGTCTATCGGGGATGCGATTTTGCGCCGACGAGGTTGAGTGGGTGTGACCTAAATCATAGGCCGCGAACCCATTCTTCTCATAAGCTGCAGGTGAGAGGACGCAACCGTGCCAGCAGTATCGCAAAGCAGTTCGGGATCGCCAGTTTCGGTTCCGGAAGAGGTTCGCAACGCTCCTGGAGTCATGTCGCCTTTTCTGGTCGAGGCCGGATCAATCTCCAAACCAGCCTGTAAGAAGCTTGATCGGCGCGACGATCACGAGTATTCGCAGCCGCTGCGGTTGGGAGCTCAACTCTTCCTGATGGCACTGAATCTGTGGATCGGAATTCAGTTTTATTTGTGGGTGCGTTGGGCCGAAAGCGGCGGTCTGGCCCTGGAAGTCTCACGTCCAGCTGGAGTCGAGGGCTGGCTGCCCATCGAAGGGCTCATGCAATTGAAGTATTTGGTGCTTACCCGACAATTGCCACAGGTGCATGCTGCCGGGTTCTTCCTGTTCGTGTCGTTCCTAGTGATGTCGGCCGTGTTCCGCAAATCGTTCTGCAGCTGGCTATGTCCGGTTGGAACCGTCTCCGAATATCTCTGGAAGCTAGGTCGCCGGACTTTCCGTCGTAATTTTCAGTTGCCGCGTTGGGCAGACATCGCACTGCGCTCGCTGAAATACACCCTGTTGAGTTTCTTCGCCTACGCGGTAGCGAGTATGTCAGCAGCTGCCATCGCCGAATTCTTAGGCAGCCCATATGCCCTCATTGTCGATGTGAGGATGTTGAATTTCTTCCGCTACCTGGGTCAGACGACAGCATTGGTTCTGCTTGCGATAGTGCTTGCTTCTATCTTTGTGCAGAACTTCTGGTGCCGCTATCTGTGCCCGTACGGAGCATTCCTGGGATTGGTCTCGCTGTTTAGCCCGGCACGAATCACGCGCAACCTGAGAACCTGCATCGACTGCGCCAAGTGCGCAAAAGCGTGCCCGTCAGCACTGCCGGTCGACCAGCTAATCCAGATTCGCTCGGCCGAATGCACCGGGTGCCTGGAGTGTGTGGCCGTCTGTCCCGCGAAAGACGCTTTGACCTTGAGCGTGCCGGCAGGATTGCGGAAGCGTCACGCTGTTCCGGTCTGGAGCATGGCCGCTGGGATCGCGATCATCTTCTTTGGATTGGTCGGCTATGCCAAGTACAACAATCACTGGAACACAGAACTCCCGAAGCACGTCTACCTGCAACTCGTGCCCGCCGCCGGACAGCAGCAACACCCCGCCTCCCCGGGCCGGTAGGCCAGGCCGGCAGCGAGAGCACCGTTTCGTGCGAACATCCAATCGATAAGCTGATTTGTAACGATATATCGTATTACGATATTATGTGAGGTGAGATTTTATGAATGTCCCTCAGGAGCTGTCGCTTGCTGACTACCGTGCGCTGGCTGAGTTCCGTTATCAGATTCGCCGCTTCCTGCGCTTCAGTGAAGACGCCGCCCGCAGTGCAGGTATCGAACCACAACACCATCAGCTAATGCTGGCGGTGAAGGGCATGCCTGCCGGCAAGCGTGCACGCGTTGCCGACCTCGCAGAACGATTGCAACTGCATCACAACAGCATTGTGGAACTGGTAGGGCGACTGGCAGAAAAAGGTCTGGTTGAGCGGCATCGTGACGGAAAAGATCGCCGTGAGGTTTATGTGCGTCTGACACAGCGTGGGCAGCGCATCCTTAAAGATCTCACAATCTATCACCGTGACGAACTGCGCTCGACAGTTCCGGCACTGGCAGGGGCGGTGGGCAAGCTGATCGCTCGCCGGCCAAGAAGCAACCAAGCTCGCTTGAGCCGCGTCAGGAAAAAGGAATAAGCTGTGGAGGAATTCGCAGAAACCCTGGGCGCCGACGGGGTAAACCCACGCCATCCAATTGAAGATGCGCCCAGCGCTCCGATGCCGGAGGCGAAGTTCCGCGTCGGCCTGGTCTCGTTGTTGGCTGCATTCATTGGATTGGCGGCGGGTGTCATCGCATTTCTGCTGTAAAACCTTATCGGTTTGTTCACCAACATTTTTTTCTTCCACCGCTGGTCGTTCGCCTTCAGCAGCCCTCGCAATAATCATCTTGGCCTGCTGGTAATCGTCACGCCGGTGATCGGCGGCATCATCGTCGGAATTATGGCCCGTTATGGCTCCGACAAGATTCGAGGTCACGGAATTCCAGAAGCCATGGAAGCAGTGTTAGTCAACCGCAGCCGGATCGAGCCTAAGGTCGCGATCCTGAAGCCTATCTCAGCGGCCATAGCCATAGGCACGGGCGGTCCATTCGGCGCTGAAGGACCAATTATCCAGA
>JBEKXQ010000068.1:0-23504 GCA_049511915.1 Candidatus Korobacteraceae bacterium
TCCAGTGCCCGCAACACCCGCTCGCGCAAGTCCTGCGAATAGGATTGCATTCATGCCTCTCCTTTACCGGCAGAAGCATTATGTCACAAGACTGTATATACTTAAATTAGAAATGCTCTAATAGGCTGACGGCGGGCAGGTTAAACTAGGTCTGAAAAGGCTGCGCTCTCCCGTGCTTGGAGTCGTCAAGCGTCTTTAGCCGAGCGGAGCAGCATAGGTTCGGCTTGTTGATTCGCTGCCTGCGGAAGATCGCGGGCAGATCCATTTTCATGTTCAGTGGCGCGCCGCCAAGCGTATGAGGTCTTGTCCCGAACCAGGTGGCTTACCTGCCGATTCACTGCAACTGAATTCGAACTTACTGCAACGCAAATCAAACATTACTGCAACTGAATTCAAACACTTACAACTACTGTGATTGTCAGAATTAAACTTCAGTGAGGGGACGTCAGGGGAAGCGCGGGGAAATGACGGGATTTTCGCGGGTCAAATCCACCGAAGTGACCACGAAATGCGACTGATTTGTGCGGCATTGATTTGCAGTGCCGGGCTGTCAGGCGTGCATAACTTGTTGAAGAGTCAGGATAGGCTCTTTGCTCCTCTGGCAAATGATTGGCAGAGGGCAAAGTCCATGATCCCATTGGCGCTATCTTGTTGACTAATGACAGTTTCCACCCGAGGAGAATTCGGAGCACGATAACCAGTTGGCGGCAGAAAAGCGGCAGAGATTGAGCATTGGGTTTACGGCTAGTTTTGCGCGGCGGTCTGTGTCGCCGTCGGGATTGGTTATGATTTGACCTGTTATCGCCAACAATCCCGACATCGGGTTTCGGCGCTATACTTTCTCAACATAGAATCCCATTGGCCTTCCCCCGCCAAGCACCAACCATAGGAGGTCGCCATGAACAAGCCGGCACAACACTCTACATTCCGGTTGGATCGCTTTGGAGGATCAGCCTTCGGGTTGGTCGTGCTTTGTGCGCTGATGATGCTTGCAATGCAATCGGCAGAGGCGCAGACCTACACGGTTCTGCATGACTTCAGCGGGGGATTGGACGGCTCCGATCCCACTGCTGGTTTGACGCTGGTCGGCACCGGTAATCTCTTCGGAGGTGCCGGCACGAAGGCGGTGTTCCGTGTCGGGCAGACTGGTCATGGATGGGTGTTCAACCCAATCTATGAGTTCAATGGAACGGACGGGTACCGCCTTGCTGGTCGCCTTTCGGTTGGACCTGACGGGGCCCTTTACGGTGCTTCGTTGGGCGGTGGGGTAGGTTACGGCCTTATTTTCAGCATGAGGCCAATGGCTTCCATTTGCTCGTCGTTTGCCTGCCCGTGGACGGAGAGCGTGCTGTATCAATTCGACCCCATAGGCGGCATCGACGGAAATCGGCCGACTGGCGGTCTAATCTTCGATGCCTCTGGGAATATTTACGGCACAACCACACTGGGTGGCATGTTCGGTGCAGGAACTGTGTTCCAGCTTACCCCTTCGCAAGGAAGCTGGACCGAAACCGTGCTGTACAACTTTGGCCAATCGCAGTCGGACGGAACGTCACCGAACGGCAACCTCGTCATAGACCATGCAGGAAATATCATCGGGACCACTATGAGGGGCGGAGACCCTGATTGCCAATGCGGCACTATCTTCCAACTCGCCCACAACGGTTCGGGATGGGCGGAAACGATTCTGCACGCCTTCACACTCCAACCTGATGGCGGCTACCCATCAGGAGGCCTGGTCTCCGACGCTGCTGGAAATCTGTATGGCGGGACCCCAATAGGCGGATCGAATGGCTTGGGTGGTGAGGTGTACCAACTGATGCCATCCAACGGCGGTTACACCTTCCAGGGCCTGTATAGCTTCGGGGGCGATGCAGATTTTGAAGGGCCTCTCGGTATTGTCGCCGTCGACAGCACCGGAAATGTTTACGGAACAACATGGAGCCAAGGGGCTTTCGCCCAGGGCAACGTTTTCAAGCTGACACCTGCGAACGGTGGTTGGATTTACACCGATCTGTACGACTTTGCGGATCTGAGCGACGGCTTGAATCCCCCGGATGGACCCACGCTCGACCCCAGCGGCAATCTCTACGGGACCACAGCCGCTGGTGGAACGGGCGGCGGCGTGATCTGGCAGCTCGTGCCTTGAGCCTGTCTTACCTCCCCGCGAAAGAAAACGTTGCGGAGAAAACTCAATCCGTCCCCGTCTCGGCCATTAACGCTTTGCTTTCACTGGCGAAAAATCGCCACTACATAAGTAATCAGTCTTTGGACATGTCGATCACGATATGTTCCTTTCGCTCGACAAAGAGCGGCATAATGCAGCTGACTGTCGTAGCTGGAGGTTTCGGCATGCCTCGTGACCGACTGCTGAAGGTGGTGCTGGGGCTAGCGGGTGCGTTGTTCGTAGCTCTCACGTATCCAATGGTGATGTTTGTCCAACGGGAGCCAGCGGCGGCGATGATGTTCACCGTCTATGTCACGCTCAGCGTGTTCCTCCTGCTATCCATCCGCAACCCGGCGGCGCTGGCCGATCCATAATAGCCAGCGCGTTGGCTTTTGAGCAGGACCTGCCCCTCACGCCAAATGACGCAGTTGCAGATAACCTCCGTGAAATCGCCAAGTCGTAGGTAATTCCGTTGGGATGCCGAATCCCTGCCGGGCCATGCCTAACCCCGTTTGTGGTGTTGGCGTCTCCTCCTGGCAGGCTGGCAGGAGCGCGAGGCTCCCAAGAGCCCTGGAGGCTCTTACACTGGGCGCCTGAATCGCAGGTGTTCCGCAAACGGTTGATTTTGGGAACACTAGCAGCGCAATCCTTGTGTGCCTGTTTTCTGCGACTTAGGGACGCGCTTTTTTGAGGGGTTTCTTGGAACGGTGGACACGGTTTCTTTCCTTATCCCTGAAACCGACTCCACTTCTCCTTCAGTGGTCTCCAGGTTTGAGATGTTCACTTCGATGAGAGCGCGGCCCTGCGCCATGCGGCCCGGTATTCAGGAGCGGCTCTCTCCGACTCGCACGAACTTGTAGCGCGTTTGCCCACCGTCGAGCACCAGCGTGTTCGGATCTTCCGAGACTTGCAGCCGGAGATCTCCCAGCCATGGCGGACTGGTCAGGACAATCTGACGGCTCTCACTCGATTGTTCCTCCACCCCGAGATCGCTGAACCATGATTCAAACTCGATCCGAAATCCCTCACCGTTTCGCGAGATACACGCGGGCCCTAATTCCTCGGAGGCAAAGCGGCCCAGGAAAGAACCAATCCAGGCAGTGGATGAGGGATCGGTCTTGACACGCTGACGAGCCCGTTCCGGCGCATTGTCCAGCGCCCTTTTTGCGCTTGTGACCATGGCTTCAGCCTTGCTTTCCGCTCCGAACAGTACTTCCACCAATCTCTGCTGGATTGAAGCCAGAAACAGATTCGCAGCGCGAAGATTGGTGAGTACTACCATCCCGACGCTGTGCTCAGGGAAGAAGAACATATCCGCCGAGAAGCCCAGCGTATTGCCTCCATGGGTTATCTGCGTCAATCCCTGCTGTTCCGTCAGCATCAATCCCAAACCGTAGCTACTCTTTCCGTCGATCTTGACAGCGGACCGCCGGCGCGCCAGCAGATTCTCCGGCGAGATGACCGGCTTCCCGCTGTCGTTCAATCCGTTCCGCAGTTCACAGCTCAGATAACGTGCCATATCCAGAACAGTGGACCAGACGGATCCGGCTGGAGCCACAGCATCGGCAAACTTCTCGAGTACCGGATCGATAGGGACACAATTGCCGTCAAGGTCGCAGCCGTGTGGCGCGGCGTCGGCCGCCGAATCAATACAGAGTACCGAAGTCTGCTGCATGCCCAGCGGTTCGAAAACAAGCTGCCGCATAGCGAGGTCGTAGGCGTCGCCTAGCGGAAGATCAGGCGCGTAGCTGTGCGCCGCGGCGAATCCGCCAGCCGCCACAAGGTAGTTAGAATACTGGAACGTCTCGCCAAGGCCGGTAGTCGGGCTCATTTGTCTCATTTCGGCGATGCGGTCCTCCGGACGCACACCCCGGAATCGAAAAAGCAGGTCCACGTCGCGCCTGGGCATCCCCGTGCAGGCGCACACGGTGTGCCGCATCTCCAGTTTCCTGGTCACTTCCGCATCGGCAAGTGTGAAATCTGGTAGAACATCGATGACCGGTGTCGTCCAGGCGAAGTGGCCCATATCGACCAGTCGGGCCATCATCAGCGTTGTGAGGGGCTTGGTGGAAGAACCGATCATGAAGCGGGTGTTCGGCGTAACCGGGTAGTTTCCGCCTGCCCTGCACAAGCCGAAGCCCTCCGCGTAAACCGTCCTTCCATTCTGCACGAGGGCAAGAGCAACACCAGGGATACCAATGTGGTGTACGGCCGACGCCACAAAGTCGCTCAATGCCTTTCGTTCATCTTCTCCAAAAGACCTCGGGGTAATACCCGCCAGGCTGGGCTCTTTCAGTCCAGCGGGCTTCCAGCCGTTGGCGAGTTCGACGATTTGTGCCATCCGGCGGCTGAATGCTGCCTTTGTGCCATCGATCAGGCTGATGTAGGACCGGCTGCCCAGAACGCGAACGATTGCGAATACCATCCGACTCTCGTTTGCAGGTGTGTCGTAGGCGATTTGAATTGTTTTGTCCCACCCGTCCGCCGTAGGCATCTCCACTTTCTGCCTGAGGGGCAAGTCAAATCCGGGTTCGATCTCCTGCCAAGCGGCGCGCACCAGTCTCTCGATCTGTTCCTCGCATGTCCGAGCGAGAAATGAGACGATCAAGTCCGACTCCGGACCGGCCACGCTCACGGGATCGCCGTTGCGAACGATAGTCCAGCCGCCCGGCAATGCGATCGGCACAAGCGCGTCGGGCATTTCGATATAAACAGTAGAGTCATCCATACGCTCTCCGAGTCGTCCGCCAGGCCCGCAGACACGTGCTCAGGGTCACCGGCTACTTAAGGGGAATTCTAATGGCTATTGTGATGTACAGTTTCCTGAGCAGCCCTGTGCGACCGGCGTCACGGTCTGTCTCACCGACGTGATCTGTACCAGCTCAGCGCCGAGGCGTGCACCGCGAAGCACCAAAGGCTACGCTTTGGAAATGGGCCCCTCAACTGCCACGTTCCACAGCGCGAGAGCGCTGAGCCTTTCCCAGCCGGTGACTCTCTCAACTGAATGCCAGTAGGAAGGCTTGGTTTGAAACGCGAGGAACCGATTTTGCAGTGGTTCAATCGAGGTAGAAGGCGCTTGATCCTTCTCTGATTCGAACAAATGCAGACGTCCTCCGCGACTTTCGGACCACCCGGGACTCAAGTACAAGAACGAAGCGATGGACTCTTGATTCGAAGTGAAATCATTGTGCACGGGGAACTCCGGCGTGCCCTCGTTCATCCTGCGAAGTTGAACCATGTTGTCCCGATTCAACTTCACCTCGACTCCAAAGGCCGAAGAAAGCAAGGAGATGGTCTTCTTCGAGTAAATGGCTCGCCACAGCGTTTCGCTCTTGAGAAGCGAATATTCGATTTGTCCGGTGCCACGGGACTCGATATCGAACTTGTAGCTATCACACCCGATCTCCGAGAGTGATTGAGCCAAAATGTCTTCGGTCAGGAAGTTGTCCACGATGAGATGGGGCCACGGGTAAGCTACAACTCCAGCTGCTGCCGAATTCTCTGATCGCAATGAGACCTGCACGCTCACAGTCCATCCTCTCGACGACCATCGGTCGCCAGGGGCTCAAGGACCGAAGATGGAACCTAAGCCGTGATGATCTTGTGGACTTTGGCTTCGATCTTCTTCAGGTCACTCACTTGGACCTCCCCTTCAACCTCTTTATCGAGCTCTTTCACGAGTTTTGCGATGTCCTCGGAAATACTTTCCAAGTCCAGGCGCTTCGCGACTCCGACATTGTTAGAACACATGGCAAATCCTCCAGAACAGATCGCCGAATCGTATACCGCTCCGATTCCCAACGCAAGAACGAAGTAACATAGGTTGCCCAGGATTATCTAGGGAAATGCCTCGAGCATTGACAATATCGACTTCCACCGCTCGTGTGCCCCGCCGTGTAGCTTCTGCTGCCAGGTCACACATTGCCCACTTGCTTCCGGGAGGTATCCTGCGAAGGCCGCATGCATCGCATATCAAGGTTGGCACGCTTCCGGAAATTCGGACGTCCCCGACGGTGACCTTCACTTGGTCAATGCTCAAGCGCGACCAGTCGCCGCAGTTGCACCACAGACGCTCAAAGCTTTCGTCCAAACAATCCACTGTGAGTGTGCTCATCAGGTCTTAACCGCCGTTCTGCAGGTCCGTTTTTAGGGTAACTCAGAATCTGGCGTATCCCTCAACATGAGTCACCCTTTCGCGATGTCAGTTTTCACGCTGCATCATGGCAGGGCGCGCCGTGCGGTCAACGGGCTGCCCGCACCAAAGACCGTGTTGCCGTTTCTCTTCGATGACTGCCCGGCTTGTCCTCGCACCTGAAGGACCCGCATGAGATTAAGTTGAATTCACTGCAACTGAATTCAAACTTGCTGCAGCGCAAATCAAACATTGCTGCAATCGAATTCCGACAATTCCAACTACACTCGGGCGGCGCGGCGAGGGTTGGCGTGTACAATCGCACTCTGATGCCGACTCCGGCCGCACCTGACTCCAACCAACGTGCGCCCAGCTTGGGAGCGCGGCTGCTGCGCATTTTGCGGCCCTCGCACCAGCACACGGTTTTCTCCGCGACGGTGTTGCTGATGGGCTCGGTGCTGACCTCGCGCCTGCTTGGCTACCTGCGCGAGATGTACATCGCGTGGGCCTTCGGCGCCGGCCACCAGACCGACGCCTACTTCGCCGCCTTCCAGATACCCGACTTCCTCAACTACATCCTGGCAGGCGGGACCGCGTCGATTACCTTCATTTCTATTTACACGCGGCACATCGCGCGTGACGACGAGGCGGGCGCGCAACGCACGTTCAATTCCACCATCACCATCATGAGCGCGGTGTTGTGCGTGGGCACTGTCTTCCTGGAGATCTTCGCGCCGCAACTGGTGCGGCTGGTCTTTCCGAAATTCGCTGCCGATCAAGTGGAGCTGTGCGTTCACCTGACGCGGATTTTGCTGCCCAGCCAGATTTTCTTTTATGCGGGCGGCATTGTTTCCGCCGTGCTGTTGTCGAAGCGGATGTTTCTGTATCCCGCGCTCAGCCCGGCGCTGTACAACGTCTTCATCATCGTCGGAGGCGTGGTTGGAGCGAAGGAGTTCGGCATTTCGTCGCTGGCCTATGGCGCGTTTGCCGGAGCGATCATTGGGCCGTTCCTCATCAACGCAATCGGCGCGGGCCAGGGCGGGCTGGGTTACCGCTTCAGCTTCGACTGGCACAACTCCGGATTTCGCGAGTGGGTAAAGCTTTCCATCCCGCTGATGCTGGGAGTTTCGCTGGTGTCCGCTGACGATTGGATCCTGCGCTACTTCGCATCGGGCGGCGTGGGCGACATCTCGCGACTGAACTATGCCAAGCGACTGTTCGCGGTGCCAATCTCCATCCTGGGACAGGCGACCGGACAAGCTTCGATGCCGTTTTTTGCGTCGCTGTGGGAGCAAGGCAAACGCAAGCTGTTCGCCGACACGGTGAACCAGACGGTGTATCGCATATCGGCGGCATCGTTCCTGGCGTCGGCGTGGATGATGGCGGCGGCACTGCCCATCATCGACCTCGCATTCCGCCACGGACACTTTACCTTCGCCGATGCGCAGGAGACTTCGACCTACTTTTTCTGGTTCGCGATTTCGCTGGCGCTATGGTCGGCACAGGCGCAGTATGCGCGCGCTTTCTATGGCGCGGGCAACACGCTGACGCCGATGGTCGCGAGCACGATTATCGTGGTGGCGTCGCTCCCGGTTTATCGCACGATGTTCTATCAATATGGCGTGACCGGGCTGGCGATTGCGTCAGACATTGGCATCCTGTTGCACACGGTGGTGCTGGCGTGGCTGCTGCACCGCAAGAAGATGGTATTGCTGAGCGGGCTGCCGTGGCTGGAGCTGACGAAGGCGTTTGTCACCGCGGTGTTCGCCGGGGTAGTGAGTTACGAAGTGGCGCGCAGATTCTCGCTGCACGGAGGCCGCGGCGCTGACGTGATCTCACTCACGGCGGTCAGCTTGACGTGGCTGGCGGCGCTGGCGCTGGGATTGTGGATTACGAGATCGAATCTGCCGCGCGATTTGCGCAGGAAGAAGGTGTCGGCAACGAACGTGATACCGGAGCAGGTGTTGGACAGCGCGGCCGGAAGCGTGGAGCCGTAGAAGACAGTGGTCAGTGACTAGTGGTCAGTGGCCAGTGACGGTTGGCATAGCGCCGACGGCGTTCCAGGATGAGCAAGACCCTTTCGTCCGCAGGCGGAACTCATTGTTTGACCGGAGGAAATAACGCTCCCGCCTTCTGCGCCGATGTCGGGCTGCCGGCGAGTTGGAGCGCACGCGCGAGCTGCGGATCGGCGCCCGCGGCCAACTCCTCGGGCGAGGGCAGGACGTTCTCGTCGGGCACGACCCCGTTTTTTTCCAGGGCTTTGCCGTCAGGCATCTTCACATCTGCGACCGTGACTTCAACCGCGAATATGTAGTGATTACCCATCCCGTCGCCGTGCACAACACGAAATCTTTCCGCGCCCCGCACGGCACCGGCTGATTGGTCGCCGATCACAGTGCCGCGCTTCTCCAAC
The DNA here is from genome assembly GCA_049511915.1 of Candidatus Korobacteraceae bacterium. Lineage (GTDB taxonomy): Bacteria > Acidobacteriota > Terriglobia > Terriglobales > Acidobacteriaceae > Bog-257. The sequence continues at coordinate 8,713 of JBEKXQ010000068.1, forward strand.
TGCACGGTTCGCGCAAACAGCTCCGAGGACGATGCCGACTCGCTATCGATGAGTACGATCAGTTTTCCTTTGTACGCATGATCACCCTGCGATTTGGCCACCAGGGCTTTGGTTTTGTCCCTTTTCACATCGTCAGCGATCTTGACGTCGTGATCGAAAACCATTCCGACCACGCGCAGCAAGATGGCGGCGGCTCCTCCTGGATTGCCGCGGAGATCGAGCACCAGCGCCGGGTATTTCTGTGCTTTATGGAAGTAGCTATCGACATCTGCTTCCTTCAGATAGAAGATCGGCAGCTTCCACACGAATACGTTGTCCAACTCGACGCCGCGAGGCTCGTATTTCTGACGCCAATCTGCCTGCTGCAACTCGTGCAGCCGCCAGATATCGTTGGTGGTGAGATCGTATTCCGCCGGCCGAGGTATCACCTTGGAGGCCACAACCATATTCTTGGGCTGCTCTCCCGGAGCGCCTACGACCAGATGCAGACTGGACCGAGGACTCAAGGTCCTGAGCTGATAGTGCAAGCCGGCCCAACCCTCGCGCGAAGGCTTAACTCCGTCCACTACCAGGATCCGATCGCCGGCCTTTAATCCCTGAGCGGCAGCGTCGGAGCCGTCCGTGATATGCGTGACCAGGCATTTATCGCCGATCATCTGCATCTCCCAACCTTGCTCGACTTTGAATGGCTGCGCCGGCGGGATGAAATGAGTGTGAGAATCGTCGAGCTTGGCCAGCATGCTCTCGATCGCCTCGTAACCCTGGTGGACGCTGGTGGCGTTGCGAATCTCCTGGTCCGCAACCTGATACGCGGCAGTGAAGTCTACTCCGTGCAGCGACGGGTCATAGTAATTCTTCCGGACCGCGTCCGCGGTGTCCTTCAACATCTGCTGCATAACAGCCTTCTCATAGCTGCTGAGCTGTCCCGACTTGTCACCGGCGAAGCACGGCAGCCCGAGGCAAACGATCATGACAGCTACGGGAGCAAACTGTCGGAGGCGATAAGCGCAGAAGGCGGCCAGAAAGGATCGCATGCCCTTAATTTACGGCTTCGGAGGAATACCATAAAGAAACTTCTGTCGAGAACGGGAGATCATTCCCGGGATGGGCTTTCAGCCGATACCCGGCGACTGGCTACTGCCCTCACCTGACGACTTTCATCCGCGACCAGTCGTAATCGAAGTGGCGGCCGCAATCGAGGCACACGACGTAAATCCCGGTCTGCGACGGTGCGATGCGGTCCCATTCTTCCGCAGGGGATATTTTCCGGGAGGAATGCGCCGGCGAGAATGGCAGTGACATGTGACGGAGACGGCAGCCTACGGGAAGCAGTTGCAGCAAGCGGTCCCACATTGCGGTACCCAGATGTCTGACATTGCTGGGCGGTGACTGCCGGATTTCGATCGCGCTACCCGTGCGAATGACACGGAATCGCCGGCCCCCAGCTCACGCCCGAAAGCATGAACTGGGGTGGAAATCACCGCCTAGGTCTAGAGAGTCTCTCCGCAGGGCGAAGGTGTCAACCAGCGAATAGCCTTAGAACACGGGTGGCAAACCGATTCCGAACCGGCGGGCGCCGGTTTTATTTCGGGACGCCTAGACCCGTGCCGCCGTAGTTCCGATGCCGGTCTCAGTCGTCGCCGGCGTCGAGGTCGTTTCCTTGGCCTCGCCATTCGCCTTCTGGCCGGGCTTGCGAATATCGATGCCGCCCTTGAAGTACGCGCCGTCCTCGATGCTGATGCGCTGCGCCACGACGTCGCCGGTGAGCGAGCCTTCGCCGCGAATGTCCACGCGGTCGCTGGCCGTCATGTTGCCGCGGACCTTACCCAGCACCACGATCTCGCGCGCCGAAATGTTGGCCGCGACTACGCCGTTGCGTCCCACGGTCACGCGATTGCCCGGCAGATTGATGGAGCCTTCCACCCGGCCGTCGATGTAAAGCGACTCCGATCCGGTGACCTCACCCTTGATGATCAGCGACTTGCCCAGCGTAGCCTGTTCCTGCGTGCTCAGCGACGAGCTGGAGGGACGAGGAGGGATTACCGGCTCGGCCGGCGGCGTGAACGAGCGCTGCGGCTCAGGGCTTGGAGTAGGACTCGGGGGCGGAGTAGTTGTAGGTTTCCACATGATCGATTCAAAATCCTTTCTGGAGAGTGCGTGCTTCCGCAAAACCGGTGGCCGCTGGAAGCTCCGACTTCCACCCAACAACCGCAACATCGCCGGTGATTGGGGACCCCGGTACGAGGGGCACTTGTTTTGCCAAACCGAAACTCCGCAGCTCTCGGTCGAAACTGCTGGTCTGGTGCGGCGATTCTCGACTCATCGCTCCGCCCGCGCACACTGCGCGGACCGGCTCGCGATGTAATTACTGCTACCATACAGGGACTTTTTGGATCAGGGAATAGCCCTATGTATTTTTTCCTGCAAGCTAAGTTGACAAGGCGGGCACGGATTACGGTGAAGGAACTGGAGACGGCGCGATCCAGGCGATCTGCGAACCAACCGTTCACGAGGAGAAAACCCCGGATGAGATACTTGGCGACAGTAATTCTTCTAGCTGCGCTTCCGGCGCTGGCCCAGGACTCGCCGCAATATCGCGCCTGCAACCAGAAAGCGAAGGCCCAGCCGGAGATCAACGAGTGCGCCAGCAAGGAAGCCGCCCGAGTGGATGCCGAACTCAACGAGGTCTATCGCAAGCTTCTGTCCGAGGCAGCCGATAGCCCGGATGCGGTCGTGAAAATCAAGGCCGCGCAGAGAGCGTGGATCGCTTACCGGGATGCCTACATCGAGGCCATGTACCCGGCAAAGGACAAGCCAGCCGAGTATGGATCGATGTATCCGATGGAAGTGGATCAGCTCACCGCCAAGCTGACGCGACAACAAGTGACCGCGCTGACCGAGCTGTTGCGGCAATATCGGAGCGGGGATTAAGCCATGCTTACCGACCAGGCCATTCTGCGGCACATTGAACGGCAGCCGCACCACTCCGCGGGATACAAGCAACTGGTGCGCGAGCTGAACCTGCGCGGCGACGATCGGCGCCTGCTCGTGGAGCGGCTGGAGGCGCTGGTGAAGAGCGCGTGCCTGATCGAGACCGGACGCGATCGCTACACCCTTGCCGAACACGCCGCCGCTCGCCAGAACCTCATCGCTGGGCGGCTTACCATGCATCGCGACGGCTACGGCTTCGTGATCCCGAATGCGGGACAGCGGAGATTGGACGCTCCCACCCCTTCGCCAAAGGCGGGGGGAAGGGTGGGGCACCCGGCTGGCGCGGGACAGATCTCCGGCGACATCTTCATTCCGCCGCCAGCCATCGGTTCGGCGATGCACGGCGATCAGGTGCTGGTGGAACTCACTCGCAAGAAGGACGATGGCCGCGCCGAAGGCCGCATCCTGCGCGTGCTCACTCGCGGCAATCCGACGGTCGTTGGGACATTCCATCGCGGCCCGCGGCAGAACTACGTTACGCCAAGCGACGAGAAAGTCACGCAGCAGGTGATCATTCCTAGAGGGATGGAATGGCCCTCGGAAGAGTACGAGAAAGAATCACCGGCGGGGACGCACCCTCTCGCCAAAAGCGGGCGTGACGTCGGTGAAGAAAAGCCTAAACGCAAGAAGCCGTCAGAACGCGATCGGGTGCTCGGCAAAGAGGCGCGGCAGCAGGAGTGGAGCGACCTGGAGAATGTGGTTGTCGAAGTCGAGATCACCGACTGGCCCTCGCCGACGGAGAACCCGCGCGGGCGCGTGCTGGAGATTCTAGGCTACGAAGACGACTTCGGCGTCGATGTCGAGATCATCATCCGCAAATTTCATCTTCCGCATCATTTTCCGGTCGGGGTCTTGCAGGAGGCGCAGCAGTTCGAGCCGATCATCCCCGCCGGCCAGATGCATCATCGCCGCGACTATCGCTCGCTGCCCATCGTCACCATCGATGGCGAGACGGCGCGCGACTTCGACGACGCGGTCACCGTGCGCCGGATGTCGAACGGCAACTTCGAGCTGCAAGTACACATCGCCGACGTGGCGCACTATGTGCGCGAGGGCTCGTCCATTGACCTAGAGGCGCGGCTGCGCGGCACGTCAGTCTACTTCCCCGACCGCGCCGTGCCCATGCTTCCCATCGAGCTTTCCACCGACCTGTGCAGCCTGCGCCCGCAGGTGGAGCGCATGGTGCTGTCGTGTGTGATGGAAATCGATCATCAGGGCGAGATCGTCGGCTATACGTTGAGCGAAGGGGTCATTCGCTCGGCCGAGCGCATGACTTACACCAACGTCAATCTCATCCTCGAGGGCGATGCGGCACAGCGCGAGCATTACCACAAGCTGGTGGATGTCTTCGAGCTGATGCGCGAGCTGGCGATGGTGCTGAACCGCAAGCGCGTGCGGCGCGGCTCCATCGACTTCGATCTGCCCGAGCCGGTCATCGAATTCGACGAGCACGGCCTGATGAAGAGCATCACGCGCTCAGAGCGCAACATCGCCAACCGCATCATCGAGGAGTTCATGCTGTCGGCCAACGAATGCGTAGCCAGTTACCTGGAGAGCAAGGGCGTCGCGTCGCTGTATCGCATCCACGAGAAGCCCGATCCCAAGCGCGTGATGGACTTCGAGACCATCGCCGCTCGCTTCGGCTACTCGCTGGGCGTGGGCGCGCTGCCGGTGAAGCGGGTGCAATTCAAAGCTGAGCGGCGCGAGCGCTACGGCACGGGCCGAGTCGCTAAGACGCTGGAGATCCCGGAAGACGTGCACATCACGCCGAGGATGTATCAGAAACTGACACAGAAGATTGCGGGCAAGCCGGAGGAGCGCATTCTGTCGTACCTGATGCTGCGGTCGCTGAAGCAGGCGCGCTATTCGGAGAAGAATGAGGGCCACTTCGCGCTGGCCGCGCCGACATATACGCACTTCACTTCGCCGATCCGGCGATATCCCGATCTGATCGTGCATCGCATATTAAAGGATGTGCTGCATGAGTCCGCGGAACAGGAAGAACATGGAGTTCCGGTTGGGGTGGGAGGCGTGGCGCATAGTGAAGCGCCGTCACCGTGGTCAAAACAGAAGTCGGATTCCTCGTCTCCGTACGAAAAGACCCACTCAAGCAAAAGAAGCTTGAGTGGGGCACCCGGTTCCATGGGACACCCGCATTCACTCGGACCCATTCCGGAGGACGAGCTGCACGACATTGCTGACGAGTCGAGCCAGGCGGAGCGGCGCGCGGACGAAGCCGAACGCGAGCTGATGGAGTGGAAGAAGATGAAGTTCATGGAAGAGCGCGTGGGCGACGACTTCGACGGGCTCATCGTCAGCGTCACCAAGTTCGGAATGTTTGTCGAACTGAACGACATGTTCATCGAAGGGCTGGTGCCGCTGGCGTCGCTCACCGACGACCGGTATCAGTATCACGAAGCCACGAGGCAGATCATCGGGCAGCGCAACCGCAAGACATACTCGCTTGGCGATCCCATCCGGGTGCTGGTGGACCGCATCGATCGCATGCAGCGGCGGATACAGTTTGCCGTGGTTGAGGAGCGGCCGGTGCGCAAGCGGGAAAAGAAGAAATAGATTCACCACGGAGGACACGGAAAGCACGGAGAAATCAGAAGAGAAGACCGGAAGAAGCAATCAGGAAAGAAAATCAGGAAAGAAAATCAGGAAAGAAAATCAGGAAAGAAAATCAGGAAAGAAAATCAGGAAAGAAAATCAGGAAAGAAAATCAGGAAACAAAATCGATCGTCGTTTCCTTAGGTGACGGCGCGGAAAAATGCCAGGAACAATATCGATGAGGCGATAAGCGATAGCCCGCCCGCGATGACGGCTGCGTTTTGCAGGCGCAACGGCACGGCGACGCTCAGCAACTCCCACAAGGCGGAACGCCACAGCGAAGTGATTGCGATGGGGCCACGCTGGGCGTCGTCGTCCATCAGCTCTTCAAAGAGCTGTTCCATCTCCGCGCCGAAGCGGCGCCGGAAATCGCCCGGGTAGAAGATCAGCAGATGGCCATAAACCCGGCAGCTCGCGCGGATGATCTTTTCCATAGCGTTACTCCGCCGTCCGTGGAACCAGCTTCCTTTTTCGGGCAAGGCGGACCACCGAATCCATGCGGCTGAGCTCCGCTTCCAGAAGAGCCTTGCCATTGCCGGTGAGCCGGTAATAACGGCGCCGGTTGCCGCCCTCCATCCCGGCGCGTGATTGCACTTCTTCGATCCAATCCAGATCGAGCAGGCGCTGCAGCGTGGTGTAAAGCGTGCCGGGCCCCATGTGAACTTTGCCGTCCGAGACCCTGGCCATGCCTTGCATGATGGCGTAACCGTGCTTCTCGCCATCGGCCAGGGAAAACAGGACGAAGAAGACGGCGGGCGTCAGAGGGAGTTCGTTCGATATCTGTAGGCGCTTCATGGGGGCGTCGGTATATCGGGAAAAGATATATCAGTGGACGATAGTTTGTGTCAAGGGTTACCCGTATGAGGTAGTGTCTCAGTTTGAAGTTGCTATTCTTGGCGCGAATAGATCATCCCGACCACGAATCCAGTCACGGTGGCGAAAAAAATAACGGGGATTTCCAGGACTCCAAACCACGCTCTCCCTTCAGAGCCGGGCACAGTGACGCCAAAGCAGCTTACCGCAGCGCCTAGCACGGAAGAAACGAAGCCGGTCGCGGCTCCGCGCATCGCTCCGCGTATTGATCGTGCGGGAGAGCTGTTCGTGAGAACTAGAGCGCCAATCCCACCTACAACAACTGCTGGAATGAGGAACGTGAGTTGAAATGGCCACGATCGCAAAACGGAAAACCCTTGGGAGGGCGCAAAGGTGAGCACCGGCAGAACGTAAACTGGGACAGTCAACGCTAGAAAAATTCTCAATGCGCGCCATGAAGGTAATCTAAGTTCGGGAGGTTGTCCCATCGTGTGCACTCAAACGGTTGGTTGGCTGAAGACGCTAATCATGCCATCTGCCTGTTGTACGGGCCGCGTTTTGTTGGGACGAACGCGGCCATCGTGCGTTTCAGCCTGAGCACATCCTGCCACATCCCTCGACCGCTCGCCAGTGCCTGCGATTTCAAACTGGGACGCTACCGCGTGACCGTGCAGGTAAAATGAACGACATGCGCAGCGCTGTCGCTATCTTCTTCGTACTCTTCCTCACCACTGCCGCCTTCGCGCAAACGCCCGCTGGAACGCAGTCTTCCGTCCCGGCCAACTGGCCGACGGCGCAATTCGCTGCCGCCAAAGATCCCGGGGTGCAGAAGGCGTTGCAGATCCTGAACCAGATGATTGCCGCGCTGGGCGGCGACGCGTGGCTGAACGTCAGCAGCATGACCAGCGAGGGCCGCGCGTACAGCTTCTATCACGGCCAGCCCAACAGCATGAGCATCCAGTACTGGCGCTTCTGGGAGTGGCCCGACAAGGACCGGCTGGAGTTGACCAAACAGCGCGACGTCATCGAGCTGCTGGTGGGCGATAAGGGGTACGAGATCACGTACAAAGGCACCGCAACGCAGGACCCGAAGGAGTTGGAGGAATCGCTGCGGCGGCGCGAACACTCGCTGGAGTGGGTGGTGCGCAAATGGCTGCCGGCGCCGGGCACCATGATTCTTTACAGCGGCACCGCGATGGTGGAGCGCAATCTTGCCGACCAGATCACGGTGTTGAGCGCCAACAACGACAGCATTACGTTGTCGATTGACGGGCAGACGCATCTTCCGGTGAGAGTCAGTTACAGTTGGCGCGACCCGATGGACCGGCAATTCGACGAAGCCTCCACCGTCTTTGGTAATTACAAGCCTGTGCAGGGAGTGCAGACACCGTTCAGCGTAGTGCAGTATCGCAATGACGAGATGAGCAGCCAGCGCTTCCTGACCTCGGCCACGTACAACACCAGCCTGGCGCCGAGCCTGTTTGAGACCAAGGGCATCACCTACAATCCGGGGACACAGAAGCCGCGGAAATAAGTTTCGGCGCACGTAGTAATACGCGATGCGGTGATATCGGCGGAGTGTTTGCTGAAAGCCCGGAAAAGCAGATCCCTCGCCGACTGAAGTCAGCTCGTGATGACAAAAATAAGGGACTCGTGACGGCGCAGCTAAAGCTGCGCCCCTTCAAAAAGGGCGAAATCAAATTTCTCAGCGGCCTACAGAGTCGCAATTCGGGTGTCATGTTTGCCGCGGGCAAGTGGGTTAGAATAGTTGCTCATCGGCCGAACGGGCACCAGCGCTATTCGTCGCCCGCCTGTGCAATCTGCCGCCATACAACAACGAAGCTAACAACGCCGCTCCCAGAGCCTTCCCAGGCGCATGGGAAGGGGAATTTCGTGAGTAGCAGCAGGGCATGACGAAGATCAAGTACTTTCGCTTTGGCGCATTCCGCCTGTATCCCACTGAGCACCTGCTGTTGCGCGAAGAAGCCGCGGTACCACTGGCTCCCAAGGCCTTCGACATCCTGCTGTACCTGGTGCAGAACAGCGGCCACCTGGTGAAGCGCGATGTCCTGATGGAAGCGATCTGGCCCGACAGCTTCGTGGAAGAGACCAATCTCACGGTAAATATTTCGTTACTGCGGAAGGCGCTGGAGACCGGCGATCAGCCATATATTGAGACCATTCCGCGCAAGGGATATCGCTTTACCGCCGAAGTCACCGAGTGCGAAGAGGACGGGGAAAAATATCAGAAAAGTAACGAAGATGTAACGTCCCCGTCTGTGGGAGATCCAGCCGGCGGACGCGGTTGCCGCGGGTTCTGCCACTGTGCCGGCTGCGGCTGTGCGCGAAGTTTCCGTGACGCCGGCGCCGTGGAGGACGTCAGCCAGCAGAATTCTCGTCATCACCATCGTGCTGATCGCGTTGGCGATCGGACTGTTCTATCTGGGCTCGCACTGGAAGTCGCACGCGCCCACGGTGAGCGCGGCGGAGCGGTCGATTGCGGTGCTGCCCTTCCGGCCGCTGGTCACTAATGCTGAGGACGAGTATCTGGGAATGGGTTTGACCGACGCGCTGATCACGCGCCTGGGCACGGTACACCGGATCATCGTGAGGCCGGTAGGAGCGGTGCGCAAGTACGCCAAGGCTGACGATCCCATCGCGGCGGGGCGGCAGCTGGCGGTGCAATCGGTTCTGGAGGGCAGCATTCAGCGCGAGCCCGCGGAAGACAAGATACGAGTGACGGTACGCCTGCTGCGCGTCTCGGACGGCGAAGTGTTGTGGGCCACGAAGTTCGATCAGAAGTTCACCGATATGTTTTCCGTGGAAGACTCGATCTCGCAGGCGGTCGCGGACCGGCTCACGGTGAACCTTACGGGCGAGGAACAGAAGCAACTGCTGCGTCCATTCACCGGCAACAGCGATGCCTATCAGCTGTACCTGAAGGGGCGCTACTTCTGGAACAAGCGCACTGTCGACGGGGTGAAGAAGAGCATCGATTATTTCCAGCGCGCGATCCAGGCTGATCCCAACTACGCGCTGGCGTACGCGGGACTGGCTGACTCCTACGCCATGGCGGGTTCGTACGGCTACAGCATACTTCCGCCGCAGCAGGCGATGCCGCTGGCCGAGGCGGCGGCCGCAAAAGCGCTGGCCATCGACGACAGTCTGGCTGAGGTGCACGCGTCGCTGGGCTACATCAAGTTCACCTACGACTGGGATTGGGCCGGAGCGGAGCAGGAATTCAAGCGCGCCATCGCGCTTAATCCGCTGTACGACACGGCTCATCATTGGTACTCGCACGAGCTGATTGCCCTGGGACGCAACAACGAGGCGATGGCCGAAGCCCGGCGCGCGCTGGAGTTGTCACCCTCCGACACGGTGATGAACGAGCACCTGGGCTGGACCTACCTGATGATGCGCGACTACGACAACGCCATCCGGAATGCACAGAAGGCCATCGAGCTGGATCCGGATTTTCTGCTGGCGCATCGCGTGCTCGGGATGGCCTATCAGTACAAGGGACAACATGATCTTGCGATTGCCGAATTTCAGCGCGGCATCGAGCTGACCAAGGGCGACCCGGTGGCAAAGGCGTTTCTGGCACGATCTTACGCGGCGGCCGGCAAGACGGCGGAGGCGACGCAGATCCTGAACGAGCTTTTGCAGCAGGCGAAGACACAGTACGTCCCGCCGGCGGAGATTGGCGAAACCTTCGCCGCACTCGGCCGCAAGGACGAAGCCTTCGAGTGGCTGAACAAAGCTTGCGACGAGCGCGCTGCCGCGGTGGTCTACCTGAAGGTTGCGCAGGTGTATGATCCGCTGCGCTCAGACGCGCGTTTTGAGGGGCTATTGAAGCGGGTGCATTTGGGGTAGGAGTGGAGCCGCGCAAGCTGTCTCAGTGTCCGTGACGAAAATCCCCACCCAAGCAAAATCGGCTTGAGTGGGGCACCCTCAAAATCCGTGGCCCGGGACTATTTAATTCTGAAGGGACCAAGAGGTCGTTTCGGTCTATAGGGCGGGGAGTGCGACTCCTGGCCACAGGTGCAGACTTCTAAACTGGATGCCAGGGCTTCAACGAAGGCGCCGCAGTGCGGGCAAACCAGGACGAGCCTTCTCGGTCCACCAGCGTCCCGATCGAGCAGCAATTCATTGAAGAGCCCGATCTCGGCGTCCTCTCTGGGGAGGACGTGAAAAGACTTTAAGCAGCCAAGATTATGACAGTACGTCAGCAATGCGCCTTCGGGTATTTTCCGCTGACCATCCGCTGAATAAGCCATGTTTTCTCCGCGGGAGACTGTTCTCATGCCCTACGAGTGGGGGGTGCGGCAACCGACGTTCCGGTAGTACTGTAGGTCACGTTTGGGACAGTATCAGAGTTGGGGGAATTGATCAAGAAGGAAGATGTTGTTGGCGGAAGATCGCTCAGTGGCCAGTAACAGCAGATATTGCACGGCTGGCACGTTCGTGGCCGGGACGGCATAAACATGGTGGAGGGAAGGATGGCGTACCCCACGCTGAGAGTTCATACCGAAGGGTGGCCAGCCGCAAAGTCGCCTTTGGAGTACAAATCGTCTTATTTGGCACGCCTTAAAACTAGAACGTCGATAGGCAGGAGTGTATAAAGGCTGAGAAGCACGGGACACCGAAGTTGCCGTGTGTCCCCATGACCTGACAGCGCCGGAAAGCGCAGGGAAGCAATGAACCGTCTTTGCGAAGTGGCGTTCTGTGCGATCGCTGTCGTTCTTTGTTCCGTGACCCACTCCAGCGCAACGCCTGTCCCCGCAGACCAGCAGATTACCGTTACGCATTTTTTCATCGAGGGTGCGGATAGCCTGTCCACCTCCCAGATCGAGGAAGTTAAGTCTTCGGTAATGGGCAAGCCGGACTCTGCCGAAGCGTTGATGGATGCTGCGAGGCACCTCCTCACCGCTTCTCTGGAGAGTTACTGTTATATCCGGTCGGACATTGAGTTGGCGATGGTGAGTAAGCAGGCTTCGCCCGACGGGGCGTGGATGAATGCTAAAGTCCGGCAAGGCATTCGGTATCGGCTGCGCAATTTTCGTGTCCAATGGGCGCAGGTCTTTTCAGCGCAGGAAATCGGAGAGCATTTGCCGCTCGACGCCATGCGCCGAGGTGACTGCTCGGGCTTGGCAACCTTGGATGCTACGGTGACTGACCTCTACCAACGTCGAGGGTTCAGGAATGTAAAGGTGAATCAACTGGTGCAGCCGAACAAGGCAACCGAGCAGTTCGACTTGACGTTGTATATCGACGAACGCAAGTGAACCCGTAAGACGCGATCGGCTACGCTATGCAACCTCACGGCTTAGTTTCTTGCAGCAGGACCACATCCGACACATAGCGACCGCGCAATACAGCCAGATTCTTTCCATCTGGCGACAGGTCGACAGACCAGATTTGCTCCGACTTGAAATCTGTCACCTGATGTCCCGCAGAACCGTCCAGTGGCTGCATCCAGATGTTGTCGACGCCGTTCTCCCGCATCACATAGACGACGGACTTTCCATCGTGGGTGAACTGCAAGCCACGCGTACGACGGCTGGCGTCGAGCATGCGCGGCGGACTTGCCGATCCGAGATCGTACAGCGCTATTTTTGTCCCACGCCGCTGCGAGTCCAGCAGAGCGGCTGCTAGAGTCTTGCCGTCAGGAGAAAAACTGAGCGCTCCAGCTACCAAGTAACCCTGGGGGCAAATCCAAAATTGCTTCCGACTTGCCGGAGCCGTCCACCGGCGCACGATGGACCTTCGAATCACGATTATCGAAGTAATAGACCATTTCTGATCGGGCGAGCAAACTGGCGAACGATCTTCATTTCCGTGGGTTAGTTGCAGCGGATCGGACCCATCCGCATTGGTGCGCCAGATACTTCTCGAATTTGTGCCGCCGTGACCTTGCCAACCGAGAACAAGGTACTTCGTGCCACACGAGGAGGGGGTGAACATTCGCGCACTCGCATCCGCCAGAAGCTGGGTTTGATTCTTGCCGTCAAACCCCACTTTGAGCAGGCGGCCAAAGTTGTTCAGCAGAAGATTGCCATCGGCACTCCAGTGAAGGCTGCTCCAGTCGTCGAAGTCATTGGCTTGCGAGAGGACGGGGCGCGGCTCGGCAAAGCCGTGGCCGGTATCGGAGAGGACGAAAACCGTTGCCTCACTTCGAACCAGAACGGTGCCGAGCGTTTTTCCGTCGGCGGAAACCGTGACGGTCGCATATCGGTTGGAGTCGCGAGTTATGGGCTCGATCTCTCCTCCCGTTTCGCGCAGGAACCCGATTTGAGCCTTTATGCCATTCGCTCCGGTTTGCCCATGCATGACAAATAGCACACGATCAACCGGCGACCATTTGATTTCGGCGAGAAACTCATTCGGGAAAGCTACGAAGCGATGCAACTTGCCGGTATGCACATCGAGGACATCAATCGCGGCCCGCTCCCCGTTTCCGCCCACCCGGGAGCTGTAAATCTCATCTCCCTTCGGAGACCATGCCAGGAAGTCCGGTACGTTCACCGCGGGCTCAGTCAGCAACACCGTTTCGTTGCTGCCCTCTAAAGATGCCGAGAGGATGCGGTACTTGCCGATTTCCGGATCGTTCTCGCGTATATACGCGATGCGCTGTCCATCGGGAGAAAAAGTGAGGCTTTCGCTGGAGAGATTCCGCACCACAATTTGCGCCTCTCCCCCCAATACTGGAGAGCGGTAGAGGTTGTAGTGAGTGCGGTTGGCATTCTCGGCTTTGCTGAAATAGATGTAGTTTCCATCCGGCGAAAAGGCGAGGCCCAGATAATCCGTAGCCGAGGGCGGGATAACTTGCGTAACGCTTCCCGTGGGCACATTGCAAAGCCAGAGACTTTGCTGCCCGCTGTCATCGGTTACGCTCAGCACGTACTTTCCGTCGGGAGAAATGGCTGCTCCCGCCACCTTGCCCGAATCCGTGACGCGCGTGACCGTGAATTTCTGGAAGGGTGCTGGGGCAGGACGATGCAACAAGGAATAGATTCCGAAACCCGCCGCGCCGAGGACGATCAAGATGGCAACGGCAGCGGCCGCAAATCCCAACTTGTGCTGCTTCGCCACCGTGACCACTGCGGAGCTGCCGCTGGTCTGTGCGAAGTGGGGTGGTGCCGCAGTTGCTGACCCGGCGCTGATCGACGAGGCCGAGGCCAGCTGAGAAATACTCGTCTCTTGCACCGCCAGCGTCGTTCCCGAACTAGCCGCCGTTACACGGCCCGTTCCCGTATCGCGTTTCAGGCGCAGCAACTCAGAGCGCATCTCCGACGCGTGCTGATAACGGAGATCGCGATTTTTCTCCAAGGCCCGATCGATGATCCGTTCCAACTCGGCCGGCATGTCGGGATTCAATCGGATCGCCGGTACTGGAGCGCGGTTGAGAATGGCGTCGAAAATCAGCGCCGAGCTTTCTCCGCGGAAGGGCAACGTCCCGGTCGCCATTTCGTAGAGAACCGCCCCAAAGGAAAACAGGTCCGTTCGTGCATCCAGTTCTTTGCCCTTGGATTGCTCGGGCGACATGTAGGCAACGGTACCCAGCGTCGCCCCCGGACTGGTCAGGTGGTCGGCATCGGAGGCCAGCCCAGTGGCGGTCTGTCCGTTGGCCGCGACCTTTGCCGTAACCTTCGCCAACCCAAAGTCGAGGATCTTGGCGTGGCCGCGCCGGCTCACGAGGATGTTTGCAGGCTTGATGTCGCGATGGATGATGCCTTCGCTGTGCGCTGCGTCGAGCGCGTCGGCAATCTCCGTACTCAGGTCCAACAGCAGCTCAATTTCCAGTGGCTTGCCCAGGATGAGATGCTTCAGGGTTACACCATCGAGAAACTCCATGGCGATGAAGGCCCGGCCGTTTTCTTCGCCGATGTCGTAAATGGTGCAAATGTTGGGATGGTTCAGCGCCGATGCAGCTTTCGCCTCCCGCCGAAATCGTTCCAGAGCCTGGTGATCCTGGGCCAGGTCTTCGGGCAGGAACTTAAGAGCAACGAAGCGGTCGAGCCGTATGTCCTCGGCCTTATAGACCACTCCCATTCCGCCCGCGCCCAGCTTCTCGAGGATGCGGTAATGCGAGATAGTTTGGCCGATCATTGGCAGCGAATCTTACTTTGGCGGAACCGGCAAGTCAATGAAGCCCGCTGTTGGTGGCGTCTCAGGCTGATCGTTGACGAAACGTCCCTTCACGCAGGTGATCCGCTCCCGCAGCTCGGGTGTCGGATTGTGAGTGCTATGGCGTGTTCTATAAGAGGGGATGTCAAGAACATTTTTCTCCCTCCGCCGGAGGCGCGAGTTCGGTTCGCGGCATCCAGCCCCTGTCAACGACGAAGGACGCTGGGATCCCGGGTGTTGTGCCCCGT
>JBEKXQ010000069.1:0-22733 GCA_049511915.1 Candidatus Korobacteraceae bacterium
ATCCAGTGCCCGCAACACCCGCTCGCGCAAGTCCTGCGAATAGGATTGCATTCATGCCTCTCCTTTACCGGCAGAAGCATTATGTCACAAGACTGTATATACTTAAATTAGAAATGCTCTAACAGCGAAGTAGGCACGATTCCTTCGGAGTCGTTTACCGTTCTGGGCACCAGCAGCAGCAGCACCACCAGCACCACGAGCACGACAGGCACGGCTCCCGAGCCAAGCACCATCATGCTGTTCGGTTCTGGCATTTTCGGTCTGGCTGGCATGTTGCGGCGAAGGCTGTTCTGACCTCAGCGTAGACGCAACTCTCATCACATCCGGCAGTACTGCACATCACCGACAATCGAACAGCGGCAGTGTGAAATTCTGATGGGTGTCTCGGGAGAAGATCACCCGGTCTTTCCCACCCACTCCGATCTCTTCCGCGCCGAGGGAGAAAAGACCTCGCACTCTCCTGCTCCCACCCGTGCGGATGCGCCCGTCTTCCAAAGGAGGTCCCTTCATGACCTGCAAGCTCACCCTTCCAGCCCGTATCTTCAGCGTTGTCATTCTCCTGCTGTTGTCGACGACGATCGTCACGGCGCAGAACCCTGTGCCCCTCATCAGTCAGCCGCTGGTTCCCTCCGCCTTTGCACCCAGCGTACCCGGTATCACCTTTGAGTTGACCGTCAATGGAACCGGGTTTGTGTCAGACTCGGTCGTAAACTGGAATGGTCGTCCTCTAACCACCGCGTATGTGAATGGTTCGAAGCTATATGCCTACATTCTCTCCTCAGATACCGAGCAGGCCACCACCGCCTGGATCACGGTTGTGAATCCCACACCCGGCGGCGGTACCTCGAACGTCGTATTTCTCCCGATCAACAACCCGACATCCACGGTTTCGTTTGAACCGCGGGTCAATTACACCGTCGGCGCGAATCCTCAGTACATCGCAACCGCCGACTTTCGCCACAATGGCAAGCTGGACTTAGTCGCCGCCAACGACGGCTCCGGCACAGTCTCCGTTCTTCTCGGTAACGGAGACGGCACGTTCCGGAGCCACGCAGACTATCCCGCTGGCAGTAGTACCCAAGTCCCAATCGTTGGGGTGTTCAGCAGCGATGGGATACTCGATCTCGCCACATCCAATTGGGGGCCTGGGCTGGCCGTATTAATGGGACGCGGGGACGGCACGTTCCTACCGATGGTCGGGTACTCGGAGGCCGGTGGCTATCACGGGATTACGGCGGACTTCAACGGGGATGGAAAGCTTGACCTGGCAATTGCGGACTCAGGTGTCTCTGTCCTGCTGGGCAACGGGGACGGCACGTTCCGTCCCGGTGTTGAATATGAAGCCGGGGGCTTCTCAACCACGGTGGCTACCGGAGACTTCAACCGAGACGGCATACTCGACCTGGTCACCTCCAACTTTTCGACGGGTAATGTTTCCGTTCTCCTGGGCAACGGAGACGGGACGTTTCGACCGCACGTTGACTATCCCGCCGGTCTCAATCCCACAGGGGTCGTCGTCGCGGACTTCAATGGCGACGGGAAACTCGACCTCGCCGTTGGCATCCCGGGTTCCGACGGCGGAGCGGTCGCGATCCTGCTTGGCAATGGGGATGGCACGTTTCGCGCACCCGTAGACTATCCGGTTCCGGAGGGTGCGGTTAGAGTCGACGTCGGAGACGTTAATCAGGACGGCAAGCTGGACTTGGTAGTGGCAAATTCCCACGAAGCCGGCGTCAACATTCTGCTGGGTAACGGCGACGGGACCTTTCAGCCACAACTGTTCTTCCCATGCGGCAACCGTCCCTGGAACGCGCTGCCAGCGGACTTCAACGGCGATGGCCACCTCGATATCGCGACCGGCAACTTCGACGATGGCACGATTTCCGTTTTGCTTCAGACGCCGACCGAGAAAAAGCACTGAAGGAAATTCGCAGCGTCGATTCGCGGCCGGCATCCCGCATTGGGTGCCGGCTGTTTTAGTTTTGAAGGGGCGACTCTTTCCGCAGCCTGTTCCCGGCGCGCCTTGCATCACTGACAAATCGTCGTGCCATGTGTGAAGGTAACTTGGAGGGCTTTGAGAGAAACCTGCTTTGGAGATCACCTGTGACCTCAGATACCTGCGGAGAGAATATGGAGAAAATCAAAATTGAGCAGCATACCTTCGGGGGCGTCTTGTGGACAGCCGCGTGGCTGTTCACGATTGGCTTCCTGCAGTTGGGTTTTTGGAAAGGTGTTCTCGCGATTTTCCTGTGGGCGTACTTTCTTGGCGTCCACTTCAGTTCGCTGGCGCGCTGAGAACCGTTTGGACTTCGCCGGCGACTTCCCTGAAGTACCGAGCTATTTCTCGTCTGGGACAGCTAATGCACACTCATCCCTGCGGTGCAGGGTGGAGCACCGCTTCAGCGGTGCAGCTGCGGACTGGAAATGAAGCTAGCTTTAGCCACTGAGGTAAAGGAAAAACCTTACCGCAGGCGCTAAAGCGCGGATCCCTGGATGCATCCACCAATGCACGCCTGGAAGGCGTGCTCCACCCATTGCCTATGCACCAGGACTGAAAATTTCCCGCATCGCAGCCACTACTTGAAATTCTGGTCGATCCAGTCCGCGTAGCGATACTTCAACTGATACAGCGCCCAGGCAGCCTGCACGGTCGTATGTCCCTGGTCCTCCTGCGTCAGGCTGAACTCGAAGACGCCGCGGCACCAGCCGTACCAGCAATAGTTCCACGAACCATCCGGGTTTTGCCGGTCGAGGATGCGTTCAATCCAACGCTTCTTCACCAGCTCGGGCTGTCCGGCGGCCAGCAGAAACGCGCTGCGCTGCGGATACGAGTCGCTCACGCGGAAGTCCCAATAGGCGTCATTCGCCACGCCCTGGGTTACAGGAATGATGGCGGCATCCAGCCTCGGCGAGGGGCCGTTGTAATGACGGTATATATCCAGGGCTATGAGCTGAAGATGGAGCCGCTTCCCCCAGTTGTACTTGGTCGGGGAGAACATGTCAGCCTGATCGTCCTCCGGCAAGGCCACGCGATCGGGAGCGGTGCCGTAGGTAAACCACCGATCTTGCCAGCCTAACGAGGGCACATCGGAAGCGGTCAGCATCGGCAGGGGCACGCTGGGATCGGCCCAGTGGGCGTAATACCACGTGACCGGATGGCCGGGAACTCGCACGCGTGGGCTGGCGAGATAAGCGGAGATAAAGCTCTTCAGCCGAGGATCGCCCGACATTTCCGCCATGTCGCCAATCATGAACATCAAGGGCGGGTTTCCCTGTATATCGGTCTGCTGCACAATCCACTGCGTCGAGGTCTCGATGGCATGATTGAGCTGCGCATCGAACTCGGCGCGGGAAGTATGGTGGAAGGAATAGTTATTGTTGACGACCGCGTATACCACCAGCACTACGAGCACGACGAATGCAATGACAGCCCACGTGAACAGTCGGCCGACGAGTGACTTTCTTTGCTTTTCAGGTGCGGGAGTCATCTGAGCACTGGATACCATGTAGTAGTTCGCTTCTTTACGCGCGTGATCGTGACCAAAACACTTTGACAAAAGGTCAGCGTGGCTTTTCGAAGGGGACGGCCTTCAGGCCGTCCGCAACTTCGGCAAAATCGATACGGCTTTAGCCGCTGAGGGACTTCGCCTTTGACTTGAACGGGAGAGCCATCCCAATCTACGCACTGCTTTTGACGAACTGGCCCTTGGCCGGTCGCCCTTTGCCCACAACGCCCGTGTCGGACTCAACCATCATGCGGACCAGGCCCTCGAAGTCAACCTCGGGCGTCCAGTTCAAGTCGCGGCGCGCCAGCGTTGCATCCCCACGCAAATCGTGAATTTCTCCGGTGCGAAACAGCTTGGGATCGACCTCCACGTATTCGTTCACCACATCGGCGACTTCGCGATCCGCGGGAACCAGATCCAGACAGCGCAGCACCTCGACCACGAATTCATACACGCTGTGCGACCCGCCGGTGGCAATCACGTAATCCTGGGGCTTCTCCTGTTGCAGCATAGCGTGCATGGCACGAATGTAGTCGCCGGCAAAACCCCAGTCGCGACGCGCCTGCATGTTGCCCAGCTTGAGCTTGTTCTTCTTGCCGTGCGCCCAGTCGGCTGCCGCCAGAGTGATTTTGCGGGTCACCATCTCCGGTCCTCGGCGCGGCGACTCGTGATTGAACAGGATGCCGCCCACCACAAAAATCCCGCGAGCGCGGTAGACGCCGCAGAGATTATGCGCAGCAGTCTTGGAGACGCCGTAGGGTGAGGTGGGACGCAGCGGCGTCTCTTCGTTCCGCAATCCGTTCAGATTGCCATACATCTCAGAGCTGGACGCCTGGTAGACACGCGTTTCCGGCTTCAGACGCTCCACCATGTTCAGCAGCCGGGCAAGGCCGCCCACGTTAATGTCGAAGGTCTCAGCGGGAAGATGCCAACTGGTCGGCACAAAAACCTGGCCTGCAAGGTTGTAGATTTCGTCTGGTGAAGCTTTGGCAAACGCAACCTCCAGCGAAACGGGATCGCGCATATCGCCGTAGAGGAGTTCAATCCTGTCCTGGATGGCGTGCAGGAAGCGCACAGTGTCGGTCTCGCGCCGCACCAGGCCATAAACCTTGTACCCGAGGTCGAGGAGATATTCGGCGAGATAGCTGCCGTCCTGACCGGAAATTCCTGTGATGAGAGCTGTTTTCATGGAAAGTTCATTCCCCCGTAAGTCACAGCTGCCGCACTTCTGATCGACCAGCCTGCCGCGACGGCTGTTATTTCGAATTGATTAGAATACAGCACCTGACGGGAAATCGCTGAGAGCGTTATCGCCCGCCTCTGCCTAACAGCAGTATCTTTATCGTGGAAAACATGATGAACAGGTCCAGCCCGAAAGACACATTCTTGATGTAGAACAAGTCGTACGCCAGCTTCTCCCGATTATCTTCCAGGGTCGCGTTATAGCCGCGATTGATCTGCGCCCATCCTGTGGCGCCGGGTTTCACCAGCCAGCGCTCCCGGTAAAACGGAATCTGGGCGGCACACTCTTCTTCCTGTTCGGGAACGAATGGCCGCGGGCCGACGAAAGCCATGTCTCCTTTGACGATGTTGAACAGCTGCGGCAACTCATCCACGCGGGTGCGGCGCAGCCACTTGCCTACGCGGGTGACCCGCGGATCGCCGTGTTCGGCCGGAGTCAGCCTGGTCTTGTCCGATCCTTCGAACATCGACCTGAATTTGTAAACCGTAAACAGTTTTCCATGTTCGCCCACGCGCTTCTGGCGGAAAATCGCCGGCCCGTGCGAGTCAAGCCGAACGGCGATGGTGGCCAGCAACATAATGGGCGATGTCAGGACGATGGCCAGGCTGCCCAACAGCAGCGAAAACATTCGCTTATACAAACGCAGGGCAGCGCGAACATGAAACCCAGGCGAAAATATCAGCCAGCTCAGCCGTACGGATTCGAGCGGGATTCTCCCCGTAATGCTCTCGTAGTACTCCGGACCATCCTGAATGCGGACGCCCTGGGTCTTCAGCTTCAGCAGTTGATCCACACGCAGCTTGCCCCGGCGGTCGCCCATGGTCACCACGACGCGCCGCACATTGCGCTGCAACACCACGTCCTGCAAATCGTCCTCGTCGAAACGGGGAATGCCAGCAGTGGTTTCCGTGCTGTTGCCGATAAAGCCGACCACCCGCACTCCAAGTTCGGAGCGGTTGGCGATCTCTTCCATCAAGGGCAGGGCCAGGGGACCGTCGCCATAGAGGATGGCGCGCTCAGAGAAGCGGGCGGAGCGGTTCAGGACAAAGAAGAGCTTGCGCCAGGCGGGGACTGTGACCCCTACGATGGCGACGCCCAGCCACAACGTGCCGCCCACCAGGCTGATTTCGGGGAACGCGTAATAGAGCACCGACAGGGCCACGAAGGCGCAGCCCAGAACTCCGACCAGCCGGGTGACGACTTCGCGCCGGTTAGACAGCACGATGGAGTCGTACAGGTCGAAGTAGTACATCAACAGAACGAAGATACCAACCACCAGGCCGATTCGTCCGAAGCCGTTTTCGTACAGCAGATAGATGTTGGCATCCATCGCTGTCCCCGCCCAGAACACCACCGACACTGTAAAGGCCAATGTGACAAGTAAAGCCTCGGTCACCGTCAGCAACAGTGTGCGGGTGGGGAAGTAGGCGTTAAACAAACGAATCATGCCGAAGCCGCTTTGACCTGGTCCGCTTCTCTCTTGGCTTGCTTCTTGGCTTCCTTGGCTTGTTTCTTGGCGTCCTTCTCGGCATCTTTCTTCGATTTGCCGGAGGTGTAGTACGAACCGTAATACTGGTCGTAGTTGACATTCAACATGGAGGCCTGGTTGAACACCACACCAAGAAGCTTGGTCTTGTCGAGGGTTGCAATCGCCTTGTTCAACACCTTCTTGCGGGTATAACCATCGCGCACGACCACCAGAACGCCATCCACCAGGCGCGCGATCGAAGTCGAGTCGGCCATAGGCAACAGCGGTGTGGCATCCAGCAGCACCCAGTCGAAGCTCTGCGCGACGCTGTCCAGCATCTTGGCGAAGCGATCGGACTCCAGCAGGGGCAGTGGCTCGTCCATGGGATGACCGGCCGCGAGCACCCACACCGGCAAGTCTCCGATCCGGTAGAGAGAATCTCCCAACGCCAGCTTGCCCTCGCTCCACTCGGAGATCCCGCGCAGCGGCGAATTGGAGATGAGGGGAGTGATACTGGGACGGCGCAGATCGGCTTCGATCAGCAGCACCCGTTCGCCGGAACGCCGGGCCAGCGTCAAGGCCAGATTGGAAGCTACAACCGATTTGCCCTCGTCGACCACCGAACTGGTAATGAGCAGCTTGTGCAGGTTGCGCTTGCGCCGCATGTGCGCCAGGCGGGTTGCCAATACGCGGAACATCTCGGCGCCCGTGCTCTCCGGGTCGGTCATGGTGACCAATCGCTGTTCCGGAGTGGGCACAGGATGCAGAACCCGCTCGGCAGGCACGTTCAGCCAACTTGCGTCCACCGGCTCGGCTGATGACAGGGGCACACCCGACGCTTCATCTGCAACCGCAGACGCTCCTTCAGCAGCAACTTCCGGCTGATCTGTAACCAAAGGCGAGGCACTGGGATTGGGACTTTCACCTTGGGAACGTTGTAATGCTTCGTACACTCGACTCATGGTTAAACTCTCCTCACGGCAGTAGTTGGCATCGTTTTGTTGGCTTCCAGTGTCTGGTTATCCATGCTCCGCACCATGCGGAACAGGGAGCGCAGAAGACTCTCATTGTTTTCGGCGCCGGCGGCCGCAGCCAGCGAAACTTCCTCGGGCAGGGCTGGGCTGATGAGCCTGAAATCAGCGGCCACGTCGGTAATCATTTCCGCGGTCACCGACCGCTGCTCACAAGAAAAAGCATTGACCAGGGAGTTTTCGCAAAGCGTATTGATAATCCGCGGAATGCCGCGCGAATATTCGAAAATTTTGGCGAGCGCTTCCTCGGAGAACACCGGTGGCTCCGGCGTGGCTCCCGCGCGCTCCAACCGCGAGAGAACGTAAGCGTGGGTCTGCGACTCGTCCAGAGGCTGCAACTGGCAGCGCAGGGCAACCCGCTGCTTCAACTGCCGCAACTCGGGAGAGTCGAGCACGATTTCCAGCTCCGGCTGGCCCATCAACACAATCTGCAGAAGCTTCTGTTGCGAAGTTTCCAGGTTGGTCAGCAGCCGGATTTCTTCCAGCAACTCCTGCCGCAGGGCTTGCGCCTCGTCCACCACCAGGGCGGTAATCAGGCCGCGGGCATGGCGCTGGATAAGGAAACGGTTCAGATCCAGCAGCATCTCGGTCTTGGTGCGTCCCGAGTAGGGCAACCCAAAGTCGGCCATGATGTACTGGAAGAACTCCACCACCGGCAGCAACGGGTTGAAGACGTAACCGAAGGCGATATTGTTCTTACGCAACTCCGAGAGCAGGCATCGCACCAACAGCGTCTTGCCGGTGCCCACCTCCCCGGTGATCACAATGAAGCCCTTTCTCCGGCCAACCCCGTAATGCAAGTTGGCCAGAGCTTCATTGTGCCGGGGCGTTGGATGATAAAAATACGGGTCGGGGCTGATCTCAAACGGATTCCGCGTCAGCCCGAAGAATTGTTTATACATTCACTATCCCCAGTAATAGGCGTAAACAACGCCCGATGGAAGCAAGATCAGCACCAGGATGGTGGCGGCCAGGGCAAACCTGGGCACCCACCGGGCACGCTTCAGCTCCTTCGGCGTCGACAGCTCTGGAATCTCGGCCAGGATGGGCAGGTTGACTGCCTCGTTCAGGGCCTGCTCGCCGCGGATGCGGTCGTCCAGGAATTCCACTCCAAATCCGCACAGGATCGCCAGTGCAAACCCGGCGCCAATGGCCGCCAGCGAAAACTTGAAGCGGTCAGGAAAGTTCGGCTTGTCGGGAAGGCTGGGCGGATCGATGACGCGGAACTGCGCGCCTTGTTGCTGCCGTTCCAGACTGGTAGCCAAGGCCGACTCAGTTTTCTTGGCCAGCAGTTCCTGGTATTCCTTTTTCAGGTTGCCGAAGTCGCGCATCATGTCGGCCATCTGCGCTTCCACCGCCGGAGTGGCGTTCAGGCGCGCCTGGTAGACCTGGCCGGACTGCTCCGCGCGTTGCATCGCCTGGGTGGCCTGGTCCATCTCCATTTTGTTGAGCCTCATCTGGGTATGCAGCTGCAACATGGCGTTGCTCTGCTGGACCGCCTGGGGCGTTTCGCTGTCGGACTCTCTGCTGTCGCGAGCCTCGTTCGCCATTTCCTTCTTCAGCTTTTCCAGCGACGCGATGGTTTCCTTCAGCTTCTTCACGTCAGGATGGTCGTCGGTGTACCGCACTTCCATGGCGGCGAGATTGGAGCGCGCACTGTCCAGCTGCGAATCGATGCTGGCTGGAGCCATGGCAGTATCGCTCATGTTCTGATACTGGCTCTGCAGCGAGTTCAGATAGGTCTGCTGCTGCATGGCTCGTTCGCGACCGGCTTGGGCGGCCTGCATCTGCTGCTGCAGTCCCTGCAGAATGCGGAGATTGCTGTCCAGTTGCTGCGGCAACGATCCGTCGTGCTCGGCTTCAAAAGCCCGCACTTTGGCTTCCTCATCAGCCAGGGTTTGCCCTACGGCTCTCACCTGCGAGTCCAGGAAGAGCGTGGTCGCTTCCGACTGCTCCTGACTGGCGCGCACGTTCTCATCGACAAAGAACGACGTAAGGGCAATGGTCACCTTCTGGGCAATGTCGGCAGTGGGAGCCTTGAAGGAAACCTTGAACGCCACGATCTCCGCTTTGCCGGAGGTGTTCGTATCGCTCTTCACCAGCTCCATCTTGATGTCGTCGCGCATCTTGACGACCTGATCATCAGGGGAGTTTGCGTAACCGGGATACAGGTTAAAGCGCTGGATAAGATTGAGCAGACGGGTACGGCTTTCCACCTGCGTGCTCATGCTCTGCACCCGGTCCGCCAAGTCCACTTGCACGTTGGGTTCGACCAGGTTGCTGGGAACCTTGGGTGGTTCCACCAGGACCGTGCTCTCGGAGATGTAGGTGGGCGGCAAAAACCACGCGGAGGCAAAAACAATCAGCCATCCGAAGAAGAGCGGCCCTAAAATCCACCACTTGCGGCGGAGCACGATCGCCCAGTACTCATCAAAGCCTTGTCCTGATTTCTGTTCATCAAATTCTTGCGCCATAATTCACCGTCCCAGAGAATGATTCCAGGCATACTGAACCGTCACTCCGATGCCGCTGGTGAGCACGGAGGTCGGCAGTCCCAGATTGCCGTAGTAGTTTTGGTCTTGGTGGATGATTGCATAGTAGGAACTGAGGTTCCAGTCCTGGTTGAGCTTGCGAGAGAAGGTGACCGTGCCCTGCGTACCGTGCAGATAACTCTGCCCTTCAATATTCGATACCGACTCACTGTTGCTGTACAACGCGCCAGCCGAGAAGCTCCATGCGCGGTTGATCGGACGGTTATAAGTCACTACGGCCTGGTAGAAAGTTACCGCACCAAACAAGCCGCCGCCATTCGTAATGCTATGGCTGTACTGCGCACCAAACGAGTTGCCATGCGCGGCAGCGTAGCTGAAGGTGGCTCCCTCGGCGACGTTCCAGTAAGTGGCGTGTTGTACCTCGATCAGGCAGCCACTGGGGAAGCAGATCAGCGGCACGATATCTTTCGTACCCGTGTGCTCCGGTCCTACCCATCCGGAGATCGTCATTCGGGGGCTGATTTTGTAGTTGACGTAGGTCTGGATCATTCCCACGCCGGCACGCGATTCTCCGTGGCCGAAATCCATGGCGGTGAAAATATATCCCGTTCCGGCGTTGACCCTGGGGGTGAATACGTGCTGGTAAAACGCTCCGCCGGAGTAGGTGGTTGAATTCCACAACGCACCCGGATTAAAACTGCCAGCGGACGACGTCTCGATACCCCTGAGATAGTGCTGGAAACTCTCGCCACCGTAAAAATCGACGCTATCGTGGGGCCCCAACAGATAAGTTATGTCTGCCGTCCCCTGATTCTGCTCCAATACGGTTTGCGGAAAATAAATTACCGGATTGGGATTGTTCGGCGTCGGCGAACCTAGAAACGTAAAGAACGGTTGGAACGGATCATCCGAGTAGAAGTAGCTGTCCTTGAAGCGGAACTGCCAGCGCTTGGCGAATGCCCAAATGATGTGCGCGTTGACGGCCTGGTTCAGGTTGGAGTAGGTGGAATAAGTCGATCCCGTGGTCGTGCTGACGCCGCCGTTATAACCCAGGGACCACAGTATCGTCGGCCGGGCTTGCACGATATTGAGCCCCCCGTTGAACAAGGTCAAATTGTCCCAGTACGACGGAGAACTACCGACGTATCCGCCCGAGAGATATTGCGCTACTTCACCCACAGAAAAGTTGAAAGTGTATCCCGTATGCGACACCTGATCGCTGAACAGACTCATGGCCGGCAGCTTTTCAGGATGGGTGAACGTGGCCTGCGGACCTCCCAGACCCAGCTCCGATCCGTCAGCCATGCCGCCGGGTAGCGTCGTATCCTGCTCCGGTGCGCCATTTTGCGACTGATCCGAGGATCCGTTTTGCGAGGATGCATCCGGCGCGCCGTTTTGCGGCGCACTCGACGACCCGCTTTGCATTGACGCATTCGGCCAGCCAGTTTGCGCCGGATCCACCGCGCTGCCTGGCGGCGGGTTGGTCGTGCTGCCCGGCGGTGGGTTCGTCGTGCTGCCTGGCGGTGGGTTGGTCGTGCCGCTTTGCGATTGATCCGGCGTGCTGTTTTGCCAGATTGAAGAACCGGCCTGCTGCGGAACGCTCGGCGTGCTTGTGCCCGAATCCGTTGAACCGCTCTGCGACCAGGCCAGCGGTGCGCAAAACAGCGCGGCTGCGGCCAAAATTGGTCTTAATTGCCGTTTCATCTCATCCTCCCGTCGCCCCCGCTGAACCCGCCACTTATGGCACCACAATGGTATCGTGAGGTTCGACCAAGATGTTCTGCGACATGTTCTGGCCCTTGATCACTTGCTTGTAGTTGAAGTGAATCTTCTGCTGCGTACCATCCGGAGCTGCGCGCAAAATATAAATCTTCTTTTGCTTGGCAAAATCGCGGAAACCACCGCTCAGCGCGATGGCATCCAGAATCGTGATCGGCCGGGAGAGAGGGAAGAATCCCGGCTTGTAAACCTGGCCCATGATGTTAAAGCTCATGCTGTTCACGGCACCCACCATGACCACCACTTGCGGGTCCGACATCACCTTCGATAGCGAGGCCGTAATCTGTTCCTGTAATTGCACCGGAGTCAACCCTGTAGCCTTGATCTCGCCAATTAAAGGCAGCGTGATCATTCCGTCGGTGCGCACGCCAACCACCTTGGAGAGCTCGCCCTCTTTCCACACGTTGACGTCCAGTACGTCACCGACGCCGATAACGTAAGTATCCGGACGAACATTGGCCACATGCGGGTGCGGACTACCCGTGGAGGGCAGCGTCGTCGTCTTAGCCACATCTTTACCGCTGTTGGCGCTGCTGCTGGAACTGTCAGGAATGACCGGCTGCGCAGCCGGCGCGGAATCGGATCCCTGCTGCGCGGCATTGTCTTGGCCATAGGCTGCCAGCGTCCACAGCCCGAGCAGCATGATGGCTGTCACTATAAAAATTCGTTTCCCCAAAGTCTGTCGCTCCAAATACATCTCTCACCTCGGTGATTTACTCGGCCCCGTCTTCTTCGGTTTTTGTGGTGGTACTGGAACGCCGTTGCGGAATTCCAACTTCCTTGAGCTTGTACAGTAAGGCGCGGTAGCTGATGTCTAACGAGCGCGCCGCTTTCTTGCGGTTCCAATTGTTGGCGTGCAGTGCATTCAGGATAATACGGGCTTCCAGTTTGCGCACGGTCTGCCGGGTCAATTTCTTCAGCGACACTGGACCCTCGAGCACCAGCGTATCCACGGTATCGCGCTCATTGGGCTCCAGCAGTTCACTCAAAATCACATCCTCCGTGCCCATGACCACATAGCGCTTGACCAGGTTTTCCAGCTGCCGGATATTGCCCGGCCACGAGTAGCGCTGCATCTTGGCCATCAGCGCCGGCCGCACCATCACTACGCGCCCGTTTAACTTCTCGTTGTAATACTGCAGCAGGTAGTCGCAGATAATCGGCAAATCCACCGCTCGCTCCCGCAGAGGCGGCAGGTGGATGGTCATGGTCGCGATCCGGTAAAACAAATCGGGACGGAAGTTGCCTTGTTCAATCTCCTCATGCAGCTCGCGGTTGGTGGAGCACACCACCCGGACTTCCACTTTCTTGTCTTCCTGAGCGCCAATCCGGCTGAACTGCCCGTCCTGCAGAAGCTGCAGCAGCTTAGCTTGCAGCATGGCATCCAACTCGGCAATTTCATCCAGAAATAACGTGCCGCGATGCGCCATTTCCACTCTACCCGGTTTCGGGTTGAAGGCGCCGGTAAAAGCGCCGCGCTCATACCCGAACAGTTCGCTTTCGAGAAGCGTTCCCGGAATGGCCGGGCAATTCACCTTCACAAAGGGACCAGCCGCCCAAGGCGAATACAGGTGCAGCAGGCGGGCGACGATGTCCTTGCCGGTGCCGCTCTCTCCGCTGACCAGCACAGAGAGATTCGAGGCAGCAACTCGCTCCAGCTTTTGGCGAACGTCGCGCATAGCGGGCGTCTGCCCAAAGATCACGGGCTCTGGGGGGAGCTGTTGTACCGTGATCGCACTCTCGTTGTTCGAGCCCGCCAGAAGTGGCATTCTCGGTTCTCGCGCAGTACTTTTAATAGTCGGCTAGTAGTCGGCGTGCTAATGATTTGCATTTATTGCGCCAAGTTCCTGCACATTGCAATAAAATGCGCATATTCCTTGTAAACTATTGTTAATGGAAGGTATTATATGCTTTGCAGGGTTGGTTTGGCTTACCGATAAAGATTAGAAGCGAACTATTTTGCGTCTAAAGTATGCAAATGTTTTCACTCAGAGGAAGTGAGTTTCCCAACGGATCGCGCCTTGCCGGCTTCCACCCCTATCGCCTGATCTACCAGCGGTTCGTGGAACTGAAGTCCCAGCAAAAAGTACTGCCGGTCGGCCGTACATCGCAAGACGGTGGCACGTAAGAGGGATACCGACCTGGGGAGTTGGGCCTTGTTGACCAATGCAACTGGAATTTCGAGCGTGATCTCCGTGCCGGGATCCAGATACCGTCGAGTCGCCAACAAAACGCCGCCGCCAGACAGATTCAGCGCCGTGGCAAACTCCAGAAACTCTTCCCCGTTTGAGTTCTTCCCCCGCACGAAAAAGGGGATGGAAATAGGCAACCGGTCCCAACCGCGGCGCTCGGCAACGGATACGGTTCGACGCAAAGGCCAGCTCCTACATTACAAATGTATGACGCACATCGATAGCCAAATGCCAGGTTTGGGTCAACCGGTTTCCTTTGTTAGTCATAGGGCCGAACCGCAACGGGCCGGGCGAAGCCAGACGTTGCAATCTATTGCGCTAGAGCGGAAGAGGAATACCCGATAAAGGTGAAAATGGCTTCCGGAAAACGAAACCAAAGTGCCACTTTGTCCGAGAATTAATCAGTTTGGCATTGACAATGCATCGGTTTGCGGTAAGATCAGTTCTCCCCCTGTAGAGTGTTTCCACTCTATCTCCCGAGGATTTGTAACTCGATTAAACCTAAGGCTGACTTTTGTCGAGAATATGCCTGTACAACACAGATCGGGGATTGATCCTGGGGACGCCATGGACTTACCCTCGCCGCCCGGGTGCCGGAAGGGGGTTATCCCCATGCCGCCAGCTAAGATGTCGCCAATAAAGCCCACGCCAGAGCCGGTCAGCCACGAGCATTGCAGCTGCTGCCGCGATGCCTTAGCATCCGCAGCCCATGAACTGAAGACACCGCTGGCGATCATGGCAGGGTATCTGCACCTCTTGTTGTCAGAAAAACTCGGCCCTCTAAGCCCTCGCCAGATGGAAGTTCTGACTGAGATGCAGGCCAATGGCGCGCGCCTGTCCAACTTCATTCAAAACCTGTTGACCTACACTGCCCTCAAGGTTGACCGCCTGGAGTTGCACTATGAACTCGGCGACATCAATGGCTGCATTCGCGAGATCGCCGAAGTCTGGTCGCAGCGCTTTCAGGATAAGGCCATCGCCTTCTACTTTCTGCCCAACGACAAACTTGAGCCGTTTCCGTTCGATTACTACAAGATTCAGCACGTCGTTTCCAACCTGCTCGACAATGCCATGAAGTACACTCCGGCCTCCGGGACGGTGTGGCTGCATGTGGAACCGTATTTTTGGGAGCGCCGAACGGTAGCGCGACCGCCAACTGTGGAGCGCCGCCGCCAGCGCGTGAATGCGCCCAACTGCTGCCGCATTTCCGTCGCCGATACCGGTCCCGGCATCGCGCCTGAGTTCCAGCAGGAGATCTTCGACGAGTATTTCCGTTTAGTTCCTCAGGGCATGCGCGCCGAAGGTCATGGGCTAGGCCTCGCCATTGCCCGCCGCCTGGTGCAGTCGGCAGGCGGAAAAATCTGGGTCGAGAGCGAACCGGGCACCGGCAGCAAGTTTTCTTGCCTGATATTGCTGAATCCTCCCCCCCAACGCCTTGCGGAGGAGCAATGAGCACTTCCCACATTCTTGTGGTGGATGACGAACCTAGCATGCTGCGGTATCTCCAGACGGTTCTGGAGCTGGATTCCTATCGCGTCTCGACCGCCTCCAACGGCTTGGAGGCCGTCGATAAGGTCCAACGCGACAGCCCCGACCTGGTGCTGCTGGACATGGTGATGCCCGGCGCTGATGGTTTGGAGACACTGCAGCGCATTCGTGAAGCCCGTCCCTCGACCAAGGTCGTCATGCTGTCCTGCGTACGCGACACCCGCAAAGTAGCGCAAGCCATGCGGCTGGGCGCGCAGGACTATCTTTCCAAGCCCGTCCAGAAAGAAGAAATGGACGAGGTCCTGCGTTTCTGCCTGGAGAATACCGACCCTGCCGCGCCCGGCGCGGGCGACGCGATCGAAGTCGGCGAGGGCGTGTATTTCTTCTCCGCCACGCCGCTGATGCGCCAGCTTCGCGCTCACGCCATGCAAGTGGCCAAATACGATTTTCCCGTGCTGTTACTGGGCGAAAGCGGCACCGGCAAGGAGGTCCTGGCCCGCCTGATCCACAAGTATTCCGACCGCGCTCATCGCACTTTTCTCAAGGTGAATTGCGCGGCTGTTCCCAGCGAGCTGCTGGAGAGCGAGCTGTTCGGCTACGAGCCCGGTGCGTTCACCGGCGCCAACAAAGCCAAACCCGGCAAGTTCGAGCTCTGCAACAAGGGTACCTTGCTGCTCGACGAAATTGGCGAAATGTCGCCCGCGCTACAGGCCAAGCTTCTGCAGGTTCTGCAGGACGGCCAATTCTCGCGCCTTGGCGGACGTGTCACCGTTCAGGTCGATGTCCGCGTTCTGGCCGCCACCAACATCAACATGCCGCAGGCCATCGCGCAGAAGACCTTCCGCGAGGATCTTTATTACCGCCTGAACAGCTTCGTGTTGCGCATGCCATCTCTGCGCGAACGCCGCGAAGAGATTCCCATGATCCTGCGGCACTTCATGATCCAGCTTGCCGATAAGTATGCCTGCGCGCCGCTCAGCGTCTCTCAGCGCCTGGTGGAAGCCACCGAGAACTATTCCTGGCCGGGCAATATTCGCGAACTGGAAAACTTCGTGAAGCGCTTCCTGGTGCTGGGCGACGAGTCCGCCGCCATTGGCGAGTTGCAGAGACGACCAGATCCTGACGCGCAGAACGCGGCGGCCGCTTCCGCCGACGACAAACGGCCGCAGCAGCAGCCTGATCTGAAGGAAATGGTCCGCAATCTCAAGAATGGCGCGGAAAGTGAAGTGATCGCCCAGGTGCTGGAAGAGACCGCGTGGAATCGTAAGCGCGCCGCCACCAAGCTCAATATCAGCTACAAGGCTCTGCTCTACAAAATCCGCCAATACGACATTCGTCCCCGCCAGGCGACGCTCGGCCACTGATCGCTCGCTAGTGCTTTCATCTACGCCGGATCGTGCCACCCGCCAATGTCGGCGGCCAGTTCGCGCGAGTCCGGCGGACCCCACGTCCCCGGCTCGTAGAGCTCCGTCGGACAGCAGTCGCCAAGAATCGGCTCGACGATCGCCCATGCCGCTTCCACCGCGTCCTGCCGCACGAACAGCATCGGATCGCCCCTCATGGCGTCGCTCAGCAGCCGCTGGTAGGCGTCCATTTCGTCGTTGCTGGTGTACTTCACCGCCGACAGTTCGACCGGCATAGGCACCAGGAGCGGTCCAGGCCGCTTTACGCGCGCCCCCAGGCTTAGCTCAATGTCAGGCCCCAGACGGAAGCGGAGGTAGTTTCGGCCATCGCCGCCCATCTTGCTCAGCGGAGCCTTGCGCAGCTTCACGAAAACCTCGGTCGCGGTCACCGGCAGGCGCTTGCCGGCACGGATGAGAAATGGCACACCAGCCCAGCGCCAGGAGTCGACTTCCAGCCGCAGGGCCGCGAACGTCTCCACATCTGAATGCGGCGATACCCCGGGCTCACTGCGATAGCCGTTGAATTGTCCGCGCACGATGTTTGCCGGACTTAGCGGTGGAATGGTGCGAAAGATCTTCACCTGCTCATCACGCACTGAATCGACATACATGGTCGTCGGCGGTTCCATCGCCAGGAATGCCACCACCTGCAGCATGTGGTTCTGCACCACGTCTCGAATCGCGCCGGCTTCCTCGTAAAATTTCCCGCGACCCTCAACCCCGAACGACTCGGCCATCGTGATCTGAACGCTCTGAACGTAGTTACGGTTCCAGATCGGCTCCAGAAAGCTATTGGCGAAGCGGAAGATCAGCAGGTTTTCCACCGCTTCCTTGCCCAGGTAGTGATCGATACGAAAGATGTTCTCCTCGGGAAATGCCTGGTGCAGCGTCTCGTTGAGTTTGCGCGCCGACACCAGATCGCGCCCGAACGGCTTCTCCAGGATCACGCGTGCATTCTGCGCGCAGCCCGATTTTGCCAGGCCCTGAACCACCACCGGAAACATGCTGGGAGGAATCGCCAAGTAATGCGTGGGGCAATGAGCGTCGCCCAGCAGGCCGCGCAAGGTCGCGTAAGTCTTCTCGTCCTTGTAGTCGCCGTCAACGTAGCTGAGCAGCTCGCATAGTTTCTGAAACGCCTCCTCATCCACGCCTCCGCCGTGCTTAGTAATGCTGTCGCGGGCGCGTTCCCGCAACTGCTCGACGGTCCAGCCTGACTTGGCGACGCCAATCACCGGCACGTTGAGCGTGCCCTGCCGCACCATGCTCTGCAGCGCGGGAAAGATCTTCTTGTAGGCCAGGTCGCCAGTGGCGCCAAAAAAAACGAACGCATCGGAGTGCTCTAGCATTGATCCTCTACTTTGAAGGGGCATAGCTTTAGCTATGCCCTGAGCTTGTCGAATGGGTGCGCCGTTACGATCCCTTTATTCTCGCCATCACGAGCTGACCCTAGGTCGGTGAGAGATCCGCCGAATCAGTGTATCTGCCAAGCAGCTAGAGCGGTAGTCGCGGGCGTCACCGCTGGATAAATAACTCGTGAATACCTGCGTCGTCGCTACTATCACGCCGACGGTTGCGCCCGATTTGTCGACTTTCGGCGTCCTGTACCATAGAACTCACAGCGATGGATTCTCCGAGCCTCATCCCAAACACCAGCGAGCGTGTTCTGGAATTCGATCTATTCCGGCAACTCCTCGCCGGACGCACCGCCTCGCCTCTCGGACATGAGCGAGTGATGCAGCTCACGCCCTCGCGTGACCGCCAGTGGATCGAGCTCCAGCAGCAGCTCACCGAAGAGTTACGCGGATACTTGCGGACTGGAGGACGATTTGACTTCCACGGTCTGCTCGATCCAGCGCAGCTGATCGACAAGGCACGCATCGCCGGAGCCGCGCTGGAGACCATCGAGATTCGCGACCTGCTCCTGCTCGCCGATCGCGCCGCCGAGTGGCGGGAGATCGCACTTCATCCCGCAGCCGCTATACAGGATAAATGGCAAGCCGTACACGAGCTTTCCGAGGGCATTGCCGATTTCACACTTCTGCTGCGTCACTTCCGCAACAAGATCCTGCCCGACGGCACTCTGGATGACCGCGCCTCGTCTGAGCTGGCGCGCATCCGGCGCGAGATCGAGAAACAGAAGCGCACGATCCAGGAGTCGCTGCGGGCCTATCTGCGGCGGCTTTCCGAGGGCGGTGCGGTGCAGGAGGAACTGGTCACGATTCGCGGCGAACGCTTCGTCATTCCGGTAAAGACGGAGCAACGCCGCCGCGTGCAGGGCGTCGCGCACGGAACGTCGTCCAGTGGACAGACGGTATTCATCGAACCGCTGGAAACCATCGAGCAGAACAACGATCTCGTCCGCCTGCTGGAAGAGGAGCAGGCGGAAATCCATCGCATCCTTCTCGATATGACTGCCCGCCTGGGAGAACGCGCCGATGAACTGGCTCACGCGGTAAATGTGTTGTCCGAATTGGAGCTCCAGTTTGCCAAGGCGCGCTTCGCCGAGGAATACAACTGTGTTGCGGTAAAGCTGCTGGCCGACAGCGTGACTGATCCGTCACAGCCGGAGGTGTCAACCGTCACGCCATCACCGGTTGAAGG
The DNA here is from genome assembly GCA_049511915.1 of Candidatus Korobacteraceae bacterium. Classification (GTDB taxonomy): domain Bacteria; phylum Acidobacteriota; class Terriglobia; order Terriglobales; family Acidobacteriaceae; genus Bog-257. The sequence continues at coordinate 19,204 of JBEKXQ010000069.1, forward strand.
TTCAGCCGACACAGCTCCGTGTGATGCGCTCATCCTGCGCAATGCGCGTCATCCTATGCTGGAACGCACCCTGAAGAGTCGCGGAGTTGCGGTGGTGCCGCTCACCGTCGAGCTCGACAGCGAACATCGCCAGCTCATCATCAGCGGCCCCAATACCGGCGGCAAGACGGTGGCGCTGAAGACGGTCGGGTTGCTGGCCCTGATGGCGCAGTCGGGCATTCCCATTCCAGCGGACCGCGCCGAGCTGCCCATCTTCGACTCGGTGTTTGCCGATATCGGTGACTACCAGTCCATCGAGCAGAACCTGTCGACGTTTTCCGCGCATGTCACCAACATCGATCTCATCTCGCACCACGCCACCGCGCAATCGCTGGTGCTGCTCGACGAGTTAGGCTCGGCCACCGATCCGGAAGAGGGCGCCGCACTGGCGGTCGCCATCGCCGACTACTTCCGCCGCGTGTCCTGTCTCAGCATCGTCTCCACCCATCACACAGCGCTGAAGGTGTATGCCGCCAACACTCCCGGCGTGCTGAACGCCGCCGTCGGATTCGACGAAAACACGTTCGCGCCCACATTCGAACTTCGAGTCGGAGTGCCCGGCGCGTCGGCAGGTATCAACATCGCGCACAAGCTGGGACTGAACCTCCACATTGTGGGAGACGCCCGCCAGCGCATGAGTTCGCAGTCGCAGGACGTCTCGCGCTTTCTGGATCGGCTGCACAGCGAGCTGCGACAGCTGGATTCCGAGCGTAGCGAGCTTCGCGCCCGCGAGCAGGAAGTAGCGCGCCAGCGCAACCATCTTGAGCTGGAGGGCCGCAAGGAGCAAAAGGAAAAACTCCGCGAGCTGGAGAAGAAGCTGGAAAGCGTGCTGCGTGACTTCGAGTATCGCGCGCGAGAGACGGTAAATGCCGTGCAGGACCGCGCCCAGGCGCTTAAGCTCTCCAAGGACGCCGAGCGCCGCATCGCCAAGATGCGCCGCGAATTCCGCGAGCAATTCGACTCAACTGTCGTTGCCCACAGCACCGGCGCCGATACAGGCGACCCTGATGCGCAGCAGCATGTAGTGAAGCACGTCTCGGTTGGCGACACCGTGCGCCTCAAATCGCTGGGCCGCGACGGGAAGGTCGTACGCCACTTCGACGATGACAGCTTCGAGGTCGCCGTCGGCCCCATGAAGATGAAGGTGGCGCGCGACGATTTCGCCAGCGTTGTGGCGCGCGACGACAGCAATCCTGTGGCGTCGGCGCGTGCGCGCGGCATTAATGTGTCTCTGGCTCGCGAAGATGAGAGCGTGCCCACGGAAATCAACGTCATCGGCCAGACTGTGGACGAAGCCACTCGCGAGGTCGAAAAGTTCGTCGATCGTGCTTTCCTGGCGGGCGCAATTCGGCTCCGCGTCGTCCACGGCAGCGGCATGGGAATCCTGCGCAAAGCGCTGCGGCAATATTTGAAAAGTCATCCGCACGTCGCCACCGTCAGCGAGCCTCCGCAGAACGAGGGCGGAGGCGGCGCGACGGTGGTGGAGCTTAGAACATAAGGCGACCGCATGGGAAATGAGTCGGCGGTCATCATTCCGATTTCTGAAGTTGAACCAATCGTCGCGTCGCTGCGATTGCAATACGATCGGAGTGCCAGTCTTGGTGTGCCGGCGCACATCACCCTGCTTTATCCTTTTCGTCCGCCGCAGGTCATACTCGGGGAAATCAAAATTCTGCGAGACATTTGTATGTCGATTGAGGCATTCCCTTTCTCTTTCACGGAAGCTCGGCGGTTTCCGGCGACTGCCTATTTGCACCCCGACAAGTCAGGACAATTTGCACAAATCACCAAAACCCTCGCGAAGATGTGGCCTGATTACCAACCTTATAACGGAACCTTTTCCGACGTAGTTCCGCATTTGACAGTAGCGGATGAAGTGAACGTCGAGACATTGGCTACGGTTGAAAGCTTCCTTCGTCGTCATCTGCCCATTAAATGTTTTGCCGGAGAAATCTGGCTTATGACGAGTGATTATGAGGGGATGTGGTCCAAGAGTGCCGTTTTTCCGCTGGCATCCCACGAGAGGGCATGAATAGCGAACCGCGAGGTTTCTTGCACATCGGCGTAGGCCTCTCTAGACTTGTTAAGGGATGAGTAAGCTTGGACAAACGGTCAGGGGCTACTTCTGGTGGACTTACCCGCGTGGCAACGTCCACTACGATGTGATGGTCACTCTGATCCTTGCGTTCATCTTTCTCGCTCCTATCTGGATCAACTTCCGCGACAAGCCGGTAGAGCGTTCGCCACATCAGACTGAAGTCGTCGTGCAGCAGGAAGGCGACGGATTCCTGTACAAGGTGGATGCATCAGCCGTGAAGCCGGGCACCGATACCGAGGTTCGCGAGTCGCTGCTGCACATCATCGAGCCGATTGCCGGCTACGTTACCATTGATCGCTATCAGGGTGTGCAAGACAGCCATCACAACATTGTTGCCTACAAGGTTTGGGTGCATCGTTGAGGCAGGCCGCATCCCGGAAGCAACCCCGCGTCCCAATTCCGTTTCCATCTTTAGCAAGTGAAAATATGCACAAATTAATTATTGCAATTTTGGGCTGGTGTGTTCTCGGCGGCGTGTCCGTGGCGCAGGCCCAGAACCTGGAATCAGTGCTCGACGCCATGGACAAGGCGGCGGCGAACTTTCATAACGCCCAGTGCGACTTTGTGGCCGACACGTATCAGAAAGTCGTCGACGACCACGATTTCCAGAAGGGCACAATGTACTTCCGCCGTCAGGGCGACAGCATGGAAATGGCTGCCGACTTTACTTCTCCCGACAAGAAGTACGTTTTGTTCAGTAACGGCGTGGTCAGCTACTACCAGCCTTCCATCGACCAGGTCACGGAATATAGCGCCGGCAAGAACAAATCCGCCTTCGAGAGTTTCCTGGTGCTGGGATTCGGTGGGCGAGGCCACGAGCTGGCCAACTCGTATGACGTCAGTTACGGCGGCACCGAACAGGTCGAGGGTATCAACGCGGCCAAGCTTGTTCTGACGCCTAAGTCGCCGCGCGTGCGCAACATGTTCCAGACCATAACCTTGTGGATCGATCCCGCGCGCGGAGTCACGGTGCAACAGAGGTTTGACGAGCCGTCAGGGGATTACCGCGTCACCAAGTACAGCAACATCCAGATCAATCACAAGATCTCCGGCGACGTTTTCAAGCTGAAGACCACGGGCCATACCAAAGTAGTCAGGCCGAACGGGTGAGAAGAAGCAATTAGCACTAGCGATTAGCTCTCATTTGCCGCCCTGTCGGCTCGCGAATATGGGATTTGTCGCTTCGCCGTTTGTGCTCTTCTCACTGCATTACAACTTCCCAACCAGCAATGACGAAACCTGGACTGTGGTCAACGCAGCGCAGGCAGAGAGTTAGGGAGACTCTGATTAAGCTCTCCTTTTCCGCCGCGAATCCAGCTACATTGACAGCCAGATGAAGCAGAGGACACTGGCGATGATGAATGGATTCGAGCGTTACACGAAGAAGACGCGG
>JBEKXQ010000070.1:0-22163 GCA_049511915.1 Candidatus Korobacteraceae bacterium
CAGCAGCGCATCAAAAGCTTAACCGCCAAGGCCAAACAACTCGGCTATGAACTGACTGCAGTAAACGCTTGAGGCCGTCACGCTTGAGACAATCAAACCAAACCGGACAAGTCACAGGTTAGACGAAAGGGACTTCCATTACTAATGAAAACACTGCAACGCACTCTTTCCATCATCAAGCCTGACGCGGTCGAACGCGGTGCGGCAGGCGACATCATCAACACTCTTCTGGAGAGCAAATTCCGCATCATCGGCATGAAGATGCTGCATATCAACAAAGCGCAGGCCGAGGGCTTCTACGCGGTGCATGTAAATCGGCCGTTCTTTGAGTCGCTCACGAATTTCATGTCGAGCGGGCCAGTCATCGTGATAGCGCTGGAGAAAGAAGAAGCCATCGCTGACTATCGCAAGCTGATGGGCGCCACCGATCCGGCCAAGGCTGACGAGGGCACGATCCGCAAGAAATGGGCTGCGAACATTGAGAAGAACGCCGTGCACGGCTCCGATGCCGAGGACACCGCTCGCTTCGAGATCAGCTATTTCTTCGCCGGATACGAACTGGCGAAGTAGTGTTAATCAACCACAGAGACACAGAGGGAAAAACGGAAAGAGAAAACGTGCCCGGCCTCGCCTAAGCCTCAAGCAGCATCGCTGATGCGAGCACGGCTGGTTATAGAATAGAAAAAATTCATTGATTCCTTTCCGTGTCTCTGTGGCGAAATATTCCTGGAGATTGTTTATGGCTCATGTGCAGATCACCATGTTGGCTGGGCGCACGATGGAACAGAAACGGCGAGCAGTTAAGCGCATCACCGAGGCTATGAGGGAGGAGCTTAACGTCAAGGCGGAGAAGTTGACCGTCGCCTTCGTTGAGGTCCCACGCGAGAGCTATGCGCGGAACGGCGTTCTGCTCTCCGACCGCACTGATTTGAAGTAGCGACGAGACCGGTCTTCAACGTCTGACGCAGTCGAGAGCCGACCGATCCGCGGCTGCTCTTCGTTGGTGCGCACCGCTGCTAAAACAGAGCTAGAACCCCGGCGGATGTTCGCTCGCTACTGCGAATGTCTTTTCCAACGCCATGCCGGCTTCGCCCAACGTTCCTTCCTCGAACAACCGCCCGATGAGGGTGACGCCGTGCGGCACTCGGCGCGAGGGCGAAAACTTTGGCAGTGGATGAGCCGAATCGGGAGCCCAATCGCTGCGCGCCTCGGAGACTTCCACGAAGCCCGCCCGCAAGGTGAGCGACGGCTGCCCCGTGAAATTGGTAATGGTGAGCATCTCATCGCGCAGCGACGGCACCAGCAGCAGGTCCACCTGGGAAAAGATGCGAGCCATTTCGATTGCGACTTTGCGGCGGAGACGATCCGCTTGTATTAAGTCGACGGCGGACAGGAAGCGCGACTGGCGGAACGTGTTGGGCCACGCGTCCGGCACCTGCATCTTCAGCTGATCGAGCGCCCCCGATAGCGTCAGTTCTTCGAAAGCTGCAGCCCCCTCGGCAAAGAGGATCAGATCCAGCGAGTCGTACGGCCAATCTGGCAGCGACACCTCAACCGGAACCATGCCGACCTTCCTGACCGCATCCAGCGCGGCGCGGTCGACATCGGTCGCGGGCGGCTCTTTCATCCAGGCCGGGAAATAGCCGACACGCAGGCCCTGCACAGCTGCGTTTGCATCGAAATCAAACTTGCTCGGGATGCTCGACAGATCGCCCGGGTCGGGCCCGGTGATGGTGTTCAGCACCAGCATCGTGTCCTCGACGTAGCGCGCCATCGGGCCGAGCTTGTCGAGCGACCAGCACAGCGTCATCGCTCCCGTGCGGGCGACGCGGCCGAAGGTGGGACGCAGGCCAGTTATTCCGCAGCGCATCGACGGGCTGACGATACTCCCGCCGGTCTCGCTGCCGATGGCGAAGGCGACGAGGCCCGCGGCCGTTGCCGCGCCCGGCCCAGCGCTTGAGCCTGACGATCCTTCTTCCAATAGCCACGGGTTCATCGTCTGCCCGCCAAACCAGATGTCATTGAGCGCCAGCGCGCCCAGGCTGAGCTTGGCGACCAGCACTCCGCCGGCATCTTGCAAGCGCTGAACGACGATAGCGTTCTTCTGCGGCACACGATTGCGATAGGGCTCGGCGCCCCACGTCGTCGGAATGTTCGCCGTGTCGAGGAGGTCCTTCACACCATAAGGAACTCCATGCAACGGGCCGCGATACTTCCCGGATGCGATCTCGGCGTCGGCCTGCTTCGCCTGCTGCATCGCCAGATCGCTGGTCAAGGTGATCACGCAGCGCAGCTTCGGATCGTATTCGCGCAGCCGCTTCAAATAAATGTTGGTGAGCCGCTCGGAGGTCAGCTTGCGTTGCTCAATCCAGGACGAAAGCCGGGTTACCGATGCGAAGGCGATGTCCTCGTCATTCGACGGCAGCGGCCCAGGGTCGATTTTGCCGCGGACGAATCGGTTTTGCGCGGGGCCTGACTTTTCGCCAGGCAGGACGGGGTCCCAGACGGTCGCGGGAGCGAGTGTTGGCTCCAGCGTCGCTTTGCGCGGCCCAACCCGCATCTCGTACAGCGGAGCCATCGCCATGCGCCAGTTGCCCGCGGCCTCGGCAAGCTCGGCTGGAGTCATCTGGATTTGCACCAACTTCTCCGCTTCGGCGAAGGTGGCTGATGTGACCTCAGGACCAACCGCCGGAGCGGTGCCGAAGGCCGGCGGGGCGCCGGGAGTCTGCTGCGCTGGATTCTGGGTTTGGCCGTACGATGCAACCGCCGCTCCCAGAAGCGCGAGTGGAGTATGAGTCAAGAACTCTCTACGTGATTTCACTGTCGCTCTCCTGAATCGAATCGCTGGCGCAAATCCGATGCGAGCCGTTGGATAGGTGCTGGATCGGATGCGGGCCTGGGCTCGCCCGGTGGCAGGATACACTACCCGAAACCTGCCGCGTTGCAGCACATCGTGAGGTTCAAATCGGAGCTCTCAAGGGTGCAGATTCCCGAACGGCCATTTATCCGGTATGCTCTGCTATTTGGAACTAATCGAAGATTGACAATCGCAGCAATCGGGAGGTTCTATGCCGCACGGCGCTTCGTCAAAAAAGGACAAGAAGAAGCAAGCATCCACCGCGATGCCGTTGGATGCGACAGACAGCACGACGGGCATTCGCACGATGGCCATCGACATTGGAGGCAGCGGCGTGAAGGCGATGCTGCTGGACGAAGCCGGCAAACCGCTGACGGAGAGGCTGCGCGCTAAAACGCCGAATCCGTCCACGCCCAAGGCGATCATTCAGATCATCGCCGATTTCGGCAGACAGCTGGGCGGGTTTGACCGCGTGTCGGTGGGATATCCGGGCGTGATCAAGAAAGGCGTGGTGTACACCGCGGCCAATCTCGACAAGAAGTGGATCGAGTATCCGTTTGCCGAGAACCTCTCGAAGGAGCTGGGCAAGCCGGTTCGCCTAGCCAACGACGCGGTCGTGCAAGGCCTTGGCGGCGTGAGCGGCGTGGGCGTTGAGCTGGTAATCACACTGGGCACCGGCATGGGCGCAGCGTTATACCTCGACGGCATTCCGATACCGTCCTTCGAAATGGGACATCACCCATTCCGCGACGGCAAGACCTATGAGGACGAATTGGGACGCCGCGCTCTGGCGAAGGAAGGCCGCAAGAAGTGGAATAAACGATTGGCCGAAGCCATCGATCAGCTCTATAAGGTTTTCTACTATGACCGGCTCTACATCGGCGGGGGCAATGCAGCCAAGATCAGCATTGAACTGCCGAAGGACGCCAAGATTATTTCCAACGAAGATGGGATTCTTGGCGGTATCAAGCTGTGGGATCGGAATCTGGACGAGCTGCAGCAGTAGGCGACTCACCTCTGCGTTACGAGGCTAGGTGCAGGCGTGGATAGCCCGACCAACAAAACGATGACGCTGGGACGTGCTCTCGCCTGGAACGTTGTCTTACCTTTTGTTGGGATTTATCCCCACTTCACTGGGACTCCGCTTTGGATCGTTCTTACCTCCTCCGCGATAACGTTTGTCGCTCTCAACCTTTACTTCCTTTTTGCGTTCAATGTTTGGGAAGTAAAGTCGACTGAGGCAGATGGTAGTGAGCTTGAGTCGGGGGGTACAAGCCGTTCTCTGAAGCGGCGGCTAAGCTTGGTATTCTGGGCCGTGGGTTGCGGCGGCGCCGTTCTGTGGATGTGTTTTTGGATCTTCGGATTTATCTACGCCATCATCCATGCCCCGCGTTATGCTTTTGTTTCTCTGTTACTGACAGCTCTCGGCGGAGTGCTCGTGAAGGAGGCTATAAGGACTTTTCGCGAGGAGAGAAACGTCAGATGAGTGTGCTCCACCGGGGCCAGGCAATACAGGTCCACGTATCGCTCCGGCGATTTCATCTCTCCATCCTCGATGTGTTATAACCGCTAGTTTCCACTTTGTGTCTCACGACCCGGAGGAATGGTTTGGATTTCCAGCTCTCGGATGAACAACTACAACTGAAGAAGATGGTGCGCGATTTCGCCGAGCGCGAGATAGCGCCCAACGTCATGAAGTGGGACGAGCCGGGAACGTTTCCGCTGGAGACGGTCAAGGAACTGGGCAAACTCGGCTTGCTGGGGACGATTTTTCCCACTGAGTACGGCGGCGCAGGCATGGGCTATGTCGAGTATGTGATCGCGATCGAGGAACTCTCGCGCGTCGACGGTTCGGTGGGCATCATCGTGGCGGCGCACACGTCGCTGGGCTCCAATCATATTTTTGTGGCGGGTAACGAGGAGCAGAAGCGCAAATATATTCCGAAGCTCGCGACGGGCGAGTTCCTGGGCGCGTGGGGACTGACCGAGCCGGGATCAGGGTCCGACGCAGGCGGGGCGCGCTGCACCGCAGTTCGCAAAGGCAATAGGTGGGTGCTGAATGGCAACAAGACATTTATCACTAATGGCCACTATGCTGACGTTGCGGTGGTGATCGCGGTCACAGACAAGACGGCGCACACACATGGACTATCGGCATTCGTGGTTGAGAAAGGCACGAAGGGATTTCGCGCCGGCAAGAAAGAGAACAAGCTGGGACTGCGCGCCAGCGATACCTCGGAGCTGATCTTCGAGGACTGCGAGATTCCCGCGGAAAATTTACTGGGACACGAAGGCCAGGGCTTCATCGACGCGATGAAAGTGCTGGACGGCGGGCGCATCTCGATTGCGGCGCTCGGCCTGGGCATGGCGCAGGGCGCTTACGAAGCTGCGCTGAAATATTCCAAGGAGCGCAAGCAGTTCGGCAAGGCGATCAGCGAATTCCAGGCGATCGGATTTAAGCTGGCGGATCTGGCGACGGAAATTGACGCCGCCAGGCTGCTCACGCATCGCGCCGCCGCGATGAAAGACGCCGGGATGAAGACCACGCTGGAATCGTCGATGGCGAAGCTTTACACAAGCGAAGTGGCCGTGCGCGCCGCCAACGAGTGCGTGCAGATTCACGGCGGGTATGGCTTCATCAAGGACTACCCTGCGGAGAAGTTCTATCGCGACGTGAAGCTGTGCACCATCGGCGAAGGGACAAGCGAGATTCAGAGGCTGGTGATCGCGCGGCAGTTGCTGAAGGATTGAGAGAGAAAAGTCATGTCCGATGCGGCTCCGAGCCCGGTCTGCGAGATTACGCAAGACGATCGCACCATGGCCACTCTTGCTCATGTCTTGCAGGTCGTATGCTGGTGGATCGCGCCCCTTATCATTCTCTTGCTTAAACGCGATTCTCTTTTTGTTAAGTTTCATGCACTACAGGCGTTGATATTACAGATCTGCCTGGCGATCCTCTGGATGGCCGGCATGATGGTGTTTATGGTCGCAATGTTTGCAACCATGCCAGCCTCCGGCGGTTCGGCTCACAATGCGCCGCCGCCCGCAGTTATGATCTTCTTCCCAGTTTTCTGGATTCTGGGGATGGGTGGTTGGGCAGTCGTTTTGATTTTAGCTATCGTTTATGGCATTAAGGCTGGTCGTGGAGAATGGGCCGACTATCCGGTGATAGGGAGGCTCGCTCGTCATCTCCTAAAGATGTAAGCGAACGCCGCGGCTATCTATGAACTGGAATCTGGAACCTGGTTTCACGCATCGGCGATGGGCGGTGTCGCCCCTGAAGGGGCTCGATTTTTTATGATGCGTCCTACCCAGCGCTGAAGCGCTGGGCTATCATCTTCCGTCCCGCTGCGCGGGACTCGAGTCTTGCCGTTCGAAACGTGGTCGCCAACACATGTGGGATAGTTTTGACGGAAGGATGCCGAGAGCCAGATGAGTTCCGGCTGAATGCGCAGAAGTCTCACCATAACCACTGTGACCTCAACCAACCACATCGAAGATTTGGTCCGCAGAATTCGCGGGGGAGAAATTCGCGCGCTCTCGCGGGCGATCTCGACCGTCGAAGATCACACGCCGGAATCGACCGAACTGCTGAAGGCGCTGTTTCCATATAGCGGGAACGCAATGTTGCTCGGGCTGACCGGATCTCCTGGAGCCGGCAAGAGTACGCTGGTCGATCAGGTGGCACGGGTCTATCGCAAGCAGGGCAAGACGGTCGGCATCGTGGCCGTCGATCCCACCAGCCCGTTCAGTGGTGGCGCGATTCTGGGCGACCGCATTCGCATGCAGGCGCATCATGCCGACTCCGGAATCTTTATTCGCAGCATGGCAACGCGTGGCTCGCTGGGCGGCTTGGCCAGCACTACGGCTGATGTGGCCACCGTGCTCGATGCCAGCGGCCGCGACATTGTGATGATCGAAACGGTTGGTGTCGGCCAGGATGAAGTCGACATCGTGCGCCTGGCCGACGTTACGATCGTTGTGCTGGTGCCGGGCATGGGCGACGATGTGCAGACTATCAAGGCCGGCATCATGGAAATTGCCGACATCTTCGTCATCAACAAGGCCGACCGCGACGGCGCGGAGCGGGTGGAGCGCGAGATCCGTGCCATGCAGGCTCTGGCTATGCGGCACGATGACTGGACGCCGCCAATCGTGAAGACGGTGGCCAGCGATGGATCGGGGATTGAGGAACTGGTGCAGGCTGTCGAGAAGTACCGTTCCTACCTGGAACAGAGCGGCCGCGCGCGCTCGCGGCGCATCGAAAATTGGCGAGTGCGGATTGCGGAGATGCTGCGCGACGCTCTTTTTCAGCGCGTGCTTTCGTACTACCTGAGCGAGGGCGAGGCGACCCGCTACGCCGGCGAGGTTGCCGATCACAAGCGCGATCCGTACTCTTTGGTAGAGAGAATTGTAGAAGGACTAGGAAGGCCTGATGAGCGAAATTGATCATCTCGGAATTGCTGTAAAGTCACTGGCGCAAGCCAGGAAGTTCTATGAACAGCTTGGGCTGAAGCCGATGCCGGAAGAAACGGTGGAGGCCGAGCAGGTGCGCCTTTCGATGGTCCCCGTTGGCGAGAGCCGCATTGAACTGCTGGAGCCGACTTCGCCGGACTCGCCGATCGGGAAGTTTCTCGCCAAGCGCGGCGAAGGGCTTCATCACGTGGCGCTGCATGTCGACGATCTGTCGGGAACAGTCGAGCGTCTGAAAGCAAGCGGGACGCGGCTGATCTCCGACGAGATTAAGGTGGGAGCTGGCGGGCATCTGTATGTCTTTGTGCATCCGTCGAGCGCCGGCGGGGTGTTGCTGGAATTGGTGGAAGATCCGCCTGAGGGGGTGTGAGGGTGCCCTCGGTATCGTGGATCGCTCGCTTGTTCGGAGATTCTCGGGGGAGGAGGATATCGCAACCGCGGCAAAGCAGCCCGCAGAGCGGAACAATCGTAGCCCAGCGCGTAAGCGCTGGGGAAGCGTGTCGACTAAGACTTCAAGTCCCTTCAGGGACGACACACACCGGGTGCCGTCCCTACGGGACTCGAATTGTTGATCGAACGTCCACCCAGGACTAACGTCCTGGGCTACGATTGTGCCGCCCTGCGGGCTAGCTTCCTTCCTGGGATCACGTATTTCTCTTCAGATTCGGAAAGAGAGCTCTTGCGCAGACTTACTTTTCCAGAGTGCTACGAATGCTGATTGTCGCCATTGACACGTCTGGCCGCAAAGGAAGCGTGGCGTTGTGCCGCGGCGATGCTGGCAGTTTTGAAGTTGTGCAACTCACACGACTTGAAGGCGGCACATACTCTGCGCGGTTGATGCCGGCCATCTCTTCGCTGCTGGGGCAGAACGGCTTTGACAAGAAGGATGTGGGCGGCTTCGTCGTGGTCTCGGGTCCCGGCTCATTCACCGGATTGCGTGTGGGCCTGGCGACAGTGAAAGGCCTTTGCGAAGTGCTGCGGAAGCCGCTGGCCACGGTCTCGATGCTGGAAGCGGTAGCGGTGACGTATGGCCCAGCCGAAGAGGCCGTTACCGCGGTCTTGGATGCCGGTCGCAGCGAAGTGTACGTCGGCGATTACCGGCTTTCTTCTGGCAGCGCCAGCCTAGAGCGTGAATGCATCGTGAAGATCGCGGAGTTTGCTGCCGAGGCGAGCCGTGCTGGTGGCGAGTTGCTCACGCCTGACGCGTCCGTCGCCGAGTTTCTGCAAGCCGCTGGTGTGGGCGTCCGGCAGGTTGCGCCGATGCAGGCGGATGGAATTGGCCGGATCGGTCTTCGAAAGCTGCTTGCAGGCGATGTCGCCGATGCCGCCAGCATTGACGTGAATTACATTCGGCGATCGGATGCGGAGATATTCTCGGCGCCGAAGCGGTGACGATGCTCACCAGAATGTTGTCCGAAGGGGCGCGGCTTGAGCCGCGCCGAAGGCACTGCTTTTGGTCGTGGCTTTAGCCACCGAGGGATCCCGCGCGCGCGAGGAAGTACGAGTTCCCTCCGCGGCTAAAGCCGAAAGGACGGGCATGCGTAACGGCGCAGCTGAAGCTGTGCCCCTTCAAGAACCCGGAAATAGGCTTATCAAAAGTCGCCGTTCCGTTCAGGAAATTTGTATTCGTGTTCATTCGCCAAGCCAGTCGCGAAGATATTGCGATCATCCGCAAGCTGGAGCAAGAGGCCGAGAGCGCCGCGCATTGGGGCGAGCGGGAATACGACGCGCTGTTCGCGGCGGAAGCGCCGCGACGGATTGCACTGGTTGCGGAAGAAGCCGACGCAGAGATTCTGGGATTCGTCATCGCTCGCTGCGCGGACGACGAGTGGGAGATCGAAAACGTGGTTGTGGCTCCGGAGCAGCGGCACCGAGGCTTGGGTAGCGCGCTGGTCCGCGAGTTAGCCCAGGAAGCGGGGCGATCCGGGGCTGTCTCGGTGCTGCTGGAGGTTCGGGAATCGAATGCAGCCGCCCGCCGACTCTATGAAAAAATTGGGTTTAACCAGATCGGCAGGCGGCGGGACTATTACCGGAACCCGCCAGAGGATGCCTTGCTTCTGAGAATTTCTATTTCAGTTCTGTGACAAAAGCGCTTGAAGCGGGGTAGGTCGTGTGCTAGCGTTTTAAACGTACGTTTCCGGAGGTTTACTGAATGGCAACTCAGGTCCGCGATCAGCTTCTGGCGAGCAATGAGGAGTTCCGCCGTCTGGCGGATGAACACTCCCAATATGCTCAGCGCCTCGACTCTTTGATTGAGAAGAAGTACCTCTCTGAAGATGAAAAGCTCGAGGAAGTGCGGCTGAAGAAGCTGAAGCTCCACCTGAAGGACCAGATGGAAAGCCTGGAACAGAAGTTCCGCGCTGTCCACCAGGTCGTTTAGTAGCCATTGACCGCTGTCAAGCGGCGGAAAAGACCCCAGTTTTTTCCGTCCCCTGTTAAGTGCGTCCGCACATTTCTGGCATTTCCGCCCGCTATATCTTTGCGATATCCTTAATCCAAATGTCAGTCAAACCCCGTTGTGAGTATCGCTTGCGATTTGTAGAGCATCTCTGTCGATGCGTCGTGCTTGCGCTGCTGTGTTCTTTACTGCTCGCTTCTTTGCTTGGCGCTCAGGCGAAGACGCAGGCCCCAAGCGGGCTTTGGGATGGCACCATCCAGGGCAAGGCTGGAGAAGTGAATTTCGGCATCGATTTGCAGGTGAAGGCGGACGGCACCATGCAGGCGACGCTGGTGAATGCTACCGACCGGCAGCCGTTCAGTAGCGCGGGGTGGAACGGCGGAGTCCTCACGCTTGGGATGGATTATTACGACGGCGTACTGACAGCGCGGTTGGTTTCGCCACAGAGGCTGGAAGGCGAATATTCCCGCCGGACGAGCAAGGGCGTGGCGCACATTCCGGTGGTGCTGGTTCCGCATCAGCAGGTGGTGCATGGAGAGCCGTGGACGGGGGCGAGCCTGTGGGGCGACTGGCTGTTTCACTGGGCCGATGGCGAGGGTGCAGAGAAGAGCACGCTGGCCAAGTTCGATCAGGAAAAGACTGCGGCGGCCAATGGCCACGTCGCGGTGGCCGGGGTGATTGAGCCGGTGAGCGGCGATAGTGGCCTGCTGCATGGCAGCGTTTTCAAAGCGGCGGACGGTCAGACGCGTTTTCATCTCAGCCGCTTTGACGGCATTCATGTGATGGCCCTCGACGGCAAGTTTTTGCCTGATGGCACCTTGAGAGGCGTGGAAGGCGGAATTGTCGCTACCTCCGCTTTCACGGCGGAATGCGGCAAACACGTCGCCAGCGCCGCCGATCCTAACGTTCTGAGCGAAACCCTCACCAAAGTGAAGGACCCGGGAGAACCATTCCGCTTCAGCGGCGTCGATGCCTCCGGCAAGACCCTGGACCAGGACAGCCCGGAGTTCAAAGGCAAGCCGTTGATCATCGACATCTTCGGCACATGGTGTCCCAACTGTCATGACGAAGCGCCGGTGCTGGAGAAGTTGTATCGCAAATATAAGGACCAGGGTCTGGTGATCGTCGGATTGGCGTACGAGTACACCGACGAGACCGAGCGGGACCTGCGGCAGATCGGAATCTATCGCGCGAAGTTCGGGGTGACGTTCCCGCTGCTTCTGGCCGGAACCACGGAGGGGGGACAGATTGCGAAGACCCTGCCGCAATTGGTGAACTTTGGCGCGTTCCCGACGTCGATCTACATCGATCGCTCCGGCCACGTGAAAGCCATTCTCGCCGGCTTCACCGGACCATCCACCGGGGACAAGTTCCAGCAGGTGCAGGAGCGAATGGACGAGCTGGCGCGGGAAATCGTAGGGCCCTCGCATTAGGGCAGCCGTCCGTGTGGCTCTATAATCGATCTACCCATGGTTCGCGATGGCATCTATTACGGACTGGCGCTGGTGATCGTGGCTGCGCTGGTAGGCTGGCTCACGGTGCCTGTCCTGACCGTTATTCCCTTGCTATTCGCCGCATTCTTCCTCTGGTTCTTTCGCGATCCGGAGCGGAGAATCCCTGCCATCCAGGGCGCAATCGTGTCGCCGGCGGATGGCAAGGTCACGGATATCTCAGTTATCCAGGAGAGCGGAGAAACGCGCACCCGAATCAGCATTTTCCTGAACGTATTCAACGTTCACGTAAATCGTTCGCCGGTCAGCGGTGTTATCGAAGAAGTGCATTACCAGAAGGGCAAGTTCGTCAATGCCATGGGCGCGGCCTCGGCCGACTTGAACGAGCAGAACGTTGTCACCATACGCGGCGACGCGGGCCATGTAGTGTTTAAGCAGATTGCCGGGCTGCTGGCGCGGCGCATCGTATTCACCAAGAAAGTCGGCGATGCGGTGGAGCGCGGCGAGCGCGTGGGGCTGATCAAGTTTGGCTCGCGTACCGACGTGATCTTTCCGGCGGGCGCCGAGATGAGGGTGCGCGTGGGCGACCATGTGAAGGGCGGTTCGAGCGTTCTGGCTGTCGTGGCGGAGCCGCTTCCCATGCCATCTCAGCTGCGCATTGTCGCGGAGGTGCGATGATCGGCCATTCTCAGCAACCTGATGCCGGCGCGCCGCCGCGCCGCCGCCCCGGGAAGGGTTTGTACCTTCTGCCATCGATGTTCACGGCCGGCAATATGGCAGCGGGCTACTATGCAATCTCGCAGGCCATCCAAGGTACGGCGAACGATCCCTGGCACTTCGATCAGGCGGCCAAGGCGATTGGAATCGCGATAGTCCTTGACTTCTTCGACGGCGGCATTGCGCGTCTGACCAACACGGCCAGCGCGTTTGGCGGTGAACTGGACTCGCTTGCCGATGTGATTGCGTTCGGCGTGGCTCCGGCGGTGCTGGCGTGGATGTGGGGCTTTCGCATGCTGCCGCTGGAAGGCAACCTGGTTTGGCGAACGCATGTGATCCAGATCGGCGCGATCGTTACGTTTGCGTTTCTGCTGGCCGGCGCCTCGCGTCTGGCGCGATTCAATATCCAGGTCAATCCGCAGCCGTCGAATCCAGGCCGCCCGGGACGCAAGTACTTTGTGGGAATGCCAATTCCCGCAGGCGCCGGTGCGCTGGTCGCCGTAGTCCATCTGGTGCAAGGCAATCCGCTGCAGATCTGGTGGCTGTCCATCGGGTGGGCAGTGTTCGTTGCAGCTATCTCGTTCCTCATGGTGAGCACCTGGCGATTCTTCAGCTTCAAGGGCATCAACTTTCGCCAGCCGCAGAATTTTCGCTGGCTGATCGTAATCGGGGTAGTCATCGCGTTGATCTGGTTTTCTTCCGAATATGTCCTGTTTTCGTTGGCGCTGATCTACATTCTTTCCGGGGTGATCGCGCGGCTGTCTTTTGTTTTCCGCCGGCCTGTGGTGCCGCCTCCACCTCCGCACCAGGATGAGGCCTCGCACGCTTGATGAAGAGTGAAACTAACAAGCCGGTGGCTGCGCCCAGCGAAGCAGGACACTGGGGCGGCCTGTTCCGCGTTGCCATCGTAGGGGCTGCAACTCTCAAGGGCCGGGAGTTGAAGGAAGTTCTCACCGACCGTAATTTTCCGGCGCAGGACGTGCGTCTGCTCGACGACGACGAGTCGCTTGGCCAACTGGAAGCGGTGGGTGATGAGCCCACCTTCATCCAAAGCGTGCTGCCAGAGCATCTGGACAATGTGGATTTCACGTTCTTCGCGTCGGAAGAAAACTTCACGCGCGAGATCTGGCCAATGGCGCGCAAGGCGGGCAGCGATATTGTCGATCTCTCGTATGCGCTTGAGGGCCAGGCGGGAGTGTTGCTGCGCGCACCGTGGGTGGAACGGGAATTGGGCGCTGCTCCCCAATTGCCTTTTGCGGAAGCAACCGTCGTAGTGGCGCATCCGGCGGCGGTGGTGCTCTCGCTGTTGATGCTAAGGGCGCAACGCGTGGGGAAGATCGTGCGCGCGATAGCGACGGCGTTCGAGCCCGCGTCCGAGCACGGGAGGCGCGGCATGGACGAGCTGCATGAGCAGACCGTCAACCTGCTCTCTTTCCAGCAACTGCCCAAGGGAGTGTTCGACGCCCAAGTTGCATTCAATCTGCTGGACCGTTATGGCGAGAATTCTTTGCCATCGCTGGCGAGCGTGGAAAGCCGCATCGAGCGCCATTTTCGGAGCATCGTCCACAACAAACTGATCGTGCCCTCGTTGATGCTGCTGCAAGCGCCCATCTTCCACGGGCACGCCTTCTCGCTTTACATTGAACTGGACAACGCCGCGCAGATCGGAGAGTTGACAGCCGCGATCTCCGGTGAGCACGTTGACATGCTGCAGGGCGCGGAAGAGTCGCCCAGCAATGTTAATGCCGCCGGACAAGAACAGATCCAGGTATTTGTGCGAGCGGATGCGCAAAATCCCAAGGGGTTCTGGCTATGGGCGGCATCCGACAATCTGCGAATTGCGGCCCTGATGGCCGTCGAGTGCGCCGAGAACATGATTGCTTCGCGTCCGCGAGGGACGGTCCAGTGAGCCATCCCACAGCGCGACAGCAGTTGATGCTTGCGTCGATCGCAGCGGTGCTGCTGTTGACGACCGCCTGCGGATATCACACTGCCGGCAGTAGCGTGCGCCTGCCCTCCGACCTGCACACAATTTATGTCCCGGGCATACTCAATGCTTCGCCAGCCTATGGCATTGGCAAAACCTTGACCGATGCGTTGATTAAGGAGTTACGTGAGCGCACCAACTACCGCGTCGTTACGGTCAATGACGGTAATGTGGATGCTGTCCTCACGGGAACGGTTACCAGCGTTTACATCGCTCCCCTGACCTACGACTCAGTTACGGGCCGCATTTCGTCGTCCCTGGTGATTATTTTTATGAACGCCCAGCTCACGGGAAAGGGCGGAAAGGTGCTATGGAGCAATCCGAACCTGCTGTATCGCGAGCAGTACCAGGAATCGGTTGCCGTTGCCAGCTTTTTCGAGGAAGCTAACCCGGCGGTGCAACGCATAGCGAGCGACTTCGCCAAGACGCTGGTGGCCAATATCCTGGAGGCCTTCTAGATGCGAAGCTTCGCCGCTTCCGACCGCTTCCTGGCCGACGTGAAGGCCCGCAAGGTGGCTCCGGGATACGTGTTCATTGGCGATGAGGCGTTCTTTCGTAAACGTTGCCGCGATGCCATCCTGCAGCACCTGGTGCCCGCCGATGTTCGCGAATTAAGTCTGTACGACATGGACCTGGCCGAAGTGGAGTTGCAGCAGGTGCTTGACAAGGCGCGGACGCCGTCGCTGATGTCTCCCTTCCAAGTGTTCTTCATCCGGGGTATCAAAAACCTGTACGGGCGCGGCAAGCATGACGACGAGTTTGGCGCCATCGAGGACTACTTCAAGAATCCCAACCCTGACGCGTTGCTGATATTTGTTGCGGACCACATCAGTATTCCCGCGGACGTGCGCCGCATGGAGCTGACCGACAAGGACCGTTACGAGCGGATCCGCGAGACCCTGGGCGAACACTGCCCGTTGCTGGAATTCGCTCGCGTGGAGGAAGGCGATGCGGTGAAGTGGGCGATTGCGACGTCCGGCGCTGAAGGTGTGACGCTGGACACCGACGCAGCGCGCGAGCTGGTGGACTCGCTGGGCAGCGATATGATGATGGTCGCCAACGAGCTCGAGAAGCTGGTGCTGTTCGTCGGCGACAAGAAGCGCATCACCCTGGGCGATGTCGAAACGCTGGTGCTGGCAGCGAAGCAACGATCATTCTACGAGTTGACCGACGCGATTTCGTCTCGCGACCGCGGCCGCGCCCTGGCCGTGCTGGACGCCATTCTGAGCAGCGGGGACGGCGAGGAAGCCGCCATTGGTCATCTGTACATGTTGCAGCGCACCTTTCGCCAGATGCTGGTGATTCTGGAGCGCAATGTGCGCGACTCGCGCGCGTTGTGGCAGGCGCTGTGGCAGGGCTTTCGCATCCCGCCGTTTGCGGCGGAGGATATCATTCGCCAGGCGCGCCGTTACAAGTCACGGCGCGAGCTGACCAGCGCCATCCGGCGGGTGGCGAGGGCCGACCTGGCGCTGCGCTCCAATCCTCCTGGCAAGCGGCTGATCCTGGAAAACCTGGTGCTGGATTTGACTGCCGAACCGAAGCCGCAGGAAGCGGGCTGGCTGCAGGATGAGCTGCCGGTCTGAGTATGGATGTCGACGCCTATTTACGGCGCATCGAGTACTATGGCCCGCGCGTGGCATCCCCTGAGACGCTTCGCGGCCTGCACCGCCAACATCTCTTCACCGTCCCTTTTGAAAATCTCGACGTACCCCTGGGAACTCCGATTCGTCTTGACCTTCGCCTTATCTACGAGAAGATCGTGAACCGCCGTCGCGGCGGATTCTGCTATGAGCTCAATGGTCTGTTCGGCGAGTTGCTCACCGCGATGGGCGTCTCGGTCGAGATGCTGTCAGCGCGGGTGCGGCGCGAGGACGGTGGCTTCGGGCCGGAATTCGATCACATGCTGCTGAAGGTGAAGTTGGCGGAGCCTTGGCTGGTGGATGTCGGCTTCGGAGATTCGTTTGTCGACCCCATCGTCTTTCGCGCCGGCGGAGCCGATCAGGTGAATGGGCATCGCTACATGGTGTTGGCTGTTGGCAAGGAATGGCAACTGCTCCGCGAAGATGAGAAAGGGCAAGTCCCGCTGTACGCGTTCCGTGATGTCCCACATACGCTGGATGACTATCAGGAGATGTGTACGTTTCACCAGGTCTCGCCGGAATCGCACTTTACGAAAAACTGGATCTGCAGCCGGGCGACGCCAGAAGGGCGCATTACGCTGGCTAACATGCGGCTCATCGTTACCAACGGTGGCAGTCGAGAGGAAATGCAGATCAACAGTCTTGGCGATTTGCGGCGCTGTCTGCGGGAATATCTAGGAGTAGAGTTTGAAGAGCCGGTGGATCTGTCGAAGCTGGTGCGGGGTTAGCGGTTTGCCCAGAACCCCGGAGAAGCAGTCCACGGCTCGGTGGCTAAAGTCGGCTCCAACTGAATCGCCGCTTATTCCCGCCAATAACGGCGAAGCCGGTCCGTTTGAAAGACCACCAAGGTGCACGGTCAGTCCGGCCTTTGGGCAATTGCGTGCACTCTGGTTTTGGCGATACTCTTGCTCACCATGAGCGAAACAGAAGCAAAAGTGCTACACGCGCGACCGGCTCGACGTGGGTCAGACCATCCACATTCATTCAAGCAGGCCGTCGCCTTTCGTACCTGCCGGATTTGCGGTCTTGCCAGTCGCCACAAAGTTCATGATGTACCGCCGGATGCCATGCAAGAGCTGGGCGTCAAAGAATGCTCGGATGCTTCTCCCGATCCCTCGCACGAAAGCGGATCCCTCGCGGAGCAGGGTCCTCTCGTCTGACAAGAATAGAGGCCGGATCGCGGCGCAGCTGAGGCTGCGCCCTTTCAAGACCCCGGATGGTGTCTAAACCGCTATTTCTTCTCTTGCACGTCGACGCTAGCGATCGTGTTCTCCCATTCCAACTTGAGCGTCGCAGCGTTGGCGCCAGTCTTGTCGAAGGAGATGGTAAACGTCTCCAGCCCTGACGGGCGCTGCGTGACTTTCATGGGGATGCGCGCCAGGTCCTGGCCCTGGCTGTATTCAGTACCCCACTGCCCAGTTTGTTTGTTGATGATGAGCTGCCAACTGCTCATGCCCGGCAGGGTGTAGATGGTGTAGCTCCCCGCGGGAACCGTAGTCCCGCCGATGCTGAGATCCACGTCGGTTTTAAGACTGGTGGCCGCGTTTGCGCCGGTACGCCAGACCTGGTCATACGGGACCAGCCCGCCGAAGATCTTCCGGTTGCGCATGGAAGGCCGGCTGTAATCGATGGTGACCTTGTGGCCATCGGAGAAGGTCAACGAAGCTTGCCCTGGAGGGCTGAGCGGCTTCTTGTCCTGCGCGATCATCATTGCAGTGACGGTGGTAAGAGCTAACAAGATCAGTATCCAAGAACGGTTCCCCTGCATTGCACTCTCCTATAATTTTTCTTGCCGCTCCATTATTCACATGGCGACGCAACAGCACAATCGATGCCCGGCGGGCGTTTAAAAAGGCTAATCTGACGGATGCGATCATCGCTCCGCGTCGTCAAGCAGCTTGCCGAGAGTCGGCTTATGTTTCTCCACTTTGGGCTTGCGTTGGGTGGGTTCCGCACGCGTTGGGGGCGGCGTGCCGATGGCTTCACGCGCGGCAGCCTTTACCGCCGAGGATGCGCGGAATGGTTTCGGCTTTCGCAGCTTGGACGGCATTGAATTCCTCCGATTTTTGTTCCGCCTATCGCCAAATTACAAATATCACATTCAGACGTTTTTTGTTCGCCTTTCCGAGGTTCTGTTGCGCACGACAGTAATGCACCGTCGTATCGTTCTTACATATCTGACAATGTAAAACTTTCCCGCTGGAAAATAGCGCACATACTTTCATAATTATTCCCGATTTGGTACTCGGCGTGGCGCCGCCGCAGGATCCGGGCTTCAACCCGCGTCGCCCATCAGCAACCTCGCTTCACTATGACCTTCACATCTTGACAATCAAGATGAAATGGTTGTATCGTCGGAGAATGACTTTTCTCGGACCATCACCAGACGAGGCCAGCACCGACGTCATCCAGGGCACGCTCGACATGCTCATCCTGAAAACGCTGAGTCTTGAGCCGATGCACGGCTTCGGCATTGCGCGACGCGTCGAACAGATTTCGCGCGGCGTATTCAAGGTGAATCCGGGGTCGCTTTTGACTGCCTTGCAGCGGCTGGAGCGCGCTGGATGGCTCGACGCCGAATGGCAGCAAACCGAGAATTCGCGCCGCGCAAAATACTACCGGCTGACACGCGCGGGCAAGAAGCAGTTGGAGATCGAATCGGCCGACTGGAAGCGCCGGGCCTCGGCCATCGCGCGGCTTTTGAATGCGGAGGGCTAGCAGTATGTCTCTGTGGCGGCAACTCACACGCGGACTGCGCGGCCTGACGAAGCAATCCGCGGCCGACCAGGAGGTTGCCGACGAAGTGCAACACTACACCGAGCAGGCGACCGCCGAGTTGGTTGCCCGCGGATTGTCGCCCGAGGCTGCACGACGCGCCGTCCAGCTGGAACTCGGCAACGCGACCATCGTTCGCGAACAGGTCCGCGCCTCGGGATGGGAAAGCCTGGTTCGAACATTCTTCGCGGACCTCCGTTACGCCGGACGGCAGCTGCGAAAAAACCCCGGCTTCGCCGCAACCGTAATCCTGATTCTCGCACTCGGCATCGGTGCCAGCACGGCCATTTTCAGCGCAGTCAGTCCCATTCTGTTCGAGCCGCTACCGTATCCCCATGCCAGCCGGATTGTGATGATCTGGGACTCCGGCGGAGACAGCGGCTCACGCCTGCCCGTAACTTTTGGCACTTATCGCGAACTGGTGGCGCGGTCTCGCTCCTTCGACGAGCTGGCAGTGATGAGGCCATGGCAGCCGACGCTGACCGGCGCACTCCAGCCCGAGCGCTTCGAAGGGCAGCGGGTGAGCGCTAGCTACTTCCGCGCGCTTCGGAATCCTGCCGGTGATGGGCAGGGACTTTCAGCCCGCGGACGATCGGCCCGACAGTCTTCCAGTCGCGATCCTGAGCCGCGAGTTGTGGCAACGCCTCGGTGGCGACAACCAGATCGTCGGGCGGCAGATCAAGCTGGACGGAAAACTTTCTACCGTGATCGGTGTGATGCCGAGCGCCTTCGAGAATGTGTTGGCTCCTGAGGCCGAGATCTGGGCTCCATTGCAGTACGACACCTCGCTTCCGCCTGACAGCAAGGAGTGGGGGCATCATCTGAGCATGGTTGGGCGCCTGCGCCCTGGAGTCGGAATTCTTCAGGTCAAACGAGAGCTCGATACCATCGCGCGCACGCCGGTGCCGGAGTTTCACAGGCCGTTTTACGCTGCGCTGGACTCTGGGCTGATGGTGAACTCGCTGCAGGCGGACGTTACCAGCGGCGTCAGACCGGCATTGCTGGCACTGATTGGCGCAGTCATTTTAGTCCTCATCATCGCTTGCGTGAACGTGACCAATCTACTGCTGGCGCGCGGTGTGCATCGGCGCAGCGAGTTTGCGATGCGGGTTGCGCTGGGTGCTGCGCGAACGCGACTGCTCCGGCAACTGTTGACGGAGAGTCTGCTGCTGGCTGCGCTAGGCGGATGTCTGGGAATGGTCGTGGCGAAAGTTGGAGTGCAGCTGTTGCTCGCGCTCAGTCCGGCGCAACTGCCACGGGTCGACGCGATCGCCGTGAACGGCGCGGTGTTCGCCTTCGCGGTTGCTGTCACCACGGTCAGCGGCCTGGCGGTCGGATTGATTCCGGCGCTACAGGCGTGGAACAGCGATCCCCACACCGCGCTGCAACAAGGCTCGCAGCGTACCGCGGGCGGGCACCAGCAGACGCGCCGTGCGCTGGTGGTGTTTGAGGTTGCCATTGCCCTGGTGCTGCTGGTAAGCGCCGGATTGCTGTTGCGCAGCCTGCAACATCTGTTCGCCATCGATCCAGGGTTCGACAGTTCGCACTTGCTCACCATGCAGGTGCAGACATCCGGCGACCGAATGAACGACGACGGCACGCGCCTCCGATTCTTTGAGCAGAGTCTGGAAGCGGTGCGGTATGTCCCCGGCGTGAGTGCGGCGGCCTTTACCAGCCAGTTGCCACTAAGCGGCGCGCCCGAAGACGGGTACGGCGTGCATTTCGAGTCGAGTCCGACCGGCAAGCCTGACGCGGATAATGGCGCGGATGGCTATGCTGTGAGCCCAGGATATTTTCAGACGATGTCCATCCCGCTGCACCGCGGACGCCTGCTGGAAGAGCACGACACTGCCAGCGCCCCGTTCGTCGCGGTGATCAGCGAATCGCTCGCGCGGAGCAAATTCCCCGGCCGCGACCCCATCGGCCAGCGCGTGCGCATCGGTCCCGCCGACGAACCGCGGTACACCGTTGTCGGCGTGGTAGGAAATGTGAAGCAGGCGTCGCTGGCGCTCAGCCAATCGGATGCCGTGTACGTCACGTCGGCGCAATGCCGCATTTTCGGGGACGACGCTCCGTGGCTGGTGGTGCGTGCCCATGGCGACGCAGCCGCGCTTACTCCCGCCATCAAGAACGCGATCTGGTCAGTGGACAAAGATCAACCGATCGTGCGCGTCGCCACCATGGATGAGCTGCTGGCCGCGTCGGCAGCCGAGCGACATTTCGCACTGGTCCTGTTCGCGGCCTTCGCTCTGACGGCGCTGGCGCTCACGGCGATCGGCATCTATGGAGTGCT
The DNA here is from genome assembly GCA_049511915.1 of Candidatus Korobacteraceae bacterium. GTDB lineage: Bacteria > Acidobacteriota > Terriglobia > Terriglobales > Acidobacteriaceae > Bog-257. The sequence continues at coordinate 20,592 of JBEKXQ010000070.1, forward strand.
CGCCGGCAGCGTCGCCGAACGGATGCGCGAGATCGGCGTGCGGTCGGCCTTGGGCGCGACGCGCAGCAACATCCTCGCCCTGGTGCTTCGTCAGGGAATGGCTCTTACCGCGCTCGGAGTCGTCATCGGATTGATTGCGTCCTTCGCCGCGACCCAGGCCATCGCGACTTTGCTCTTCGGCATATCGCGGCTCGACGTGGTCACGTATCTGGGTGTGATCGCGCTGCTGCTAGGTGTGGCGAGTGCAGCATGCTGGGTACCGGCGTGGCGGGCAGCGCAGGTGGACCCATCGATCACGCTACGATCGGAATAGCTATCGCCGCCCATTACTCCTGAGGCCGGCAGGAGGTCGACTTTTGGCCGATCCCCGTCTCCCGGTACAATCCCCACAGGTCTATTACAGTTCGCCGTCGAGCTGCCGCAGTTTACCCTCCGCATTGGCCTTGATCGCATCTTTGCGCTGCTGATCGTCGGTAGTGTCAGACGGCAGCAGTGCCAGAGCCTTCCTGGAGTTCTGCCGTGCGAGATCTCCCTGTCCATCGGCTAAATACACATCGCCCAGGCTGTCATAAACGTTGGGGGAGTTGGGATAGGCCACAGCATTCAGCTTCAAAATCTCGATAGCGCTTTTAACATCCCCTGCCTGCATGTGCTCGTATCCCATCAAGTTGACCAACTGCTCGTCGAACAGAGTGGCCTTGGGATCGTGCTGACGAGCTTGCTCCAGCTGGGCTTGAATCTTGGCCGGGCCGCCCGGCTGGTCGATCGTGTCCAGCACATATACCTCCGGTGGCAGCGCGGCAGCCTCGTTCGTGGCCGGAGCCTGACCCGGCGTTTTGATCAGCGTCGTTACATACCAATCGGTGATCGCCTTCATGAGCTCCGGATGCGCGTGGAAAATGTCGGAGCCATGTCCGCCGTTGGGATAGTGCACTAGCTTCTTGCCGGGATCGGCGGTAAGGCTATAGAGCCACTGGATCGCAAACGCCGCCGGAGGATAGGGGTCGTCGACGGCGTAGGCAAAGAAGACCGGAGCTGTCTTGTCGCGCCTCAGGTACTGACGTCCGTCGTAATTCGCACTACCCGACAGCAGCACGAGGGAGCGCACCTCCGGATGCCGAATTGCGGCCTGAAGCGAATTATTGACTCCGCAACTGGCGCCCCCCATGCCGATGGCATCACGCTTAACGCCCGGCTGCGACACCAGGTATTCATAGGCGACGTCGATGTCGCCCGGCCACTTCGCCACCAAATCCGCCGTTTGCTGGGGCGTGGCCTTTTCATGAGGCACGCCGGCACTTTCGCCGAAGCCACGATAATCGAGCGTGAGGACGTTGATTCCCGCTGCGTTGAGCTGCTGCGCCAGTCCGTTCCAAACTTTTCGGTCGCGATTGCACTGATGCAGCAACAGAACGCCCGGACCAGGCTTGCCCGCGGCAAAATAGGTCGCCTTCAGCTTGGCGCCGTCCTTGGCAGTGAGATCGACCACGCGCTCGGCTGCTGGCGCGATCGATACGGTAATGAGAGTGAAAAGAAGTGATGGAATCGAGTAGCGGGCGAAGGCGTTACGCA
>JBEKXQ010000071.1:0-30891 GCA_049511915.1 Candidatus Korobacteraceae bacterium
ACTGCGGCGCGTCCGCAACCCGCGAAGCACGGCTCCGAGCCAGAGCCGAAACAGGTCAAACATGGCAACCAAGTTATAGCAGACCGACTTTGCCGACTGCCCTGCGAAGTTGTTGATTTCACAGCCGGACAGGATTGTGACGAGGCACAGATGACGGAAAGGTTGTCGCAAGGAGAGAACCGTTCTTATGCGTAAGAAATCGGCAGGCACGGCAACGGTTAGCGGCTATGCCCGAATGTGCATTCGTGCAGTATCTGCCCCCTACGACGAAGTTGCCGAGACGCGCACTTCGAGCGAACATCGAGCTGACGATATTCGCTCCGTGAGGTACGAGAAAGTTGTGAAACCAGCACGAGTGGCAATTTACACCCGCGTTTCCACTGATGACCAATCCACTAAAACTCAAGAACATGATCACGCGAGTGGGAGACATTCTTATCTGCGTTAGAAACGGAAGCCGCGCCCTGATTGGGAAATGCGCAATGATTGACGGACGAGGCGCTGGGCAGACTTTCGGTGCGTTCATGTCTATCTACCGCACCAAGTATTCACAGTTCATCTTTCATGCATTTCAGTCGCACGATATTCAGCGGCAGATTCGCGAAAATGTCGGTGCCACAATCAACCAGATCACTAACAAGGACATGAAAGCATTTCGGTTAAAGTTGCCACCGGAGCGCGAACAAACCGCCATCGCCGTCGTCCTCTCCGACATGGACGCCGAGATCGCCGCGCTGGAAGCCCGCCGCGACAAGACCCATGAGCTCAAACAAGGGATGATGCAAGAACTGCTCACCGGTAAGACAAGACTTATATGAGCAAAAGCAACATTGGACAACGAAGCGGTGCGGTTGGCGATTATCGGCAAACTCGGTTGGATCAAACGGCAGCAGGCCAAGTTTGAACGGCAGCCGCGCGAATCGCCGCCTTCCACGCCTGCGCCTTTATCAAACGCATACTTTGTTAACAGTGGCTAGCCCTAGCTTATTTCGACTATCCCCTGCGATGAAGTGGAATTACCGTGCAAATGAAAACCTGGACTTATTCCCTTTAGCCCGGTACAGCGCCTTATCCGCACTTTTGACCAACGTATCCGAAGTGGTGCCGTCTTTCGGGAAAATCGAGATTCCAATAGTTACGTTGATACATAGGCTGATGCTGAGGCCACGTACATTGACGTCACATGGCGCTTGAATCGCCGTGATAATCTTTTCCGCGATCGGCATGATATCTTGTTCGTTTCGGGCCTCCATTAGCAGGCACAAGAATTCGTCGCCGCCATAGCGGCTGATTGTGTCGTCGCCGCGAATATTTTCCATGAGCCGCTCCGCAATCGTCTGCAGGACGCTGTCGCCTATGTCGTGTCCATACGAATCGTTAATGTTTTTGAAATCATCCAGATCCAAGAACATCACTGCCAAAGCCCAACCACGCCGTTTTGCCTGTGCCAATCCATGTTTCAGTCGATCCTCGAATAGCGCGCGGTTCGGCAGGCCAGTCAAAGGATCATGGAAGGCAGCATGGCGAGCCTCTTTTTCCTCTTCTTTGGCCGCGGCCAATTGATGTTCCAGCATGTGCCGCTCCGTGACCTCATCCTCTAATCCCCGATTCACGACCGACAGCTTTTCGGACGCTTCTTGCACTTTGTTTTCAACGGCCTCGTTTTTTTCGAGGGCATTTTCAACCCCGGGCAGCGAGTCCCGATCCACGAGCTCTTGCGTGAGAGCCAGATTGACCGACGACAGTTCCTCGGCGCATTCGTCCACCAAGTCCTTGACGTGCTCGCTTTGCCCCAGCACTTTAGTCAGGGACTTGGGTAGATTCGTGCCCTTTGGCAACTCCGCGGTCGGATCGATGGTCATGTACCTGTAATCCTGAATTCGCTTTTTGGCGTTCGGTACCTGAGAGTATACCCGGAATCTCCTTTTTGATCTCGACAACGGCACCATAGTACACCCGTCTCGCCCGTTCGCGACATCGTGAAACGATTTGCCATCGGGAGCACTCCCGACGGTCTGCCATACACGCCAGCACAGTGCAAAATTGCCCCATTTGTGGCCTGCTTTTGCAACACCTCTCCTTACCCCAACCAGCTTATCGACGGATTCCGCTGCTGACTCGACCACGATCCACCTATCCCGTCGGTATCGGTAGCAGCGCGATCCGGCCCAGCATGCTCTGAACCGCCGCCGCGTCAGATTTCCTTCCGCAAGCAAAAGCCAGTAGTAGCGAGCATGTCTCACCAGCCGTCCTCCCGTCTTCACCAGTCGTTGCTGTAAAGCTCACTGGTGAGCAGTTGCGGAATCTCTGTCTCAATGCTGGCCCCAAGAGGTTACTCGGGTTGTAAGCCCACACATTCAGCCCACCATTAGCAGCACATAGACACCCTGGGTTTTCATCAAAAACTTGCCCGATACAAAACCTTACTCGGCCGGCATCTCACGCATGACATTGTCCGGGCATCTCATCGATACTCCGTGACGAGCCGCCTCCGATCGCAGCGCACGCACTCCCGTGATCCGCAAACCGGACTCGGCACGCTATGCACCAACTCTCTGGCCGCTCGATGGGTGCCGGTGGGTTAACGCGAACGAAACCGGCCCCTGGCGCGGTGCGCGGCGGGCGCGGTGGTGGGGGTGATCGAGGTGTGGTCTCTTCGATCAAGAGTAGAATCCGGGTGGGGATGTGCATCATGCAAAACGAGAAGTATGTAAACCCGTTCGAAGAGGTACACAAGAAAACCAAGGCTTTTAAAGACCACGCTCGCGAAACGACTAAGAAGGATGAGGAACTTCGCGAAAAACAAGCGGTGCGGGATGCAGAGGAGTCCCGAGACAAAATTGAAAAGCTTAACTAGCTGCCAAAACGCCTCTTACTCGAACAGAGCCACGGAGCGGGTGCGGTGGCACGGGGGCGGTGCCGGTCACGGGAGTTGGTGGGCGGTGAGCGATAGACCTGATTGACGTTCTCGCGTTTGCATTTCGCCCTGACCTATTCTGGGCGACCGATAGGGCATGTTGAACTACTGGTGAGGCTGTGGCGGCTCGCTGGTCGCCGGGGCCGTCAGATGCGCATTATTCGACGGCCGCTGCGGGGGAGCCGGCTGCGTAGAACTTGATTGCGGCCCGGAGTCGCTGCCCTGAGTTCCGGCGGTGGCGCCCATCTCGCCGGCCGGCCGGTTCGCCATAGCGAGTTGGTCCACGTTGTTTTTCAGCAGACTGATATCAATCCGATCGCCGTGAGCCGGATTAGCATTGCTGCTTTCCGTTCCTGGCAGCTTTGCATTACCCAGTCCCATCGTGAAGATGCGATAAACCGGGACGTTGTTCTTCTCGACCAGATAGCGCAACACCCGATTCGCCATCGCCTGCGAGCTTTCGATGCCTGCCTGTCCGGGTTGAAATGAGAAGCCCTGCACTTCGATGATGTAGCCCTTCTGGTCTTTGAGGTTCCAGGCAATGACGTCAAGGGCCTGCTTTGCCCTGAGTCCTTCCGACCGTCCGAATGCTAAGAACTGCACGAGCCCTAACTCAAAAACTTGGGAATCGGGTCTTTCGACCGCTTTTCATGTACTTTCAGTGCCGTCCGTGCTCTGTAAGTCTTTGCGTTTACGTTTTCAGGTCAATTCGCCGACTTCCTTTCCGGGCGGAGAGTCGAGTCGCGAACTCTCCAGTGCAGGTTGGCGCGCAGACCCGTACTCGGCGTTTGGCGTTCAGAGAAATTTTGGGGATTTGCGCCGGAAAGACCGCTGAGTTTTTTTCTCTGCTACAGGTTCGCGCCGCGATAGTGCGAGGAATGCGGCCAAATGCGATGTTTTTGGCGCTGCGACTAGTAGTTCTCTGAGATTAAAGACTTGCTGGCGGAGAAAGGTGAATTCGAACAGCTGATATAGGTCATTCTCTGCCAACAAGTTACGTGTTTGCGTGGGTTTACCGGTCAGCCTGTTTCCCATCTAGCCGGGGAGTCACGAGCGAACCAGCAGTGAATTGGCTGGCCTACCAGAGAGTCACGTGCGAACTATATTCTCTCGGGTATGCGTCCTTCGAGAGGGATCCATACAGGCTTTTCAAAACACCAATATCTTTCGCCTTCTCCCACCCTGCGTCGCGGAATGCACCTAACTTGAGCTCCGCGATTCAGGGTTGTTATAACGCTCGGAGCTCACAGCGAATACTTCCCACAAGAAAACTTGAACGAAGCCGTACGACATTCAGAAGATCTGGTGGCATTCCCACCACTGGAATTAAGGACTCTTGCTTTCGTCGCCTTCAGTTGCTTTACAGCGCAGCCTGGCTGGCTAGCTTCTTCACTCGCAGCCGGATCTTCTCGAATTCATACGTCCCCAGGCCTCGCTTCGCCGCCATTTGCAGATAAGGCAGCGATGAGACATCGAGGTTCCAGAACGCCTTGGCCACATAGGCATCAAGTGCAACTGGATTGGTCCCGGCGACCAGCGATTTCTTGAGCACAACGTCTTCCAGGTTGCCGCCTGTCGGTCCATTGCGAATGAGCACGCGGTAGCAGTCGATGATTGTCAGGGTAGGACGAATGAAGTCGGCGAGATCGACAAGGCTCTCGTGGATCTTCTGGTGTAACTGATGGCGCGGGCCACCGAGGATGCCGTACCAGTTTTTCATCCCTAACGTCGTGCCAGTGAGGCTGTGATGCTTGGCGATGGGAATATTGATGATTTTGTCGGCGTTCAGAAATGGTCCGAAGACCTGCCAGTTGCGGAGCACTTCACCTTGAAGGTCGATATCCTGAAAGCTGGCGGGATCGGGCAGTATGACCTCCGCGCCTTGGTGCTGCACCGCAGCCGCAATGCCCGATCGCTGGAAGCAGCGGCGCGGATCGTTACAACTTACATCCGTAACGATGACGCGCTTCGCGCCGGCATTCCAACATTGACGCACGACCTCGGCGACCACCGCGGGATTGGTGTTGGCTGCCTGCTCGGGCGTCCGGTCCCAACCGATGTTCGGCTTCACCACGACAATGTCTCCGCGCGCGATGAAGCGCCGCATGCCGCCCAGTTCCTCGATTGCCTGGCGAGCCAATTGCTGAGGATCGTCACCTTGCAGGATCGCCATCTCGGGAAGGTTTGAATCCGCGGCGACGGTGTGACTGCGTTTGACGTTCGTCGCCAGCGCGGACTGTGGCCGCGAACTGCGCTCGCCGAGCCAGAATCCCAAGCCCGCGATGCCCAATCCAGTCCCCGCCAGGCGCAACAGCCTGATCAGCGCCTGCCGGCGGTCCAGTGTGTCAGTCTCCGACGGCATGTTGGTGACCTCGTCTTTGCTTTTGGAAGACGACTGAATTCTAATTCCGCTCAGGTGGCAACGCCTGTGCAGTCCGTCACAGCTCCGCGTGCCGAGCGCCCGCCGCGCGCGATCAGGGGTGCTGTCGCCCTCATCGGATTCAGCGCGGTTATCGGGCAGATCGTTCTCATGCGAGAGCTGATCGTCGTCTTCAGCGGCAACGAAATGTCGCTGGGAATCATGCTGGCCACCTGGCTGTTCTGGACTGCCGTCGGCAGCTATGTGAGCAGCCGCTTCAAGCTGGGCGAGAACCAGGCTCGCAAAGCTGTTGCGACGCTCGAATGTCTCCTCGGCCTCAGCCTTCTGCCAACCATCTGGTTGCTGCGCGCCTCGCGAGCTGTATTTCAGACCGTGCCAGGCGAGTTGGTTGGACCGGTGGCGATGATATTCACGGCGCTGGTGTGCCTGAGTGTCTTCTGCGTGCTTTCCGGATCTTTGTTCGTGGTGGCGACGCGAATGTATGCGCAAGCGTGTGGAGTTTCCGCACGTGCGGCCACCAGCTCGGCGTATCTGCTGGAGGCTGCTGGCTCCGGCGTTGGCGGCATTTTGGCCAGCGTGGTGCTGCTCCGCTTCTGCAACTCCTTCCAGATTGCAACTGTCGTCTTGCTGCTGAACTTGTGTATGGCAGTAATTCTGTTGTTGCCGATGCGCCGCATGCAGGTGATATCGACCGGGCTGGCGATCGCTGTCCTCGCAGGCTTTCTTCTGGTTTCCGTTACACCGTGGCTGGAGGAGTCATCGCAGAGGCGCTTGTGGCGCGGGTTTCATCTGCTGGTATCGCGCGACTCGATTTACGGCAAGCTGGCTGTCACAGAAACTGGCGATATCCGAAGCATCTACGACAACGGTATGGTGCTGGCCAGCGCGCCCGACGAGAGCGCTGCGGAAGAGGCAGTCCACTACGCGCTGTTGGAGCACCCTGCGCCGCGGCATGTCCTGCTCATCGGCGGCGGGGTAAATGGCAGCATCGCGCAGGCGCTCAAGCATCCCACGATCGAGCGCATCGACTACGTTGAGCTCGACGCGGCGCTGGTCTCCATCGCGCGCCAATTTTTTCCGGAGCAGTCTGCTGCGTTCTCTGATCCTCGCGTACACGTTCACTATGCGGATGGACGGCGATATCTGAAGACAACTGGTGACAAATTTGACGTGATCGTTCTCAACCTGCCCGATCCGCAAACCGCGCAGTTGAATCGCTTCTACACCCGTGAGTTCTTCGCGTCGGCGCGCGACCATCTGGCTCCGGGCGGAGTGGTGGCGCTGCAACTCCGCTCCTCAGAGGACTACATCAGCCCCGATCTGGCGGCATTTCTGCGCTGCATTCAGCACACGCTGCGGGAGGAGTTTCCGCAGGTCGCAATCATTCCCGGCGAAACGATTCACTTCTTCGCCGCGATGCTGCCGGGCGTTTTGACGGAAAATCCGCAGACCCTGATTTCCCGGTTGCAGGCCCGGCATGTGGAGACGCGCTACGTTCGCGAATATTTCCTGCCCTTTCGCATGATGCCGGACCGCATGGCTCAGGTGCACGAGCAATTGCAGCCATTGCCCGAGACGCCAATAAATCGGGACTTCGCCCCCATCGCCTACTACTTCAGCGTAGAACTGTGGAGCGCGCAGTTTCATTCCGCATACGCGCGCTGGTTTCAGGTCGCGGCACAGCTCAGTTTTGGCAGCATAGTTGTTTGGAGCTGTGTCCTGCTGATGCTGATGGCAATTGCGCTGGCATATCGGCCGGCCTACGAAAAACGGGCTCGCGCTGCCGCGGCCGTCTGCGTGACTGCGGCGGGATTCACGCTGATGGCGCAGCAGATTTTTCTGCTGCTGTTATTTCAGTCGGTGTATGGCTACGTTTATCACCAGCTCGCCATCCTCATCGCCATGTTTATGACTGGAATTGCTGTGGGAAGTTGGCTGGCCATTCATCATCTAGCCTCCCGCGTTGATGTCGGGCTCATGGGAACGGCTGCTTCGGTTCAGTTCCTTCTAGCCGTTTCCGTACCGCTGTTGATGCTGCTGATTTCCTTGCTCGCGCAGACTTCCGGCGGGAGTTCAACTTTGCTGGCAGCTCAGCTTGTCTTCCCGTTGTTGGCGCTTCTCAGCGGAATGCTCGGCGGATATCAATTTCCCATCGCGACCGAGATCTATCTTCTTAGCGACGGCAGCGCGGAGCGGGGATTGGGCACGCTGTATGCCCTCGATCTGCTGGGTGGGTGTGCGGGCGCTCTGCTGTTTAGCGGATATCTTATCCCGGTGTTCGGCTTCTGGAAGACCGCCTGGTTCAGTGCGGCGGTAAACCTGGCACCGGCTGTCCTGGCCGCAAAGCTAAGCCGGGAGCGGTCGCCGGCGCAGCCGTAGTCGCCTTGGCCTCGCTAAAAACAACTGCTGTGAACGCGAATATGTCAGTGTTGTCGTCCTTCCAGCAGTTGGTTTGCATGCCGGCCTTGGCGCATGTTTGCTCGAGAAATTTCTGCCGGTCCCATCCTTCTTCGGTGGGCACTTGAGGAAGCAACAGGCCTTCGTAATCCCCATTCTTCATGAGCAAGCCGTCCTGCCCGACCTTGATCCGCCGCACATCGGTTACACGCCGCAGCGGCGAGAGCACCGAGATTTCGTACTCCAACATGCCCAACTCCGAGGCGGCAACCGGCCGGAAGCGGGAGTCGCGCAGGGCCGCCAGTGTCGCCGCGTCGTGCACGGTCATGTTTAGCGGCTTACTGGCCGAGGTGTAGCCGATGCAGCCGCGCAATTGCCCATGCTCGGTCAAGGTCACAAACGCGCCGCGCTCCTGGTTAAGCTTGCTGCTGGAGCTGGCCGCAACTTCGTAAGCCTTTCCCGTGCGCACTGCTTGTTCGACCGACTTGCGTGCCAGAGTGAGCAGTTCGTCCTTGTCGTGGGCGCTCAACGAGAACGGCTGCTCCGCACTGCGCTGGTTCTGGGTCTTCAACAGCAGCACAGCGCTGTATCCCACAACCCGCGAGTGGTCGCCAGTGGTGTCGCCCGAGTTGGCATATTTCAGCAGCTGAGCCTGGTTCGCTCCCATGCGTTCGGCAGCGATCATCGCCGCCACGATGGGCGCTCCTCCGCAAGCCTCCCACACGCGCATCGCAAAATTGCGAGACATACTGAGGTAGTCCCAATCCTGAAGCGCGGCGAGCGTTTTATGGTCGATCGCAACGGCCTCGTCGTAAGGGTGGTAGTGTGACAAATCGGAGCTGGCAAGGATGAGGGTGTCGCTACCGTGGATAATCTTGGCCAGCGCCACTCCCAGAGCGCGGCTGCTCTCGTAGCTCTGATCGCCCATGACGATGGGCACCAGTTGGAAATCCCCCAGCACGCGCTGCAACCACGGCAACTCAACTTCAATCGCGTGCTCCGCTCCCTGCGATGTTGGCGTGTGGCCGCGGCTGGAGAGCTTGATGCTCGGATCCATGTTCGCCAACTGCTTCGCGAATGTCTTGTCCACGACAACATTGCCGAGCGGCGTCGCGTATGCATCGCCGTCAAACACCGAGGTGAAGTCGAAAGCTTCGTAATGCGACGGCGCGATCACCACTACACGCGAATATTTACGGCCTTTCAGCGCTGCATAGGTGTACGCAGCGACGGGGCCGGAGTATGGATAACCGGCATGTGGAGCAACGACGGCCAGAATGGGGTCGGTGATTTTCGGCGTCGTGGCGCGCGCCAGCAGGTCGTCGATCATCGTCGTGAGCTCTTTGCTATCGGCAGGATAGAAAGCGCCAGCAACTCCGGCCTGTCTTACGTTTTCAGGACTGGAGGCGCGGGAACATTGCGGCACGATGACGGCCAGGGCCGCGAGCGACGCGACTGCTAGCCAAGCTAGTGGGAATCGAGATTTCATAACGAACCTCCCTCAAGCGTGCCATATGCCGGGAATCGGCTGCTTGCAGAATGGACAACTGTTTTTTTGAATCAACATCTGGCTGATCGTCAATCCCATGCGTTCGACCAGCAGCTTGCGGCACTTCGGGCAGTATGTGTTTTCTGCCGGATGCCCTGGAACGTTGCCGATATAAACGTAGTGCAGTCCCTCGGCATCGGCAATCGCCTTGGCGCGCTCCAGCGTAGGGACCGGCGTTGGCGGCAGGTTCTTCAGAAGATATTCGGGATGAAATCGCGTGAAGTGCACCGGTACATCGACGCCCATGTCTGTCTTGATCCAGCGTGCCAGCCCACCAAATTCAGAGTCACTGTCGTTGAGTGTTGGCACGACCAGATAGACAATCTCCGTCCACTTGCCCATCTTCCGCAGCGTGACCAGGGAATCCAGCACCGGCTTCAATTCGCCGCAAACTACGTCGCGATAGTACGACTCGGAAAACGACTTCAGATCGATCTTGACGGCGTCCATCTTGCCGTACGCCGCCTGCAGAGACTTCTGTTGCATGTAGCCGTTGGATACCACCACGCTGCGTACGCCGGCGGCGTGGCCGGCATCAGCGGTGTCCATGAGGAACTCGCTGAAGATGACCGGCTCACTGTACGTGTAGGCAATCGTCGGACAGCGATATTGCTTCGCCAGTTCAGCGACCGTCTTCGGGGGCGCGTAGTCGGCGCGAACCTGCTCCGGGCGCACCTGCGAGATGTCCCAGTTCTGGCAGAACTTGCAGTTTACGTTGCAGCCAGCGGTGGCCAGCGAAAACGCCAGCGTGCCCGGCAGGTAGTGAAACAACGGTTTCTTCTCGATGGGATCGATGTGCGCGGTGCACACCCGCGAATGCACCAGGCTGTAATATGTTCCTCCGCGGTTCTCCCGCACGCCACAGTACCCGCGCTCGCGATCGCCAACGGTGCATTCGCGCGGGCACAGCTTGCATTTGATCTTCTTGGTTTGCAGTTTCTCGTAGAACCTGGCCTCGACGACGAATTGCGAGTCGCTTTGGGCGGGCGCGCCGGAGAACGGCAGGATTGCAGTAAGCGGCCGGGCAAATGCATCGATGCTGCATACCGCTCCCGCCATCGCCGCGCACTTCATGAAGCAGCGGCGGTCAAGGATTGAGCCAAACTCGGAGCTGCGGACGGGTCCGTTGACCGGGCTCACGTCCGGGAACTTCATGTCGGCCAGCGCATTGGTCTCGCCTGCCATGTACAACCTCATTCACAGACCGACTTAGACTTCGACGACCACCATCCTCTTCGGATCATTAGTTCCCAGCCGATGCTGTGCATCGGCAGCCGTCGCGATATAGAGTGGCGCTCTCTTTTCCGCTTCCAGCGTCTTCAATCCCTTCTCGGCGCGTTTGCGCTCGATCATCTGCCAGCCGACGTAATCGAGCGCCACCGGATCGCGCGCGACAATCAGCGCATCGTTTTTCCAACTGTACTGCGGTTTGTAGCCCGGCCCGCCTTCATACGAACCCGTGGTCGCATCGCAGATCGTCAGCCGCATCTTGGTCCGAACGTCGGACAGCATGTTGACGTCAGCAATGTACGGATTGCAGCCGTTGGGATGGTATTTGTTCGGGTTGTGAATCACGCCGTACATGTTCTTCAGCGCCATGCTCACACCCGCGCCGTCGTGGTCCTTCAGTACCGGCAGGTTGATCAGGACATCGCAATTGCGGGTCAGGATCTTCGACAACCGGCTGCCGACACTGCCGTACGTCACCAAGTCGTCCTCGTAGCCGGCCTGATCGGTGCCGAAGCACTGAATGCGCTTGCCCTCGGTGGAAATATGAAACCCGGAGCGCTCCAGCTCTTCCGTGTCGCGGTCAAAGATGACAATGTCTCGCGCCTTGATCCCGGTCTCCTGCAAGCGCTCGCAGATCGCTTCAACGAGTTGCAAGTTGCTGGAGAACGCGCGTCCTCCAAGGGCGTTGACCTTCAATCCCACGCGCTCGCCGGGACGCACCAGTTTCTTCCACGGCTCGGCCGGCTGGTCGACGCCAAAGAGCGTCTGCATGGCCTGGTCGAGCAATTTCAGGACGCGCTGGGAATCTACGGTGGTTCCCGCGCCACGCAACATCGAATCGCGCGCGATCACTACCTTCGATTTCGCGAGCGATGATGTTTGCCCGGCCGCGTCGAGGAGTTGCATCCTGCCGCTCATGCTGAGCACAGCAGCGCCAGCGACACAGTCCTTCAGGAAATCGCGCCGCGTCGTTTCTACGGGTTTTTTCATAGGCGACTCTGTGACGAATAGCTGCCGAGGCAATTTACTTCAGCTTACTCATACTCCAATCCGCTGGGCCTCTGCAGTGACCAACCGCACTCAACGCGGCCCCTTACTGACCAAGGCGTGGCTCAATGCCTTGTCCCAGGGCAAGGAGTTCTTGCGCGATATCCGGCGATTCTTGATAGGCAACGATTCGCACCAGATAACGTCCCTTGCGGAAGACCAGGCTCTGGCTGAAAAGGCGCGCGGCGTCGCCCACTCGAACAGACTTCGCATCGCCGGCGGGCTCCGAGGTGAAGATCTGCGTGGCGCCATCGGCATTAGACATCGCGTAAATGTCAACGACTGCCTCGGTCGCGCTCTGAAATTTGTAGTCGGCGGTTGACACCCGCTGCACGCCGGCCTTCAGGTATTTCTCGGCTTCGCCGTCGATGTACTTCCACAAATCCGCAGCCTCAAAAGTGCGGACATTAGATGTTCGGGTCCAGCCCGCGACATCATTTGATGCGGGAAACGCAGCAGCCGGGTCCTGCTGTTGCCGACTGCACGCTCCGCCAGCGAGGAGGGCCACGCAAAACGCGACCGCGAGTATCGAGCGAACTGTTGAGCGTCCGCCGGTCATCTTGCCTGCTCCTTGCTTCGATTCAGCAGGAACTGGTTGGTCCGGGAGCGGCTCTCGCCGATGCTGGTCACGTAAATCGCCGGATGGTCCTGCACCGGGCAGGCGTACTCACAGGCACCGCAGCCCACACAACGGCTGGGATCAAGGTACGGTTGCTTGACCAGCTTGAGGCCGCCGTCAGCGGTGACGACCTGCGCGGGCTGCAGGTAGATGGCTTTGGGCGAGGTCGGGCACCACTCCTCGCAGACGATGCACTCCGTGGCCATGGCCCACGGCAGGCAGCGTCCGCGATCGTAAAAGGCCGTACCAATGTGGATTGGTTTGCCGGAATGTGTAGTTTCCGACTCAGCCCATCCTTTCTCCTTCGACGTGATCTCCCAGATTGCTCCGGTGGGACAGACTTGGGAGCACAGCACGCAACTGTTCTCGCAGTAGCCGATCCGCGGCACCAGAATTGGCGTCCACAGACCTTCCAGCCCAGCCTCGTTCAACGTAGGTTGAAGCGCGTTGTTCGGGCAGACCTTCATGCACTCGCTGCAGCGGATGCAGCGCGACAGAAAGTAGTCTTCGTCGAGCGCTCCCGGAGGACGCAGCAAGCGTTCGTTGCGCTGTACGGCGAACCCGGACGTGCTGCGCAGCAGGGGAACAATCGCAACTCCTGCCAACAAGCCAGTAAGTACCTTGCGACGTGGCAGGCTCGCACCGAGCGATTCTTGCGCCGCGAAAAACTTGAATTGCAGGCCGCCCTCAGGACAATCGGCAACGCAATTCAGGCAGAGATGACACTCCGTCTGCCGCCAAGGGACTCCGCCGATCGGATCGTCCCCGCCCTGGCAATGCAGCAGGCAGCGGTCGCAGTCCTTGCAGTGCTCCGCATTCTTCACCAGTCCGAGCACCGACCAGCGCGAAACCATTCCCAGCAGCGCACCGAGCGGACAGAGCGCACGGCACCAAAACCGCGTGATACGAAAATTCAGCGCCACCAGGAAAATGAAGATGAGCCCGAGCCAGATTGTCTGCTGGAAGTACATCTGCTTGAAGGTCAGCAGCCAGCTTCCAACAGCGAAGTGCAAGATGCCGCCGACGGTCTGCACAGGTGCGAAGCTGCTGTGCTCCATCGCATGCAACATAGCGCTGAGCGCATAATTCGTCGCTGGCAAAATCGAGAGCGCCAGAGAGCGCACAAGCAGCGCGATAGGATCGAGCCAGCCGATGATTCCTGCGCCCAGCAGCGCCGCCACCAGACCGGCAATCAGGAGGTAATACTTCGTCGTCTGCCAGCGTTTGTACCGGTTGGACTCGATCAGTCGCTTGCCGCGTTTGCGCTCCGATTTCAGGCTGCCGAAGAAGTGATGGACGGAGCCAAGCGGACAGATCCAGCCGCAAAAGAAGCGGCCGAGAAAGAGCGCAGGAATCAGCAATACGAGGCACCAGATCAATCCGTGGTACAACGCGCGGCTGGAGAGAGCGTTCTCCAATGCCACCAGCGGATCGATCTGAAAGAACAGGCGCACCGGATAAGGAATGCGGACATCTGACTCAGTCGCGCGGAGTGATCCGCGAAACTCCGTCTTCAGCAGAAGAAAGAGAAACAGCAGAAAGAAAACGATCTGCGAGGCCCGGCGCAACGTTGTCAGTTTAGGAAAACGCATTCTGTTGCTCCCGGCAAACCGCGAGCAATAACGAACCTGCCGCGCTTTTATTGCCGAGGGGCCTGCTGATGTCGTGCCACAGTGCCCCATAGGATTTTCTTCCGGGAGTGTGGTCTTTTTCTGTGAGCGCCATCACGCACTTCGGCCCAAGGGTACGCCATGGCGCAGGATGGAATGCTCCCAGGAATTTTCGCTCGAGTGACCCAGGGCGCCAAAACGCCATGGGTTTCTGTTGTCGTGCTGGCAACCGGCTGGGCGCTCTGCCTGGGCCTGGGCTTCGAGCGTCTGATCACGCTCGATATTCTTATCTATGGGGCAAGCTTGTTACTGGAGTTTGTGGCGCTGGTGGTGCTGCGCTTCACCGATCTGCCCCGGCCCTTCAAAGTTCCGGGTGGCATATTCGGGGTGGTCATGACCGGCACACTTCCCATGGCGCTCTGTCTTTCGCCATCGTGCACAGCAATCGCGAACAGATTCTTGCCATGAACAGCTTTGTCTTCGGTGCATTGATGATCCTGGCGGGCTTTGTTGCGTACTGGTTTGATAAGTTGTTCGCGAAACGTCTGCGCTAAGGCCGAAACATCGGGAATTCGGCGGAGCGCCAGAAAGAGAACTGGAGACTTGCTGCATCACTGGCCGGATCTCGCGGTTAATAAGTGAAATAAAGTCGCTGGGTTGGCGACTTCCTTGTCAAGCCGCCATGTGGCTGGCAGAAAGGCATGGGAGATTGAGGGGGAAATTCCGCGCATTCGCGCACCATTCGCTATCAGATCGCATTCCGTTCGCCTCGGATGAGGCGCAGACCTGTACTCCGATTTTCGCGTTCAGAGAAATTTGATGGATTTATCCTCTAGTAAACTTGTAGAGAGTTTCTCTGGTACAGGTCGACGCTTGAATATCGATAAAAACTGCGCCAATTGCGAATAAATCGAGGCTTTGGTAGTTACTTCTCTGATAACAATGACTTGCTGGCGGAGAAAGGTGAATTCGAACAGCTGATACATGTCATTCTCTGCCAACAAGTTACGTATTTCTATGAGTTTGCCGGGCCGTCTGTTCCCCATCCCGCCAGGAAGTCACGAGCGAACCACCTGTGAATTGGCTGGCCTGTCGGGTAGTCACAAGCGAACCGATGTCTCCGACTCCTCGCGCCCTTTGCCACCACCGTGTCCTCATCACAATTCGGAATTGACCCAACTAAGCCCTCAAACTACTCTGACCGCAATGCGTTGGCCGGGTCAACTGCAGCTGCTCGCCTGGAGGGCAGGTAGCAGGCGAAACAAGCGGATGCAATGACACAAGCGGTGATCGTGGCATAGGTGAGCGGATCGATGGGACTCACGTTGAACAGAAGTGACGACATGAGGCGCATCACAATGAAAGCGACTACCAGCCCGCATCCGACGCCGATACTAGTCAGCAACAATCCTTGCCGGACAAACATCGCGGTCAGCGTTGCTCGTTGTGCGCCAAGTGCCATCCGGATACCGATCTCGCGAGTGCGCTGCGAGACCGAATACGAGATGACACCGTAGATTCCGACGATCCCAAGCAGCAACGCCATGGCGCCTGCAACGCAGAGCATCACCAGCGTGAAAGAAGTTCGCGCCATAGACTTTGTATAGAGTTCGCCGAGCGTCGAAACGTCCGCCAGCGGGACGTTTGGATTGATAGCCCAGACGCTGTGCTGGACTTCCTTCACAAAGGCTTCAGATCCGGCGCGCGGACTGCGGATGATGAAAGCCACTCCACGCCGCAGTTCCAGCTTTTGACCCTCAAACCCCTCCTGTATGACCGGCCAGTACACCGTGGTTGGCGCCGCCTGGTCTACGCCGTCGTCGTGCACGTCTTGCACAACTCCGATGATGTCACGCCAAGAGTCCGTGTTTGCGACGCGAATTCTTTTGCCCAGCGCGTTGCTTGGATCATGCCAATACTCGCGCGCGAAATTTTCCGAGATGATTGCGACGGGCCTTTTTCCGTATGTATCCGCCCAGGTGAGATCGCGGCCAGCAACCAGCCGCGTGCCCAGCGTCGCGAAGGATCCGGGCGAAATGTATTTAAACCGGCGTATCGGCGGGAGCTCGCCCTCGCTGTGTGCGTGATCTTCCGCGAACAGCACATCGTTCGTATCGTATCCGTCCATGGGCACGGCGCTGGAATAGCTGACCGAAGAAACGCCGGGAATCGCCTTGAGTTTGTCCACAATGTCTTGTTGCATTCGCACAACACGCTCTGCCTGCGAATCGGGGATCTGCGTTTCAGGAATATAGAACCGAAATGTCTCTACTTCATTAGGCGCGTCAAAGCCGGGAGAAACGTGAAGCAAGGCCCGGAACGTCCGAATCATGAGTCCAGAGCAGATTAGAAGGACCAGCGCGAGTGCTACCTGCACCACAACCAGCGCCTTACGCGCGCGGTGTCTCTCACGACTCTGGCTGAGTGCGCGGCCGCCCTCGCGCAGAGCGCTGTTCAAACTCGCGCCCGCATACTTGATGACGGGGATTGCGCCAATCAAAAGGCTGGCGAAGAGTGCGAGAAACAGCGTGAACAGCAACACGGGAAGATCGATGCCGATTTCGTGAAGACGGGGAAGACCTGTCGGCGCTATTGCGACCAGAATGCGGAGTGCTCCGTAGGCAAAAGCCAGACCGATCAGGCTGCCTGCCACTCCAAGGACCAGGCTCTCGAAGAGCAACTCCTTTGCGATTCGTCCCCATCCAGCGCCTAAGGCCGAGCGGATGGCGAGTTCCTGACGGCGTCCTTCAACCCGCACCAGCAGCAGATTCGCGACATTGGCGCACGCTACCAGCAGCACAAGAACAATGGAGCCCATCAACACCCACAAGACGTTGCCCACGTCGCCGACAACATCTTTCTTTAACGGGCGCAGGTTCGGTGCCATGTGCGCTTTCTCGAAGAGGCTTGCACTGAAGCCTTCGGGCGCCGGGAAATTCCTCCATACCACTGGCAGCAGACGAGCCATGTCCGCATTCGCCTGGGCCATGGTGACTCCAGGCTTCAGACGGGCAAGGGCACGTTGACTGAAGTTGCCGAGTTTGGTCTTGTTGCGGTCCCACTGGAAGGGTAGTACGAGTGCGGCATCCTGTTGATCGAGAAAATGAAATCCCTGCGGCAAAACGCCAATGATTTCTCGGGGTTTTCCGTCCACAGTGATCGTGCGTCCGATGATGGAAGGTGCGCCGCCAAACTTCTGCTGCCAATATTCATAGGAAAGTAATACGGTTTCTGGCGTGCCGGGCGAATCATCCTGGCGCGTGAACAGACGTCCCAGCGTGGGAGTCACTCCCAGAATTGGCAAGGTGCCATCGGTGACATCGAGCCCACGCACGTGCTCTGGGTCTCCAATGCCCGTCACGCTCAGCGAATCCCCATCATAGGCGCCAATGTCCTGCAGCGTGGTGCTCTGCTCGCGATCGATAAAGTAAACGGAGGGCGACATATTGAGATCCTTGATCCCGATGCCGGGCGCCGTGTGCCATACTCCGATCAATTGCTCCGGATGGCGATAAGGCAAAGGCTTCAGAAGCACGCCCTCGACGACGCTGAAAATCACTGTGTTCGCTCCAATGCCGATGGCGAGCGTGAGTAGCGTGATCGCCGTAAACAGCGGCGCCCGGCTGAGCCTGCGTATAACCTGTCTCAATTGATCGCTAAACATTGCCATGCTCTAAGCCCCCGGGGCCGTCCGGATAAAGGTTTATTGCGGCTCTGCTGAACTGTGCAGCCCGCTCCTGCGGCTTTGTACGCGAGTAATGGCTAGACAGTTCCAAGATTTACGGTTTTACAAGCCGGCGAGACCGCGGTCGAGCGGGGAATCGGTGGCCTTGAAATAACACTTGCTGGATCGCTCGTATGCGGTTGTATAGAGCTGCCTCATTGAAATTAACCCGGAGTTGACGCGCTGTGTGTCGTGAAACAGGAGCTCTTCGCGAGACATTCGCGGTCGAATCGCATTCTGTTCGCCTTGAATGGGGCGCAGACCTGTACTCCGATTTTGGCGTTCGGAGAAATTTGAGGGATTTATGTTTTAGTAAACCGTCAGAGAGTTTCTCTGGTACAGGTCCCAGGCTTAGATTGCGAAAAAGGCCGCCAATTACGCATAAACCGGCGCTTTTGTAGTTACTTCTCTGATAATAATGACTTGCTGGCGGAGGACGCAGTCATGTGCGAACCGGTCTCCGCCGAAATTCCCTGCTAACAGGGAATATTACAGGGAATTTTGCGATTTTGCCGGCATAATAACGGCTCTCCGCGGCCGTAACCCTCAGTCCCGCTTGGCTTTCCGCCTTCAATGCCCAGATAGCACTCGAGTTGTAACAGGGAATTATCAAGAACGTAACAGGGAATTGAATTCCCTGTTACGGATTTCTTAGGCCCCCCCTTGTTCGGAATTCGCGAAAGTCCCCGGCGAGCTTTGCCCTTTGCGAATCACCGGGCCCAATAGGGTCTGTTCTCCGGCGGCAGTTCCTTCTTGCGATCAAGCACCGATGGCGGACTCTTCACTAGAGGGTCAAGAAGATCAGCTTGCTGAAGCGCCCATACGGTCCAAATGCCGATTGGGGTGTCGGGTCCCAGTTCCTCGCCCGACGCCTTGTTCAACTCGATAACCGCCAGGACATACTCGCGAATCTTCTTAGCCTTCGCCCAATTCTCAGCCGCCTGCTCCAAGTCCTTAACCCGGCGCTCCTCTTCGTCGATTCTGCGCCGCAATTTCTCCAGGGCGATCGCTCTCCGCTGGCGTGCCTCAGCTTCAGCGATCTGCTTCAACCGTTCCCGCCGACGCAGAACGGCAGCCTTGAAGAATGTGGCCATGATCTCTGGCACGAGTTCGTGGAGGTTGTTTTTACCCTCGTGCCAGGTCGTTCGCAGTGATCCTCCATAGAACTCAAGGGTGAGCGTCATCTTGCCTGTTGGCACATATTCAACAGGTTTGCCTCGGAATGTAATTATTCGGACGTATCGTCCTGGGCGTTGTGGCGCAGGCGATTCCAAAACCCTCCGATCTGCCGTCTCAAAGATGGAGAACGGGATGCTCTGGCCTAAGGCAACAAACGACGTCTCTGTGTCTCGATCCCGTTCAGCAACAACGATCTTGGCATCGTTACGCTCGGCTAACGCTATGATGCTGGCAAGCATCTCCAACGCCCGCTTAACGGTGTCTTTGCCGACGCGGACATTCAGGGCACCGGACTGGAATTTCGGTCGCAGTATCCTCCGATCGTCCAAACCACCCTCGCGAAGAGCCCTCCGAGTCTTCACGATCAGCGGATGACGAAGCGCTTTGGTGCTGGTAGCGAACGTAAATACTCCGTTTGCGACTGATTTGTCGATCCGGTCGAATTCGGCCTGGTCTTCTGGGTGCAATGGGGGCGGAGGCGGGGGTGCGTTGTTTGGTTTTGGTGAAGGCATGTTACGGGTGACCACGATTGGTTCCTTCAGCTTCGGCAGCGGCTTGCGAGTGACTGCGTATCCGTACTGCTTTCTTGCCCAGTAACCTCGTCCGGGTAAGGGAATACTTAACTTCCGGCAGACTTTGGCGATCCCGACATCGGACAGTCCATATTCCTTGGCAAAATGGGTGACGGGTCGACTCCAGACCTGCTCATACAATTCGTCGCGGTTCCAGGTGGTTTGGTTCATTGTGGCTCACGTCGCTCCCGCACATAACCGGAAAACAATTAGGGTAAAAAACCATGTAGGGCCCTGCAAAAGGACATGATATTGGTGCAGGGAATCAATGTTGCTCAACAGGGAATTTAAGTCGTGGCTCCTATGACGGCGCTCGCTGGCATTGGGCCGACTTGGCGTGCTCGCGACCGCGCGCGTAGACGGAATCTACGACTTCGTCAGCCGCTACTTCGCCCCAGCCAAGGGCACTCCCGAAGGTCCGTGAACATTCTCCATGACGGCATCGTCGAAATTGATATCCAATCGCCACGGGTCTTACGAAAGTGATTTCTGATTCCCACGGCGGCGGTCCAAATCGCCGACGTATATCCACCGATCCGCCAAGTAGAAATTTGTGAGCGAGCAGAAAAGGATCGCTGCGATGGCCGATAGAAGTATCGGAGCCTTGAGCCGTTGCACGCAGTAGTATGTCAGCACGGTATTTCCGAGCAATGACATGAGGCCGTTACCCGCGTGAAATCGCCCGAGCCGGATTACTCTTTGTCGTACGCTTCCGGGCGGGCGATCGCGCCAGGTGAAACCCTCGTGCCACAAGAAATTGTGCAACAACACAATCTCGACTGCCACCGCGGTAGCGGCTACAGCGGACATGTGAAAGAACTTGGTCAACAAGCCAAGTAGACACAATTGCAGCGCGGCGCCCATCAAGCCCACCAGATTGAACTTGCCGAGGCGCGCCAGCAATCGCACGGCGTTTCTCACGTCAGGTCCTCCTCCCGGTACAGCACGAAGGCGTGTCGCAGTGTGGCACTTACAGCCATGACTGCCATCCCGGCTATGGCAACCACTCCCCCAACGTCGAACAGCAGAAAGCGGTGTCCTGCGATACCGGCGTAGGGATGCACAAGGAGCACAACGTTCCCAGCAGCCAGCAGGATCCGAATCTCCGTCGGACCAAAGATGCCGTGCGACAGATGAAAGTGCCCCATCGTATAGGTTGCCAGGTAGCTCTCAATGGAGAGCACGTAGAAGCACAGCAGCATGCCGGCGGCTATCTGCCAGTGCACAAAACCAGAGCAGGCGAGTCCAGCCACCAGGGCCAGAGCGCCGAAGGTGTCGGCCATGTGGTCTACATAGAAGCCGTAGCGGGGGCGCTGCTGATCGCGGACTCTTGCGAGCGTGCCATCCAGACTGTCGCCCAGCCAGTTGAGGGCGATAAAGAAGTTCACCAGCCACAGAGCGTGAAAGTCCCGCGCTGCAAGCGCATATGCTAACCCTGCCAGTATCTGCGATACAAAGCCCAGGGCAGTTAAGTGATCTGGAGCGATGCCAGCCGGCACTCGCCGCGCCATCCAGATCAACGCCCGTTTCTCAACGCCAGCCGTCAGCGATTTGTGTACTCGCAGCGCGCTTACAAACCCACTCTGTCTTCTATCAGAGAGCATTGCGTCTCGCACATGAACCTCGCATTCTGGGCTCATCAGTTAGTTCCCCTGAGAGCGTTTGACTGGAGCGTCTTTCTTGTGGCCGTCAAGGTGAACTTCAGTGATTCCTGTGGCATCTCCTGAATGATTGGCATAATCAGCCAAGCCAAGCCAATAGGAATGTCACGCGTCAACGAAACCGCCTCGCATTCGATGAGCAGTCCATCCGACAACTCGAGGAAGCTCCAGTAGGAGTTCAGACGCCACAGGAAGCCGTCGTCGTCACCCTCAGCTAGCCTGCGTTCGTGCAATGTGCCCGCGCCCTCAACCTCCCACACATGGGTACTGCGCGAGAGGCTGTAACCGCTGATGGCGCTAGTTAGGTCTGTCTGCACGTTGTACTCTGTATCGAGCACCACAGTAATCACTTTCTGCTTCCTCATTCGAATTGCGATGTTGGCAGTCCCGTCCCGGTCGGACAGAAGGCGTGAGGACTCGACCTCCGGCGCGTAGTACAAGGCTAGATGGTTGTAATCTCGCAACAGAGCCAGCATGTCTTTTGCATTTGCGCCCGGGACAAACATCTCTCCGCGCCAGTGATGCAACAGCCCGCCGCTGACTTCATGTGTGCCCCCATTTACCGGCTCAACGCGCAAAACACCTGATCGCAAATCGCGATCTGCATCGGCTCGCTCAGCCGGACCGAGATTCAGCACCGCCAGGTACGTGTCGGGGCTGGCGTGTTGTTGAGTTAATCGCTTCTCCACGGTGGCCGTGTAATCGTCAAATGCCCGTTGGGCCGGCGAGCTCAAGTGGGCCGCCGCGCTAGGTATTGCCAGGCAAAGCACGATTTCCACGATCTGTATTCGAACTCGCATCTTTCCCTCGTGGGCAGGATGCCCAACGCATGCTAAGAAAGCAATGCAATGAATCTCAAATGACGCCTCATTTGGCGATCATCGTGCATGTGGCTGTATGGGCGGGACTTAGAAGAAGTTATCACTCTGCGCTCGAAGCAGTGGCGGACCACTCGAAGCCCTGGAATGTTGACGCAGAAGCAAAGCTAAGTAGAGTGGTCCCAGCCCTAGCTCGGGCTCCCAAAGCTGGCTAAACTGAGATTTGACCGATGCCCCCTGAGACAACAGACCGCTTTTTTCGCTTTGGAGCGTTCGAAGTACATGAGGCCGTTGGCGAGCTGCGGAGAAATGGCGTCCGCCTTAAGCTCCATTCGCAGCCGTTTCAGATCCTCATAATGCTTCTGGATAGGCCAGCGGAGCTAGTGACGCGCGAGGAGATGCGACAGCGGCTCGCTTCTTAGCCCCCGTGACGGTGGAGACCACTGCCTCGAAAGTGTTCCAAGCGCCGATAGCCGCGACGCGCGAGGTCACATCCGCCACGATCGCAGCAGCGGCCTCACGGGTCGAACCCGCATCGCAGGTGAGCTCGCCAAATTTCGCCAGAGAGGAGGGAGTAAAGACGTCGGCACGCACGATTCTGGTAGCGCCACACGAATTGCCTGGCGCCCCTAGAAGCCGGGTGCGGACTTTGCTGCTGCTCACCCAAGCCATGTATTTGGCTTTCTATCTCGGTGCGCTGGCAAACCTGCAGGAGATCCACGACATTTTTTGGGAGTCCCGTCTGCCGTCGCCTGCAGTGCTCATGACTGTGCTAGTGATGACTGCTGTGGCACTCATCCCCGTCCGGCTGTACCTTTTCGCAGCCGTGGCATTCGATTTTCAGCAGCTGCCAGTTAAGTTCACCAGGCTCTTTCCGGTACTGTTGTGCATGGATCTCTTCTGGGCCCTGTCGCCGTTCCTCCTTGTCCATCATTTGAGCCTGGGTTTGGCTCTGGGGCTGACCGCCGCGCTCGTCTATATGCCATTTGCTCAGCGCTCGCTGATTCTGATGTACGCCCGCGGCCAAACATGAAATCGCTGTGCATCCAACACACGAGTCGATGAACGGGCCCTTTACGGTCAACCGTACGGAAACAGGTTACGTCATGCACTTTCCGGCGCGATTGTCGGAAGCAATTCCGGCCCCCCCGGGCCTAACCTTGAGGTCACACCGCAACGTAACGCGGCGCACAGACGGACGGTCATCACAAATGTGACGATTTACAGCCGCTCGACTGGAAGAACGATGGTCCCCATTTACCCCAGCCAAGGCAGGAGGTAGGAATTGCGCTGCAATCGACGAAGTGCCCGAAGTTATCGTGCTGTGGACGCGAGATTAATACTGATGTTTGTTCTTGTGACGATCCTGCTGGGCAGAGCCGAGGCCGCAATGCAATCGGATAGCACAGTCCTCACCAATCAGTCGGTAATTGAAATGGTGCAAGACAAGCTACCAGAAGAGGTCATCGTAACCAAGATTCAAACTAGCAAGACTAATTTCGACGTCTCGACCAACGGGTTGGTGGCTCTGAATAAGGCTGGTGTTCCGACGAGCGTGATCAAGGCCATGATTACATCGACGGGCAATGCCGCGTCCGGGTCGGCCGCTGCCACCGCAAAGACTGGGGATCCCAACGATCCGCTGGTCGATCACGATGCCGGCATTTACATTTACTACAAGACTAGCGGAGGGAAGCGTCAACTCGTCGAGTTAGAGCCGACGGTTTACACCCAGGGCAAGTCAGGTGGAGTATTCAAGTCAGCTATGACATACGGGATCGCCAAAGTTAAGTGGAAAGCCGTAGTCCGTGGGCCGCACGCAGCCATTGCCACAACGGATCCGGACGCCGTTTTCTATTTTTATTTCGAAGAAAAAGGCGCAGGGCTGAGCCATTCTTCGTTCAGCACCAGCACGCCGAATGAGTTCACGCTCTTGCGCTTCGACGTCAAGAAGGAAGAGAGAGAAACGATTGTAATGCAGGCTAATGTCTTCGGCTCAGAATCTGGCTCGCAGGACAATGCAACAATTCAATTTACCTTTAGCAAACTCCGTCCCGGGGTCTACAAGGTGACGCCCAATGCGCCGATGCATCCCGGCGAATACTGCTTTCTGAGCGCACAGACCGGGGGTGCTTTTGCTCCCGGAGCGGCTGCTGCGAACAAGGTATTCGATTTCGGCATCATTCCAGCCGAATAGCCGGAGACGGGAGCAGCAAGTGGGGTGCCCTTGTTTTCGACAACATCGCGAACGGTCCCTTATTAACGCTCGCGAGATCGGCAGTCGTAAATAGGCGGACGACCATTGCTCCGCTCCCCTAACGTAGTTCACCGGGGCCAGAAGTGGGATCGAAGTCGATCGAAAAGATTGGAGGAGGAAGTCGTGCACCTCAGATCTTGGTCCATAGCCGTAATGGTCACTCTAGCGTTGTTGGTGATTTCGCCGCGCTGCTTTGCCCAAACTCCGCTCGAAACGGTGAATGGCCTCAACCAGCCATGCTCTGCGATAGCATTGCCGCGCGTCCTGACCGAAGTGAACGAACGCATGCTCACGACTCTACGCGGCAATGTTCACCCGCTGGCACAGCCGCAATATGACCGAGGGAGAGTGGATGACAGCCTGCAGCTAGAGCACATCATTCTGATGCTGCAGCGCAGCCTCGATCAGGAGAAGGCGCTGGCCACTCGCATCGAGCAGATGCACAACCCCGGATCACCGAATTACCACCAGTGGCTCAGAGCGGAAGATGTCGGCGAATGCTATGGAGTCGCGGATTCGGATATCGGCAGGGTGACCGGGTGGTTGCAAAATCATGGCTTCCGCATCGACACCATTCCAGCTGGCAAGTTGATGATTATATTTAGCGGCACGGCGGGGCAAGTGCGGAATACGTTCAAGACCGAGATGCACAATTTGGATGTCCGGGGCGAGCAGCACATCGCGAACATGAGCGAGCCGCAGGTACCGGCAGCTCTGGCACCGGTCATCGCCGGCTTTCGGTCTCTCAATAATTTCTTCCCGAAGTCACTCGCGCACATCGTTGGGCCAACGCAACGTGACCCCACGACGGGGAAGTGGCACGCATTACAGCACCCGAATGCTGGGGAGGAGGAGCTGCACAGTGAAGGGATAGATCCGCTATTGACCTTCCAATGGTTCGGCAATTATTGGGCGGTAGGGCCCAAAGATTTCTACACGATCTACAACGAGACTCCGCTGCTTACAGGTTCGAAGCCCATCAACGGCGCCGGGCAAACTCTGGCGATCGTGCAAGATTCGGACGTTAATCCGGCGGACGTAACGTCCTTCCGGTCACAATTTGGCCTTCAGGCATATCCCGACCCGCCAAACAACACGCAGGGAGGGGTCAATTACATTAATGGCGTCAGCGACTATTGCTTCGATCCGGGCCTCGCCGCTTACGAGTCTGAAGCCGACATCGACGTGCAATGGATGGGGGCAACCGCACCAGCAGCTATTATCGACCTCGTATCGTGCGAGGACACGCAAACGACATTCGGGGGAGATCTTTCGGCATCCTACATTGTCAACAATCTCGACAGCGCGGTTTCCGCATTCAGCGACAGCTTCGGCGTCTGCGAGGCCGACTTGCCTGGTTATCCGAACCCGACAACTAATTATTACTACGGCACAAACGGATTCTATAACGCATTGTGGGAGCAAGCTGTAGCGGAAGGCCAAACCCCTGTTGTCGCCGCCGGCGACGGTGCCGATGACCTTTGTGATCGTGGAGACGGCAGAGGACCCAACCACCAAGATGTGGGAGTAACCGGACTCTCAGTTAATGGGATGGCATCTACGCCGTACAATATCGCCGCTGGCGGTACCGATTTTAGCGATAACTACCAAACAAATTTTAACCCGAGCAGCTATTGGAACAGCAATGATAGTTCGCCTTACGGCTCGGCGCTACAGTATATACCGGAGATGGCTTGGAATAACACATGCGCCAGCCCTATCCTGCTGGACTGGATCGCCTACGACCAAGGAGATAGGTACCCGAATGGTCCGGAAGGGCTTTGCAATGACACGGCCAACTTCAGCGAGAAGTACACGACTATCGATGGTGGCAGTGGCGGCGTCAGCAGCATTTATAGCTTGCCTGGCTGGCAAAACGTCTATGGTGTGGGACTGAACGGCAATTATACCTCAGCCAACAAGCGCAACCTGCCCGACATTTCGCTGTTTGCCTCGGACGGAGTCCTATACAAGGGCACTTCTTACTTCGGAGTTCCAGTTTGGCAGCACATGCTGTTGTTCTGCGAATCATCCACCCTGGCCTCATGCGACTACGCGAATGACTACGACGCCTATGCGATGTCAGGGGGCGGAACTTCGTTTGTAGCACCACAGTTGGGCGGGATCATAGGGCTGATTAACCAAGCGACGGCGTCCCGTCAAGGACAGGCGAACTATACCTTTTACGCCCTGGCTGCGCAGGAATACGGTACGCCCAGCACCCCGAATGTGTCAACTACAGCGCCTAGCCTGTATACCTGCGAGGGCTCGAATATTAATGCTATAAGCACTTATAGCAGCATCTTCCAGAGCTGTATCTTCTATAACATCAACCGAACCTCTCAGCACGGTTACGACACCTGCCTCGGCAGCAACAACACGGGGTGCCTGGTTGACAACAACGACCAGCCTTGCGCCACCGACACTTTAGGTTGCTATACCAACAAGGCCGGGGACGCTTACGGCCTGCTCTCGAACTCGACAAGTACGTTCGAACCAGCCTTTCCTCAAAGCGCCGGCTACAATGCGGCGACCGGTTTGGGCAGTATCAATGTGACAAACCTCGTGACAGGCTGGAACAGCGCGCAGGGTAGCCAGGTTCTAACCGTCTCAATTAGCGGAACTGGCACGGGAACTATCACCAGCGTGGACGGATATATCAACTGTCCCGGTACGTGCAGCCACCCCTATCCGATCAATACTCGGGTGACTCTTAACGCTAACCCGGCGAAAAGCGCGACCTTCAGCGGCTGGTCTGGAGCGTGTAGCGGTACGGGGTCTTGTAATCTGACTATGACGACTGGCCTGGCAGTTACGGCCAGCTTCGCACAGAGGGCCGGCTACTACACACTGAGCGTGTGGCCTCGCGGCAATGGAGTGGTGACGAGCACTGATGGTTACATCAACTGTCCCGGTGGCTGTAGTCATTCCTATTACCAGAGTACTCCGGTGACACTGAACGCCACTCCGGCGACAAACTGGACATTCAGCAACTGGAGCGGCGCTTGCAGCGGGAACGGCTCCTGCCACGTGACTATGACTCAGAACTGGTCGGTCGGTGCGGTGTTTGCTCGCAACGGCGTCTTGGCTACCATCCCTGTCGGCGCGGACCCTTACACGCTCGATGCGAATCGAACAACCAACAAAATTTATGTCGCCAACAGTGGTGACAATACCGTCACGATCATTGACGGGGCGACGGACTCGACCAGTTCGGTTCAAGTTGGCCAGAATCCCGGTGATGTGGTGGTGAACGAGGCGACAAACAAAATCTACGTTTCGCTGCCACAGAGTAACTCTGTGACCGTTATCGATGGCGTCACACTCTCCACGGCCACGGTGCCCACGGGGGCCCAACCCTTAAATATGGCGGCGAACCCGACTAACAATAAGACCTACGTTGGTAACTATTCAGGAAGTAGCGTGACGGTTATCGATGGCGCAACCTTGTCCACGAGTACTATTCCGGTTGGCCAAGATCCCCTCTGGGTAGTCGCAAACCCCGTAGCCAACAAGATCTACGTGACTAACCAGGATAGCAATAGCTTGACCATTATCGACGGTACTACTTCGTCAACATCGACGGTTCCCGTTGGCGAAGGTCCGTATCCGGTCGCATTCAATGCGCTGACGAACAAAATCTACGTCGCCAACTACGATGGCGACAGTGTCACAGTGGTTGACGGAAATACTTTGTCCACGACGACCATTCCTGTGGGCATGGGACCTTCTTATATTGCCGTCAACTCCGTCACCAACCGGATTTATGTCTCAAACTATCTTGACGACACGGTAACTGTTATCGATGGAGCCACTCTATCCATTCTCGTAATTCCAGTTGGCCAAGAACCCTGGACGGTCAAGGTTGACGAGGCAACGAACAAGATCTATGTCGTCAACTACGGAGACAACACAGTTACGGTAATAGATGGCGCTACCAATGTTGCGTCGCCCCCAATTACCGTCGGGATTTCGCCTGAAAGGATGGTCATTAACCCTGGAACTAACCGTGTATACGTCACCAACAGCGGCAGCGACACCGTATCGGTGATTGCGGGAGCCAGTCCTGCTGCCGTGCAATTGGTGAATGTAACTCCCTGCCGGGTGGTGGACACCCGTCCGCCGCACGGAAATGGCCCTATTCCGGGAGGCACCTCGCAGAGCTTCACCGTCCCACAGCTCGGCGGATGCGGAATTCCCACAAGCGCAGCTGCCTACTCGCTAAATGTCACGGTGGTTCCGATTACTACCTTGGGTTATCTGACCATCTGGCCGACGGGCGAAGATCAGCCGGTGGTTTCCACCATGAACTCGACGGATGGTCGCATCAAGGCCAACGCTGCCATTGTGCCCGCTGGCTATCAGGGTGCAGTCAGCGTCTTCGTAACGGACACCACCAACGTCATCCTCGACATCGACGGCTACTTTGCGCCCCCAGCCTCAGGGACCTATCAGTTCTATCCGCTGACGCCCTGCCGCCTGGTCGACACGCGCGGCGCCGACGGCAACCTCGGAGGCCCGCGCCTGCAGGCGCAAACGCCGCGCAAGTTTCCGCTGTTGCAAAGCAGCTGCATTCCAGCAGGTCTCAACCCGCTGGCTTATTCGCTCAACTTCACGGTAGTGCCCAATCCGTCTGGACAACCGCTGGGCTATCTGACGGTATGGCCCGCCGGCGAGTCGCAACCGGTAGTCTCGACCCTCAACAATCCTAAAGCCACGGTCGTGGCGAACGCCGCGATTGTGCCTGCCGGGACTAATGGTGGCGTCGAAGTCTACGCCTACAACACCACCGATCTGCTAATCGACATTGACGGCTACTTCGCCGCGCCGGGATCTGGTGGTTTGTCAATGTATCCGTCAGCTCCTTGCCGCGTGCTCGACACACGCAGCAATGGTGGGCCGTTCAATGGTTTGTGGAATCCTCCCAACGGCGTGGATGTGCTGACCAGCCCGTGCGCTCCTCCCAGCACCGCGGAGGCGCTCGTATTCAACGCGACGGTCGTGCCGAATGCTTCGATGCCTTACCTCTCGTTATGGCCTCATGGCGAAGGCCAGCCGAACGTCTCGACGCTGAACGCCTACGACGGCTTCATCACCTCGAACATGGCCATCGTGCCGACGAACGATGGCTCCATTGATGCTTACGCGGCTGGGCTTACGCAACTGATTCTGGACATCTCCGGCTATTTCGCGCCGTGATCCTAAGAATGCTTCTTCAAGAAGGCGGACCCACTAAAGTAAAGCGGCAATGAAGGCCACAACCTCTTAGCGTTGCCGATTCCCCGGCTCCCACTGCCCGACTGCACGGCCGCACAGAGTTTTCGTAAGGGCCAATCCTACCTGGGGAACAGCCAGTAGTCTGTTACCCGTACTGCCCTTTCAAAACGCCGGGCGGTGATATCTTGTTACCCATAACTTTAGCCTTACCCTTCCGGCAGGCCTGCCCCCCAAACCACATCAGACACGCCGAACTCCTTCGTGACGGGCCGACTCCAAACTCTTTCTTACAGCGCCCCTACGCCTGTCCCTGGTGAAAAATCCATCCGCCTCTTAACAGTATCCCCTCGCGCCGGATCTCAAGACCCGCATGTGTTCGGATTGTAGATCAGAATCTGCGGAAGACCGCGAAGAGCGGGCACAGCACTCCCTGCTCGCGTACGAGTACAGCGACGTGATAGCAGACCCCATTTCGAGCCGAGTCTGTCAGGCTGCGCGGCGTTCGTAGCGATGGTGCAGCCCGCCCACTTCTGGTAGCTCCACTACTCTCCCTAACTCTGGAGGCTGGACCGGGCGAGGAATGGGCGTGTCTTTGTCGAGTGATAGATGAGTTCGCGAATGAGCGTAATAGTCAAAGTACGATCTCAGCACCCGCCTGAGACCCCACTCGTGCAAGACGATCACATGATCCAGACATTCTCGGCGTATCGACCCGATCAGCCGTTCCGCATAAGCATTCTGCCAAGGTGAGCGCGGAGCGCAAAGCACTTCCTCGATTCCGAGCCATTGGGCAGCGTCGCGAAACGTCTTCCCGTAATTGCCGTCGCGATCGCGCACCAGAAAGCGCGGAGCCGTGTCCCAGGGAAACGCCTGCAAGAGTTGCTGCGCCGTCCACTCCGCGGTCGGATGGCTGGTGACCGCGAAGTGTACCGGCCGGCGGCGG
Source organism: Candidatus Korobacteraceae bacterium (assembly GCA_049511915.1). Lineage (GTDB taxonomy): Bacteria > Acidobacteriota > Terriglobia > Terriglobales > Acidobacteriaceae > Bog-257. The sequence goes on from JBEKXQ010000071.1 coordinate 30,121, forward strand.
TCGTGGGAAAGGATTACGAACACAAACAGCAACCGAAAGCTAGCCGTCGGAACTACGAAGAAATCGGCGGAGACGAGATCCTGGACGTGATTGCTCAAGAAGGTACGCCACGTCTGGGAAGGCGGGCGCCGGTGCCGCACCATATACTTGGCGACGGTCGTCTCCGAAACCTTGATGCCGAGTTTCCCCAGCTCGCCGTGGATGCGCGGCGCACCCCAGCCTGGGTTAGCGGTACTCATTCGTCGAATCAGTTCTCGCACATCCATCGAGACGGGCGGTCGACCTTGACGAGCGCGACTCTTCCAGGTCCAGTAAAGCCGGAAGCCTTTGCGATGCCATGCGATCACAGTCTCAGGTTTCACGATGCGAAGAGCCGATCTCCAGTCCGTCCACACGCGGGAGAGCCAAACCCAGAGGAGACGATCAGCGACCGACAACCGCAGGCTCTGCTTCTGGTTCTTGCGCTGGAAGATGAGAAGTTGGTGGCGCAAGGCAAGGATTTCTGCCTGGAGTGCAACTCGTGTACGGAACGAATCACGCAGGACAGCGAGCAAGGAAACCAGGGCCGGCATCATCGCCCAGAAGCCTATCGAGGCCCCGCGCTAAGTGCAATCGGTTCAGCGACGATCGAGTTTCTGGTAAGGACAACGGTCAGAGAAAAGAAGATCGCTGATCGCGGTGGGAACAAAACAGCGCCGCGTTTGATTGCCGATGGCAACCTGCTACGCTGCTCTGCCTGTGGCCATCCATTCCCTGCGGATGTTCGCCCGT
>JBEKXQ010000072.1:0-21615 GCA_049511915.1 Candidatus Korobacteraceae bacterium
AGTTCCGACAAACCAGTGATCCTCGCAACACACCGCACCGGACGCTGCACGCTGCCACCAACACCATCGCCGCAATCTCGTCTCCATAAGTCCATCTGGGTACTGTTCATGCATAAAGCAAGCTAGCGTCTCGATTTGCGGCTGCCAGGCGAGCACTTTCTTTGCTTCGTGGCACATCAAGGAGCGCTTTGTATCAGGGCACGGCTTCTAGCCGTGCCGAACAGAGCTAATAAAAAGAACAGGGCTTTAGCCCCTGCACGCGGATTCCTCAGGGGCTGAAGCCCAACCTATGGATGACTCAATTGCGGCACGTCTGAAGACGTGCCCTGATACAAACCGTGGCAGCCGCATCCAAATCCGCCGCTGCACGTTCCCTCTCGTCCGTTTACGGACAAGTAATGACGAATCCGGACGCGTGGTGCCATTGAAAGCTGGCGTCGGCACGGCCAATCCGTACTGTTTCCAATGATTTGTGCAGTTGGCCCGATGGCCCCTGGCGTGTACTCCTGCGTATGGAGCTAACTCGTTTGGAGAGATTGATGAGTAACCTATGGCAGGACCTGCGGTTCGCGATACGTCAATTGCGCAAGAACCCTGGGTTTGCTGTCACCACGATGTTGACGCTGGCACTCGGCATCGGCGCGACCACGGCGATGTTCAGCCTGATCAACAGCGTCCTGCTCCGGCCGCTGCCTTTCCCTGAGCCCGACCGACTGATGTCGGCGAGTTTGTTGCAAAACTCCGCCGGCAAGTCCAACATCCCCGAGAGTCTTAGCTACCCGGATTTCCTTGACTGGCGCACCCAGAATCATTCCTTTGACGCCTTGGCCAGCTACCACGGCGACAACCGCACGCTGACGGGCGCTGGAACTCCGCGGCAACTTGAGTCGCAGACCGTTTCGTCGGAGTTTTTCCGCGTGCTGGGCATCAACCCGATGCTCGGCCGCGGCTTCGTCACCGACGACGAGAAGCCGGGAACTCATGTGGCGATGCTGAGCCATGAAACCTGGCAATCAGTTTTTGACGCCGATCCGAGCATCGTCGGGCGGGCGATCACGCTGGACAACAATCGCTATACGGTGATCGGCGTCATGCCCAAGGGATTTGAGTTTCCTATCCAACATCCTGTGTCGACGCTGTGGACCACACTGGCCGATGACGCTACCGATAAAGACCCCATCACCGCGCAACGCGGAGCGCACATGGTGTTTTTGGTCGGCCGGCTGAAACCAGGCATCAGCGTCGCGCAGGCGAACGCGGACCTCAAACTCATCGCGCAAAATCTGGCCACCCAGTATCCCGATTCCAACAAGCAGTTCAACAGCGCCACCGTGGTCCCGCAACTGGAGGAACTGGTGGGCGACACCCGTCCGGCGCTGCACGTGCTGTTCGGAGCCGTGGTATTTGTACTGCTGATCGCCTGCGCGAATGTCGCCGGGCTGATGCTGACCCGCGCTGCGCGCCGACGGCCGGAGATGGCGGTGCGATCAGCGATGGGTGCCAGCCGCTTCGAGATTATGCGGCAGGTGCTGGTGGAGTCGATTGTTCTGTCGCTGTGCGGCGGGGCGCTGGGGGTTGTGTTATCGGTCATCCTGCTAAAGACCATGCTGCGCTTTGTGCCCCAGAACCTGCCGCGGCTCGACCAGATTGCCGTGGATGGCAGGGTGCTGCTGTTTGCCGCGTTCGCTTCGATTCTTACCGGCGTGTTGTTTGGCGCGCTACCGGCGTGGCGAATGTCGCGGCTCGACCCTTCGCTCGCCTTGCGCGAGGGCACGCGCAGTGTCACCAGCGGCCGCGGACAACATCGCCTCAACAGCGTTCTGGTCATCGTGGAAACGGCGATTGGGCTGGTCCTGCTGGTCGGCGCAGGATTGTTGATTCGCAGCTTCGTCCAGGTGCTGAACGTCGATCCCGGCTTCAATCCGCACCATGTTCTAACCGCCAGCCTCAGCCTGCCGGAGAATCAGTATCCCGATCTGAAGAAAGCTCAGTTCTACGATGAGCTGCTGCCCCGGCTGGCCGCGCTGCCGGGCGTGAAATCGGTCTCCGGCGGTTATCCCTTGCCGCTGTCGCACAACAACATCAGCATCAGCTTCACCATTGAGGGCCGGCCGGTGAACAAGGGAGAGGAACCTGCCGCGCCGGTCACCATCGTCACTCCTGATTTCTTCCGTACGCTGGATATACCGCTGCTCTCCGGTCGCGCCTTTCTGCCGACGGACAATTCCAAATCGCCCGCCGTCGTCATCCTCAATCAGGCATTCGCGCGCAAGTACTTCCTCGGCGAAGATCCCGTCGGCAAGCGGATCAAACCCGGCCTGGGCGACGGTGTAACCAACAGCGTAGTCCGAGAAATCCTAGGAGTGGTGGGCGATGTGAAGCGTAAGGGCATCACGGCAGCTATGCCGGCGCAATATTATCTGCCCTTTAAACAGGCGCTTATCCTTGATCCGTCGGTCGTTATTCGCACCGACGGGGACCCGCTCAGCCTGGTCGGTCCTCTGCGTGATCAATTGGCCCAGGTCGACGGCAACATCCCGCTGTACCACATCAGCACGCTGGACGAATACGTCTCGCTTGCGGCGGCGCAGCCGCGCTTCCAGACGGTGCTGATCACGTTTTTCGCGGTGATGGCGCTGCTGCTGGCCGCGATCGGGCTGTATGCCGTGCTTTCTTACATGGTGGCGCAGCGGACCTTGGAGATAGGACTGCGACTGGCCTTGGGCGCACAGCGCGAAGATGTGCTTGGCCTGGTTCTTCGCCGCGGAATGATACTGGCCGGCACTGGTCTTGCAATCGGGATTGTTGCTTCCCTGCTGCTGACGCAATTTATGGCGGGGATGTTGTATGGAGTCAGGCCGTTCGATCCGCTGACGTTTGTGGGCGTCAGCGCGGTGCTGTTGCTGGTGTCTGCGGCGGCAAGCAGCCTGCCGGCGTATCGCGCCGCGCGGCTGGATCCGATGCGCACTCTGCGTGATCAGTAGGAGTGGGCAAGTTGGTATATAGCCAGGGTGGAGCACGCCTTCAGGCGTGCACTTGTGGCTGGCATTTCCGGATGGCGCTTTAGCGGCCTGAGGTAAGGCCTTCCGTTACCTCAGCGGCTAAAGCCGATTCATTCTCCGATCCTAATTGCATCGCTTAAAGCGGTACTCCACCCGGTACAGAATCTGCGATGGTGAGAGGTTACAGGATGGCAAAGCTAGAACGCATTCGTCAGGAAGCGCCGGCCTCGTTCGGGCCGGAGGACATCGCGCGGCAAGCCCAACAGGGATGGAGGCTGGTCGCGGTGGAATGGGAGCGCGAACTTCCTGAAGCCGAAACAGCCGCTCCAGCGCCTGAAGAAGTGCCTTTCGGACTGCAAGTCGCCAAGGACGCGCCACGTCTGGAAGAGAATCCCAGCGAGCAGGAGATCCTTTTCCTGATGATGGAATTGACGGTACAAGACGGCCCCTACACCGCGATCGCGGAAGAACTCAATCATCGCGGTTATCGCACGCGACAGGGCATGAAGTGGACGCCAATCTCGGTCTTTCAGATGTTGCCGCGGCTGATTGAAGTGGGGCCGCGCATCTTCGCCACCCAGGAATGGCAGGAGCGCAGGGCGCGGCTGGCGAGGCTGGGCAGCGGCTAGACGCGTCCTAAGCCTTGGTCGCGGCCGCGAAAAAGCCTCAACACAAACCAATTATTACTACCGCATTTTGGCCTCCTCGGGTTATGCTTTTCCGCACAAAAGGGGGCGTATATGAAAAGCCTGTTGTTCGTGATGTTGCTGGCTGCAGCACTGCTCGCAGCCTTACCCGCTGCAGCCCAAAACGCCTTTACTCCTGACCAGATCAAATGGGGAGCGGTGCCGCCGTTTATTCCGGCTGGCGCCCAACTCGCAGTGCTGGAGGGCGACCCGATGGCCGCGAGCGGAGATTACACAATTCGGCTCATGATGCCGGATGGCTATCGCATTCCGCCGCATTGGCATCCCAAGCGGGAAAACGTCACTGTAATTTCTGGGACCTTGAAGGTTGGCATGGGTGACAGCTTCGACGCGGCCAAGATGATGAGCTTCCCGGCAGGTAGCTTTGCCTACCTCGACCCCAGCATGCACCATTACGCCATGGCCAGCGGGGAAACCGTGGTCCAGATCCACGGCATGTCGCCTGTGGAGTTCGTATACGTGAATCCCAACGACGATCCGAGCAAGAAGAAGTAGAGCTTCACTCCCGGAATGATTATTGTGGCTGCTGCCGCTGCGTCCTGTTGTTGACATTGCAGCGGACATGCACGTGTACGTGGCTGGGCACACCGCCATCATTGGTCACATCGATCACCGGCAGCTCTAAGCTGTCGAGCCGCACTGAGCTCGCACGCAATTTGTCGGCGAGGACTTGCAGCTTCACATTGTTAGCCGCCATGTGGGTGGCAAGGGCAGCGTTTATGCGCTGGTCAAGGTCGGAAGGCATATTCATTTCCAGGGCCATCGGACCGAGGCTGACTTGTTCAGCAGCGCGCGTCATGTTTTGCTGCATTCGCGTGGCGTCTCGGCGAGCGCGATCGGCGTCCCGCATCGCCTGCTCTCTGGCACATTGGGCGATATTCTGCTGGGCGATCTGCTCCGTCACCTGCTCCGTCACCTGCTGCGTTATCTGCCCTGCCACTCGCGCCGCCATGGTATCCAACCCGGCGAGAGGGACGTTCATTTCGGCCAGCAACTGCGCCTCTTCCGGATAGCGCGGACGCAGGTGAGTGCGAATCTTCGCAAGGGCGCGTGTCGCGCAATTGGGTTCGTGAATGGAGTGAGCCATCGCTCCAGAATGTCGAACGTGTACCACCGACATCTGCTGCAAGGCACGGAAGCCGTGGGATGTCGCTGCGAAGGCCACGATCATCGCCAACGCCGCAACCAGGTATCTGCGCTCCATACTGCCTCCTGACCCTTCAGACGAGAGAGCGACCGGACCGTTAGGAATTTTGGGATTAACTGCACGGGCTCTGGGTCTAACATATGAGATACACGTAAAAGGCCATCGCGCATTCGCTGTAAGCAACTGCGCCATAAGGATATAGCGGCTGTGCGGACGAAATCGTGCGGTCACAAATGTCCGAAATTAGAAGGGATTGTCCGTCGCTGGACACGCAGTTGACTGTCGACTGTGGAGAATCTATTTCGCAGGGGCTAAAGCCCGACTCTCATACTCACTGTTGTTCGGCACGACTCAAACAGGCCGCTGAAAAAGTCGCTTTCGACTTGTTTTGAAGGGGCGCAGCTTTAGCTGCGCCGTTGCAAGTCCTTTAGATTTGTCGTCCCGAGCCGACTTCAGTCGGCGAGGGACCTGCTGTTCCGACTTTTTCAGCGGCCTGTCAAAGTCGTGCCCTGATACGAACCGGTCCCATTCATGCGTGTTGTGAGATGACTTCTTGCGAAAAGCGAAGAGCGGAAGTGCGAATAGCGAGCGCGAACAGCGCAAGAACTAGTCCGCCGCGCGGACCGTTGCTGTCTTCAACTTGACCGCGATGTCGATGAATGCCAGCGCGGCGCGGCTCAGGGCCTTGTCCTTGCGGAAGACCAGCGCCAGCTCGCGCTGGATGCTGGCGTCGGCGAGCGCCACCGCCGCCAACGCCTTGGCCTGCAAGTCCTCAACGACGTTGGAGCGCGGAATAAATCCGACTCCCACCGAGACGGCGACGAAGCGCTTCATCAGCTCGCTGGAGTCCAGTTCCATAGATACCGTCGGCTTCAGGCGGCGCTCGTGGAAAAGCTCCTCCAGCGCGTCGCGCGTGCGCCCGACTTTGGGCAGCAGCAGCGGATATTCCACCACCTCGGCGACGGTGGCCTTCTCGCGCCCGGCCAGGGGATGATCGGGCGGCGTAATGACCACCAGTTCATCGCGATGAATCGGCACTACAGTGAGCCGCTTATCGTTCACCGGCATGGAGACCACGCCGAAATCGCACGAGTTCTCGACAATGGCTTCCAGGATTTTGTTGTGCTCAAGCCGTTTTATGCCAACTCCCACACTGGGGTACTGGCGTTTGAATTCGGCAAAGACCTCGGGGAGGATATGCAGGCAAGTGCCTTCATTGGCGGCCACGACGATTTCCCCGCGTGGGACGCGGTGCATCTCGGCCAGCGCAATCAGCACTACCCGGCGCCCCTCCAACGTGTCTTCAGCATATTTCTGGAAGACTTTGCCGGCGGCAGTGATGGCGACCTTGCCGCCGCTGCGATCCAGCAGCTTAGCGCCGACTTCTTCTTCCAGCGCGCGGATTTGCGCCGAGATCGCCGGTTGGGTGCGGAAACGCCGCTCGGCTGCTCGCGAGAAGCTGCTCAGCCGCGCGACTTCCAGAAACGTTTCCAGTTGATCGAAATCCATAAGGCAGCAATGAGCAATCAGCAGTCAGCCGTTAGCAATTGTCTGTCGGCATCGCCCCTACTAGAGCATGTTTCCGACAGATTGTCATCCCCGCAGGGTGGAATCAACATGGACGCAAGAAGATGTCAGCGCAATGCAGCTCGGCTTCCTCCGCACGGCGGCTGTGATACGATTCGACCACCTGCCCTAATGGTGATGCCGCGTCGCTGAAGATATTCTGTTGGCTTGAAGCGGCGTCACTGCTGGACACGCAAGAATCGCTTTTATGCGTCCTTCCCATATCCGCGTTTTCATCCTTGTATTAGTGTCGCTCGCGTTTCTCGGTTGGGCCATCCCGACGGCCGCCAATTTCGTCATTGAGTACAACTGGTGGAAAGAAGTTGCGCAGGTTAATACCTGGGTCAGCATGCTGTGGTACAGCATTGCGCCCACTGCCGTGGGTGCACTGCTGGCCTTCATTGCGCTTTATGTAGCTCATGCGCGCGGTTTGCATTTCGCCGGCATCCGTCAACGGGATTACCCCTTTTATTCCCGGCTGGTGCCTGTCGGCTTGGCGGTGATAGCTCTACTTTTCGCGTCCTCTTCGCTCGACTTCTGGACCGTAATGCGTTTCTTCGGGTCGCGTGGTCTGGCAGCGCCTCACGACGCGTGGCAGGACCATGTTTTCTCGCACGCCTTGCCCTTCTACCTGTTCGATCTGCCTTTCTATTCAGACCTGCTGGGATTTGTGTTCGTGTTGGCGATTCTGTCCGCGGTGCTGTTCTGGGTGACGGCCCGGGGATGGCAGTTGGTCGAGCGGGTCAAATACGGCCGGCTGATGGATGGTCCGTCCAGAGACATCAGCTTGGGAAGTTATCTGCGGCTGCCTGGCGCCACACGCGCACCCTTCGTCCGCGTGATGGCGGTGATTTTGCTGCTCGGTTTTGCCGGCTGGGTTTACCTGGGCAATTATGAGCTACTTTTCAAGTCGCACGCCTTCATGACCGGCGCCGACTACGTAGACGAAAAAATTACGTTGCCACTGCGCTGGCTCCTCATTATTTCTGCCTTCGCGGCGTTGCCGCTGGTGTGGCTGTCAAGATTCAAGCAGGCCGTCGTCCTGGTGTTGTCCTGTTTTATACTGCAGGCAGTGTTGCCTGCCATTGTTCGCGCTGTGTACGTGCGACCGAATGAGATCTCGATCGAACGACCTTACATTGAGCGCCATATCCAGGCGACCACCGCAGCCTTTGGTCTGAATCGTAATGCCACCGAACAGCCTTTCACGCCGTCTGGTCAGGGCGTGGTCGATCCAGTCCAGGACGCGACCCTGCTGGCCAACGCCCGACTGTGGGACCTGCGCGCATACAACGCAACCATCACGCAGATTCAGGCGCTGCGTCCCTACTACACTTTTCCCGACACTGACGTCGACCGCTATTTCGTCAATGGCAACATCAAGCAGGTGCTGCTGTCTCCGCGCGAAATTGATGTCAGCCAGTTGTCCGCTGAGGCGAGTGAGAGTTGGATCAATCCTCACTTCATTTATACCCACGGCTTCGGCGTGGTGGTTGCCGAGGTCAACAAGATTACCCCCGATGGCCTGCCGGTTCTGCTCATCAAGAACGCTCCTCCGGAGATCAAGTCGCCGGCGTTTCAGCTCACGCGGCCGGAGATTTATTTTGGCGAGAGAACTCAGGATCCAGTTTTCGTTCACACCGCGCGCGAAGAATTCGATTATCCTTCCGGCGATCAGAACAAGTATTCGACCTATCAAGGCACAGGCGGATTTCCGGTTGGCTCATTTCTTCTGAAGATTGCCGCCGCGATCTCGCAGGGCGAGCCGAACATTGTTTTCACGGGCTATCTAACCGGGCAGAGCCGCATGATGATTTATCGCAACGTGCAAGCCAGGTTGGAGCACCTGGCCGGCTTCTTGCACTGGGACAAGGATCCTTACCTGGTGATTACCGATGACGGCAGGCTGGTCTGGATGGTGGACGGCTACACAACTTCGCTTTCCCATCCGTATTCGGCAGTGCTGCCTGTAGCCGGAGTTGACGAAGGCGCGAATTACATTCGCAATGCAGTCAAAGCTACCGTCGATGCCTACACGGGGAAGATGACGTTGTATGTATTCGATCCCAGCGATCCGATCATTCAGGCTTACGAGAATTTGTTTCCCAAGTTATTCCAGCCTGCGTCGGAAATGCCCGCCGACCTGCGCAAGCACGCGCGCTATCCGGAAGCGCTGTTTCAGACGCAGGCCGAAGCCTATCGCATCTTCCATATGCGGGATCCGCAGGTGTTCTACAACAAGGAAGACATTTGGGAGATTGCGCGCGATCTGTTCAGCCAATCAGGACAACCGGAACCGGTAACACCAACTTATGTAGTAGCTACGTTGCCCGGCGAGAAAAATCCTGAGTACCTACTGATTCTGCCATTCACTCCGCGAGGCAAGGACAACTTAATCGGATGGATGGCCGGTCGATGCGATGGCGACCAATTGGGCAAGCTGGTGTTTTATCAGCTTCCCAAGCAGCAGTTGATGTACGGGCCGATGCAGATTGAATCGCGCATCGACCAGGACCAGAACATCTCCAAGGACCTTACGCTGTGGAACCAGCAGGGCTCGCGCGTGCTGCGCGGCAACATAATCGCTCTGCCTGTGACTGGTGGATTTCTCTACCTTGAATCCATTTACATCCAGGCAACCGAAGCTCGTATGCCACAGCTCAAGAAGGTGGTTTTGGCTATGGGCGACCGGCTGATCTACCGCGATACCTTCGACGAGGCGTTAGCCGATCTAACGGCTGCGCCGATGCCGCCAGCAGTTGCGCCCGCCGCAACTACCGTCGCTGCGCCCAGCGAGAAAAACGCACCTTCATTGGCGGAGCGCCTTCACCAGCTTCGGGATCAAGCCGAGCAGTTGGCACAAGAGTTGGAGAAGTTGGAGAAGGAGACGGTCAAGAAATAGGTGCATCCGGGCCGTGACAACGGGTGGAGCACGCCTTTCAGGCGTGCAGCATCGCGACGCAATGATTTGAATGCGCTTTAGCGCCTGAGGTGATGTTTCCCTTACCTCAGTGGCTAAAGCCAATTCCTCTTCCGACTGTGACTGCACCGCTGAAGCGGTGCTCCACCCTACCCAGCGAGAGTGTAACTTATCTATCCAAGCGTGCCGACCAACAATTCCACTGGATGCATTACCACGCGCCCCATGCCGGCCCACAGTTGTTCATGACACGAAGTACCGCTGGCGAGGAGCGTGCGCGGGCCGTCCTGCTCGGCCGCGCGCACCTGTGCGAACAGGTCTTCGCCGACAGCCATGCTCAGCTCGTAGTACTCGCGCTTGTACCCAAAGCTTCCGGCCATGCCGCAACATTCCACCGATGACGTGACAGCGTCGAAGCCGCACAAGCGCAGAATGTCGATGGTCTGCCATGCCGCGTCGCAGCTTCGCTGCTGGCAATGGGAGTGGTAGAACACGCGGTTGCCGTGCGGCGATTTGCTAGCGCGGAAAACCTGCGACAGATCTAATCGTTGGTCTTTGGCAATCGACCACACCAACTGCAGCGGCTCCAGGAAGCTGGCGCGCTCGAACTTCTCCCACGTCGTCGCGTCCAGCAGATGCTCGTAGTCGGAGCGGAACATGGCGAGCACGCTGGGCTCAAGGACACATATCACCGTTCCTTTTTCCAGATACGGCAGCAGCGTCTTCGCCAACGCATTCGCCTGTTGTCGAGCAGTGGCGATCATGCCTTGCGAAATGGCTGCGCGTCCATCAGGCAGCGAAAGACTTAACTCGGCGTTGATGCCAACTTCGCGCAACACGCGCATCGCTGCCATGCCTCGCTCCGGCGAGCCGTAGTTGGTGAAGACGTCGGCAAACATCAGCACGTCAGGCGAGGACTTGACCGCGCGGGCCGGAACGTTCGCGTGTTCGTCAAGATACAGCTGCTGCCAGGTCTTGCGCGGAAAGGCAGGCAGCTTACGCCGCCGATCGAGTCCGACAACGTTCTCCATCAGACCCCGCACGAATGGCAGACCTGTGACCGCGTTCGACAGCGACGGGAACCGTGCAGCCCCACTGGCCATGACATGGTAGTTGGCGAAAAACTGCCTTTGCAGCGGAGCAGCGCGATCTTCCGGCGCGCTGCCCGTCATAGCTCCGAAGGCCGATTTCACTCCCGTTTCCGGTTGCTCGAAGTTCATGCGCTGCCGCAGATTCTCGTTGAGCCAGGGAATGTCAATCCGCACAGGACACTGCGTCACACATCGCGAGCAACCGGTACACAGTTCGCTGAAGCGCGCATTCATCAGCGTGCCGGTGCCTGCTTCCCACGAGCCACCGATTCCACCGGAGTAAGTCTCTCCGCCGAAGGCGTGGCCGCCGACGGTTTCGAAGTTGGCGCAGCAATTCATGCACGCGCTGCAGCGGATGCAGTACAGCGCCTCGTGCAGCACCGGATCCTCGCGCATGCGGCTGCGGCCGTTGTCTATGAGCACCAGATGGAACTCGCGCGGCCTCGTCGCTTTGCCGGGCGCAGCGAACGACGGCGCCTTCAGCGGCGGATGCAGGATGCTGACATACGAGGTCAGCGGCTGCCCAGTGCCGCTGCGCGGCAGCAGTTCGATGAATGTCCCAAAATCGGTACGCGAGAGCACGACCTTCTCGATGCCGGCGAGGGCGATGTGCAGCGGCGGCAGCGTCATAGTCATGCGGATATTGCCTTCGCTCTCCACCAGCATCAGCGAACCGCTGTCGGCAGCGATTAGGTTTGCGCCCGAAATGCCGGCATCGGCGGCGATGAACTGCTGCCGCAGCTTCTCGCGCGCAAATACAGTCAGATCCTCGCCGGTATCGAGCGGTAGGTCGGTATTGAACTTGCGTTTAAATAGCGCCGTAATGCGCTCGCGCGAGTAGTGCAGCGCCGGAGCGATGATGTGCGACGGCTGCTCGTCGGCCACTTGCAGGATGAATTCGGCCAGGTCGGTTTCGGCGACGGTGATGCCCGCTGCTTCCAGCGCGTGGTTCAGCTTGATCTCTTCCGAAGTGATGCTCTTGCCCTTCACTACCAGCTTGGCTTCGTGGCGCAGCAGAACGTCGCGAATGTACTGGTCGGCGTCGGCCGCCGTTTTCGCCAGATAGAAATGCCCGCCGTTGGCGCGCACGCTGGCTTCCAGTTGGCGCAGCAGCTCCGGCAAATTGGCGATGGCGTTTTCCTTTATCTGGCGGGCGCGGTCCTTGAGTTCGTTGTAGTCGGGGAGCAACGCGGTGGCGGCGTAGCGATTGCGGTTGAAGGTCTGCGTGTTGCGGCGGACGGCCGAGCTCTGCACGCTCAGGGTCATGCGGATGGCATCCAGCAAAGCTTTCTTGTCGCTCTTGTTGGCCACCTGGCGCGGATTGATGTCGGCGGGATTCACCGGAGTGGCCACGCTCACCTCAACACAATAATGTGCAGTTTGTGCGGCCCGTGAACGCCGCGAACCAACGGCCCCATGTCAGCGGTAGCGCTGGGGCCGGTGACGAATACGAAGTCGCGCCTCAATCCTCGGCCGTCGAGTACGTCGGCGCGAAACAGATCGCGCGGCTGGGGAACGATGTTCTCAACGGCGACTACCGCGACTTGCAGTGGCGCCATCAAGCTTACGATCCCGGTGCGCTCGAAGCTCACGTCGATGCACACGGAACCGGTGCTGGCTACGGCTGCGAAAGCTTCCGTGACGCCGGCGGCGCTGTTGACCATCTCGTCGGGAGTAGCGTTCGCCCGCACCCGCGGATCGGCTGCGAACTCGCTGAACAAACTGGCCGGAAGTTCCTGCGGAGGCGCATAGAGAATACGGGATGCGTCCGCAACAGCTTGCAGGATGGCATCGCGCAAGGTAACGGGTGAGCGATCGATGACTTGCACCGTAGCGACTGCCTGGATGGCTGCGGCCGCGAAGTCTTCGACAAGCGATGATTGCGCCATAGCCTGCTGCATAAAGAAGTCGAGCATACACCGGGGACGCAAGATCACGGGGTGCGGAAACTGATATCTATCCCGGATAACGCAAGGAAAACGCCTTCTAATTGCGCCGCCGAATCCCGGTCTTGCCATTCTGAAGCAGAGCGCAGCAGCAATGCGACTGGGCGCGACCGAGGAGACCTCTTGCGCGTAAGCTGCCTTTGGGCTCCTCGGCTTAGAAAGTATCAACGTCGGCGCTTATGCCGATGTGACGTCGACCCCCAGTCGTCTGACCAAAGGCCGACCGTGGATTAGACTGCGCATCAACAGCGAGCAACGCGATGAAGTGGGTCTGTTACCAGCCTAGTTGCACTTGTCCGCGACATGGGTCACGCTCTTTACTCTGATAACGGGCGTCTCTTTTACGCTCGATTCAGTTCCCTGCTGAGTCGTGTCCCTGGTCCTGACGCCAGGCGTACCGGTTATTTTGACCTCGTGGCCGACATGTTTGGTCAGCTTGTTCGCCTCATCGGAAAGCTGGTAGACCTTTCCATTGCTGTCGGTCAGTGTGTAGTTATTGCCCACGGTCGCCAGGCAACCTGTGATCGTAGTCGGACCGGACTTGGACATCGAATCCTGCGCTTGCAGCCACATCGCAGAAATCAGCAGCACCAGAGTGATCAAAAGTGTCTTACGCACAAACAGCCTCCTTGTCTTTCGGGATTTTAATTTCGGCCCCAAGCTGAGCGATTATATTCCTTTCGTGCGAAAACAACCCATATCTTCTCACGACGCGTTTGGTTGCGGGTCGTCACTGGGGCGCTTAGCTTGCGACGTCGCTCCGTTGGGCACGCGAATCAGAACGCAGGTGGAATTATCCTCTCCTCCGCCTTCGTTAGCAGCGTCAATCAAGGTATCGCAGGCAGCTTGCAGCGAAGGCAACTGCAGCAGGATGCTGCTGATCTCAACGTCGTCCACGTGGCGCAGTACGCCGTCGGTGGTGAGCAGCAGAATGTCGCCGCCCTGGGCGGGAAATTCGCCGAGATCTGGAAGCGTGCTCTCGTCGGTGCCCAGAGCGCGAGTGATGATGTTCTGCGCCGAGGAATGCCTGGCCTGGTCGAGCGTAATCATGCCGCGCCGCACCTGCTCCATGACCAGCGAGTGGTCTTCCGTCAACTGCAGCAACTGGCCTTCGCGGAATAGATAAATGCGGCTGTCGCCAACATTGGCAATGCTGAACACCCCGTCGGCGAACCGAACGGCAACCAGCGTCGTGCCCATCCCGGAAGTATTCTGATGCTCCTCGGCATATGCCAGGATGGCGTCGTTGGCCTTCTTGACCGCCTCGGCCAGCAACCGGGCGCCCAGCGGCGCGTCCTCGAGATAAACGCTGTCCTGCTCGCCGGGCTTCCGTTCGCGAAAAAACGCGAGCACGGTATCGACCGCGATTTGGCTGGCGACTTCGCCAGCTGCGTGTCCGCCCATCCCGTCGCACACCACGAAGACACCGAGCCGCTCGTCGTAGCCGAAATTGTCTTCATTCGACGGACGCACCCGACCTACATCGCTGCGTCCTGCCACTTCAATCCCTGATGACATTCGGCCAACAGTTTACCTTCTTAGTCGAAACCATGCGAGTCTCTAAAGTGGTATACAGTTCATCCCCACTCGACTGGGTTAATTTGGGAATCCAGCCCGCCTCCAGGCAAACAACCCGACTCGCGTGCGCTTCCAATTACCATGCCGCTTTCTCAGCAAGTGACATGGCTCTTCCTGCTGGCTCTCCCCATCGCCAGCATCGCCTGGACGGTCACGCACGAGGAAGTGTTTCGCGAGCCGCGCGATTTCTGCCGCCGCAAGAGCGAAGGGTCCCGCTCGGTCCTCAGCCGCAAGTTCTTCTACCTGTTTACCTGCGAGTACTGTTTCAGCCACGGGTCGCGGCCACTTTCCTCGTCATCACTCGCTACAAACTGCTCTACGCCGACTGGCGAGGCTACCTCGTATCCCTCTTCGCCCTAGTGTACGTATCGAACTTCTATATCGGCCTTCTGGGTCACGTGAAAACTCGAGGCCAAGAAGGACCGCGCCGAGATCAAGGCCATCGAAGCCGAGTTCGATACCAAGAAAGTCGAGGCGAAGAAAGCGGCGTAGCAGTACTCTGTGACGCGCGTCATGGCGACGACAGCTGGCGCGCCGTATAATCACCGGTTTTGCTGGACTTGAAATATGGCTGACCGCGGATCGGACCTGCTCGTTATCGGCGCTGGAATTGTAGGGCTGGCGACGGCCTTGGAAGTCACTCGCCGCTTCCCGCAGATGCAAATCACCATCGTGGACAAGGAGGACCGCGTAGCCGCGCATCAGACCGGCCACAACAGCGGCGTGATCCATTCCGGCCTTTACTACAAGACCGGCTCCCTGAAGGCACGCAACTGCGTCGCCGGAGCCGCCTCGATGAAACGCTTCTGCCAGGAGCACGGCGTTGTTTTCGAAGAATGCGGCAAACTGGTGGTTGCCACCACTCCGGAAGAGGTTCCGCGGCTGGAGGACCTGCATCAGCGTGGTACCGCCAACGGCGTGCCCGGACTGCGCATGCTGCAACGCGAGCAGTTCCGAGAGATCGAGCCGCATTGCGAAGGAGTCCGCGCGCTGCAAGTGCCTTCCACCGGCATCGTCGACTACACCGCTGTCGCCCAGAAGTACTCGGCGTTGATCCAAGAAGCTGGTGGCAAGATCGTGCTCGGCGCCAGGGTCGTGGCACTGCATGACGACGGTGGAACCAATATCGTGGAGACCCTTGCAGGGAGTTTTCGCGCGCGCTACGTCATCAACTGCGCCGGACTTTACAGCGACACCATCACGCGCATGGCCGGCGTCGAAACCAATCTCGAGATCATTCCGTTCCGTGGCGAGTACTACGAGGTCCGGCCGGAACGGCGCAACTTGGTGAAGGCGCTGATCTACCCGGTTCCCGATCCGCGATTTCCCTTCCTCGGTGTGCATTTCACCCGCCGCGTGAACGGCAGCGTCGAAGCTGGACCGAACGCGTTGCTCGCCTTTCGACGCGAAGGTTACACGGGCGCGACGCCCCACTTGGCGGAAGCGATGGAGACCCTGCGCTTTCCCGGCTTCTGGAAGATGGCCCGGAAATATTGGCGCATGGGCCTGGCGGAACAATACCGCTCATGGGTGAAAGCCGCATTTGTGAAGGCCTTGCAGAAGATGGTGCCGGAGCTTCAGGAGTCGGACTTGGCGCAGGGTGGATCGGGAGTTCGCGCGCAGGCGGTCGACATCAACGGCAACCTGGTCGACGATTTCTATTTCGTCCACAGTGCAAACATGATTCACGTGTGCAATGTGCCTTCGCCGGCGGCAACTGCGTCGCTCGAGATCGGCAAGGAAATCGTGGAAATGATGGCCCAGCGCTTCGACCTTGAGCCCAGCACAACCGCCTAGCCAACGATTGCCGTTACATAGGGATCCACTGGATTCTTCACGCCAAATAGTTCGAATCATAATGGGATCCTCCTTCGCAATTAAAAGCTGATGGCTGATAGCTAACGGATGACTGTTCTTTCTTCAGCACAATCACCAGCACCTTGCCGTCCGACGGGGGTACCTATCAGGACAACCGCCTCCTGACACAAATAGGGCAGGAGCGCCAGGAGTCAGGCGGATCCTACCCTAGCTATCCAGTATTGAACTGCACCACAATCAGGTCAAGATTACGAAAGTACTAGTACCTTTGTCCGTTCCGATTCCGCCGCTCCCGCGTGAAAAGCCCCTTGACTCGGTCTGCCGCAGCGCTAGCATCTGAGCTTGGAGTTCAGAGTTCTACTCGAACCGCGACATCGAACTTCGAATAGTACTGCTTCACGTCCTCGGCGCCGTACTTCGCGCGGAACTTCTCCACCACGTCCTTCACCGCCTTCGACTCGGTAATCGGCGTCGCAGGGAATTTCCCTTCTTCGCCGCGTGCCGAAATACGAATGCGCGGATCATGCAGCACGTTCTTGTACCATTGCGAGTCAGAGCCTGCGACCGGCAGCAAAAAGAGCGTGTCGCCGTCCATAACGAACCACACCGGTATGGAGACGATCTTCCCCGACTTCCTGCCGGTTACGCTGAGTTGTATCTGCCGGTATCGGGTTAGGCGTTCTTTCAGGACCTTGTTGGAATGTGGCACGGACGCCTCCGCAGCTGGACTTAACAAATTCCTCAGGAGTGGCGAAACCGCTTGAGATTGTGCGCCGGGTCGTCTCTCCCGTCAACCCAACCCGCACCTGGCCACGGTCTTATCCCTTGCCCCGGAAGAGGAATATCAGTTCGATGACCAGGATGATGACCACCATCACTTCCAGCACAAAGCCACGGCTCTGGTGAAATTCTTCGATGAGGAATCGGTAGAGCCCTTCGGCGGTATGCAGCTTTTCGTTGACCAGGTTCTTGTATTCCGGTACGCCGACCTTAGCCGCCGCCATCCGGTACAGCCGTGCCGAGTACATGTCGCTGACAAACTTGATCGCGGTTTCCGAGCGCTCCGCCAGCTCGGTAATTTCCACGGTCACTCCATTCAGCCGCAGCGCCTCGCCGCGCATCTTCCAGCGGCGCAGTATGCCTCCGCGATTCTTCAGGGTGCCGTACACCCCTGCCAGTTCACGGGTCAGCCACTCGTCATAGTGGCGAAACTCCAGCAACTGCGAGTTAGCATACTCCAGAATCTGGATCGAGGTCTGCGCCCCCGCAGGCGTGTCATACACCAGCGCGGCATTCCAGCCAACCGTTACCACGTCTTGCGGATAATAAAAGAGGCTGGACTGCAGCACGTCGTCGTTGATGCTGGGAGCCAGCGGAGTGTGTTCGCCGCGCAGAATTTGCGCGATCTCGGGCGCGTGCTGCGACAGCAAATCCTCTCCGCGCGGATGGCCCGGCACCTCGCTCAACACGAAGATGTAGTAATCCTCGCTCAGCCAGTCGGTGTACGATCGCACAATCGCGGGCGCAATCTTGTCCAGCCGCCCGCGAATGATCTGTTGCGCCTGCCGCTCCAGTTCGGGGTTCGGCACCCAGCGCGCGGCCAACTGCACCAACCCGTCCCAGGCGGCCTCGAAGCTGAACTCCAGCAGCACGCTGATGACGCCGTAGTCGTAGTACTTGACCTGTGGCACCAGTTTCTCGCCACTGCCCAGCACGACCGGCTCCAGTTGTTCCACTACCGGCGGATTTTCGAAGCGCACGTACTCTGGCGTGGAATGCTTGAAGCCTGGCTCAACCCGCCGCGCCCCCAGAATCTGGCGCAACTCTTCCAGCCTGATCTCCTCGCAGACATCGTGGAGAACCACGCCGAGCACCGATCCTTTGAGCGTCGCTGCCGTGGCGCCCGTCGCCCGCTCCTGATTCGTCGTGAGCTGCTCTGGTTCCATCTAGCAGAAGATTGTACGCGAGCTGATAGGTGTTGGGATTGGCCTTCCCGCTCTCATCAGCTAATCTGGACAAAGAACTGTCATGCCGAAATCTATCCCATTTCTGCTCGTCCTCGCGCTGGCTCTGTGCTCAGCGACCGCCCGCGCACAATCTCCCTCCAGCGCCTCTGATCTGGCGCCTGGGAGCGCGCAACTGATCAATCCTGACGAGCTGCTGCAGTTGCTGCAGTCAACGACAGGCGAAAAGCCTCTGCTTTTGAACGTCGGCCCTTCTCTGCTTTATATGCAGGCCCACATTCCCGGAGCAGAATACATCGGCGCCGGCGCCGACAAGCAAGCACTGGATAAGCTGCGAGCGCGCGTGAAATCTCTACCTCACGACAAGCTGATTGTCCTGTATTGTGGATGCTGCCCGTGGAGCCACTGCCCCAACGTTCGTCCCGCTTACCACCAGCTAAACGCGATGGGATTCAACCACGTGAAGGTGCTATACATTGCCAACAACTTTGGGACTGACTGGGTTGACAAGGGATATCCCACCATCAAAGGCCAATAATGCCGACCAGAAGAATTGTTCTGATTATCGTCGCCATCGCGATTGTCGTCGCTGTCTATGAAGGCGCGCAGCACCGCTCGCATTCCAGGGGCGCACCGCCGGGCGCGGTGGATTCGCCGGCCGCCGCCTTTACGTTGCAGGACTTGGACGGCAGGCCGCTCTCGCTTGCCGACTATCGCGGCAAGGTCGTGCTGCTCAACTTCTGGGCGACATGGTGCACGCCCTGTCGCGGCGAGATTCCGCAATTCGTGGACTACCAGAACAAGTACGGTCCTCAGGGACTGCAGTTGCTCGGCATCTCCATGGATGACGACGCCACTCCGGTGCACGCCTTCTACCAGCAGTTCAAGATGAATTACCCGGTGGCCATTGGCAGTGCCAACCTCGCAGAATCCTACGGAGGAGTTCTGGGACTGCCGGTGACGTTCCTGATTGGACGCGATGGCCGCATCGCCGCCAAGTATGTCGGCGCGGCGGAGACGCCCGTCCTGCAGCAGAAGATCGAGTCACTGCTCCAGGCGAAGTGAGCCGCCTTCCTAAGGCCCGGTTCCCGTGCCGCTTGCTGACTGTTCTGGTAGCTTGTAATCCTGATATCGGATTGTCAGTATGGCTTTACCGCCGAGCCGCACATCCGTGACTGTCTTATTGAACGCGGGCAGATAGAACTCGTCGATCTTCTGGTACTCGTGTTGGATTTTCGAGCGTATGGTCCAGAATGAGGGGTTCTTCGCCGGCTCGGCCTCGATGCGTGTAACCGCGAAATCGCGCGCATCAACCCAGATCGTTCCCCGGTACAGGAACTTACTTACGTGCAACGGTTGCACCCTCATTACATAAAGTGGGCGGCTCTCGCCGGGCGCGCACCCCAGCAGCGAGAAACGATAGTTTGCCGTGGTAAGCGCCACCGCATCGCGGTTCGCCGCATCCGAGGTGGCTTCCTGCTCGGATTCCAACAGCTTATGAAGAACGTGTCTACGGATGAGACCAGATCCCGATTCCGAGATCACGGTGAATTTCTTGGTTCCAGGCGCGGTGTACGAGGCTTTTACCTGCATCTGAGCGCTGAGCGCCGAAGGAAAGCCGGTGTAGTCGAGGTTGTATTGCCGGATTGAATCGACGTGGAGCAACTTCTGCGCGCGCTCGGCGTTTCGGCTCATCAGTCGCGCGGCAACTTCGTCGCCCGGCAGGTTGAGTTTGGCCAAGCAAGGGCTAGCGGCGGTGCCTTGTTCGGTCGCAGAAGCGCCAATCGCGGCAAGCAACAGGATCCCGATATACAGCAACCGACGCGCTGAAACTTTGATTGAGCCCTTCCTTGGAGCCAGGTTCTACTTGCATCTACACGATTCTGAAGTGCCGAGACTCACGCGCTCAGGAGCGGAACCGCGAATGCATTACTATTATGCTCTGCAATAATCTGCCGCTACGACCCAGCCGGTCAAAAAGGTGACGTCAGATTGCTCTGGAAGGACTTTGCTGGCGCAGGCAGCGCGGTTCCCCGAACCATGGCGGTTGGCTGCCCGGCTACGCCAGTCTTGGCAGAACTGACCGAATGGAGATCCAGTAGAAGAATCCTGCTGTCGGAGTGATAGTCCTCGCCGGAGGCCGTTTGCGCCTGAAAAACGGGATCGACACAACGCAAATATTCCTGCCGATCGACCGAGGAGTTCTCCGTCAGATTGCTTCCGACGAAATCACGCTCCGTATCTACCGCTGGGTCGATTCTGTGGTTTATCAGGTGCCCTCCCTTGGCGATTTCAATCGCAACGTCATGTGTGGCAGCACCTGTCCAGATGGGAGTTCCATCAATCGTGTAATCGGTTTTCCAGATTCGAAGGTGGTGACGCCGCGAGACGATCGCACCTGGATCGGGCAAAGCATACGAGTAGTCCTGCACTCTTCCGAAAAGGTAAAACCTGGCCATCGGCAACTTCGCGTCGCTGGTCCGGTACCGTATCAAGTGCCAGACGAATAGCGGTGTCCATTTGTCAGTCCTGACCCAACCGGCGCGCTGAAAAGCTTTCTGCAAGTCGTCCTGCTGACCGACAAAAACCAGGTTCAGCATGTCGCCCTCGCGGCCCTCACCACTGAAGATCCGCGGCGGCAGATAGTCCATCATCAGTCCGAGTTCAGAGGAGTTTTCTTGTGTACGGTGCAACCCCGCCGACAGGATCGAGTCAGCCCCGTCGATTTGTGCGGTGATTTCCGTGCTTTTCACCACGGTGCTGTCGTGGCCACGCGTCAACAGGAAAACCGGTGTAGCCGGCAGGAAGATCAGGCCAGTGGCAACCATCGCCGCCGCCATCAGCTTGGTACGGGAGCGGCCTTTTACGTTCATGTGGGCGCGCAACCCGATCTGATCGCCGTTCACCAGGGCAACGGTATCGAGTTTCAGGGCTACCTTGCCTCCGATTCCGAGGAATCGCTTACCCTTGACTCCGGTGACCGAACCGTGGGCAACAGTTCCAGCTGAAATCACCGTGAAACCGCCAACGTTGACATCTCTCACCACGACAAAATCCAGCTGGTCTCCCGGGTGAGCGTGAGCCGAGGAAACGCTCTCACTAAGCCGAAGCTTGATCGGGGTTCCGTCTGGAATGGTCAACCTGGCAGGAGTTGCACTCATCTCCTGGGCTGAAGCACAAGGCAGGAGAAACATCGTGAGCAGGATGTAAGCCGGTACTCTGCGGAGATACGCGCTGAACAATGAATGCCATCCTTAACTGGAGGCTGTTGCCTCTCATCCGCGACGGCCAAGGATGTCTAGCGCTGTGGCGTGATGGTTGAAAAAACTGTAGCACAGTTGCGTTAAAATTGTGTGTTCAAAATTGCTCACATCAGGAAAACGTCAGTGGGAGCGACTTGCTGCGCCTGCGCATTCCCGTGCCCGAATCGCTGGTGGGAAAGGTGCGCATTGGCGATTCTGCCGATGTCCACGTGCAGGCGACCGGGAGCACTTCACCGGCAAAGTCACACACTTCACCGACGCGCTGGCTCCTGCCAATCGCTGTGGCGTGTGTTTTCTGGAGCATAGTCCAGATGCGAAAGATCCGAACTCAAGGTGGTATGACGCGCCGCGTACCTCAGCTGCCAGTGAATCGCGAATACCCGGCCGAGTTTGTCCCGCCAATAGCGTCACCGCCTGCTGATACTAGACGGTACGGCGGAGCTCATTGATTTGATTGGTGGGCCCGGAGGGATTCGAACCCCCGACCAAGGGATTATGAGTCCCCTGCTCTAACCAGCTGAGCTACAGGCCCTATAAGTCAATTGTTGTCAATCAGTTACACACTTACCCGCCCGCCTGTGGAGTGCAGGTCCAGTAAGTCCCTCTAAATCAA
>JBEKXQ010000073.1:0-21469 GCA_049511915.1 Candidatus Korobacteraceae bacterium
CGCCAGATCGCCGGTGAAGGCGCTCCCATGCCTCTCTGCCCTCCCGGACAGAACTGCACGGGTCAGCTTCGCCAGATCGCCGGTGAAGGCGCTCCCATGCCTCTCTGCCCTCCCGGACAGAATTGCACAGGTCAGCTCCGCCAGCTCGCCGGTGAAGGGTCCTTTGCCGAACTGGGCGCGATTTTGACGAAAATTAGGGGGTAAGGGTTAGGGTTTTCAACAGATGCTGCGTTAGCAGCAAGTAATCCAGGGCCGGTTACTGGTCTTGGGAAAATATTTTGTTGTATTGTGCCGACTCCACGCATATTATTTTGTTGGAGTCATGCAGCTTCATCTTATCGACTACGTGTTCTGGTTTGCCTCACCCCTTCTTCAGCTAGGGGTGTTGGTGTGTATGGTGCGCCGGGGCCTGAATAAGGATTACCCTTATTTTTTCAATTACACCATTCTTGCCGTCATCGCCGACCCAATTCTCCTGATCATTCATCCTCTCTCGTACACCGCTTATTACTACGCCTACTACGTGTATTTGGGTCTCAGTGTTTTGATGTCGTTTGCCGTTCTACAGGAAATTTTCAGAGCAGCGTTCCGGCCTTACGAAGCGTTACGAGATTTGGGTGTACTTCTGTTTCGTTGGTCGGCGTTGGTCGTGCTCCTAGTGGGAGTGATGTGGGCGATTAGTGCCGTGCACAAGCCCGACTACGATCGGGTTCAGGAAGTTATCCTGCTGGCGGATCGCGGCCTGCGGTTGATGCAGTGCGGCCTGGTCTTCTTCCTGCTCCTTTTCAGCGAATATCTCGGCATCCCTCACCGTAGTCTTCTGTTTGGAATTTCCCTGGGATTTGGCTTTTTCGCAGCCGTAGACATGCTGGTTGTTACCGGTGCCAGCCATCACAGCTTCTTGAGTCACGCCACACTGAGTCAGATCAACAGCGCCGCATACCTGATCGCCGTGCTGATATGGTTCGGCTACACTTTGGCTGCGGCGCCAGCCAGAAGCAGGGTCGCCGAGCCGATCATGCAGCGCTCCAAGGACTGGAACTCGGCGCTCCAGGATGCACGCATACCGGTTCCTGAAGACAGCCTCTTAGACAACATGGATCGCACAGTCGAGCGCCTGCTTTACCCGCCGGAAGAGTCCACGGTTAACATTTCAACCGGACGCGGATAGACTCTACACTTCAGGTTTTCTGCAACTACCGCCCACTTGCGGCGGTTTTCCTTTTTTTCCCGGATTTAACGCCGTCAGCCCCTGCTTTCAGACAGGCGTCTTGGTTTTGCGCGGCGGATTGAAGAAGGGTAGTTTTCGAACCGTAGCCGCCACTTTGTGGCGCACTGCCTCCACGGTCATCTCCACCTGCAGTCTTGACCCGGCCCCAGCATGTTGCGAATCCACACTGGCCAGGGCAATCAATTGCTTCAGCAGCGGCGACCAGGTAGTCGATGTCGCCTTGCCCACCTGCTCCCGCCCTTTGTACACCGGCACATGAGCGCGCGAAGCCGTGGCAGGCGTCTGGGGAGCCAGTCCCATGCGGTCGAACAGTGTTTCAAATTCGTTCCAGTCGATTTCCAGCCCCATCAACTTCCGCTTCGGACCGGCCTTCTGTTCCGCCAACAGCGCTTCCCGTCCTATGAAGTTTTCCTTTTCAAAATGGATGAGCTTCTCCAGCCCAACCTCTGCGGGGCTGTACTTCTGCGACGGAATGAGTGCTTTCTTGCTGCTGATGTAATCAACATCGGCGAGAATAAGTCCGGCTTCGATGCGTGCGACATCCAGCGCCAGCATGCCGGTTGGGTGAATGTCGAACCGCTTGCCCGCATCCATCAATGTGTCCCAAACCTTGACCGCTTTTTGCCACGGAATCCAGATCTCGTAGCCCAGGTCGCCCGTGTAACCGGTCCGCGAAATGTCTACTTCGACGCCACCGATCTTTCCGCTCGTCTTGCGAAAATACTTAAGGTTTTCGATGTCGGCCTCGGCGATGCTTTTCAGCAACTTCCCCGAAGTCGGTCCTTGCAGGGCCAGCGCGGCAATCTGTTCCGTGATGTCCTCAATCTGCACGTCAAGCCCGATCGCATTCTGCCGAAACCAGCGCAGGTTGGGGTCAGCGGCGGTCCAGCGATAGCGGCCCTCTTCCAACCGGGTGATGGTGCCGTCGTCGACGATCTTGCCCTCTTCGTCGCACCAACAGCAGTAGATCACCTGATCGACGGCGACCTTGTTGATGTCGCGGGCAATAACGCGGTTGACGAAGCGTGTGGCATCGGGCCCGCTGATCATGTACTTGTAGAGCGGAGTGACATCGATGAGCGCGGCCGCATTGCGAATGGCATTGTACTCGTGCTCGTGGTGCGTTTCGTAGACGCTGACTGCGTAAAAGCCCGACCACTCGCGGTAATTCAAGCTTTGGCACAGAGCGAACGTTCTGTCGTGGACTGCTGTTCCCACCGGCACGCTGCATTCCTCGCGGTTTCTTACAGTGCGCGGATTATAGCGATCACGGAAGGCTGCAGCAAGCTCTCGCGGCCCGCATCAGAGCCGGCCGCCCTCTGTTGATAGCCAGGATGCGCCGTAGGGCACAGCTGTGCGAGAGCGCGCGGTTGTGCGAGAGCGCGTGGTTGCGCGAGAGCGTAGATCAAGTCTCGCAAAGCGAGACGGAAGATGATAGCCCCGCCCTTCAGGGCGGGGTAGGCTGCCCATTAATCTGAGCCCCTTTAGGGGCGGCACCTTCTGCAGCGCGGAATGACGTCGTGATGAGCTACCCGTTAGAATGTGGATTCGCTTCACAAGACTGGCCATGGGCGGGAAAACGACATCACGGTACGACGTCATCGTTATCGGCGGCGGCCACAACGGGTTGGTCAACGCCGCCTATCTGGCTCGCGCCGGCAAGAAAGTCCTGGTGCTGGAACGCCGGCACCTGGTCGGCGGCGCAGCGGTGACGGAAGAGATCATTCCCGGCTTCAAGTTTTCCGTCTGCTCCTACGTGGTCTCTCTGCTGCGGCCGGAAATCATTCGCGATCTCGATCTTCCCCGCCACGGCCTGGAAATTCTTCCCCTCGACGGCACCTTCACTCCCATGCCCAGCGGCGACTATCTCTGGCGAGTGAACGATCACGGCAAAACCATGCGCGAGCTGCGGCGCCACTCCCGCTTCGACGCCGAGGCTTATGAGGAATTCGGCAAGGCCATGCTGCAGATGTGCCGCTTCGTTAAGCCGATTCTCTCGATGGTGCCGCCCGATCCGACGACCCTGAACCCCAAAGATCTGTTCAAGCTGCTGTACCTGGGCCGGCGCTTCCAGGATCTCAGTGGCGAGGACAAGTACAACCAGGTGCAGCTCATGACCATGAGTGCCATCGATTTTCTCGACCAGTGGTTTGAGACCGATGTGCTCAAAGCCACGATGTCGGCGTCGGGTATCATCGGCACCTTCCTCGGCGTGCGCTCGCCAGGGACGGCTTACGTCCTGCTGCACCACTACATGGGCGAGATCGATGGCGCATTCCGCGCGTGGGGCTTCGCGCGCGGCGGTACTGGGGCCATCTCCAATGCCATTGCCGATGCCGCGCGCGAGTTTGGCGTCGAGATCAAAACGCAAACCGCGGTCGCGCAGATTCTGATCAAGGATGGCAAACCCGTGGGCGTCGCCACCAGCACCGGCGACGAATACTTCGCTCCCGTGATCTCCTCGAGCGTCGACCCGAACCTCACATTCCTGAAGATGATCGAGCCCAAACACTTGAGCGACGAGTTTCGCGGCGAGGTGAAGCGCTACAAGTTCCGCGGATCGTCGGGCAAGGTCAATCTTGCCCTCGACGCACTCCCGAATTTCACGTGCCTGCCCGGTGAGGGTCATCACTTGCGCGGCGCCATCTCGGTTTCTCCCAGCGTCGATTACATGGAACGCGCCTACGACGACGCGAAGTACGGCAATTATTCGCGCCGGCCCTACATTGACATCGTGATCCCCAGCCTCACCGATCCTTCCCTCGCGCCGCCGGGCAAGCATGTGATGTCGTGCTTTGTGCAGTACGCACCTTATAAGCTCAAAGAGGGCAATTGGGATGAGAAGCGCGAGGCTTTTGGCGATAATGTGATCGACACGATTGCCGAGCATGCTCCCAATCTGAAGAACATCATCATCGGACGGCAAGTGGTCACGCCGCTTGATCTCGAACGCGAATGGGGACTGACCGAGGGCAATATCTTCCAGGGCGAGCTCTCGCTGGAACAGCTTTTCTTTCTGCGTCCCGTCCCCGGCTGGGCACAATATAAGACGCCAATCAAGAATCTGTGGATGTGCGGCTCGGCTACCCATCCTGGTGGCGGCATCATGGGCGCGCCCGGTCGCCTGGCGGCACTGGAGATTCTGAAACACGCCCAGGGGACCAGCTAGCGATGCCAGAGATTCGCGACATCGTCATCCTCGGCGCCGGACACAATGGCCTCGTCACCGCGTTCTATCTCGCCAAGTCCGGATTCAAGCCACTGGTAATCGAACGGCGACCGGTTGTCGGCGGCTGCGCCATCACCGAAGAATTTCATCCTGGCTTCCGCTGCTCCCGGCTCGCTCACGCTACCGGACCGATCAGCGCTGACATTGTGGCAGACATGGATCTGCCAAAGCATGGGCTGAAGACGTACACACCGACAGTTCGCGTGCTCTCACTGGCTCACAGCGGCAATCTCGCTCTCTTTGGCGACACGACAAGATCGCAACAAGAAATAGGCAGGTTTTCCCAGAAAGACGCTGCGAATTACGCCGAGTTTCAGCAATCCTTGACTCGCATCGGCGAAATCGCGGAGTTGCTGATGAGCATCACCCCTCCCGATATCGACGAGCCTGCAGCGAACAATCTTTGGGAGTTGCTGAAGACCGGGCACAAGATTCGTGGCCTCGGCGAAAAGGACCTCTATCGTGTTTTACGATGGGCGCCCATGGCAGTCGCAGACCTTGTCGCCGAGTGGTTCGAAACGGAGTTGCTGCGCGGAACGATTGCCGCGCAAGGGATCTTTGGAACATTTCTCGGGCCTTGGTCAGCCGGCTCCAGCGCAACGCTGCTGCTGCGCAGTGCCTCCGACAGCAACCTTGCCGGCTCGGCATCCTACATTGCTGGAGGAGCGGGTGCTCTGACCAAGGCGATGGCGGCAACGGCTCAAGCCTCGGGAGCGGAGATTCGCACTTCCTGCGAGGTCGTCGGGATCAAGGTCAATGACGGCCGCGTCGCGGGTCTCGTTCTCGCGAATGGGGATGAGATCGAAGCACGCGCTGTGATTTCAAATGCCGATCCGAAGCGAACTTTACTCGGCCTGGTCGAACCGCAACATCTGCAACCCAGCTTTCTGCAAAAGCTGCTGCACTATCGGATGAACGGCACCGTCGCAAAGATTAATCTAGCGCTTGGTGGCCTGCCGACGTTCAAAGGGGTTGACGGCGATGTGACCGCCCGTTTGTCGGGCAGAATCCAGATTTCGCCCGAGATCGATTACCTGGAGCGCGCCTTTGATGCCGCAAAGTACGGAGAGTTTTCGCAGCATCCGTATATCGAAGCGACGATTCCCACATTGTGGGACGCTTCCCTCGCACCGCCCGGAAAGCACGTGATGTCCATCTACATGCAATATGCGCCGTACAAGCTGCGCAATGCAGATTGGGATTCGCAACGCGATGCGCTCGGCGACACGGTCGTCAAAACGCTCGCCGAGTACGCTCCGGATTTGCCATCCCTGATCGAAGCGCGCGAGGTAATCACGCCGAAAGACCTGGAGCAAACCTACGGCCTCACCGGAGGACACATCTTTCACGGCGAACTGGCGCTCGACCAGCTGTTCACCATGCGGCCGTTGCTGGATTGGGCGCAATACCGCACCCCGATCAAGGGCCTGTATTTATGCGGCTCCGGCACCCATCCGGGGACAGGCCTAAATGGGATGTCGGGGGCGAATTCGGCGCGAGAGATTGTGAAAGACCTACGAGGTAAGCGCTAGAAGCCGATCAAGTGGGGACCGCCAGGTTTGTGTCAGGGCACGACTTTAGTCGTGCCGAACCCGCGGCGCAATGGGTCCGGGGTGCGGTCTCCTGCGTCCGCAGGAGATCGCACCCGATGTTAGTAAGACCACTTTGCGGCACGGCTGAAGCCGTGCCCTGACACAATGCCAAGGCGCCGCGATACCCCGTCGACGCTCGCTCATCCTCGCCTTAAGTCTGCCGCCAGCAGCCGGTGGAACAGATGCTCGCCCGCTTCACGTCGCACTGACAGCCGTCCCGCTTCATAAGCACGCGAATGCAATCCCCGCTGCACGGCTTCGCAGATGCCCACGTCCTCATCATTCACCCGCTCGCCGACGGCAATGCTCTGCCGATTCCGCTCAACGGCCGATTCCCTCACATCGTCGAAGTAGAAGTCGAAGATCACGGTGCAGCGATCGACGCCGTCGGGCAGGACCAGGTTCGTGTCCATGTAGCCGCGGTACAGATTGATCATGAAATTGGGATACTGCCAGAAGTACCAGGCGCGGTCGCCGGTTCGCGTCGCGGCAGTCGCGGCATCGTGGCTCGATGCAACCATCGGACTCGATTGCAGGCAGTATCGATCTTCGTTCTCGATGGTGTACTGCTTGTAATCCAGAACACTGCTGAGCGCCTTGTGCAGGTGAGGAACGTGATAGCCGCCGTCGAGATAATTATCGACAAACACCTTCCAGTTGCACTTCAGGCTGTAAGCTCGCCGCTCGAAGAAGTGCAGTGCGCCTACGTTCAGCGGCGCGACCCGCTCCACCAGCCTGCCTAGAAAATCAGCCAGGGGCACGGCTTTCGGGTCGAGGTTGACGAAGACGAACTCCTCCCACGTCTTCACCCGCACGGGAACGAGTCCATTCTGCGAGCGGTCAAATTCGCAGACACCCTCAAATTCCGGCGCGCCTTTCAGCGAGCCATCAAGGCCATAACTCCAGCCGTGATAGGGACAACGGAAGATGTTCGCCGTGCCATGCTGTTCCGTTACCACCGCAGCCGCGTGATGCCGGCAGACGTTATAGAACGCACGAAGCTGGCCGTCGCTACCTCGTACGATGACTAACGGCTCGCCCGCCAACTCCGCCGTAACGAATTCTCCCGGCCGCGCAAGCTGATCCACACGCGCGACAACCTGCCACGTGCGTCCGAAGACGTTCTTCCCTTCCAACTCGGCGATGCGGTCATCGACATACCAGGAAGCAGGAATCGTGGAGGCCTGCTCCAAAGCAGCCTGGTCGTCATATGCGGCGAGAACATCGTGCAGAGAAGATGCCATAAGCCGAGCTCAGAAGGCGCGGCCAAATCATAGCAGGAGCAGCGTGCGAAAACAGTTGACGGCCAGCCGCCGCCGTGTTCCCTTGTCGTCATGCCTCTTGTGGAACACGCCCTGGAAATCGTACACGCCACGCCCGCCGACGTCGGCGAGGTGGCGCCACTTTTTGACGCTTACCGCCAGTTCTACAACAAGCCTCCTGATCTTGAAGCCGCCCGGCGCTTCCTTTTCGCGCGCCTCAGCAAAGGCGAGTCGGTACTGTTTCTGGCGCGGCACGATGGGCAATTGGTGGGCTTCGTTCAGCTTTATCCAGTCTTTTCGTCGGTGGCACTGATGCGGCAATGGATTTTGAACGACCTGTATGTATTGCCTGACGCTCGCAAGCTGGGCGTAGGACGCGCGTTGACAGAACGGGCCCGCGAGCTGGCGGAGGCGACCCGCGCCAACTGCCTGACGTTGGAAACCGCTGCAGATAACGTCCCTGCGCAGAGGCTGTATGAGAGCCTGGGCTGGAAACGGGAGCAGGAGTTCTATCGGTATTATCTGCCGTTGTAAGTCTGTCGCCGGCTGAAGCCGGCTCGTCATGACAATGAGCACAGGTAACGGAGCAGCTCAAGCTGCGCCCCTTCAAAACGAAGCCGGCGCACATCCCCAGCCCAAGCGTGCACTAGGGCTGCGCGATCTGGTGTTGTTTTACATCGTTACGACGCTGAGCCTGCGCTGGGTTGCGCTAGCGGCCGCTGCCGGACCAAGTTCCATCGTGATATGGCTGGTCGGCCTGGCTACGATCTTTCTGCCGCTGGCGCTGTGTGTTATGGAGCTATCCTCGCGCTATCCCGAGGAAGGCGGCATATATGTCTGGAGCAAGCACGCCTTCGGCGATTTCAGCGGATTCCTCACCGGCTGGGTTTATTGGATGAGCAACTTGCCGTACTTCCCGGCGGTGCTGTATTTTGCCGCCAGCAACGCGCTCTACGTTGCGGGCAACAAGGGCAAGGCACTCCAGGGTAACGCGACGTTCTTCCTTATTTTTTCTTTTTGCGGACTGGCGCTGGCGCTGGTGGTGAATATCGTTGGTCTCGACATCGGCAAGTGGCTGAACAATCTAGGTGCCATCGGAGGATGGCTGCCTGTGGGCTTGCTGTGTGTCATCGGCGTGATCGCGCTGCGGAGGTTCGGCTCGGCTACCACCTTCACCCCCGTCTCAATGAAGCCGTCTTTGAACCTGGGCAACGCGGCAATCTGGGCGACGCTGATGTCGGCGTTCATCGGCGCAGAGTCGGCGTCCTGCCTGGGCAGCGAAATCAAGGATGCACGGCGTACCATTCCGCGCGCGCTGCTCATTGCGGGCATTCTGATCACGGCAGGATACATGCTGGGGACGATCGCCATGCTGGTCGTGCTGCCGCAGCAGCAACTCAACAGCCTTGAGGGCATCATGCAGGCGATCTCCACCAGCGCCGCGCGGATTGGCTGGTACGGTCTCGGGCCGGCCGTAGCGCTCCTGATCTGCGTCGCCAACCTGGGCGGCGTCGGCGCGTACCTGGCGGCAATGTCGCGGTTGCCCTTTGTCGCCGGCATCGACCGCTATCTGCCGCCGGCGTTTGGGCGGCTTCACCCCCGCTGGCAAACCCCGCACGTCGCACTGATCGTGCAAGGGCTGTGCTCACTGCTATTCGTTCTATTGGGACAGTTGGGAAGCACGGTCCACGGTGCCTACCAGGTGCTGGTCGCTATGACCATCATCACCAGCTTCGTTCCGTATCTGTTCATGTTCGCGGCCTTAATTCGATTGCAGCGTGAGCCGGTGGGGCCGGAGATCATTCGTGTGCCGGGTGGCAAGCCGGTGGCGATCGCAATCGCGATTGTGGGTTTGGCGGGAACGTGCGCGGCCATCATCGGTTCGATGATTCCGGACGCCAGCGAACCGCATAAAGCTTTGGTTGTCGCCAAGCTGGTCCTGCTGAGCGCGGCAGTGATCGGCGGAGGCGTCGCGTTATACGCTGTCGGAAAGCGGCGGCAACACCTTCCCTTATACGGCGAGGCGAGCAAATCCAGAGGCTAGAGCAAACTAGAGCCATATCACTGACAGGACTTGCGTGCGGTCCTAAGATGCTTCCAGTAGAGGCCCGCCCGCCACGGGTGCGAGCGCCTGCTACACCAGTTTCGCTGGAAGTAGCGCAAGGAGCTAGCGATGAAATCATGGGCATTGCTCCTGGTTTTGTTTTTTTCTCCGCATGTGTTTGCCACGTCCTACACCTCCTCACAGAGCGGCGACTTCAACTCCAATTCAACATGGGGAGGGGCCGGACATCCGCGAGCAGGCGATACCTGGACCGTTAGCGGCGGTACAACGGTCACATGTTCGCAGGTATGCGCATCAGGTCAAGCGGCCCAGATGACTTGTACGGTTGATGGCACAGTCGATGCCGGGGGAAACCTGACCATTGCCGGAGGAGGCACGCTTACGCACAGCGGGGCACTTGCTGTGCAACATAATGGGACGCTCAGCGTCAACGCGAGGCTCAACGCGATAACCAGCGCCCCCGCCACCTTGACGATCGCTCCAGGCAACGGAGCAATCTGCGGACTCAACTTCGTCAATGTCTCGCAGGGGACACCTAACCTGAACCTCATCGGAGCGCCAGGTCCGCCCGGACACAATGTGTATGTTGTTCTCGACTGCAATACCGCTCTCGATGGCGGCGCGGGTTGTACCATCAACCCCGATCCTGGGGGAGATGCTGTAAACCTCACTTTCGACTATTTCCAACTTACGGGCTTCGGAAACGCGACACTCAAGGCCTTTTCAGGTGTGGTGGCCAATTCCATCAACATCCAGAATGGTCTATTCAACCGGGACGGCGATGTGTATCTTTCGATTGGAGAGTGCAGCACTTGTAATTTTATTGTGCGCAATGTCAGCTTCACCAATCCCACCGACGTTTCCGCCAGCGGCAATCCCTACACGGCATTTGAGTTTTACGGCACCGCAGCTCCGACTGGAGGCACGCGATCGCTGCTGAATGTAACGGCCGCCACTCAACGCCAGACACAGCGCTATGGCGCTTATGTCGGAATCGTCAACTTGCAGACGGGAGAAAGCACGCTGGGCGGAGATCCAGTTAATGTAAATGGATTCGTAGGCTATAACGTTTATTTGTCGCAAGGAACCGCAGTCGCCTTATCAAACATATTTCGCAGTAATGCTGTGGTTATGGATATGGGTGGCGAGGGCATAGGTTGTTATAGCTTTTTGTATGACGCTGCACTGACCTTTCAGGATAGTTTCTGTCTGGCCCGGGTTCCAAACCAGCATGAAATTGTTTCAGGAGCCACTGCAACTGGGTCGGCCAATCTATATCAGCGTTATCTCTGTGACGGCGACGGCTTTTTTAACTACGATACCGGCGACATGATTCAGGATTGGGGCACGTACACTATGAAAAATAGCATAGGCATCAACCTATGCGGGACCATGACCACGATCAGCATGAATTCCAGCGAAGTCGCCACCGTGATTCAAAACACGAACTTCAATAACTTTGGCGAGACTTACTGTGAATCCGCCTGCTATGACGGCATCCATCCGGTGTTTACAAATAATCTGCTAGTAAAGCCTGCCGATGTAAATGGCACCGGCATTCGTGGCGATGACGGACTGCACGCTGCGTTTGCCTTCGAGCGCCAGACTAATTTCGCTCTCGACTACAATGGCTTTTACCAGATGCCCGGTAGCGGCGATCCCGGAGCGGAAGTCCAGCCCCCGGTCCCCGCATTGCTGCCCAATCCCGCGTTAGGCGGGATTATCAGCTACGTCAATGTTCCCGCCGCCATAGTGGGTAATCAGGCACAGAAAGTAATTACCGCCGTTACCGATCCCGAACATATCGGCTGTTCCTCCTGCAATTTCACGCAGCAGGGCGCGGCTGGGGTGATGCCCGGCGATTATTTTGAGGACAATGGCCTATTGGAAGTCGTGACTGTAGCCAGCGTCACTGACTCTACGCATCTCGTGCTTACCAGCCCAGGTATCACGGGTATGCGACCGGGCGAGGATATGTTGACCGTCTACACCAGTTATTGGAATCACCGTGGCTGGTATTACGGGGACGCCAATAACGGTTCGCACGATATTCACGCCAACCCTTTGTTTGTTGATTCCAGCCGAACGCTCTGCGGTTGGTATAAAGCCAACACCAACGCTTCGCTGTCTTGTCCCACCTATGGCAGCATAATGGCCGGTACCGGTGTTGTTTTGGTAGCGACGACTGGGACAGGCGGCACGACCCTAAACTGTAATTCCTGCAATTTCCCGGCAAATGGAATCACTACGGCTGACGTTGTTCAGGTTTACGTCGGTACAGACGATACAGTGCGCGGTTGGTCTACTATTTCGGCGGTCACGGCTCAATCCCTTAGCCTCAACATGACTATTCCGAACTTGGCCCCTGGCGACGAATTCGATTTCATTACTTCCACCCAGGGCCTGGGTAAGATCCTGGTGCAGTCTGCGGGATTCGACTGGAACGGAAACCCGGTCGTGCCGCCAAGCTGGGCCACTGCTGCGAACGCTATGTCGTACATCTATTCGGGATTCACGCCTCAGAATTTAATCTATCGGGGAGCGGGCTCTCCAGCAGATGGCTTCCCCGACATTGGCGCAGTTGCCGTTAATCCAAACCGGTAAGGCCTATCGCGGGGCCACATATTGAACCCCGCGATGCACGCTGGGAAGGTGTGTTCGGAATAGCAACTTCTCGCCGGCTATTCGCTCCACACTGCCAGTTCGTTACCATTGGGATCGGCGAAGTGGAAGCGGCGGCCGCCGGGAAACCCGAAGATCTCGCGCACAATCTTCCCGCCTGCTGAGGTGACCTTGGCATAGGTGTCTTCCAGCGACGCAGCATAAATCACGATGAGCGGGCCGGTGGTTTTAGCGCTGGAGGCGCCAGCCGGTTGCGCGTCCTTGTTGAAACCACCCGCCAGGCGGCCGTCGTGGAAGCTCGTATAGTCCGGGCCGTAGTCCTGAAAGTTCCAGCCAAAAACGCCACTATAGAAGCGTTTCGTCGCCTCGATATCAGTAGCGGGAAACTCGATGTAGTCAATCTTTAGGTCATGATCTTGTTGCGCCACGATTGTCCCCTCCGACCAGTAATGCGAGATTGAATGCCTTGGCAAGACCCGCCGTATGCCGGCGGCGTCATCCCGCGCGGATTATACCGGAGTAACTGCCTTATTGGGGAGTTTCTACAGTCGCGCATGGTAGGCTGTCACCATGGCTGAAGAGGATCCGGACGACAAGCAGAGCGCGGCCGTGGTATGGGCGCGCTATTCGCAGATCGCGTTTATCATTCCTGCAGCGGTCGTTGTCGGCCTGCTGCTCGGCAAGCTACTCGACTATTGGCTGCATACGCGCTGGCTGTTTCTCGTCGGCATCATCGTAGGATCGATCGCCGGCTTCGTCGACATGATTCGGACGATCACGCGGAAGAGTTGATCTGCGGTACAGTGATCTGGTGGCAATGCCGACGCCCGAACCGACTTCCGCTTTCGCGGAGGATTTCCTCAACCGAGCTCTGCCCCGAATCCGCAAATTCATGCTGGCGCTCACAGGACTTGGAACGCTGGTTTGCGTGGTGTTCTTTCGCTGGCCGGTGATGGCCGGCTTCGTCACGGGCGCGGTTGTCTCCTACGTCAATCATCTCTGGCTGGAGCGCGCAATCGATGCGCTGGGCGTCAGAATCACCACCCAGCAAAGCCACGAGCGCGGCGGACTCATTGTCCTGCGGGCGTTGCTGCGATACGTTCTAATCGCGGGCGGCGCGTATGTTATATTTAATGTTTCCCTCGCGGGCTTATACGGCTTTCTGGGAGGAGTCTTCCTTCCGATCGCCGCCATCGCCTGCGAAGTCGCGGTCGAGGTATTTGTCGCCCTGCGGCACGGATTCTGATTTTCCCTGATCATATTTGCAGGCACCGGACGGCGACGCCCAGTGTGTGCGAGGCAGCATAATTAGCAGCAACAGGTCCACTCCTACGAGCTAGCATTCATGCCTGAGCAACTGTGGTTAACCGCACTACTAAATAAATACCTGGCTGGCGTAGCCAACGCTATTCTCGCCGTCGTTCACGTTCACCCCGCGTACCCGCAGGCCCCGATCACCAATTACGTAGCCATGCAGCTGCTGGTATTCGTGCTGCTGATTCTGTTCTTCGCCATTGTGCGCGCACGGCTCTCGGTGGACAATCCCGGACCGCTGCAGCATGTGGCAGAGAGCCTCAACTCGTTTATCGTTAACCAGAGCCGTGAGGTGATTGGCCATGGTTACGAACGGTATGTCGGCTACCTGACCGTGTTGGGTCTCTTCATTCTCGTTGGCTGCCTTATCGGGCTGATTCCCGGCTTCGA
Source organism: Candidatus Korobacteraceae bacterium (assembly GCA_049511915.1). Classification (GTDB taxonomy): domain Bacteria; phylum Acidobacteriota; class Terriglobia; order Terriglobales; family Acidobacteriaceae; genus Bog-257. Next base: position 13,706 of record JBEKXQ010000073.1, read on the forward strand.
GACCGCGACGGCGTCGCCCTCAGTGCCGCTGGGATGCGCATTAGTCACATGGTTCTACTACCATTTTCAGGGTATTCGGCTGAACGGGTTTGGATACATCAGAAATTTCATTGGACCGGTTTGGTGGCTGGCGCCGCTGATGTTCGTAATTGAAGTATGCAGCCACCTGGCGCGGGTGTTGTCGCTCACCATCCGTCTTTTTGCCAACATGTTTGCCAGCGACATGGTGACCCTCGTGTTCTTCACCCTGTTTCCGATTGGCATTCCGGTCGTTTTCATGCTGTTGCACGGCTTCGTCTCGCTCATTCAGACGTATATTTTTGTGCTGCTGGCAACGGTTTATATTGGCGAAGCGGTGGCACACGAGCACTAGAATGCAGCAGTTAGCTGTTAGCTGTTAGCACTTAGCAAAAACACCAGATTCATGGCTAAATGCCAAGTGCCAACTGCTAAATGCAGCTTGCCGTCAGTGTGAGGGCGTCAGCACGGTGAACGTCAACCACCTCCTGGCGGCGATTCATAAGGAGAAACAAGAATGCGGAAAACGATGATGATTGTCTTTGCGCTGATGGCCCTGACGGTGGTGGCCATGCCGGCGTTCGCGCAGGAGGCGGGAGGCGCCGCTTCTTCACATGCTAATTACGTAGCCATCGCAGCTGGATTCGGTATCGCGATCGCGGCCGGACTGGCTGGCCTGGGTCAGGGTCGCGTCGGTGCTGCGGCTTGCGAAGCCATGGCTCGGAACCCAGCCGCTCGCCCGGCAATTCAGCTGGCACTGATTCTCGGTCTGGCGTTCATCGAGTCTCTGGTGCTGTTCACCCTGGTTATCATCTTCGCCAAGGTCGTCTAGTTTCTTAGCTTCGACCGAAAAGCCCCATCATCGGATGGGGCTTTTCTTTTGCCTGGTGCCTTATTCGCAAGCAGCTAAGGATTGGTTGCTATGATCGCGTTCCCTGCCGCCGGCGGATTGGCTTTGCCGGCCTGATCCTCTGCCGCGTTCTGCATCTGCCGCGTCAGCAAGGCAATCTCGGACTGGGCGAGGGTCACATGGTAGCGAGCGTCCGTCGGTACTGCAGGATCCCGGCTTAGCAGATACAGCAACTGCATTAGCTCCTGCAGCTTGTTGTTCGTGGCATCAAGCATACCGGCCGCTTCCCCGGACTCAGACGATGCCACCCTGTTGAAACGAGCACGATTGTCTTCCGTGCCGCGGCAAGCTGACGCGCGCGGCTGTTGCCCAGTGGAGTTGATTCGTGTGCAAGCTTCCAGTTTCTTACATTGCGGCTGGTTCAAGAGTCTTCCCTCTTCGAAGTGCATCTGTACATTCCTTCCGACAAAAAGGACGGCCAGTTCCGAAAGCGAGAGAGGTTAACAATTCGTAACGTGTGATTGCCAGAATATCGCCGAAGATCAATAACAGTTGAGTTCCAGCCATGCAGCTGTTGCATGCCCGAGATCCTGAAGCTGTTGTGATTGGTTTTCGCAGGACGCTTACTTCATCAAGTCCTGCGCACTCTGCATGGCGTAGTCGAGCACGCGGCCCGGCAGCACGCCCAGGTAGATGGTCGCGATCAAACTGATTGCCAATCCAATCCCCAGTCCGGCCGGGATGCGAGCGACGGGAATCTCTCCGCGCTCATCCCGCATGTACATATAGACGATCACGCGCAGGTAATAGTAAGCAGCAACTGCGCTATTAATGACGCCGATGATCGTCAGTCCGACCAGGTGCGATTGCAGGGCGGCGGAGAAGACGTAGAACTTCGCGAAGAAGCCGCCAGTAACGGGAATACCGATCAGCGATAGTAGGAATATGGTGAGGATTGCGGCCAGCAGCGGAGAGCGGCGGCCGAGTCCGGCGTAGTCGTCGAGAGTGACGTACTTCTCGCCAGTGGAGGCGAAGTGGCTGATGACAGCAAAGGCGCCGACATTCATTGCCGCGTAAGAAGCCGCGTAGAAGATTGCAGCCGAGATCCCGAGCTGTTTGGCAGCGGCGAAGGCTACCAGCAGATATCCGGCGTGGGCAATTGAGGAATAGGCCAGCAGACGCTTCACGTTTTGCTGCACCAGCGCCCCGATGTTGCCGAGCGTCATCGAAAGAGCGGCTGAGACCCAGACCATCCAGAACCAACCGGGCGCGCCAGTGGCGAAGAGCACGCGCAGAAGCACCGCAAACGCCGCAGCTTTCGGCCCCGTGGACATAAAGGCGACGACCGGCGCGGGAGCACCTTCGTAGACATCAGGCGTCCACACATGGAACGGCGCGGATGCGACCTTGAAGCCCAGGCCGACGAACATCAGTCCGACGGCAAGGTAGACCAGCAGCGAGGATTGCGTCTGCAGATAGTGCGCGATGCCGTAGACATTGGTCGTGCCGGTGGCGCCGAAAACCAAGGCAACTCCGTAGAGGAAGAACGCGGTGGCAAAAGAGCCGAGCAGAAAATACTTTAATGACGCTTCGGCGCTCTCAGCCGCGCGGCGTCTCATTCCGGCAAGAATGTAAGTCGATATCGACGAGATCTCCAGCGCGATAAAGATGAGCACGAGTTCCACGGCAGACGACATCAGCATCATGCCGACTGTGCCGAACAGGACCAGAGCGTAATATTCGCCGGAGCGAATGCGCTGCACTTCGAGATATTCCAAAGATGTCAGGCTGACGACCAGCGCGATCAACAACATCACGACCTGAAAGAACACGCTGAAAGTGTCAACCCTGATGGTGTTGTAGAACGCATTGCCATAGAACCCGGTTTCGTAGGCTGTGGCAGCAAGACCGGCCAGTATGCCGATGATGGCGATGATGCCCAGCGGCTTCTTGGGACTTTGCTCAGGGATCAGCGGATCGATCATCATGACGACGATGCCGAAGACGCTAAGCACCAATTCGGGCAAAATGCGAATGTAGTCGATGGCCGGGATCATCGTCCGATCACCTGCGAAACCACCTGGATCATATGAGTTGCAGCGGGAGCACCCGCCTGCGTGACTGCTGAGAACTGCTTGAGCGCGGCGGAAACCGCGGGATCGATAGAGTGCAGCCACAGCATCGGGGCAACTCCCATCACCAGAGCTGCGATGACCAGCGGCCACAGCGAAACCCGCTCGCGGGCATCAAGGTCGCGCAAGGAACTGTTTGCCGGCACCGTCACGTTGCCGTAGAACACACGCTGATACATCCAAAGCAGGTAGCAGGCGCTCCAGATAACGCCCGTCGCCGCCAGGACTCCATAGAGCTGCTTGGCCTGGAACGCGCCGCTCAGCACCAGAAACTCTCCGATGAAGCCGTTGAGCAGCGGCAGTCCGACCGAGGACAACATGATGAACGCGAAGAACGTCGCGAACACCGGCATAGGCGTCGCCAGCCCGCCGTATTCGGAGATATCGTAGGTGTGGCGGCGGTCGTAGATCATGCCCAACAGCATAAACAGAGCGCCGGTGGAGACACCGTGGCTCAGCATCTGATAAACCGCGCCGTCAACTCCTATCTGCGTGAAGCTGAAGATACCCAACACCACGAAGCCCAGGTGGCTGACCGAGGTGTAGGCGATCAGGCGCTTGATGTTCGGCTGGATCATCGCCACCAGCGAGCCGTAGATGATGCCGATAATGGCGAGCGCTATGATCCATGGAGCATTGCGTCGCGCCTCTTCGGGGAAGAGTCCAAGGTTGAAACGCAGCAGTCCATACGTGCCCATCTTCAGCAGGACACCGGCCAGCAATACCGAGCCTGCCGTCGGCGCTTCCACGTGTGCATCGGGAAGCCATGTGTGGAGCGGAAACAGCGGCACTTTTACGGCGAAAGCAACGAAGAATCCCAGGAACAGCCACAACGCGGCCTGACCGAATCCAGCGACCTGTCCATTCTGGATCGCGCTCTGAATGGTCACGAAATCGAAACTTCCGGTGCGCGCGTACAGCCAGATGATCCCGGCCAGCATGAACATCGACGCGATCATGGTGTACAAAAAGAACTTCACTGCGGCATAGATCTTGCGCCCGTGCCCGTACATGCCGATGATGAGCGCCATTGGGATCAGCGTGGCTTCCCAGAAGAAGTAGAAGAGGAACAGATCGAGTGCGACGAACACGCCGATCATCGCGGTCTCGAGTATCAGCATCAGGATGAAGAATTCCTTCACCCGGTCGCCGATCGACTTCCACGAGATCAGCACGCACAATGGCATCAGGAAGGTGGTCAGCACGACCAGCCAAAGCGAGATTCCGTCAATGCCGAGGTGGTAATGGATGTTCGGGTGCGAGATCCACTGCGAATCGGCCTCGAACTGGAAGCCGCTCTGGCCGCGCACGAAATACCATGGCAGATGCAGCGACGCCAGCAAGGTGAGCAGCGAAACCGCGAGCGCGAAGTAGCGGATGTCGCGGGCGCGGCGCGGGAAGAACGCCAGCAGAATCGCTCCCACCAGCGGCAGAAAGACCACGATGCTGAGGATGTTGTCGTTGATGAACTTCATCGCAACCCCCTCCACACCATGAAGGCGATCACCGCGGTAGCGCCCACAGCGACCCATCCCGCGTAGGAGCGGATATTGCCGGATTGCATGTGCCGCATGGCGTCTGAAGTTTCCAGCGCACCTTCAGCGCCTTCGTCGACGGCGCGATCGATTAGCCCCTGGTCGATTCCCTTCCAGAAGACGTTGGTCGAAAGGGCAATGAGCGGCTGGATGATGACCGCTCCGTACAGTTCATCCACTTTGTATTTGTCCAGCACGAGGGTATAAAGCCCGCCGGCGGCCTTCGCCATTCGAGCAGGAAGTTCGGGTCGTTTGTAGTAGAGATACCAGGCAAGCAGAAGACCTAGAGCGGCCAACCCGACCGAGATTCCGCTGAATAGCAGTTCGGTGCTGTTGACACCGGTTTCAGCTGCTGGCTCGGGGGCCGTCGTGCCTGCGGAGGCCGCTTGAAACACGGGAGCGAGAAAAGCCTCGAAGTGATCGGAACCGTGCAAGGAGTGAGGCACTCCAACCCATCCACCGACCAACGACAGCAGGGCAAGAATCATCAGCGGCACCACCATCACCCACGGACTCTCGTGCGGGGCACCGTGGCCATGGCTGCCGGCGTGTTGCGCATCGGTGTCGTGTCCATGGCCCGCTGTCTCAGGATTCGGTCCGCGATACTCGCCGAAGAACGTAAGGAACCACAGCCGGAACATGTAGAACGAAGTCATGCCTGCGGTGATTACACCGATCAGCCAGATAATATGATTGCCGCTACTCCACGCCGACCAAAGAATTCTGTCCTTGGAGAAAAAGCCGGCAAACGGCGGCAGACCAGCAATGGCAAAGGTCGCAACCGTCATCGACCAGAAGGTGTAGGGCAGATATTTTCGCAGCCCGCCCATGTGCCGCATGTCCTGCTCGCCGCCCAGGCCGTGAATGATGGACCCGGCTGCCAGGAACAGCAACCCCTTAAAGAAGGCGTGTGTCATCAGGTGGAAAATGCCGCCGATGTAGTCGGCTACGCCGCACGCCATGAACATGTAACCCAGCTGCGAGATGGTCGAATACGCCAGCACCTTCTTGATATCGGTCTGCACAATGCCGATGGAGGCGGCGAAGATCGCAGTCAAGGTTCCGATAACGGCAACCGCCAGTCGCGCATCCGGCGCGCGGTCGAAGATGGGACTGGACCGCGCCACCATGTACACGCCGGCAGTCACCATGGTTGCGGCGTGGATCAGGGCTGACACCGGTGTCGGGCCTTCCATGGCGTCAGGCAGCCAGACATAGAGCGGAATTTGCGCGGACTTGCCGGTTGCACCTACCAGCATCAGCAGGCCAATAGCGGTAAGCAAGCCCGCCCCTGCGGACTCCACTGGATGCTGGCTCACCAGCTTCCACAAGCTATCGTATTGCAGCGTGCCGAAGTGCTTGATGAGCAGAAACAGCGCGAGCAGGAACCCGAAGTCGCCCACGCGATTCGTAATAAATGCCTTCTTGCCGGCATTGGCCGCGCTCTTCTTCAGGAACCAGAAGCCGATCAGCAGGTACGACGCCAGGCCCACGCCTTCCCATCCTACAAACATCAGCAGGTAGTTATTCGCCAGCACCAGCGTGAGCATGAAGAACATGAAGATGTTCAGGTAAGCAAAATAGCGGTAGTAGCCGCCTTCATGCTCCATGTAGCCGACGGAATAGACATGGATGAGAAATCCGACTCCCGTAACGATCAGCAGCATGACCAGCGAAAGCTGGTCGAGATAGATGCCGTATTCGGCTGAGAACTGCCCCGCGCTCAGCCATGTGGCGTAGCGCTCGATATGCGGAATCTGGTCCGGAGATAGGCCGGCAAACTGCACCGCAACCCAGAGCGCCATGAGAAATGCCGCCGCCGTAAATCCCAGGGCAATGGTGTTCACCAGCGCCTTGGGAAAGCGCTTGCCCAGCAGGCCGTTGATGGCGGCGCCGGTGAGCGGAAGCAGCGGAATGATCCAAAGGTGCATGCTCATAGTCGGAGGAGGTTCACGCGATCGACGTTGAGCGTTTCGCGCGTGCGGAATACGGCGATGATGATGGCCAATCCCACCGCCGCTTCAGCGGCAGCCACTACCATCACGAAGAAGACGAAGATGTGCCCTTCAAGCTTGTTGAGCTGCGCCGCAAAGGCAACGAACGAAAGGTTTACGCCGTTCAGCATCAGCTCGATGGAAAGAAATATGGTGATGATGTTGCGCTTGATCAGAAATCCGGCAATGCCGCAGGCGAACAGTATCGCGCTCAGCACCAGGTAATAGGAAAGAGGCACCATGCTATTCTTCCTCCCTCCGCGCCAGCACGACGGCGCCCATGATCGCGACCAGGATCAGAATTGAAGTCACCTCGAAGGGCAGCAGGTATTCACGGAATAGCAAGTGTCCGACGGCCTGCGGATTGCCAAACACGTTCTCGCCATTCATCACCGTCGGCCCGCCGATGGCGATGCGATCCAGCCCGGCGAGATGGCTGACGACTGCAGCCGCGATACCCAGGCCAATAATGAGTGCAGGCACGCCGAGCATAGTTGCCACGCGGCTGCCATGCGGCAAGCGCTCTTCCTCACCCGCGTTGAGCAGCATGATCACGAAGACGAACAGCACCATCACCGCTCCGGCATAGACAATCACCTGCACCGCGGCGACGAACTCGGCCCCGAGCAGCAGGTAAATCAACGCCAGCGAACCCATCACCACGATCAGCGACAGGGCGCTGTTGATGGGGTGCTTCTGCACCAGGAGGTTGATTGCACCTCCCACACAGAGCAGAGCGAAGATGAAGAACAAGATAAGAGCGAGCATGATGTTTGCGGCAGTTAGCACTTGGCATCTGGCACTTAGCCAAACATCCTGTGCTCACTGCGGTGCTTTTCCTGCGTGCTTTACTAACTGCTAAATGCCAAATGCTATTTGAGCGCCACGACCAGGGCGGTCACAACAATGTTCGCAATGGCCAGGGGCAGAAGGAACTTCCAGCCGAAAGCCATAAGCTGGTCATAGCGGAAACGCGGCAACGTGCCGCGAACCCAGATGTAGACAAAAATGAAAGCAAACACCCGCAAAGCGAACCAAACGACAGGCAAAAGCGACTGGAGGATCGGCGGCCCGAACACCGGTCCTGACCATCCCCCCAGGAACATAATGGAAGCCAGGCACGCCACCGTGAACATGTTGGCGTACTCGGCCATAAAGAACATGGCAAACTTCATCGAGCTGTACTCGGTGTGGTAACCGCCGACCAACTCCGTCTCCGCTTCCGCAAGATCGAA
>JBEKXQ010000074.1:0-21228 GCA_049511915.1 Candidatus Korobacteraceae bacterium
GATTCCGGCTGTTATTCTCATTCGTTTGACGCTGAAAGCTGCGAGGAACAACTGTGTCGAATAGTTTGCAGGGACGAACGGCGGTGGTGTTTGGCGTGGCCAACAAGCGCAGCATTGCGTGGGCCATTGCGCAGCAGATGCAGCAGGCCGGAGCGCAACTCGCCATCACCTATCAGAACGAGCGCCTGAAGCAGGAAGCCGCCGACCTGATCGCGGAACTGCCCAACGCGCAAGCTTTCCAGTGCGACGTCTCGCGCGACGAAGAGATCGCGCAGCTCTTCGAGCAGTTGAAAGAGCGCTATGGCCGGCTGGACGTGCTGGTCCACAGCATCGCCTACGCTCCCGCCGAGGACCTGAAAGGCGACTTCACCGACACCAGTCGCGACGGTTTTCGCATCGCGCTCGATACCAGCGCTTACTCGCTGGTGGCGCTCGCCCGCGCTGCCCGTCCGCTGATGACCGAGGGCGGAAGCATCATGACGATGACCTACTACGGCTCGCTGAGAGTCATCCCGCGCTATAACATCATGGGAGTTGCCAAAGCTGCGCTGGAAGCCAGCGTTCGCTATTTGGCCTACGACCTGGGCAAGCGCAATATTCGCGTCAATGCGATCTCGGCCGGGCCCATCAAGACGCTGGCGTCACGCGGAATTTCGGGATTCGGTGACATGCTGAAGGAGCAGGCGGAACGGGCGCCGCTGAAGCGCAACGTCGACGTGAACGAAGTCGCAACCACCGCGGTCTTCCTCGCCAGCGACGCCGGCAGCGGCATCACCGGCGAAACCCTCTACGTGGACGGCGGCTACAACATCATGGGAGTTTGAAGGCAGTTGTCTGCGGGCAGTCCCAATGTCGCGGCGCAGGATCGGGACGCAACCGAATCCGCCTGCGACAGACGCTACCGGTACAATTATCGAATGCGTATTCTTCCTTCTATTGCCTTATTCATACTTGCCGTGGCCGCGGCTTCGGCGCAGACATCGCCGTCGCCGGTTTCCGCTCCGTCCGATCTCGCCGCGCCGCCGGCTGACGCCACGAAAACCGCCTCTGGCCTCTCAACGAAAGTTCTGAAGCCTGGCACCGGCACCAACCATCCTGCCAAAGATGATGTCGCCACCGTCGATTACACTGCCTGGACGCCCGACGGCAAAGTGTTGGACAGCTCAGCTGCGCGCGGCAAGCCTGTGACCTTGCAAGTGAAACGCATGCTTCCCGGTCTGGCCGAGGGGGTTCAGCTGATGGTGCCGGGCGAAACCCGCATGCTGTGGATTCCCGAGTCGCTCGCCTACAAAGGCCAGAAAGGGAAGCCGAAAGGCATGCTGGTCTTCGAGGTCACGCTTGTCGACCTGCCAACCCGCGCGCCCGCGGATGTGAAAGCGCCTCCCGCCGATGCCCAACGGACCAAGAGCGGTCTTGTCTACCAGGTGTTGACCCCAGGCACGGGCACGCGTCATCCCAAGAGCATTGACGAGGTCACCGTGCATTACACCGGCTGGGGGACCGATGGCAAGATGTTCGACAGCTCGGTCATGCGCGGTCAACCGGCCAGCTTCAAACTCGACCGGGTTATTCCCGGGTGGACCGAAGGCCTGCAGTTGATGGTCGAGGGCGAGAAAACGCGTTTCTGGATTCCCGAAAGGCTCGCATACCAGGGCAAACAGCCGCCTTTCGGTATGCTCGTCTTCGACATCGAGCTGATCAGAATCCAGTAGCGGACAAGCGGGCAGTGGACGACGATAGGTGGATTCTCGCTACACTAAACGAGATATTGGGCCCTATTGCCCGCAGAATTTCAGCTACGGTGTGATCTTCCGGATCACCGGCGAGTCACCATCTCCATCCGGTTCCGCGCCCAGGCGGCAAACTCAAGTGCTCTTCTTGAGGTGAGTCGCGGTGAGGCTTTCGAGGTCTTCGGCGCTTTTCGGCCAGTCCTGCCGCAAGAGTCGCGAGAGGCTGCGATCGGCAAGCAGCTTTCCGCCGGTCTGGCAGTGAGGACAGTAGTTGGTTTCGTTCGCTGCGTAACGAATGCGCTGTATCTTCCCGCCGCATCGGGGACACGGCTGCTTGTAGCGGCCATGGACCGCCATCTCGGGGCGGAACGCGGTTACTTTCTCGGGAAACTTCTCGCCCGCATCGATCCGCAGCCGTTCGGTCCATTGAACCATCTGCTCACGGACTGCGTTGAATAACCGTTCGATCTCGCTCGCGGTCAACTTTTGCGTCAGCGCCGTTGGAGACAACTGGGCCGCGAACAGTATTTCGTCGGAATAAGCATTCCCGATGCCGCTGAATAATTGTGGGTCGGTGAGCGCGCGCTTCAGGGTGTGGTTTTCCGACTGGAGAGCGACGGTAAAGGATTCCAGGTTCGCTTGCAAAACCTCGATGCCGCCTGGATCGAGGCCGCGAAGCGCTGCTTCGCCTTGCACCAGGTACAGCGACGCTCGTTTTCTTGTGCCAGCTTCCGTCAAAGAAAGCATTCCATTGCTGAAGACGAAGCTGGCCAGGGTGCGCGATTTCGAAGCTTTCGAGCCGCTCTGGTGCCAATGAAGCCGGCCGCTGACCATCAGGTGGAGGACAAGCCAGAGATCGTCTTCGAACCCAATAGCGATGCGCTTGCCGATGCGGCGCAGTTGAAGCACCTGCTTGCCTTCCACGCTGCTGATGGGCGGCTGCGCTGTCCGCAAAAGCGAGAGCCCGGCGATCTGCACGCGTGTGAGGGTTTGGCCGAGGATCCGTTTCTCCAGCGCCTCGATGTAGACGGTGATGTCGGGCAGTTCAGGCACAGGCGTCTGAGATCATTGTAGCGACGCCGGTTGCAATTTCGCGTGGAGAGCCTCGCGCGGTCTAGTCAAGGCTCACGTCGAGCGCGCACGCATCTCTTGTCGATAGCAGGGGCTTGTCGTGCCTCGCCGGACATAAGGGAAATCCCCGGTAAAGTATTAAAAAAAAAGGATGGAGCGCCGGGGGATTGGATGTATAGTGGTTGGAGCCAGCAATGACCGAGGGAGATCCCGGTTAACCCATAAGCTTATATCAACGCCAGCGTGCGATCCCATGTACCAGGGATGTGCAACTGGCTGACAAGACTGATGTAGTTCCCAATCACCAGGAACGAGATGTGGTTCGTGCTCGTGTTGCGGAACTATGTGTGACGGTAGCGCCCGGAATTAGGGCGTACTGAGCTACCAAGATGCTGGGACAAGATGCAATCCCGGTGCAGGAGAAGGAGACTTCATAAGATGACAGCCGCCATCTTTCCCCGGCTATGTGCCGCAGTGTCGCCTCGGCGTAATCTAACCCTCCCAGTGCTCTGCCTGATGTTTGGTGTCCTGGTCGCGATGCCATTGTCGGCCACAGTTAATAATGGCGAGATTATTCCGGGCAGCGTTTCGGCCACCGTCTCTTCGACCTACGATCCGGTGAAGGGTGTCTCAGTAACCTTCCGATGGACCACGGTCAGTCCAGGTAACTCGATCGTAATTCTCGAAAACGACCTCAATTACGAGGGCGGTGATAACTCTTCCTACCGTCAAGTCGTTGTGAACGACTACGTAACGAACCACGTCGTCGTGGTCGATCATTTCCCCGTATACGGTAAATATGAGTATTGGGGTTACTATGTGGCCAGTGTTGTAGGAACTGGACGTCGTTGGGCTACGTATCCTGGTCCGGCGACGGCCTCCTGCAGTGTGCCGCCTCTTCCTGGTTGCGGCGGTAAGTACTTCAGTTTCAGCCTGGGAACTAAGCCCAAGTATCCGAATGGACCACTTGTTTTCAGTCTGTGGCCAGTCGGCGGCGAGAACGTCTATCAAGGAGACCCCTCCCAGTCGCCCTCCTGTACTCCCACCTCGAAGAGTTCGCGCGAGTGCAACGATCTATATGTTGCCATGCAGCCTAATCTGCTGAGCGGCTCGCCTGACGCGATCGTGCTCATGGAAAATGCTGTCATCACAAATTTGGATACAGGCAAGGTTGTCAAGGACAATAGCATTACGGCCCAGTTTCTATGTGGTCTTGACGCTCCTTCCAATCCTCCACCACAAGGTTGGGACGGGGACTATGACCCGACTACAGAAGCGTGCTCCAATGGGGCGATCTACAGCACCAACACTACATTGCGGCTAAGGGCGAATTCTCATGCTATCCCGGGACACTACCAGTTTACCGGAAGCTTTCAGGGACAACTGAATGGGCAAAATTCCGGCAATCCAACGCCCGCGACCTACAATTTCACGGTGCTTCCGACCGCGTCCTTTACGGCGACCATCCCTACTACTTTTCCAGCCATTCCCGGACTAAGTACGTGGGAGAACAACATGGTCAACTTCAGCGCTCCGACAGGGACTGCCAACGCAGATTTCTGGTGCACTAACAACACCGATGGAAACCCGTGGTGGAGCCTTGACAACGGTAACTTCGCCGGGGAGTTCGACATCCCATCCAGTGTCTATTTTGAAGCGTGGAACTATGACGGCGGCCGAGTGTATCAGCAGATATTGGACTATGACGCGCACCATCAGAAGGGGTACAAGCAGGCCGACCCTAACGAATGGCAGCGCTGTGCCGAGTTGGCGATGGAGCCATACAAGGACATGACCATCGGGACCGCTGGTGGCTTTGTCGTTGAGCCTAATCAGTTCCCGTACGGCTTAGCCATGCACTATATGCGTACTGGGGACGCCACCTATCAAACGGCGGTCAACCTCCTGGCTAATAACGAAGCCTACGATCTTGACTACAGCGGGAGCGCTTACGCTGATAGCGTTCGGGTGAGCGCCTACATGATGGATGACCGGCTGGCCAACGAAATCATTGGCGCGAAAAGAAACAATGCGTTTATGCTGCGCGCGGTCGATGTAATGCTAGGTTATCTGGATCAAAGCTACAACCTTAACCTTAGTAATCCTAACCAGCAGGAATATGACGTTCACCCCTTCATGGTCGGACTTGCGATGGAGGCCCTGATCACCTATTACGAGCTCGACCTGGCGGAGGGGAACACGCCGGACGCCAGAATACCGCTGGAAATCAAGAAGACTCTGGACTGGTGGGAGGCTACTCAATATATTCCGTCCACCCATACCTTGGCGTACGGCGCTTATGACGTGCCCCAAAACCCGGCGCTTGTAGCTGGCACTCTCTATAATGCCACCGAGCTGAATGATCTGGTATCTCCTGCGTTCGCATGGTATTGGTACAAGACCAATAACACCACTTACCTGAACGAAGGCGACGATCTTTTCTTCAATGTATGGAATAGCGCGAACGGTCAGACTATCGGAGGTGATAGCGGCTGGACTTACTCTGTTAAGGAGTACAACCAAGTCTATAAGGGGAGTTTCGATTATGTACGATGGAGATCAGGGGAGAACGCCGATGGCAGCACGCCGCCAGTGGAAACCGTATTGGCGGCTGCGAACCCTTACGGCGGAGCCTGGACTGACTACTCGACCCCAGTTCAATTTGAGTGGGTGGCAGGGGACAATGGCAACCAGCCCAGCATTAATCCCGTACTGACGGCTCCCGTCGTCAGCGCAACAACAGCTACGGTCTGGCTGAACGTTTTTAAGCCAAATACTACCCTGACGGTTTACTATGGGACCGCGGCTCCCGGCACTTGCGATATCAACGATCCGCAGCCGCCGAACTGCATGCAGCCTTATCCTAACTTTGGCTTCCTGCAGATGCTGAATGCCAATTACGCCAACCAGTCTGAGACAACTACAGACTTTCCGGACAAGGTGGCTCTGGACCAAGGGATACCCAATATTTATGACGCTACGGTAACCATTACCGGGCTAACGCCGAATACCACGTATCACGCGCGCTACCTGACAACGGATTCCCTGGGAAACATGGCAGCGTACTACGATCAAGAATTCAACACGTCACCTCAGGATGAAGTCTTAGTCCCTCCGGCAGCCGCGGGTGCAGCCTCAGCCAGGCCAGCCAGGAACCAAGTCTTCACCAGACCAGCCGCGGATAAGCCATGTGTGGATCCTTCCGAGTTCAACCCCGAGGAGCCCGTCATCGATTCGAGGCTCATCTCGCAGATGCCATCAGAGATACTTTCGTCGTTGACAGTACACTGCGCACGACCTTAGCGTTTTGTGAATCGCCGCAGACTGGCCTATGCAGAATTGTTCGTGGCAGGGCCACAAATTTATACCGCAGTGGACATAACATAGCGGTGAAAGATTAAGAGCATCCGCCGGGAGAAAAGTCGTGCCAACATCGCGCAGCACTCTGTTCTTGGTTCTTGCCGTGAGCCTGTTAGCGGGATCGCTGCCCGTGGTCGCGCAAGTGGTGACCGCAACGTTACCCGCCGGGACGCAACCGGGCGGTGTCGCGGCGAATGCAGCCACCAACAACGTCTATGTCGCAAATGTCGCCTGCGATCTTGATAGCCTCCCATGCTCAAGCCCGGGGACAGTCACCGTTATCAACGGAGCGAACAACAATACCACCACGGTTAACGTCGGGGTGGCCCCCGATGCCGTGGCGGTCAACTCGGCCACCAACACGATCTATGTAGCGAACACCTGTGGCAATGATCTTACCTGCCAAAGCGCCGGGACGGTTACGGCGATCAACGGAGCGAACAATAACACCACGAGCGTCACGGTGGGGTATTCGCCTACTGCGATAGCGGTGGACTCCGTGACCAACATGATTTATGTGGTCAATAACTGTGGGAATGATCCTACCTGCCAAAGCGCTGGGACCGTTACGGTGATCAACGGAGCGAACAATAACACCACGACAGTCAACGTGGGATATTTTCCCGAAGACGTTGCGGTGAACTCCGTGACCAACAGGATCTACGTCACCAACCAGTGCGGCAACGATATAACCTGCCAAAGCGCTGGAACGACGACGGTGATTAACGGCGTCAGCAATAACACGGTGTCGGTGGTTGTTGGTTTTCAGCCCATTTACCTTGATCTCGACTCGGTCACTAATACAATCTATGTCTCGAATAACTGCGGCAACGATGTGACTTGCATGAGCCCTGGTACGGTGACGGTGATCAATGGCACGACCAACAATACCGCAAGCGTTGCCGTGGGAATTTCTGCTGAGGGAGTTGCGGTTAACTCGGTGACCAACCAGATTTACGTTGCCAATGAGTGCGGCAGCGATCCCACCTGCCTCAGCCCCGGGACGGTGACGGTGATCAACGGCGCCACCAATAACACCAGCACCGTCGGGGTGGGGATCACGCCGCTGTCGGTAAGCGTCAACGCGGTGACCAACCAGATTTACGTAGCTAATTTCTGCGGCAACGATGTCAACTGCGCGAGCGCCGGAACCATCAGCGCGATCGACGGCACTACCAATTCCGCCTTGCCGATCGCGGTTGGAGACGGCCCCAGCGGAGTGGCAGTCAACTCCACCACCAACACTATCTATGTTTCCAACTACACCGACGGCACGGTGTCCGTTATTGGCGGGAACATTAAACTGCAACTGGTGGACGTTACTCCTTGTCGCCTGGTGGACACGCGCCAGGCAACCGGTGAGTTTGGCGGCCCAGCGATTCAAGGGGGAACGTCCCGCAGCTTCCCCATCCCGCAAAACACCAACTGCAATATTCCTTCCAGCGCCGCGGCGTATTCTTTGAATGTCACGGTAGTGCCAATCACTACCTTGGGCTACTTGACCATCTGGCCGACGCCAGAGATACAGCCCGTAGTTTCCACGCTGAACTCACCGGATGGCCGTATCAAGGCCAACGCGGCGATCGTGCCGGCAGGCGTCAGCGGCGCCGTCAGCGTGTACGTCACCGACACCACGAACGTCATCATCGACATCGATGCCTATTTCGCGCCGGCTGCCAGCAATACGTATCAGTTCTATCCTCTGACGCCCTGCCGCATAGTCGATACCCGTAATGGCCAGGATCAAGGAATGCTAAAGGCCGGAGTGGAACGTGATTATTCGATTCCGGGAAACTGTGCAGTTCCGAGCAATGCAACGGCCTATTCTTTCAATGTCACAGTCCTCCCGTCGGCTGGGGGGCTTGACTATCTGACGGTATGGCCCAAGGGTGAGCCGCAACCCACCGTGTCTACCCTTAACGACAATACTGGGACGGTTGTAGCCAATGCTGCCATCGTGCCTGCGGGCGGCCAGAATGCAACCGCGTTCTACGCTCATAACAACAGCACCAATCTGTTGGTTGACGTCGACGGCTACTTCGCCGCGCCGGGAACTGGTGGCTTGTCAATGTATCCGGTTGCGCCTTGTCGCGTACTGGACACACGCAAGAGCGGGAATGGCTTCATTGATCAGATAGTTGTGAATGTAGAGGGCAGCGCCTGCGCGCCAGCCAGTGACGCAAGCGGATACATCTTCAACGCGACGGTGGTGCCGCCAGGTTCCATGCCCTACCTCACCTTGTGGCCTGATGGCGAGAAGCAGCCGGTAGTCTCGACGCTAAATGCTTACGATGGCTTCATTACCTCCAACATGGCGATTGTGCCCACGAACAACGGTTCCATCGACGCCTTCGCCTATGCTTTGACGCAGTTGATCCTGGACATCTCCGGCTACTTCGCACCGTAATCCTTGAGGCTTGCGGCTCATATCGAGATGGTCCTGGACGCACACCGCTTCGCACTATGGACGACCGCGGAAATACTCTCTCGGGAAGGGTGCTGGTCACTGGTGGCACACGAGGTATTGGTCGCGCCATTTCCCTGCGCTTTGCCCGGGCAGGCGCGTCGGTGATCGCCAACTATATCCGCAACCAAAAGGCGGCTGATGCACTAAAGGCGGCGGCTGAACAGGAAGGACTGCCGATCGAATTGTGCCGCGCCGATCTCACCTCCGCCCAAGGCTTGGCAGAGATCCGAAGGTTCATTGGCGATACCGGAGAACCGCTTTCCGGATTGGTTCATTGCGCAGCGACTGGTGTGCATCGTCCTCTTGCCGAGCTCACGACCAGGCACTTTGACTGGACGTTTGCGCTCAACGTGCGCGCGTTCTTTGAGTTGGTACAAACCTTGAGCGATCAGTTTTCAGATCGCGCCAGCATTGTTGCGGTGAGCTCGATTGGCGCGACGCGGGCATTGCCCGAGTACACCATGGTGGGCGCATCGAAAGGTGCACTCGAAGCGCTGGCACGGCATCTGGCGGTCGAGTTGGCGCCGCGGGGCATTCGCGTGAATATTCTGGTGCCCGGCAGCGTGGAGACCGATGCCTGGGAGTCGATCCCGCATCGTGACGAGCGACTTGCGGCGGCAATTCGCCGAACTCCAATCGGCCGGCTAGTGACAGCGGACGAGGTGGCGTCGGCAGCCCAGTTTCTCTGTTCGGAAGCGGCGGCCGGAATCGTGGGGCAGACTCTCATCGTGGACGGGGGCTCAGCCTTAATGGCTTAGGGCGCAACCGGGACCCGGAAGTTTGCATTGCAGACCGAACAGGTTACTACTATACTAACGGGTAATTTCAAAAAGCAGCCGTCGAAGTGGTGCTACTTAGCCTCCCTAAGTTGTTGATTTCACAGCCGCTCGTGTGGCGTGAGACACACTGCTGTCACAGGCTGTTACGCCAAGGGTAGTCTCGCGTAGAATCGCAATTCGAGGACAAAGAGTGCAGGATATTCTGGCCAAAGTGCAAACCGCTTTCCACGAGGCTTTTGGTGTCGATCCGAGGTCGGTCTCCTTTGAGACCGGTCCTGACGACATACCCGGCTGGGATTCGGCTGGGCATCTTTTCCTGGTCAGCAATCTGGAACAGTCTCTGGGTGTCAATCTCGATGTCGATGACGTTATGGAGATGGAGACCGTCCGCGATATTGTGAGGGTCATACAAGCAAAGCTGGCGGCATGAATGGCAACCAACTTTGCCGGTCAATTAGTAAGCCGCCTGGGTAAGCTCTCGTATCTGATCGACGCGGCGACCGGCGAAACTGTGGCTCCCTCCGACCTTCCTCGCTTCATCAGCAGCTTCGGCGCCAGCCTCCTCTCTGCCGGATTGAAGCCCGGTGATCCCATCGTCATTGGCTGCGTTTCGTCTCCCGCCAGCAGCATCGCCTACCTGGGCGCAATGTACGCAGGTTTGGTGCCTGTCCCCGTGGAAGAGAGCAAGCTGCCATCGTCGGGAAACGTTCTGCTGAATCAAACCAGGGCAAAAGCTCTGTGGACGGAGAAACGTTCCACCTTTGATTGGAAATGCCCAGAGGGATTCAAGTTCATCGACGGGCACCCATCGGAGACGAAGGCGGATCCAATCCCGCCCGTTCCCCGAGAGGAAAACGATCTGGTGGCGTTGGTGGCTACCTCCGGTTCGTCCGACGTACCTCGTTTTGTTATGGTGAGCCATGGAAACCTTATCGCCAATACAGAAGCGATCATCCGTAGCCAACACCTGGAAAACGACGAAAGGGCAATGCTTATCCTGCCCGTGAGCTACTGCTTCGGGGCCAGCGTCCTGCAAACGCATCTCTATCGCGGTGGCGGAGTGGTGTTCGACCGCCGCTTCATGTTTCCCAACAAGGTGCTTCACGCCGTCAACCGCTACGAATGCACAACCTTCGCCGGTGTGCCCACGGTCTATAACATTCTCCTGCGGCGATCGAATCTACGGTCCATAGCACTGCCCGGCCTGCGGCGATTCTTACAGGCCGGAGGGCCACTGGCTCCTCAACATGTGCAAGAGATGCGTGCCATCGTTCCCACCGCGAAGTTTTATGTGATGTACGGTCAGACGGAAGCGACCAGCCGAATTTCCTGCCTTGACCCCGAGAGCCTTGACCAGAAACTGGGCAGCGTTGGCCAGAAGTTGGACAATCTCGCTGTCCAAATTCTGGACGCAGAGGGAGAGAATGTCCCACCAGGGCAGAGTGGTGAGATCGTCGTCCGGGGTCCATCGGTCACCTTGGGCTACCTCGATGAGCTGGAAGCCAGCCGTCGCGTCTTCAAGGACGGCTGGCTGCATACGGGCGACCTGGGCCGTCTGGACGAGGACGGATATATTTGGATCGAAGGGCGCAAGAGCGCTTTTCTCAAAGTCAGGGGAGTGAGGGTAAACTTTGCTGAGGTCGAAGCCCGGGTAGCGGCCGTGCCCGGCGTCTACGAATGCGCGGCCTCCGCGGTTGCGCACCCGGAAGCGGGCGAGGCCTTGGTTTTGTATATAGTGCCCGATAAGACAGCCGACCGTGTCGCCGATCGCGTCCGCCGCATCCTGCCGGTTCACTGGACTTGCGACTCGATCAGGATCGTTTCCGAACTTCCGAAAACCTCGAGCGGCAAGGTATCTCGCGAGGCCCTCGCGCGGAAGGATAGCCAGGCATCGTGAGTACACTGGAAGCGAGGATAGACGAGCTGCTGGCAGTCCCGCCTTATGGCCTTGCGCCGCAGGACAGAGAACCCGCATTTCTTGCCTTATTAAAGGACGAGTTGGACTACGCCTGCAGCCGGAACCCTGGATACCAGAATTATGTTCAGCATTGGCCAATCGACCCGTGCGCTGCGCAGAAACTTGCCGACCTCCCGTATTTGCCCGTTGCACTGTTGAAAGCCGATCCTGCTTTCGCCTTGGTTGAAGCGCGCGAAATCAAGAAGACGCTGACGTCGAGTTTCACGACCGGGCAGATGCCGAGCAGAATTGCCCTGGATTCGGCGACAGCCAGGCGCATGGGCAAGGCTGTGGCAGCCATCGCGCAGGACTTTCTGGGTGCGCAACGAAGGTCTTATTTAGTCGTCGATGTCCCCGGCTCGGTTGCACAAGGCCCGAAAATGGGCGCCAGAGGCGCTGCCATTCAAGGCCTGATGCCGTTTGCGTCGGAGGTGACCTACTGCCTGAGAGCGGACAGCACTGGAGACCTGGTGCTGGAGCTCGACAAGCTGTTGGAATTTGCCGAAGCTCACGGCGACTCTCCGGTTCTGGTATACGGTTTTACTTACATTCTGTGGGAGTATCTGGTTAAGCCGCTGCTATCGAACCCGGTCAGCCTCGACATTCCCAACGTTCACATCTTGCATAGCGGAGGCTGGAAGCGGTTGCAGGATGAGGCCGTGGACAAGAAGTCGTTCAACCGCGGATTGGCGCAAGTGTTCGGTTGTTCCGCGGATCGGGTCATCGACTTTTACGGCATGGTGGAAAACGTCGGAGTGATTTATCCCGATTGTGCGGAAGGCAACAAGCATGTTCCCGCATTCGGGGATGTGATCGTGCGTGACCCCTTGACCCTGGAACCGGTGGGAGAAGGGCAGCAGGGGATGATTCAGGTGTGCAGCGTGTTGCCGACCAGCTTCCCCGGCCATCTGCTTCTCACCGAGGACCTGGCTGAGATCGTCAGCCATGACGGATGCCGCTGTGGAAGACGCGGCACTTGTTTCCGTTTTGTCGGTCGGGTGCCCAAGTCCGAGCTGCGAGGCTGCGGCAACATCGGCCGGAGGCGGGAGCCGGCATATCCTCGATGAACGACCTCATCCGCAATGTCGACACTCCCGAAGAAATCACCGCCGCCGCCGCGGAACTTCGTCAGGGCGCCGGTGCGAATGAGATCAGTCCCAACGCGACTCTGGACGTGTTCGAGGTTTGGGCGGCTGCCTTGGGCACACCCGAGATGGCTGCCATCCCCGGCATTGCTTTCCTGCGGCTGTGGTTGCGACGCAATACGCTGGAGCCCATCATCGCCAGAGAGCTGGGACCGGGGGCGCTGGACGGCAAGTGGATGGAGGATGGTCGGGCGCAGCTCAAGGCCTACCCAGTTGGCGTGGTTGGCCACTGGCCTGCCGGGAACATCGAGATTCAACCACTTCTCTCGATGACTTGTGCCCTCCTGGGGGGAAACGCGTGTCTGGTGCGCATTCCCAGAGGACTCCGTGACCAAACCCGGCAACTAATCGAAAAGCTGGTTCAGAGCGATACCAATCGTGTTTTGACCAGGCAGGTTCGCCTGCTCGTCTTCGATCACGAGCGTCTGGACCTTCATCGAGCCATGGCACAGTCGGTGGATGGAGCAATGATATGGGGTGGCGAGGAAGCCGTAACGGAGATTCGCTCGCTGCCATTTCCGCACTGGGCGCGGCTCGCTGTTTTTGGGCCTAGAATTTCCGTAGCGGCAATGGACGCTGCTTCCTGGAGCGATCTTGCAGTACGCGAGGCGTTGTGCCGTCGCATCGCGCGCGACGTTTGGCAGTTCGATCAGCAGGCGTGCTCCTCTCCTCAAGTTCTCTTTCTCGAAAAGAAGGAAGGCCACTCTGCCGGCGATTTCGTGCAAGCGCTCCGGGCGGCATTCGAAACGGAGAACCGAATTCATCCCCGGGAGACGATCCCGGCTGCTTTGACATCCGCAATATGTCAGGCTCGCGCCTCCTGGTTGCTGGAAGACGTCGCGAACAGCGCAATATTTCCCGCAGGTCCGGAATGGACGATTCTCCTGGGACAAGGATCGGAGATTCCCCAGCCGACCGAGGGCAAGACCCTGACCATCCTGGAAGTGAATGATCTACTGGAGACGGCTGCGAAGCTGGACGGCAATGTGCAAACCTTGGGGCTCGTCCTGGCCGATCCCGAGAGAGAATCGGCGCTGGCTTCCGTAGCGGCCAGCCGAGGTGTGGACCGAATCGTTCAACTGGGGCGTATGCACGTCTTCACCCCGCCTTGGGACGGGGTTGACCTGATCCGAATTATGGTCCGTATGGTTCGACACGTGCGCTCGGTCCAGTGAGCGCAATGGAGGGACAGACGATGGTGGATGGCATTAAGTTCTTGAGCGCGATGGATAAGAGGGCGAGGCTGCTTGCCCCAGCCGCGCGGGCAACCGTTGCGTCGAACCAGGAGTTAAGCTCTTGGCTGCTGGACCCTCTTGCCCGTTGGGCATTTGCCGCCTACGGAGAAGAAGTCTTCGAAGACGCCGCTCGCGGATACGCCAAGTACTGCATGGGTGTGGCCAAGGCGCAACAAGTCTACGAGCAGGCCGGCAAATATACTCCAGAGGCCTTGCCCGAGATCACTTCGGAGGTCTACGAAGATGAAGGGTACATGGTGCCCTACATGTGGGCGGCCATACTCATTTATCCTTTCTGGCCTTCGATGATCCATCATCTTGCCTTGTACCGGGATGGCTTTGTGAAAGCGCTGGCGCCAAACGCTAAAGTCGTGGAGATTGCCGCGGGCCACGGCGTTATGGGATTGATGGCTGCAGAGGAGCGGCCGGATATCAGCGTCGCAGGGATCGATATAAGCCCGCCCGCAGTTGCGGTTGCGAATCGCATTCTCAAGGCTTCAGGACATGGCGATCGCGTCACCTTCAAGGTCAAGAACGCGCTTGATATCGATCAGGAGGGCTCCCGGGGACAGTACCAGGGAATTATTGCTGCCATGCTCGCAGAGCACCTGGAGGATCCACGGCCGCTTTTCCGGGCTATTTCTCATCTTCTCGCTGAAGATGGAATCGTCTTCTTCAGCACCGCAATTGAGTCGGCGCAGCGAGATCATGTTTATGAATTCAACCAGGAAAGCGAGCCCTTGAAAATGGCGGAGGAGGCAGGTCTTCGCGTTACCCGGCTGGTGAGCGACGCCAGCGCTCCCCCGGTGGGCGCTCGTTTCCTTCCCCGGGCAACTGCGATGATCTTGCGCCGGCGACGGTAGAACTGGTTCTTAGAGTTTGCGTGAGAACTGACTTGACGAGTTCCGTGATCTTAAGTGTGGAGAACCAGCAATCGAGTCCCGCTTGCGGGACGGGAACAAGATAGGCCAGCGCTTCGGGGTAGGCTGCGTTTTGGAGTATGAGCCCCTTCGGGGGCGGCACAGTTCGCACGATGCGCAGAACCTAGCGACCTCGAAAGACCGGCCCGCTCGGAAACTGAGAAACTGACCTTATGACAAGCCTGACGTTTGACGAAGTTAAAGCCTGCCTGAAGCAAAGATTCCCCATGCTGATGGTGGATAGAGTGCTGGAAGTGGAACTCGGCAAGAGAATCAAAGCGCTGAAGAATGTCACGGGGAATGAGATTCAATTCCTGGGCCATTTTCCCAGCCGTGCGGTGATGCCGGGAACGCTCATCATTGAAGCCATCGGACAAAGCGCTTCAATTCTCTTCAGCCTCACTACGCAAACCGGTCTTGACGAGGGGGACTTCCTGGTTCTCGCCGCCGTCAACGAGATGAGATTCCTGGCTCCCGTCTTTCCCGGCCAGACCATGATCCTGGAAACTTCTATCTTGAAGATGATGCCGGAAATGGCCCTGGTCGAGGGAATCGTTACGGTAGACGATATCGTGGTCACGAAAGGCAAGCTCAGCTTCGCCCGGAAAGCAATTTGAGCTCGAACAGTTGCACTGGCCCGGTGCCCTTCGGCTGCGCTCGGAGGCTTTCAGCGCCGCGCTCAAGCAAGCCGCGACAAGGCGGCATGAAGTTAGACGAGGTCATAAGCCCGGTAAAATGGGATGTTAACCGGAGCCGCAGAGCGGCGGCATAGTCCCTGAAGGCCGCCTCTTCCGCAAGAAGTGAGCGACAAATGTTGCAAGGTCGTCTAGAATCCTTTGCCTAGGAGCGGCTTTTGCGGAAAGCGATAAAATCGCTGGCTTCTGCCATGTTTCAGCTATTGGTCTTCCCGGCTGCTCTGTTAACGGGCTTCGGACGTTGGCGGGAGCCCTACACCTTTTTTGCACAGCATTTTGCCGGATACTCTGGCATGTTGGGTAGCTACCTTCGCGTCGCCTATTACCAACTCACGCTTCAGAAAGTCGGCCATGACTGCCATATAGCGCTGGGTTCATTCTTCGCCAACCCCCAATCCTCCATGGGTGACCGTGTGGGCATAGGCGCCTATTGTGTACTGGGCCAAGTGTCCTTAGGCGAGGGCACAATCCTGGCTACCGGCGTTCAAGTGGTTAGTGGGTCGCGCCAGCATTTGAGGGACGAAAATGGACACCTTACAGATGTCGGACGGCGCTTCGATCGCACCACGATTGGCAAAGAATGCTGGATCGGAGCTGGCGCCATCGTTATGGCTAATCTGGGAGATATGGTTACCGTCGCACTCGGGTCGGTTGTTTTCCGTGATGTGCCTTCGGGAGCCCTGGTGGCAGGGAATCCGGCGCGGCTTATTCCCCCCAGCGTTCAAAGGGACAATAAAAGTAGTCCGCTGGAGCGTAGTGCCGCTAGTCCAGAGTATTAGTGAGCAGTTTGGAGAGTCGCGAGAGATGCCGACTGGGAAAATCCGCTAAGCTGCTATCGGTATATTCATGGCCTCATTCCTGCTGAAGATACGTCGCGCAGAGACGCCGTTTTTTCGTAGCCTTCGCAATTTGGCGCGACGGGTCGAGTCGAGCCGCCTTCCTCTGCCCCGTTTTTTCAATCCCGGGCTGCGATTCTTGTATAACGCATGGCAGTCAAACTCGGTCGGGCTGCACTGGCTGTTCAGCTATTTGATCGTCGAGCCACTCTTCCGCGGCCGCTGCTCTGCCGTCGGCAAACGATTCCGCGTGTGGCGCCTGCCGTTCATCTTCGGCCATGCCAGAATCCACGTTGGCGATGATGTGAACTTCTTCGGCAAAGTGGACATCTTCAGCGGCCGGTTGTTCGATGAACCCAAACTGGTCTTCGGCAACCGCGTTGACATCGGCCACAATGTGGTCTTCGTCGTGAACAAGGAAATTGTTCTGGAGGACGATATCAATGTGGCTTCGGGTGTGTGCTTCATGGATACCGATGCGCATCCCCGCGATGCCCTGGCGCGCATTGCCGACCTGCCGCCGACCCCGGATGAAGTGAAGCCGGTGCGCATTGGGCGCTACGCCTGGATTGGCCACAACGCACACATCATGAAAGGCGTGACCGTCGGGGAGGGCGCCATCATCGGCGTCAATAGCGTGGTGGTCAATGACATCCCGCCCTACTGCGTCGCCATGGGGAACCCTGCGCGTGTGGTCGTGAAGAACATCAGGCAGACAGCCGCTGCGCCGGCCCTGCAGGAATAGAGAGCATCGTCGCTCAAACTATCGAGAAAGGTGCGAGTTGAAGCTGTTACGATAATCACGACACCACAACTCCTCATCGATGCACGCTCCCTGGTTTTTGAACTCCGCTTCCCGAGCCCCTCACCTGCGGATCGGTGTTTTGCTCGATGGCCCCATGCTTCCGGCTTACCTGGCAGAGGCTCTCGAACACATTGCGAGCTGCAATTTTGCCCAGCTGGAATTGGTGGTTTTCAATGCCGATGCGCCGCAACTTCGGGACGAAGCACGCAAGGAGTCGCTGCTTTTCTCCTTATACAAGCGTTGGGATGCTAAACGGGTTTCCGAAGCTCCCGATCCGCTGAGCGAGGTCGATTGCGCGGGCTATTTCAAAGACGTCGAGTCCTTCTCCGTGACGCCCATCGCGGATAACGGCTTCCATCACTTTCCTGAAGATGCTGTCGCCCGCATCCGCGAGAACAATCTGGATGTGCTGGTCAGCGTCGGCTCGCAACTTCCTGGTGGAGAGATTCTCAATGCCGCCCGTTATGGCGTGTGGTCGTATCACCACGGAGATCCCGGTCACTATCGCGGCGGCCCGCCATATTTTTGGGAGATCTATGAGGACAATCTTCTCTCCTGCGCTGCGCTACAGCGCCTGACGGACGAGCCCGACGCGGGCAGGATACTTTATAAGAGTACCTTTGCGACCTGCCTGGGCAGCTCCTGGGCCCGCAATCGAGTGCAGCCGTATTGGGGCTCGACAACGTTCCTCATCCAAAAGCTGCATCAACTCCATGAATCAGGGTGGGACAGCCTGGAGGCTGAAATTCCACCCCCGGCTCCCTGTCCCGGCCGCAGAAAGATCTATTCGGTTCCAACCAATTTCCAGATGTTGAGCTGGCTAAGCAAAGTCCTGGTGCGAAACTGTTTTCGGCGAGTGCAGCGACTGGGGCATGGCGAACAGCTTCCGCATTGGATGCTGGGAGTGAAGATTGAAAAGAATGCATCCAGCAACCCAGGCCATTCCGATTTGAGCCGATTTCGCTGGATTCAATCCCCGCGCGGCCACTTCTTTGCCGATCCGTTTGTCATCGACCACGAAGGGAAGCCGTGGGTCTTCTTCGAAGACCTCGATTACAGCACGCAGAAGGGCATCATCGCCTGCGCCGAAGTAACCGAAGACGGCGCCTTGTCAAGAACGGTCCCTGCCCTGGAGAAGCCTTACCATCTCTCCTACCCGTGTATCTTTCACGACGCGGGACAGCTGTACATGGTTCCGGAGAGTGTGGCCGATGGAACCGTGCAGTTGTACCGGTGCGACTGTTTCCCGGATGTTTGGAACCCTATAGCTGTCTTGCAGAAAGCCCCGGCGGTGGACACGACGGTGTGGATCGAAGATGGCATGTATTGGTTCTTCGCGACTTTACAGGAGCCGCGCGGCGGCGGGCTGCAGCTTTGGCTCTTCTATTCCCGCAGCCTGACGGGCGAATGGATCCGCCATCCGCGGAATCCAATCTCGACAGACATCCGCTCCAGCCGCGGTGCTGGTGCCATTTACCGCGAAGGTGGCAAGCTGATCCGGCCCTCTCAGGATTGCAGTGGCAATTACGGCCGGCTCACCGTGCTGAACGAGATCCTGGTCTTGAATGAACGCGACTACGCCGAGCGCCCCGGTGCCGTGATCGACTCGCGAGGTGCCAAGAACATCATTGGGACCCATAGTTACGCACGGTTGAAGGATGTTGAGGTAGTCGACGGCTGCATGACGCTTCCGGCGAAACAGGTGCGCTAGCTCTCTGCATTCCGAGCGCCGCCGGGAGTCTTCCGCTAGAGCAATCCCATAATTGGTGTAGCTCAAGCTTTGAAGGGGCACGCCTTCAGGCGTGCCCCTAGAGCCAGGAAGACATCCGGCTTTGGCCACTGAGGTAACTCCTTGCTCGTCTCACCTCGGTCGCTAAGGCCGGGAGCGGGATGCGGTGTTTTTAATGCACGCCTGAAAGGCGTGCTCCACCCAGTCTGCCGGTTAGAACATCACGTAAACCGACTCGCTGACCTGCTCGTCAATCTCGACTTCCACCTGATGCTTCAGGCCGATTCTGATCAGCTTCGTCACCGCCGGTTTCAGGACAGCCGCTGCCTCGGAGCTCAGCCAGTTCGCCGTCAATTCGTCCGCAAACTTCACAGGATCGGGCTCTTCGCTCAGCGCTTCACGCCCCAGTTCAAAGAGAGGCTTGCGATCGGCAGGCTCATTGGAGTCTTCCCACATCGTCTTAGTCTTCCGAAACTCTTCGGTGATCCGCGCCTGCCCGCTGGCCTTCAGTTTCTGGGCCGCGGGCCAGAACTCCTTGTCGAACACCACCGACAGCTCCTCCAGCAACTTCTCGGGCGCTTTTTCGGCAGAAGCTTGCACTACATCTTCGTTTTCCAGGCCTTCACCTTTGCCTTCGAACCATGGCGGTTGCTCCGGCTTCAGAAGGATGTAGTCCTCCAGCGCCAGGACATCCATCTCAGTCCGCATGAAGCATCGATAGGCATCCTGTGGAGTGCAGATGATAGGCTCTCCGCGAACGTTGAACGAAGTATTGACCACAAGGCCGCAACCGGTCTGGCGCTCAAACTCCGCGATCAGATCATGGAATACCGGATGATGTTCGCGGCGGACGGTCTGGATGCGCGCCGAATAATCGACATGCGTGACTGCGGGGATGTCGCTGCGCAGACGGCGGACGACCGGCAGCAGGTCGTCATCTTTCCCGAGGTCGGTGTCCAGCGGCAGCCGACGCTCTTTCTTCACCGGTGCTACCAGCAGCATGTAGGGACTTTCGCGATCGAGCTCGAAATATTCCGACGTCCGTTCCGCCAATACCGCCGGAGCAAAAGGCCGGAACGACTCGCGATACTTGATCCGCAGATTGAGGCTGGCCTGCATCTCCGGATTTCGCGGATCGCCGAGGATCGATCGCGCCCCCAGCGCCCGTGGCCCCAGTTCCAGCCGGCCCGACAGATGTCCAACTACTTTGCCCTCAACCAGCTTCTCCGCCAGATAGCGGTTGCGTTCGGCTCCGGAGAGCTTGCGGTAGGGATAACCGTAGGTCTGTAAGTACGCCTCGATCTCTTCGCCGGAGAAGTCCGGCCCGAAATATGAACCGCCTTGCGCGGACTCGCCGGGCTCGAAGTTGCGATCGCGGCCGTAATAAGTGTGGTAGGCATCCAGCGCAACCCCCACGGCACAGCCGGAATCGCCGGCGGCCGGCTGAATCCAGATATCCTCGAACGGGCCTTCGCGGAGCAATCGGCCATTGGCTACGCAATTCAGCGCCACGCCGCCGGCCAGGCAAAGATTTTTCTCGCCGGTTAGGCGCTTGGCCTCGCAGGCCATGCGCAACATCGCCTCCTCGATGACCTCCTGGATCGACTTGGCAAGATTCATCTCGCGCCGCGTGATGCGACCTTCCGCTTGCCGCTTCGGTCCACCGAACAACTCGGCAAAACGGCTGTTGGTCATTTGGGTTTCGCGGAGGAATCCGAAATACTCCAGGTTCAGCTCTACCGAGCCATCGGCCTTCAGGTCTACCAGGTGGTCGAGAATCGCTTGCTTGTAGACCGCTTCGCCATACGGCGCGAGACCCATCATCTTGTACTCGCCGGAATTCACCTTGAAGCCCGTGAACTGCGTGAAAGCCGAATACAGCAGCCCCAGGGAATGCGGGAAGCGCATCTCCTTGAGCAACTCCACGCGATCACCTTCGCCGCGCCCAATGCTTGCGGTCGCCCATTCCCCGACGCCGTCGATGGTGAGGATTGCCGCTCGCTCAAACGGCGAGGGAAAAAAGCAACTGGCGGCATGTGAACGGTGATGGACGCCTTGCAGAATCGGGCCTTCGTAGCTCAGAAAGCTGCGGATCAGCTTTGGCAGGTGGAGCTTCATCCGTAGCCACGACGGCATGATCTGTTGCCACATGGAAGCCGCTGGCTCGCGATCGACCGCCATGATGGAGTGGCAAAGTCGCTCGAAGGTGAGCGCGGAGTTGTCGTAGTAGACGACCGCGGTGAGTTGTTTCTGCGAGATTCCCGCCTGTTCCAGACAATAGTTGATGGCGTTGTGCGGGAAGCGGCGGTCGTTCTTCACCCGCGTGAAGCGCTCTTCTTCTGCCGCGGCCACGATTTTGCCATCACGGATCAGAGCCGCAGCCGAGTTGTGATAGAAGCAGGAGATCCCGAGGATGGCAATCGAGTCGCCGCGCACTTCCGGCATTGCCTGGCGCGAATTCTTGGACGGCTTCAGTCCGCTCACCGCAACGCTCGTCTT
>JBEKXQ010000075.1:0-21204 GCA_049511915.1 Candidatus Korobacteraceae bacterium
TGTTAAGATTTCTCATTCATGGTTACCTTCGTGGTGCTGCGCATCGTAGCAGTGGTCTTGCTGATCGCGGCAAACGCGTTCTTCGTGGCCGCTGAATTCGCGCTGGTGAGCGTGCGCGAGACACGACTGCAACAGATGATTGCGGCGCATCGCATCGGCGCGCGCACTGTCCAAAAGCTCCATCAGAAGCTCGACCTTGTCCTCAACGCGGTGCAATTTGGAGTGACCGTGTCCAGCCTGGCCCTGGGCTGGATTGGTGAAGCGTCGATCGCTCACATGCTGGAGCCGCTATTCTTGCCCCTGCCGCACTCGCGGTTCTACGCGCACGGCTGTGCGGTGGTTCTTGCCTTCGCACTGATGACCTACCTGGTGGTCATCATGGGAGAGGTAGTTCCCAAGTCGATCGCGTTGCAGCGGACCGAGCGAGTCGCGCTCGCCGTCGCTGGCCCGATGGACTTCTTCATCACCGTGGCTGGGCCGTTTCTGGCGTTTATGACTGCTTCCACTGGCGCTGTGCTAAAGGCTTTCGGCATGCGGCAGGTGCGCGAAGGCGGCGTGCACTCGCCGGAGGAGCTGAAGCTGATCGTCTCCGCCAGCCGGCGGCTGGGGATACTGGCAGCGCCGCAGGAGGACCTGACTCTCCGCGCCCTTGACCTGGAGAACATCACGGTGCGCGAGATCATGGTGCCGCGGCCCGACATTTTTTCGCTGCCCGGAAATCTCTCGTTGGAGGAGGCGCTGCAAAAGGCGGTGGACGAGCAACACTCACGCATTCCGGTTTATGATCCGCAGCGCGGGCCCGAACATATCATCGGTGTGCTCTACGCCAAGGACCTGATGCGCTGGCTGCGCTATCGGATGAACCGCACGGCTTCAGGACGCCCCATAACCCGTCCCAGTGGGCTTGAAGTCCGGCATATCATGCGTGAGGTGCTGGTGGTTCCTGAAACCAAGCCGCTGCCCGACCTGCTGCTGGAGTTCAAGGCGCGTAAACGGCACCTGGCGGTGGTAGTGGACGAGTTTGGCTCAACCGCGGGGCTGGTGACCGTGGAGGATGTGCTGGAGCAACTGGTGGGCGAAATCGAGGACGAGTTCGATATCACTGGAGAGTCGTTCCTGCCGGGCGATCCTTCCATGACCCTGGACGGCTCGGTCAACATTCGCGATCTAGAGTCGCAATATCACATCGTGCTGCCACGCGACGACGGCTTCGAAACGCTCGCCGGATTTGTACTCGCGCGGCTGCAACGGATCCCCAAGTCCGGCGACACCTTTGAATATGAGGGCCGTCGCTATACAGTCGTCGCCATGGATGGACTGCGAGTGGAGAGCGTGAAGATTGAAACCACGCAGCCCGCACCAGCACCTTCAACCTCACCGGCGCTGCCGGCCCCACACTGATGCCGCGCTACCTCCTCTCACGCCTGCTCTACACGTTGCCGGTCGTGTGGCTGGTCGTGTCGGTGGTGTTTCTGCTGATCCATCTGGTGCCCGGCGACCCCATACAACAAATGCTGGGCGAAGGTGCCGCGGCCACGGACGTCGCCGCAGCGCGACATGCTTATGGCCTTGATGTTCCCCTCGGCCAGCAGTATGTGAATTACTGGCGCGGCATTGTCCACGGCGACATGGGACGCTCGCTGCGCCTGAATCAGAATGTCGGGCACATCATCGCGCAAGCGTATCCCTTCACGATGGAGCTGACGCTTGCCGCGCTGGTGGTTGCGCTTGGACTGTCGATTCCAGCGGGCGTGCGTTCGGCACTGCGCCGCAATCGATGGGACGACCGGGTGCTGAGCTTCGTTTCGCTGCTGGGATTGTCGTTCCCCAACTTTGCGCTAGGGCCGATCCTCATCTTGATTTTCGCTATTGAGCTGGGATGGCTGCCGGTCTCAGGCTCGGGCTCGCTGGCGCACCTGGTGCTCCCGGCGATCACCATGGGCGCAGCGCTGGCCGCGATCCTGACGCGCATGGTGCGCACCTCGATGCTGGAGGAGCTGGGTCAGGATTACATTCGCACTGCCCGCGCCAAAGGGCTGCCGGAGCGGACCGTAGTTTATCGCCATGCCTTGCGTAATGCCATGATTCCGATCGTCACCGTAATTGGTCTGCAATTCGGCGCGCTGCTGGCGGGCGCGATTGTGACCGAAACAATCTTCTCGTGGCCCGGCATCGGACGGCTGACGATTACCGCGATCTCCAATCGCGATTATTACCTGGTGCAGGGCTGCATCCTGATGATTGGATTGACCTACGTGCTGGTGAACTTCCTTACTGACTTGCTGTACTCGGCATTCAATCCACGAATACGGCAATAGGGTAGAGCTGGCTTTGAGTGGCGCCACAATCGTTCGAAGATGGTAATGGGTCCTTCTAAAACTGTGGTCAAGTGACCTCGGGTGGAGCACGCCTTCAGGCGTGCAGTTGAAATCCTTTCAAATGTCTCGGCTTCAGCCGCTGAGGTAAGGGGCTAGACTAGACTTACCTCAGGCGCTAAAGCGCGTATCGAATGGGGGCTGCAATATGCACGCCTCAAGGCGTGCTCCACCCGATGCCTGTTGGGCGTGAATTTCAAATTGACCCACTACGCTTTGCGGGACTCGATTGCGGGCACTCCACACTTATCCGCCGACCCTTTCGGCTGATAGTTGTGGCCAGGAAGTCAACAAAGCTAGGCCAGATCCACGTTGGCTCTCCTTAATCTGAAAAGTGACGCGCTTACTTGATTTTTTCAGGCCGCGGGTTTCAAATCTCGTGCTAGCAGCATCTTCCCAGTAGAGTGGAGGTCGATATGGGCTGGAACAGATCCCTGGACCACGCAGAGCAAACGGGCAACAAGAAGACAGCCCATCTCCGAACCGGACGTACAACCAGCGCCAATGGCGGCTCTCATCGCAGGGCAACGGCCCAGAGCAATCCAGCGAACACTCCGCTACCCAGCTCAGCCTACCCCGATCCTGAGCAGGACGCAGGAGGCTCTCCGTCAGCTAAGGTCCGAACTGGGATCGTGTCTGTGAATGGCTGCGATGTAGGAGTAATGCACTGCCGGCGCTCGTAAGCAACGGCAAAGACAGCCGCAACGCACAAGGCACAGCGGCAAAGGCTGCCGCAAGATTCCGGGCAGCCGATCGCTCGCGCCCAGCCAGTTCCGAATCAGGAAAAATCCCCAATTTACTTTTGTGCCAATTAAGAACGCGCTCGTAACTCGTGGCAGGCGGGCATAGCATTTCCTTAGGAGATGATTTCATGTTGCCTTCACCTAAGACGTGGTTGGTAACCGCGTTAACGGTTGCCATTTTAATGCTCTCCAGTTGCTCGCAGCCTTCCAATCCGGCCGCCGAAAATGTCGCCACGGTAAAAGCGAGCGAACCCTCGAACGCCGCTGAACCGGTCACAGCAAAGACGGCTTACGGGTCCATGTATAAGTCGGCCTACAAATGGGCTCCCGATCTCGTACTGCTGAAACTGGCGCCCAAGGATGCAGCCGGGCTTGCAAGTGGCAAAGCCGGGACGTGGGAGGCGACGTATGCCTCGCCCAGTAAGCATGAGTACCGGGTTTTCACCTACGCGATTGCCGCGCAGCCGCCGGACATAATCAAAGGAGTGAGCCTGGGAAACGGAGTCCCCTGGGCCGGCGTTACGCGCGATGTCATGCCCATTCAATCATCTGAATTCACGGTGGATTCGGATGCCGCGTACACTACGGCCGCAGCCGATGCGGCAGCGTGGCTGAAAAAGAATCCCGACAAGAAGCTGTCGAGTTTTCAGCTGGGGAATGGTTACAGCTTCCCGACGCCGGTCTGGTATGTGATGTGGGGGGACAAAAAGTCGGGCTTTGTCGCCATCGTGAGCGCCACAACCGGAAAGGTGCTGAAGAAGTAGCTTTCCGGCACGAGGATGACAGAGCTGCGGAGAGCGCGACGATCTACGCTAAGACGCGCAGAAGCGTAGACCTGTCGCGCTAAAATTAGGCGTTCGTTTGGTGATGGCCTGAGGACTCTTGCCCGCCCTCACCACACCTTGCACACCTTGTCGGCGGGTTTCACCATGGGCGAGCCAGCCTTGCAACTGAAAGCCGGGCCAAACTCCGGCACGTTCACCACAACGCCATTGATACGGTACTTGGCGGGCGAATGTGGATCGGTAATGGCGCGCGCCCGCAGATCTTCGGGACGATCATTCTCGCAGGCCCACTGCGCGAAGCCGACGAAGAAGCGCTGGTCTGGAGTCAGCCCGTCGCGATTGGAAAGCTGCTGGCTCTTGTCGGCATTTTTCCACGCGATGTAGGCGAGAATCGTGCCGCCCAGGTCGGCCACATCTTCGCCTTCAGTCAGCTTTGAGTTGATGTGGATGTCGTCCACGACGACGTACTTCGCATATTGATCGACAACGCAATCGGCGTGCTTGACGAACTGCGCCGCGTCCTGGGTGGTCCACCAATCCTTCAGATTACCTTTGGCGTCGTACTGGCGGCCTTCATCGTCGAAGCCGTGGGTCAGTTCATGACCGATGGTCGAGCCGGTGTTGCCGTAGTTGGGCGCGTCGTCCAGCTTGGCGTCGTAGAGCGGCGGCTGCAAAACACCGGCGGGGAAGTTGATGTCGTTCATCTGGACGCTGTAGTAGGCGTCGACGGTGGGAGGTGTCATGTACCACTCGCTGCGGTCGGTGGGCTTGCCCACCTTGTTGAATTCGCGGTGGTTCTCAAACTCCTCGGCCCGCTCAGCATTGCCATAGAAGTCGTCAGGAGCAATGGTTACTGAGCTGTAGTCGCGCCATTTGTCGGGATAACCGATCTTGTTGCGAATGGCGTGCAGCTTGTTGAGCGCCTGCTGCTTGGTCGCGGGACTCATCCAGTCGAGCTGCTGGATGCGCGCGGCCATTGCGTCTTCGATCTGCAGCGTCATCTGCAGGGTTGCGGCTTTCACCTCGGGCGGGAAAGTCTTGCGAACATACTCTTGACCCAGAGCCTCGCCGAGCTGCTCGTCGACGTATTCGACGCAGCGTTTCCAGCGTGGCTGCAGCTCCTTGGCGCCGCGTAGGTACTTCCGATAGAAGTCGAAGTTCTCGTTGACAAAGGCGGACGAGAGATACGGCGCGTTGGAATTGGCCACATGAAAGCGAAGATAAACCTTCCAGTCATCGAGGGAAACCGAAGCCAGATGTGCGTTCAGGTCCTTGAAGAACTCCGGTGACTCCACATTCAGGACTTCGAAGGGAGGAACCTGGCTGGTGGAGAAATATGCGGTCCAGTCGAAGTTGGGCGCGAGCTGATTGAGCTCGGCGACCTTCATCTTGTGAGTGACCTTGTAGGGATCACGGAGGTCGACCTGGGTGAGCGAGGCCTTGGCCATCGCCGTCTCGATCCGCATCACCGTACCGGCCTCTTTCTTGGCGGTCGCGGGCGAGTCGCCGATCAACTGGAACATCTTCTGCACGTGCTGCAGATAGCGCTGCCGGATCTCCTTCGATTTGGCGTCGTTCTTGGTGTAATAATCGCGATCGGGAAGACCGAGGCCGCCCTGGTCCAGGCCGACAATCATGGCATCGGAGTTATCGGGGTCCTGCTGCGAGCCGCTGCCGAAGAGCATGGTTTCGCCTTGCAGATGCAGACGCGCGATCAATGGCGCCATTTCATGCAGGCTTTGCAATCCCTGGATCTCCACCAGCGCGGGCCATATCGGCTTAGCGTCGCGCTTCTCGACTTGGGCTTCGTCCATGCAGGCGGCATAGTAGTCGCCGATCTTCTGGGTGACGGCGTCACGGTCCTTTGCCACCGCGGCTTGCTCAAGAATGCCGCGCAAGTAGGCGAGATTATCCTCATAGAGCTTGCCGTAAACGCTCCACGCCGTCTGATCGGGAGGAATCGGATTGTTCTTCAACCAGCCGCCGCAGGAATAGGTGTAGAAGTCGACGCAGGGATCGACGGAGCGGTCCATGGCTGTGACGTCAAGGCTGGGAGTGTACGGCATCGTCGGCTCGACGTACATCCGGGGTTGAGGCGGAGCCGCAGAAGAAGCGCTGGTCTGGGTATTGGATTGCTGAGCAACAGCGCTTGCGGCGAGGGCCAATGACAATGAGAACAGAAGTAGTTTGCAGCGCACGTTCCGGTCTCCAAAGAACGGAGGATAGCAGAGGCGGCGTTACGAAGCGAGCCAAGCCCCCGCAGGGGAGCTGGTCAGTTTGAAATTCACGCGCTTACACCTTGTTGGGGGAGCGCGCCTTGACCACAGTTTCAGACTGACCCATTACCCGCAGCGGGGTGAACGGGCGAATGTAGCACTACGCCGGAGGAAGCGCAGTTCCCAAATCCGATTTGATAAGCGGCCGCTGCGCAAAAAAGAGTTTGCAATTGGTTATGATTCAGTTACTCTGCTACCCTATACACACTTTGCGGTCGCCCATGGTTCATGGACTGGCGAGCGGTTGATTACAGGAAGCTACGCTCAGCTTGGACGGCCGATCCCCCAAGTGTTCTAAAACCAGCTTCTGCCGATTTGACGAGGAGATCCATGAAAGGGCTGAAACCTTTTCTATCCCTGCTGTTGGGATGTGTGGTGTGTGCAATATTAGGTGGTTGTGCCGGAAGCACTCCCCAGAGCGGGCCCGGCGCCCTGAACATCGCGCAATTTTCCTTATCCGCGGGTGTTCCCGGAATAGCGTACAAACAGCTGTTGATCGCCAGCGGGGGCAAGACGCCCTACACGTGGTCGGTCAGCGCGGGTACTCTGCCTCCCGGGCTGAGTTTAACCACCGACGGAATTATCAGCGGCACGCCCACGACTACGGGAACCTATAACTTCACCGTCATGGTCGTCGACTCGCAGAGCCCAACTAAAGCCGTCGACACGGCGCCTCTGGCCATCTCGATCAATCCGGTGCTCTCGTTGACGTCTACTCCGCTGGTCAGCGGACAGGTGGGCGAGAATTACGCGGCGACAATTACCGCCAGCAATGGCGTTCCACCTTACACCTATTCCGTCGCGTCGGGCAGTTTGCCCCCCTGTTCACCGACTCCGCCGTGCAGCCCGAACCTGACCCTGACCACGAATACTACCCCGACGGGAAGCGGACCGAATTCCGCAACGATCGGCGGGCTTGTCTCCACCGGTAACAACAACAGTGTGGCGGAATCGCCCACCACCGCTGGAGTTTTCAACTTTACAATCCAGGCGACCGACTCGCTGGGAGAAGTTGCTACGGCCACCTACTCGCTTACGGTCACCGGTCTGCTGGAAGGAAACTACGCGATGACCTTCAACGGCTTCGCCCACGGGCAGCCGTTCTACATTGCGGGGCAATTTACCGCCGATGGAAATGGGAATGTCACCAGCGGTGTGATCGACCAGAATGGTCCAAACGGAGTTTCCACTGCTGTGCCGATCACGGGAACGTACACCCTTCCGTCGAGCAGCCCTCTAGGTACGATCACTTTGCAGTCGACCGCGCTGGGCAGGTACGTGTACAGTATCGCGCTCTCAACCACCTCCGATTCCACAATCATCCTGGTCAATAAGGACATGTACGGTTCCGGCCTGGTGAAGAAGCAGCCGCCAGTGCTGGCCCTTCCCGCCAATGGCGCCAATTACACGTTCGAGGCCTTCGGCAACGATAGCAGCGGCAACCGTTACGCGGAGGCCGGCACATTCTCCATTAGCGCAGCGTTGTCCGTGACCGGAGGAGAACAGGACACCAACGATAACGGCACCATCTCGAACGGAGCCGTCCCCATCACTGGCGGAGATCTGGCTCCCGATCCCAATAACCTGGGCCGGGGTACTGCCACTTTGACGACCGCATCCGGAACAGCCACCTACACCTACTACATCGCCGCACTCGACGAGTTAGTCGCGGTACGGATCGACTCCGGGCCCATGACGGTGGCCGACTTTAAGCAACAGGCCTCCGCCGGCATTACCGGCTCGCTGGTTCTGTGCAAGGCGGGTTCAACCTGCCAGAGCGTGGTTGAAATGAACGGCGTTTCCACATCCGGCGGCACATCGGTACCGGTGGCAGCCGTGGGAGTGGTGGCGTATGACGGTAGCGGAAACATCGCCGGCCCGCCCCCGCTGCCGGGATACTACACCGACCAGAGCATAGGCGGACTTTGGAGCCCGGTCACCTATACGACCGGCACCTATACCACCGATTCCCTGGGACGTGTGGCCCCGGTTCTTCAGGGCGCCACCAACCAACCGGTATGGTACCTGGTGAGCTCAGGAGAGGCGGTCGCTTTGGGCACCGATTCCTCGGTGATGTCGGGCTCGCTGCAACTGCAGACGATTCCCGCCACCGGTTCCTTCGGCCTGATTAACTTCCTCGGCTCCTACCTGGGCGGCACGATTACGCCAACCCTGGCAACCGTGACCAATGAGATTGACGCGGCATTCACTCCGCCACCAGGAGGGGACTTGTCTCTGCTGTACGAGACCAACGGACCTGCTGGCGCGGTAACGACCCCGGCAAGCTTCAGCGGAAACTACGTCATCGATCCCACGTTCGGGCCTCCTTACGGGAGGTTTGCGGTGTGCGCGGCGAAGACTACGGAGTACTGCACCTCGTTCAGCTACGATCCGAACAATCCGCCGGTTTATATTCTGTACGTCCTGGGATCCGGTTCGGCCGGAGTGACGGGCGGCGGCAAGTCGGGATTGGCTTCATTGAACTTCGGGCAGGTGTCGAACGGAACCGCAACCGTCGATCCCAATCCCAGATTGAGCGAGTACCAGCGCTAGCGACATGAGGAGTTCAAGGAAATCTTCCTGGTAAGATCGGTCTTACCAGGAAGATGATTGCCGCCAGCGAGGTCTATACGGACGGTTTCCGCAGCTGGCTAAAGACCTTTATGGACGATTGCCTTTTCTGCAAGATCATCGCCGGTAAAATTCCCTCTAAGAAGGTCTACGAGGATGACAAGGTCTTCGTCTTCGAAGACATCAACCCCAAAGCGCCGACCCATGTGCTCATCATTCCCAAGCGGCACCTGGTTGACCTGAAGGAAGCCACGGCGGAAGACGCGGAGATCATCGGCTACAGCCAGTTGATCGCGGCGAAGATCGCCCGCGAGCGCGGCATCGAAGACGGATACCGCACCGTGTACAACGTCGGCCCGCGCTCCGGCCAGTCAGTGTTTCACCTGCACCTGCACATGCTCGGGGGGCGGGATCTGAAGTGGCCTCCGGGATAAGTGACAGCCGAGAGTTAGCGACGGTCCTCCCTGTGGAATTCAAGGCCTGATAACAAGATCTATCCGATTGACCTGTGGTTTCCGATTGAACCTGTCGATCATCGGTTTCAATGCTTGAGCCTTTTCTGGGTCGAGTGCCGAAACTATTGCAGCTTTGCGTACTCCGCTTTGGCTTGGATGAGGATGGGGACGTCGGGGTCGGCGTTTTTCCATAGGGTGAGGAACTCTTGATAAGCCGCACGTGCCTTGGTCGTACTGCCCTGCATGGCATAAGCACGTGCCAAGCCGAGGCGGGCCAGCGCTCCCCAGGGAAAGTTCACCACCAGGCCGTAGTGGTCGATGAACTTCTGAAACTCCGCCGCCGCTCGAGTGCCGTCGTGTAGCATCAAATAGGCTTCCCCACGCAAATAGACCGGGAGTAGGTTGTTTGCGTCCCCCAGCTTTATCGGGCTCGCCCTTTCCAGCAGCTCGATTGCTCGGTTCGGGTCTTTGTGCTGCAAGGCGACGGCCGCCCGGATTGTGGGAAGCCGATACCTTTGGACCAGCGTGTCCAAGGGGAATGTCTTGTCGAGTTCGACCACCAGCTACTCCGCCGCCGCCGTGTCGCCTGCCCTGGCCAAGGCCAGTGCTGCCATAGCCCGCACAACGCGGTTCGGGGCCAGCTTCAACGCCGCATTGGCCTCAGCACGGGCCTGCTCCCGATTTCCCGATTCCACCTCGCGCAGTCCTTCCTCCGCCTGATATCCTTCAGCCGTCTCTTTGGCGTCGTTGCGCTGGGCTGAATCCATCGCCCGCCTG
Source organism: Candidatus Korobacteraceae bacterium (assembly GCA_049511915.1). Lineage (GTDB taxonomy): Bacteria > Acidobacteriota > Terriglobia > Terriglobales > Acidobacteriaceae > Bog-257. Next base: position 9,983 of record JBEKXQ010000075.1, read on the forward strand.
GTCAGTTCGTGCGCGTTCTTCAGCTTGCCATACCAACCTTCCGTGTCCGCTTGCGTGGCCAACAGCACGTCTTCCGTGCCCGGCTTCCCCATGGCGGCTGAGACCAACTGCGCCATCCGTACCGCATCGCCCTTCAGAAACGCCAACTGGTAGCGGGGCGGGAGCAGAGGCTCGGTCCCCAGCTTGCGCTCCTCCGCCTGCTTGTACAGCGCCTCCGCTTCATCCAGCCGGTTGAGGGCTGCGTAGGCGGCGCCGACGTTCATATAGTTGACCAAAAAATTCGGATCCAGGCGCAGCGCCTCCCGAAGTTCCTCCAATGCCTTTTCCCAGTTTCCCAATTCGGCGGAAATAACTCCCAGGAGTGCGTAAGGCCAGAAGTTTCTTGGGTAAGTCTGCTGCCACAGTGCGAAGGTCTGCGTCGCCTTTTCAAGCTCTCCCGACGCGTCCACGTAGTAGGTTCCTTCGATGAAGAATCGCTCCTGTTCGCTTACCTTCTCCCGCAGCTCATAAGCTTTGCGGGCATTTTCCGCCGCCCGCCCCTGTTCGTTGCGGTCATAGTAGAGAGCTGACATAGTTCGGTAGGCGCTCGCAAAATTCGGGTCGAGCTCGATCGCCCGCTTATAGAAAGGCAGCGCGGCTGTGCCCTGCTTCGCATCTTCGGTCTTTAGTCCCAGGCTGTAAGCTTTCAGCGCCTCCAGAGATGGCGTGGTTGCTTCCTCCACCGGCGTAGCGTACTTCTGAACCGAGCTGAGCGACTCGCCCAGTTTGCTCCGGATGCTGACTGCCGCAGCGTCCAGAGCCTTGAGCACCACTTCCTTGCCCGCCGCCTGCTCCTGCGTCTCGGCCAGTACGTCGCCCGTATTGCAGTCCACCGCCTTCAGCCCAATCACGTACTGACTGCCTAGCGAAGCAATCGAGCCAGTCAGCATCGCCTTGCTGCCCGTGCGCTCGCAGACCTCGCGTGTAACCTCCGGCGTTAAACGGTCACCGGCAGAACGGCCCATCAGCTTCAATGTGTCATTTACCCTGCGCTCGGACAACAGGCTGAGAAAGGGCGATTGCTCCAACTGTACCGAGAGTCCCTGCTTCAGCGTGTCATCGAATACCGCATCACCGGTCTTGTTATCGAAATCGGAGACGACAATGGTGTCTTTGTCGGTCAGCGGAGGCGGAGTCGGTTTCTGGTGTGAGCGGACGTACCAAAATCCCGCAATGCCAACTGCTGCCAGTAGCAGCAAGCCGGAAACCAGCACCTTCCAAAGTTTCCTGTCTGCTACAGGAGCTTCGGCTACTTTCATCGTGCTTGGTGTCAGCAACCGTCGCAGATCAATCGCTAGCTCTTTTGCGGATTGGTAACGGTTCTCGGGTTCCTTCTCCAAGCACTTCCCGATGATCCTCTCCAGTTCTGGAGATAACTTGCCATTGAGGGAACCGGGGAGTCGTGGCGGCCGGTGGAGAATCGCACCGATGAGTTGCGGTCGTTCCACGTCGACGAAGGGATGTTGGCCCGTCGCCATTTCGTATAGCACCAGCCCGCCAGCATGAATGTCGGTGCGGGCGTCAAGCTCTTCTCCCAGCAACTGCTCCGGCGCCATGTAGGGCAAGGTCCCGGCCATGGGATTCGACTCGCCGAGACTGTCGATGGTCGCGGCGGTTGGCGTCATCGGCAGCCGCAACAGGGCCAGCCCGAAGTCCAGAATCTTCAACCGTCCATCGCTCGTGATCCGCAAGTTGCCGGGCTTGAGATCACGATGAACCACGCCATGCTCATGCGCTGCACACAGACCCTCCGCCAGTTGTACCCCCAGGCGAAGGACTTCCTTTTCCGGCAGACGGCCGGCTGCCACCTTGTCGTTGAGGGTGATTCCGGGGATGTACTCCATCACCAGGAAGTCCACACTCTGCTGCGTATCGAAGTCGTGGACGGTAGCGATGTTGGGATGGTTGAGCTGCGAGAGAATCAGCGCTTCTTTCCGGAAATGCTCGCGGGCGGATTCGTTGACGACAGTACCGGGTGGAAGAACTTTGATGGCAACATCGCGGGCGAGGTGCTCGTCACGGGCGAGGTAGACTTCTCCCATGCCGCCGGCGCCGATCTTCTCGACGACGCGGTAGTGGCCCAGCTCAGTGCCGACGAGTAAACTCTGGCCGAGCCGGCTGTCCATGGGGAAGACACTCCCTCCCCTCGCCACACACAGCCATTCTAGGTCGTTGGCCTGAAGGAATCGACAAGAAAGCGTTTCCAGCCTTCCAGCGGTGTGCGCTCCCGGTTACGGTCGCGAAATCCCCATTCCACAACTAACCCACCGGCGGAAGCATTCGACGCTCATTGTTGCTTGGCGAACTTGAGGGTGCAGGGACGGCCCTCAACGCGCGTGCCGGTACCCGCCGAGCCTTCGAAATGAGCGTCGATGTTGTAGCCGAATTCCGTGCCCTTCGGGGTATCGCGTCCTGGCACATATTGCGGCGATCCGGTGCGACCTTTGGCATAGAGCGATGCGTGGCCGTCGGGCGGAATGGTGCCATCAATCGCGAGCGAGCCCGGATCGCCCTCGGTGCCGTGCACGCCGTGGAAGACGCTGTCCTTTACCGTGCTGACGAACTGGTAGGAGAAGCCCAGCGCGTCGCGGTAGTTCGCGCAGGAGACGGTCGTCAGCCAGTTGCCGTTGAACTTCTGCGCGTCGTTGGCGAACAGGACGCTCGACAGCAGCGTCAGAACCAGTGCCGGCACAACCTTTTTCGAACGGCGCATGCGATCTCCCTTGAACTACATTACCTCAGACCACAAAAGCTGGAGCACTTTACAGCACAACCGCGGCCTCCTCATGTAACGTAGTACTCGATGGGCCGCATCCACGTTCTCTCCGAAAATGTAGCTAACAAGATCGCCGCGGGCGAGGTGGTGGAGCGGCCTGCCTCGGTGGTGAAGGAACTGCTGGAGAACGCGCTGGATGCGGGGGCGCGCCGCATTCGCGTGAACGTCGAAGCCGGCGGGAAGAAGCTGATCCAGGTGATCGACGACGGCTGCGGCATGGTGCGCGACGATGCCATGCTCGCCTTCGAGCGGCACGCCACATCGAAGATTCGCAATGACGATGACTTGCTGACCATCGCGACTCTGGGATTTCGCGGCGAGGCTCTGCCGTCGATCGCATCCGTCAGCCGCTTGCGGTTGGAAACACATGCTCCGGAAGATGCCGCAGGAACTGTTGTCGAGATTGCCGGCGGAAAAATCCTTATCGTCGAAGAAGCTGGACTGCCACTGGGAACCTGCGTCACGGTGCGCGACTTGTTCTTCAATATTCCCGCGCGGCGGAAATTCCTGAAGGCTGAATCGACTGAGCTGTCGCACATCGCGTCGCTAGTGACGCACTACGCGCTGGCCCATCCGGAGATGCAATGGGAGCTGCACTCGGCGACCAACGCCATGCTGATTGCGCCGCCGGTGGCGGACCATTCGCAGCGCATCTATCAGGTCTTCGGCAAAGAGACGCTGGATCAACTGATTGCGTTGAGTGCGCTGCTGCCGCTGGAACGCGTCGGCCTGCCGCAGCCTCCGCCGTGGCGGCGCAGCGAAGTCGAAGACTCTGAAGAACCGGTGAAGGGCGAGATGAAGCTGCACGGATTCGTTTCGCGGCCGGAGATTCAGAAACTCAATCGCAACTCGATCTTCATCTTCGTCAATGGACGGCTGATTCGCGACCGCCTGGTGCAGCACGCGCTGACCGAAGCGTATCGCAACATCAATCCGCCGTCGGTCTTTCCTGTGGTGCTTCTCTTCCTCGAGATGCCGGCCACCGAGGTCGATGTGAACGTGCATCCGTCGAAGACCGAAGTGCGCTTCCGCCAGTCGTCGATCCTGCACGACTTCATTCGCGACTCGGTGCGCGCGGTGCTGATGAAGTCGCGGCCTGTGCCGTCGTTCATGACCGAGATGCATGCGAGTCCGAGCGCATCACGCTCGTTGACGTCGGGAGCGCAGGATTTTGCCAGCAGCGAACTACACGTGACTGAAGCGGACGCGGCCTTCGCTCTGCGCGCGCAGCAACTTCCTCCGTTCACTGCACCGCTGCAGTTCGAGGGCAGCGGGTTTGCCGTCGAAGCCAACGCCGCGATCCCGGTGGCGCGCTTTGGGCCGCAGACCTTTGGAGGTCCGGCAGCAGCGCTTGCTCCCGGCGGAAATGGCTGCTCGCCGGAGATTGCGGACGAAGATGTTCCCGCCGGCCTGGAGTCGCTGGCAACGCTGAAGCCGGTGGCGCAGATTAGGGACTCGTTCATCCTGGCGATCAATTCGCAGGGACTGTGGATCATCGATCAGCACGTGGCGCACGAGCGCATTCTGTTCGAGAAGATTTCGAAGCAGCGGCTGGCGGAAGCGCCGGAGCGGCAACAAATGCTGATGCCGCTTATTGTCGAGCTGACGCCTGGACAGATGGCGGTGTTCGCCGAAATTTCCGACGAGCTGAACCGCAACGGCTTCGAGGTGGAACCCTTCGGTTCGCGGACGATCGCGGTGAAGACAACCGCGGCGGGAATCGTGGCTGGCCAAGTTGAGCACCTGCTGCATGAAATCCTTGAACAGTTCGAGCGCGAGGAGCAGTCGCTGAACCTGGAGAAGATCCGCACCAATATTGCCGCCAGCATCGCCTGCCACGCCGCCATCAAGGTGAACATGCCGCTGGAGCAGAACAAAATGGAGTGGCTGCTGCAAGAGCTGGCGAAGACCGATTGCCCCATGAGCTGTCCACACGGGCGACCGGTGGTTCTGCGATATTCTGTAAAGGACATTCAGCGGGCGTTCAAGCGCATCTGAAGGATGCGCTAGCAACTAGCAATCAGCAACTAGCAACTAGCCGGAAGCGCATCGTTTGTATTTTCGTGAACTCGTTGATGTCGGCCAAGGGCAGTTTTCCGCAAATCGAAGCTAATTGCTAGTTGCTAGCTGCTAATTGCTTCTTCTATGCACGAACAGCAACTCCAGGAACTTCGCCGCGAGAAGTGGCGGCTGAACGGGCGGCCGGTACGCACGCTGGAAGACGCGCGCGAGTTTATCGACACGGTGGGATTTTGTCTGCTCTATCCGCAGCGGCCCGCGGTGCTGGCGCCGACGTTTGTCGGTGCTTATAAGGGCAGCGACGAGAAGTTGCCCATAGCGCACATGGCGTTCGCCGACCACGAAGCGCACGAGGCGAAGGAGCTGATGGTGCGCCTGCTGCGCGAGAAATCGGCCTATGAGGCAAACGTTTTTGCGGAAAACAATTTCATCGTTGCGGCCTCGGTGTTTCCCTACTTCTATGGACTGATCGGCGACCGCAATCCGCGGCATGCGCCGACGACCGGAGCGCGCTCGGAATACTCGCCGCTGGCGCTGCATGCGTTTCAGGTCATCGAAAAAGAGGGTCCCATTTCCAAGGAACGGCTACGCCAGCTAGTAGCCGGCGCGATCTCCGAGGCGGCGCTGGATCGCGCGCTCGACGAACTGTGGGCGAAGCTGCGCATCACCCGCGTGGACTATAAACCCGACGAGGGCGTCTTCTGGGACGTGCTGTACCGCTGGTCGCCGGACGCGGTCAAGAAAGGCACGCAGATTTCCGTGGCCGAGTCTCTCACGGCGTTAGTGTCCAAGTACCTGGACTGTGTTCTGGCGGCGCAGCAACAGGAAGTGGAGGAGTTTTTCTCCAAGCTCACCAGCCGCGCCCGCGTGCGCGAGGCCATCAACGCTTTGCAAGCTGCACGCGAACTCCACTTCGTCCATGTCGATGGGCGCGTGATGCTACAGGTGTCAGAGCTACAGGAGCAGGTTGCGCACGAGTTCACGCCGCGAGCGAAATTCGAAGCGCTTCCACCACGGCCGGGCATGCCGCTGGTGCAACGGCGTCCACGAAGATCCTCGGCATCCTCCAGACCAAAACCACCCAGCAAGGGCTCTGTCACCGAATGAGCACGCCGCGAAAGCTGGTCATCGCGATTGATGGTCCGGCGGGATCGGGCAAGAGCACAATTGCCGCCCGGGTGGCGAGGAAACTGGGCTACATCAATCTGGAGAGTGGCGCGATGTACCGCGCGCTGGCATTGAAGGCGACGGAGCAGCAGGTGCCGCTGGATGACGCGGAAGCGCTGCGGCAGTTGGCAGAAAAATCAGTGATCCAACTGGAACCGAGCGGCGACGGCAATCGCGTGCTGCTGGACGGGCACGATGTTTCACGGCGCATTCGCGAGCCTGATGTGACAGCGGCCGCGTCGCGAGTGTCGGCCCACCCGCAGGTACGGCGCGTGATGGTGGCGCGTCAGCGGGAGTTGGGCGCTAATGGCGGCGTAGTGATGGAAGGCCGCGATATCGGCACGGCCGTGTTTCCTAACGCTGAGGTTAAGATCTTTCTCGACGCCGAGCAGAGGGTGCGCGCCGAACGGCGCTTCCTGCAGAACGGATCAGAATCGCCTGACGAGGCTAAACGGGTGCAGGCCGAGATCGCCGCGCGCGATGAGCGCGACCGCACGCGAGTCGCTTCACCGCTGGTGCCCGCGGAGGATGCAGTTCACGTCGATACTACCCACAAGAGCATTGACGAGGTGGTGGAGGAAGTGGAGAAGATTGTGAAGCGAGTGGTCGGTGGAACAGGTTAGAGCTATCGAGGAACCAGCTCGATCCGCAGATCTCGTCCGACAGCCTGGGCCGCGCGACACAGAGTCTGGAGCGTCACGGATGCATTGCCGGGATCGAGCAGGCGGTCAAGGGCAGCACGGCTTGTATTCATGCGGCGAGCCATCTCCGGCTTACTGATCTTCTCCTTTCGCATCGCCTTCTGCACCTGGTATGCAATTACTTCCTTGAGCGCGGCAGCCCGCGTTTGCTCAAGAACACCCTCTGATTTCAAGAAGTCATCCAAGGACGAACCGATGTGGGGATTAGTTTTTCTCATGCTTTCACTTCTTTCATCCTTCTTTTTGCTAATGCAAGGTCCTCAGGCGGCGTGCTCCGCGTCTTCTTAATAAAACCGTGGAGCACGATTATGTTCTCCAGATGAAAGCACACGATCAGCCGTGCAGTTCGTCGACTCGGCAACTGTGATCTCACCTCCCAAAGTCCTTCTCCGAGGCTTCGCACGAGAGGCATTCCAATGGGCCAGCCAAGCTGCACTCGCATCAGGTCTCGCCCAAATGCTGCGGCGATCTTCGCGTGTGAGGCCGCGCAGCCACTCGAGCACGGGCTCCCTGCCGGTTCGGGTGCGGTAAAACCGTACAGGTACTTCGGGAACATGCTCCGGCAGACGTCCTCCTCTACAGGTGTACCATTAATGATACACCATCCAGCCAGTAAGCTTTTTTCTTGATTTCGTGAAGGATCGGACTCGTCGTCACTTGGGACTAGAAAAAATCCCCACACAAGCAAACTCGGCTTGTATGGGGCACCCGCTTGGTCGTTATTCCTTCGTTCCCGCTAAACGTCTTGATCAACAACCTTGAAGCTTACAGGTCCAAAAAGCTAAAGAGACTGTGTCGCAACCGGTGCCGCTGCTCCGCGGCTCAATTGTTTTTTCCGCTTCACCGCGGGCTCACGCCCGCGGCTGCGCGGCTCGCGAAACCCGAGGCTAGAAACTCGAAACTTCTAGCCACTGACCACTAGCCACTGACCACTCATCAGCTCTTGCCGATCTTGATGTCGCCCGTGTCGGTGTTGACCTGCAGCTTGCTGACGCCGTTGCCAACGGTTCCGGTGGCGCGCGAAGCTTCATTGCTCTTGTCGATCTTGATCGCGTCAAAATCGGAGGTGATCTCACCTTTGCCTGTTCCGGCGTTGATCTGGAATCCGTCGCTCGATGGCAAGGTCAAAGTGACGTCACCGTGTTGCGTCACGACATTCACTTTGTCAGGCGGCGCTTTAGCGGCCAACGTCAGAGCTACATCGCCGTGCTGTGTGTTCAGGCTCAACTTGCCGGGTTGCTTGCCGCCGGTAGTGACTTCCACATCGCCGTTGGTCGATTGCACCTGCAAGTCGCCGGACACATCCTCCAAGTGAATGTCCTTGGAGCCAGTGGCCACGCGGGTGGGTCCCGTCAGGTCATTGCCCCGAACCTGATCGCTGGCAATCTCGATGTCGCCGGGCACGGAGGCGATCTCCATGTCTGAGCGCGAGGTCTTGAAGGTGACGCCCTTGGCGATCTTGCTGAGGCGAATGTCTTCGTAGAAGTCGCCATCGAGGCGGGCCGCGCCGCTGACTTCATCGATGTTGACGCTGTCCACGTGGCCGGTCACATCCACGTCGCCCGTGATCTGCGCGGCGCGGATGGAACCTTTCTCCAGATTGACTTTGACCGCACCGGTAATCTCCGTCAGGGAAACGTCGCCGTGCTGCAACGTGATTTTGACATCAGCCTTACGGTCGTTAATGGTGACATCGCCGCGCTTGCTGGCAATGTCGAGCTGGGTGCCGGGCGGCACCTGAATATCCATGTCGGTCTGTACGCTGTGGTCGCCGGCGCCGTCAGTATTAGCATTCAGCACTACCGTGCTTCCGGTGGACTCGATCTGCGGCTTGCTGCCCTGGTTGTACTTGTTGGCATCGTTTTGGTTCTGCGCGTAGAGCTTCTTGTGAACCGCCACGCGAATGGTGCCGTCCTCGGAGGGCGTGATGTTCAGCGCGCCGCGATCGCACACGATGCGGAGAGAGGCATTCGCCGGGAATGCCTGCTCCATCGTGTCCTCGAAGGTATAGGCGGTGCCGAACATGCCGCCGAGATCGTCATCCATCTGGAGCTGATCGCGCACGCCACCCCAGTCGACGTCGGAGCTGTAATGCGCCGAGACTCCCAGCGCGACAAGCAACACCATCAGAACGATGCCGCCCGCGCCGAGATGGCGGGGACGATAACCCGTGCGCGTCGAGGTCATGTTCTCGACGAGAACGATGACGCCCCAGAGAATCAGCAGCAGCGGCCACCAGTGTCCGAACCAGTGCCAGATGGGAAACCGGAAGCCCAGGTTCTTCAGCAGGAACAACAATCCAATCAGGATGAGAATGACCGGTCCTGCGAAGGAACGCCGGTAGCGATACGGCGGCGGAGTTGGTGGCGGTGGTGACGGTGGTGGCGGCCCCGTCAGGGAATATTGATTCGCGCTACCCATTGCGGACCTCCTTATCATCAGGTTTCACGGCCTGCGAGTCCGGCGTGATGAAACCGGCCGGAGCATTGGGCTGCGGCGTGACGATGGGAGCCTGCGGCTGCGGCGGATATCCTGGATAGCCCGGATAGCCGGGAGTTCCCGGAGGAACGGGCTGGCCGGGATTGGGCGGCAGCGTTGCATTGTATTCGCGTGGAATGTGGCCGTAGATGGAAGCGCTGTGTTCCAGCAACTTGATCAAGCCAATCACAATCAGCAGCGCAGGCCAGGTAAAGTCGAAGCCCATCCAATGCGCATGACCCATCTGGTCAAGCAGAAACAGCACGCCGAGGGTAATGAGCACAGCGGGCGCGGTGAAGCCATGAGCACGGCAGCGGGCGCAGGAGCAATATTTGTTGTAACGATATTTCATGATGTCCTCCCTACCAGCCTCTCCGCTGACGCTGAATCAAAATGCGTATGCCGATGGCGATCAGGATGACCGGCCAGAAACGCCAGATCCAATCGAAGTGAAACGCCCCGAGTTCATCGGCCAGGAAAATCACCCCGAGGCCGATCAGGATGAACGCTCCCACGGGAACTCGCGAGGAGTGGTCCTCGACGAGTGGTTGACCTTGCGGAACCGTGCCCGGACCGGCGTTAGCGGCCGCGACATCGGCAGAGGCAGCAGTCGGAGGCGCACCCGGAGGAGCGTAAGAGTTGGCCGATGGACCAGCCGTGCGATTAGGCCGTGGCTCCGAGGTGAAAAGGTGATTCAAGCCGAACGGATCGGGCGCAGGCAGTCCTAGCTCGCGCGCCTTCGCCGTCTTGTACGCCTCGATGGGCATGTAGATATAAAACGCGGCTATCGCGATACCGAACAAACCACTCCCATGATCAGGATTGGTCATCCAGATGAGAGTGGCGAAGACCAGCACGTGAATGAAGCCCTTGGCAAATTCACCGTTGTACATGGCTCCCACACCCGGGATGAATCCTAGGAGGGCGGCAATCTTGGGGCTGGGCGTGCCAGGCGGCGGCTGCACAACCGGAGGCACAACGGTTGAGCCGGGTGGCGGCACAGCGCCGCTCAAGTGCGAGGCTAAACATTCCTCGCAGTAAATGACGCCACGGACATCTCGGGTGCACACATTGCACAGTGGCTTGCCACAGGTGCGGCAGTATGCAACCGCGGGTGCGTCGACATGATTCGCGCAGTTCATGCGGTTCTCCTGACTCGCCGGGCCTGGGGAATTACTGCTAAGAATACAACCGGAAACGTCGCCAGTTGCGGCTCGCCGTTGTCGCGGCTGTAGGTGTGTTGGCTGCGGTCGGGCAGCCGGTTGTCGCTCTTCGACGGATTCTTTGGACTGGGATTTGGATTGGGCGCGGGATTCACCTGCTGCGGTTGTGCCTTGTTGTCCTGGCTGTTGCCGGGAGTCCCGGCACGGCGCAAATCACGCACTCGCGATTCGATCTCGTATACCAGGCGCATATTCTCGTAGTAACGCATCACCCGGGCTTGAGTCTCGTAATAGGTCTTCGTGATTCCCCTGGAGCTCAGGTCAAGGTGGCGCACGTCGGCGAAGTGGAAACCGGCAATACCCAGCAACATCGTAATGGAGAAGAACGCCATTCCGAAGGACATGGCGAAACGCGGCGTTACGACCGGAGCGAACACCGGAGCCAGACGGCCTTTCAGTTTCTCCAGCCAGCCTTCGCCGCGCGGCGCGGGCATGACGTGCTCCGACGGCAGCGCTCCGATGGTCTGCGCCAGAACGTTGTGCACCAGATTGCGTGGCGGCTCGGCTTCGTCCAGCCCCTTCAACCAGCTCATCCCGGCCTTAGCTTCGGCGACCATCGCGCGGCAGGCGGCGCAGCTCTTCTGGTGGGCCTCGAAGGCTGCCAGCGTCGAGCCTTGCAGCGTTCCGTCCAGAGCTTCAGCCAGAAGGGCCTCGACCTCGACGCACTGCATTCCGAATTGGTTCTCGCCTGCCATCGTCATCCCGCCTGTCTATAGGTACGTTGCAAGAGCCTTGCCAGTTCCGTTCGTCCCCGATTTATGCGACTCTTCACGGTTCCCTCGGGCACACTGAGGACTTTGGCAATATCCTTGTAGTCCA
>JBEKXQ010000076.1:0-20344 GCA_049511915.1 Candidatus Korobacteraceae bacterium
TGTAGGATGCCAAAGTAAATGAGACGTGCGTCGTTGAAAACAAAAGCCCCGCGGTGCCCCAGTGTCACTAGTCGTGAAAATTCCTGTCACGATTACTGAAAATATCCTATGGTGCTGACGCTATTGTTGAAATAATCCTAGTGAGATGCGGGGCTGGCGTTTCTCTGAGAGCGAGCGCAGGGCCTTCATGCTCTGCGACAGTCGGCATGTGAGAGATTTACGATCTGCGCACGTGATTGGCATTGCGCCGTGATTGTTCCCAATAGCGGAATCCGTATATTCGCGGCGATTTCTTTGAGGAGAAAGAGCGCAGACCCCCTCCCTTTCTCGGGTATGGGTACGGCAAGCACCGGGATTCGCGACTTTCTTAGGTAGCGAGCCAGCAAACCGCGCCTGAGATTGAGGCGCTTGGCGAGGACCGTCGCCGACACGTACTGTTCGGCGAACCGTCGGATGTCGGCAGCGGGTACCAGCTTGGAAAGACCGGGCCGATATCCGGCCGGTGCGCTGACAATGCCGTGCGTTACCATGCCGCGGATTAGAGGCGCTTTGACCCCCAACACGGCTGCCGCCTCCCTATAGTTGAGGAAGCCTTCAGGAAGCATTTTGACGTCTCGAACCGGTCGGTAAGTCCGCAGATCTTCGGACCAGAAGAGATAACCAGTGATCCCAGGAAATCGTTTTGTGTACCCGGCCGGTGTGAGATTGCCGTCAAGGACAGCTCGGATTACGCCAGCGAGGCCGGAATGACGGCCCAGATAGTTCGTCATAGCGTGGCGCAGAGCGATCAGCTCGCCGGGCTTGGAGTACTCTTTCAGGGGCACTGCGAGGCTTTCGAACGCGCGCCTAATCTCGATCACGTCTTCCCGCAGGAAAAAGAAACAGCCGCTGGGAAAATTCCGCTCGGGTCCTTTGACATGGCGGATGACTCCTGCGGCGGCGACATTCGCGATAGTGCGATCAGTCAAGCCCAATGCGTCCTTCGCCTCCGGTCGCGACATATAACGAGCCAGTTCGGCGTCGCGAGCAGCAATCCATCGCTTCAGCGAGTCCCGTCTGATCCAGCATTCGGTGCGACTCCCGGCCCGGCACACGCTTAAGAACATGCCTTGAAGTTGGCCGCGACGGACAAGGTCCGATATCCGGGCCGACCTCGTTCGTGCCGTCCTCTCCGCCTCGTCTGCAGGCATCCATTGGGAGTTCCGGCGGGTTGCAGCTGAAAAGTAGCGATGCTGGCCACGGACCAACCCCTTCCAATCCTCAACGACAAACCGCTCGAAGGCATCGTGAAAGAATCCGAATTCGCTGCGCGGAAGGACGCAAAAGAGGTGACGGTAAAAATTCCCGAAGATTGCCTTGAAGTTGAGGGCAGCCGGTTCGTCCGCTTCCTGAGGGATCATGCGCCGCAGCACTTCTCGTAGTGGCGACGGCCAGTCTCTCAGCACCATGACGGCAGCACGGCCGATCCCGGTCGCGGCAGCGAGGTCGGTCGCAGCAAAGGGCCGTTGTTTCCGACGCAGCCTGTCCCTTTCCCTGATGGACCCGACGAAGAGAATCAGCCTTAATAACGAACCAAGTCTCAGCTCAAGCATTTCCCGCGGAAAGCCATATTTCGTGAGATCCAGTTCGGCCACTTCACCGGCTGGAAATCCGGCTGCCCGATAAATTGCTGCATTGATCGCCACCAGATCGCTGTCCGCCGCCGCGGGAGCGAGATTGCGAAAGTCGAGCCCGCAACGGCATTTGTATACGGCTGGACGCTGCCAGGCCAGTTTCTTTTTGCAGGCCGGGCACTGATTGAGTAAAAGGCAACGGTGGATGGGGCATGCTGCGACGAGGCCGAGATCCCACACGGCCCACCAGATCGGGCACGCCTGAAGACAAGCGGGACATAGGCGTGGACGCCCATAATTCAGATCGTCGGCACTAACCCGCTCGCCGCAGAAAGCTCGCTGGTCAAATCGATCTCGTCCTTTGATGTGGCGATAGCACATCGCGCGCCACTCATCAGGTTCAAGGCGCAATACGTGGGAAATCTGCTCTATGCCGTCTTCCCGCTCCAGTCCGGATGTTGGCAACCCGGCGATCTGCGCCAGGGAAAGAGGGCCGCAGTAGCCGTGCTCATAAGCGACACGACATAAGTACCCACGAGGACTCTCGCAGGGCAGCGGATCGACGCGGAAGAGGAGCCGGGCACTGGCGCCTGGGGATATGCTCATGCGTGCAGCTCCACGCGGACGCTGCGCTGACTCCCCTCGGCATGCGGGACACAGGTTCTTACGCTCGGCAACGTCAGCGGCGGCGCATTATCACAATCGAAGTTTTCAGTGAATGGATTCAGATCATCCAGACGTTCCGACCACACATGCTCTGCGAATGACTGCGATAGCGTACGCAAGGTGATCTGCCGGCGTGGATGACAATGGGCTATCCGGGCAGCACCTCGGATGATTTTCATGGTGTAGCCGATGAGGCCATATGAAGCGTAGTGCATACGGAATGCCATTTCGACATCCGACAGAGAGGGCATGCCGTAATCCGGAAGCTGCTCTTGCACTGCGCAGAGAAAGGCCCTGTACGTCGTCCGATCTTCTTTGGCATCCCAGCGGAAGGCTCCTACACGGAGGGTTGCGCCGAAACGGCGGCGCAGCTGTTCGTTCTGCCGGAGCACCTCCAAACAACGTTGCAGTCCGAGTACAACGATTGCCAGCCGGGCTTCCTCGACTTGCTCCTTCAGCCAATCCGCAACATCATTGGGAATATTCGCCTGCCGGACGTCCACGAAGTGCTGGAACTCATCGAGCGCCAGCAGGCGCACACGGCAGCGCTTGAGGAGTTGCCGGAGGCGAATGCTTTTGCTCACCGTGTTGCCGCGCGACCATAGCGGATCACCGAGTTGATACAGAAGTGTTTCGGCGAAACTCTTAACGGTCGGCCGGGCCGGTACTTTTGCAACCAGCACTGGCACCTCGAGACCACACTTGTGGTCCACGCGTGGATGCAGGCTGGCGAAGTACGAAATGATGGTGGTCTTCCCGCTACCGCTTTCGCCAACAATAGGACAGCAGTCCGGTTCGGCGGTGGCATCGTGACTGTCAAAGCACGCCTGAATTCGAGCAATCGCATTTTTGAACAATGGGTATTTGACTAGGATACGTTCGGACCGGTTCATCGCATCGGTCATTGGCTTTCCTCGGTGCCGCAAGTGTCTTTTGCGGGGACCGTAGCCGAAACTGGTACGCGAGGTAGATCGAGATCAGCTTCGAAAATCGGCAGGGTCTCGTCATCCGTAAAAGTGTCAGACCAAGTAGCAATCGGATCCGGTGCCGCGTCCGCATCTGGCCAAGGCTGCCTGGTTTGTGCCGCACACCCTGGAAGGCGAGGTTGTGCATCTGGGCAGTCCGGAGCACTAGCGTCTGCTGACACGTTGACCGCCATCGAGAGGGTTGCGTTTGTGTGGTCTTCCCTGTAACGTGCGTGGCGCTTGCGGCCGCGCGTCGATTTGCGATTGAGATCGCGGTCCACAAGCGCACGGATTTCGGCTTTCGCCTGCGCCAACGCCACGATATCGGTACGAGCATTCAACTGACGCTTTGCGTACCGGCGGATGACTTTGTTTTGCCACAGGGAGAGTCCCTTGGCGTAGATCTGATCCACAGCGAGAATACGAATATAGGTGCCATTCAGCGGATCAAGCACGTTGATATGGCCAAGGTCGCCCGGGTCGAACGTCAGCTCGACTTTCGCCCCCGTCCCCATTCGCCGACGCAGTTCGCCAAGCTCTGGGCTGTTGTATTTCAGCCCCTCCAATTCAATACCGTAGTGGAACACGACGCGCTGGACGATCATCCCCAGCACAACGTCCAGCTCGCTGGCACTCGGCGGCAATGCAGGTGGCAATTCGACGACCTGGCTGTGCCAGCGATGCGCCGGGGTATCCTTGATGCCGCGATGGGGCGTTTGCAGATAAACGTCGATGATCCACTTGTGGAGCATCTCGCGAAATGTGCTCAGCAAAACGACGGCGTGGCGGCTGGGATCGTAGTCGTCACGTTCCAAGATGTTGCTGAATGTCGTCCCAGGGTTGCCGTGCATCAAATCGTGGTTCATCGTGCCCTGGAACCTTTCGAGCTTACCCTTGTACCAGGGCACGAGAACCTTGGCATATTGGATATCCGCGCCAATCTGTAAACACGAGCGTTCGAAGTGACTGGAATGGAACTCCGGTGGGTTATCGACGACAAGGAGTTCGGGAACCCCGTAACATTCCCACCGGTTCTTGACCGAGGGAAACTCCCGCGGGACATAAGTCTTGGGGAGAATCGCGTGCTTAAGGCATCGCATCACGGACAAGCAGCTCGGAGGCTCGAACCCAGCGTAGAAACCCATTGGAGAACGGGTGTGCTCATCCAGGGCGGAAGTGATCGTCGGCCGGCCCAACGGCAACATGCTACTGTCGTCCACGACGATAATGTCGCTGGGAGTGTGATCCATCGATACCCGTTGAAGAGCGCGGTTCGTTTCGGGCCCTGTGGCGGACACCCTGAATTCCATTTCGGCTCGACGTTTGCCGTAACGAGCCACCATGATCTCGTAAGGTGACCTGCGGGCAATCTCGCGATAGGTGGTCCTTTGGCTTGGAATCGGAAGCCGGTCGCCTTCCGGCCGCAGCTGGTTTGCCTCACTGAGCCGACGAACGATCTCCAGATGCACTTCTGGTACCCGCTTGCGCTCAGCCGTCATGTACAACTCGTCGATGACCCGATCGCTGACGATCTGTACGTCGGGAACGGTTCGAGCACCCCTCTTGCCACGGTCGGCGTGCCTTAAGATGATTGCCCGGACGTCGCGGCCCGCGGCTACCCACTTGCGGTAATCTCGCCAGACAGTGAGCCAACCAGGCGGCTTGTCATCATTGACCCGCTCCGATACCAAACGGATGAGCGGCTCCATGCTCGTCCTGGTCATCGAAATGGGCTGCCGCCGATCAATCTCTTTCAAATACTGCTCACGCTTTCGGCCGAGCGCAACCAGTTCGGGCGGATAGGCGGCGAGATCGCGGGTGAGCTTCGCGGCGAGTCCGCCGGCGGGACCCCACGCTTCCGCCTCGGCAATGAACGATATCTCGCTTCGCGCAAACCTATCGAGAAGATCATCTTCAGTAAATGTGCACCATTCCCCTGTCGCGGTGTTTTGCAGCTGCCACCTGTTGTCCGGCAATCTTTGAAGTATCAGGAACTCACTTGCTCCGGCCTGTATCCGCTGCCCCTTTCTCAGCGCGTTTAGTGACATCTTTCCTCCTGACAGTGCCATCGCGAGCATGCGGGAGAAGGGAAAGGCCACACCTGGCGGCCGATCGGTGTGACGCTCACTCTTGAGTGAAGACCAAACGACTCCCACCAGTCGATATGCAGCGTTCCATCGAGCACGAGGCGAAGCACGCCTGGAACGGTCATGCCCTTGGTTTCGCTGAACGCGCGCACGCTCAATTCCGGCGCCGAGGAGAACGCCTTCCGGATTCTTTCGTGCTCCGCGGCTGAGACATCAACGCGGCGATAACGCAACATAAGGCTCACGTTCGTCAGGCGGGGCTCGGCGCAAATCTCGGATCGCTTCCAGAGCCTAAACTGGTAGCCATGCTCTGCCAGCAACTCGCGGATCAATGCGAAGCGTGCCTGATTCTCGGGCTTATCGGCCTCCGAGTCTTCCTTGACCTCCACAACTTCCTGATTAGCACCCCAAACGACGAGAATGTCGGGGGTATACCGATGCCTTGTCCCATCGTGGTGGTATTCAAGAGAGAAAGGTTGCTCCTGCCAGGCGTCGGGATGTGCCGTGGCCAGTAAAACCCGAAATGCCTTCAGCTCGTTTTGTGACTCCGCATGTCGCGAGCGCCCACTTGCCACATCGGCGACCTTGCCCTGCACGCCCGACTTGGACCGGCTTACCGGCTCGCGCACTCGCATTAGCCGATCAACTGCAAGGCAGTCCGTGGACTCGCGGGAGGCGACAAAAGTCAGCTTGCTGCGGTGCGGTCCTTCAATCAGTTCGTTCATCAGCTCTCCAGGCGCACATAAAATGCCTGTGTTTCTCCTGGTCTTATGTAATCCTGTTAGAGGACTAGACCATCCCTTACGAGGAAGTCTAGTGCAGATCTTTTTTGATGTCAACACCAAAAGGATTATGATATCCTTTTAGAGGATACACACATGGCAGATATCTACGGACAGATTGGAAAACAGATTCGGGAGCTGAGAGCTACGCTCAAAGGCCAGGGTATCAGCCAAGAGGAGTTGGCACAGGCGGTGAACACGACCGCCAACACGGTCTCTCGCTGGGAGACTGCCACCTATAAGCCCTCGATCTCCGATTTGGAGAGGCTGGCTCGGTTCTTCGGCGTGCCGATCACCGTCTTTTTCCCCAAGGCGGAACCCAAAGCACGAACGAACGCTCTTCTCAGCGCGACGGCGGACCTGGACGACGAAAATCTCGAAGAAGTGACATTGTATGCGCAGTTTAGAAGGGCACGGCAGCGAAAGAAGACACGGTAGGCGACGCGGCCGTTTGCACTCCACCCGCCACGCCATTTCACCTTTAATTGTGACTTGGGGATTTATCGTAAATTGAGGCGCGTGAACATGTGTCTGGCTTCGATAACGAACACGACAAGGCCCAGAGCTACCGCAGCAGAAATGCAGCCCAAAACTCTCTTACGTACCCCGCTTGCAGGATACAGAGTTCGGTGGGGTTTCCAACCACTGAGCCACTACCACAGCGACACTGGCTTTTGACCCGGACTCGCGTTTACATCTCTCACGAGTCGCCGGATGTACACCCACGCCATAACATAGAACACCGCCGCAACACTGAAAATGATGATGGACGGAGTCGTCATAGAGCGATCACTTGTGTAATGGCGATATAACGCCGATTACGCTACGGCGTGATTTCCCAAACGACACCGCAGCCCGTGATCCCTTCTACGTTGCACGACCCATTTCCGCCGTAATACGCTGTGCCGTAGATATTGCCTGCCGCGTCAAGGATTACGCTGCCCATGGGATCCGATCCGTTGCTGCCATTAAAGCTGACTGAGGTGTAGGTCCAGCCGCCGTTCGAAGGCGTCAGCTTAAAAACCTCGCCCTCGTTGTACAAGCCAGTCCCGCTCGACGTGCCGTGAATGTTACCGGCTGCGTCCAGCGTGGGGCTGTCACGGGGTCCTGTATTACTACCCGAAAAGGTGTACAGCGCGTTGAACGTCCAACTGCCATTGGAGGGCGTCAGCTCAAAAACCCCGCCCCCACCGCCGAAACAACCCGCAGTGCCGAACAGGTTGCCCTGCCCATCCATGACCACGCCGCTGCAGGTGGATGCATTCTCGAACTCATTGGAAGCCAGGACATTATAGATCCAGCCCGAGCCGGAGGGCGACAGTTGGTAAATCACTCCGGTGTCGTCTGTACCGCCTGCGGAGGTTGTGCCGTAGAGATTGCCGGAGCTGTCGAAGATGAGGCCGCCGAAAGGGTAGTAACCCCCCTCTTCGACGAAGTTCCGGAGAATACTCTCGGTCCAGCCGCCATTGGAAGGCGTGAGTTCGAAAACTACACCGGATCCGCCGGTTCCACCGTTCTCCGCTGTGCCATAGATATTGCCGGCCTGGTCGAAGACCAGACTGCCATAACCAGGATATGACCCGTCACGGTCGCTGCCGCCAAACGAGTGGAGCACCGTTTCCTCCCAGGGGCAGATCACCGAGTGGCAGGCCGCAGGCGAGGGCCGCAGGCGATAAACCGTGCCCCGGCCGTACTGTCCGCCGTCGTTAGTTGTGCCGTAGAGGCTGCCGTCGGGCCCAAACACAACCCCGCTATACGGAATCTCGCCGTCATTCGGAGGGCCCTGGAAGCTGTACAGTGGCGTCAAGACCCAGCCTGATCCGGCGGGCGACAGGCGGAAGACCACCCCTACATCGCTCGCCCCACCATAGGCGGTCGTACCGTAAAAGTTTCCCGCACGATCCATGGTCAACCCGGCCGTGGGATATTTTCCGTCGTTGCCGCCGGTGAAGCTGTGCAGCACAGTCAGGGTCTGCGCCTGCGCTGGGACAGCTGCCGCTAAGATTCCCGCACAAATCAGCGCCATTGCGGTTCGCAAGCTGATGCTCAAGATCGAAGTTGCACTACGCTGTTGATAAGTCATCTTGGACCCCTCCTCGACTGCCTAAGGCTGGCCTTTCGAACGCGCCACTATCGCGCCGTCGCAGGTCAGAGTCAACTTAATTTTGCATTACGGTCTAATAAACTGACAGGAAGAGACTTAGCTTGGTCGTTTCAAGATGATTGGCGAAATCACAACCAAACCGTCCCGGACAAAACGACGAGCGAAACGCCCGCTCCTCTCGCGGTCCAGAAACCGGTTCGTGGGAGCCGACACGCCTTTTCAAGAATTGTGTCAAGAAATTTCACTAATTCCGTCAACCTACAAAGAAGGAGGTGAAGCATCATGAAGATCAACCTAGTCGAACGAGAATTTCTCTACCACGGCACCACCCTGGCTGATCCCAATCCAAACTTCTCGATCGAAGAAGTTCGCTCGTTCTATGCCGCTCAGTTTCCCGAGCTGACCAACGCAGCGATCACTGGACCTGAAACTGTTGGCGAACGGCTACGTTACAGCTTCGAGCGCTCCATCGGATCGAAGGGATGATGCCATGCCGGACATAGGGAAAGAACCGCTGTTACAGGAAATCCGCGAATCAGAGGGTCGGGAGGCCAGCTCAAACCCTCTGACCGGACTAATGTTGAGGTGGCTCGAATGCAAAGACTCACAAGAAGCAAGCAGTGCTCTCGCACGGGCTCTCTCCCTGCAAGGAAGCGGAGATCCCGTCTTCCCCGGACCCGGTATCTGGCCAATCCCGCCAGCCTGATCGCGATTCCCCGGATGGAAGCGGCTCACGCCGGAAGCCGGATTACCTCTGGTTGCTCTGATCTGACCGCTTTGGCTCAAACCCTGGTCGAAATCGGTCTCGCCACGGAATCCGACTGGATAGGGGCAGGAAAAACTCCTGCCGCGCTGGTTGATTCCGTATTTCGCCGCTTTCTCCGCGACCACAGCCAGGAGATCATTGCGGAGCACTTTGAGCTGTCCCTGACGCTCGGAGAATCCATAGTCGATACCAGTTACTCCGATTCCGCAGCCGATTCTGATGGTCAGTTATTCCTCGTCCTCAACACCGAGTCATCGTTCCCGCTAGGCATTGGCACAGTGATTGAGGAGCTGGGACGGTGTCATCCCGGCATGGGAGTGGCTTTCTACGACACTCTCCGGCAAGCCCTCTACCGCTGGATTCGGGTTTATGACGATTGGGACGCCCGCAACCGGATCGAGCAGATGGCCGAATGGGCGGAAGGGGAGGAAGACCCCGATTCTTACGAGATCCCGAAACTCGACCAGGGCTTGCCGGAGTGCCTCAAAAGCCGCTCACCGGCAGAGACCCCACAATCCTTGGATTACTTCCCGGCACCGACTGAACCGTCGCTGAAGGAACTGGTCGATACGACCCTAGAACTGCACCGCGTCTCCCACTCGATTGATCGACCAGCCCTGGATGAAGAATGGCTCGAATCCCAGCGCAGCTACCACTCTCTGGATCTTCCTCTTCCCGCCATCCTGCTGTACTTCCGCCCCGGAGACGCCGTCATGGCGTGTTTTGACGACGAATGCGAACAGTGGGGTCAGGAGACGCCGGAGCCCAACCTGATCATTCCGTTACGGCCGGATGATCCCGCCAGCGTGTGCCAGGCGCTTGCTGTCATGGAGACGCTCATGAGGGTGCTGGTGCTCACTGTGCGGATCAAAACCATCATCGAGGGCCAGGAGAAAACCACATGCGATTCAGCATTGATGTCGGAAGCGAACTTGAATTGAAGCTGTATCAGGCCGTGCTCCTTTACAGGAACGATCACGGAAACCGACACATGGCGACCGTCCACGGCGTGGTGCAGCAAAACGGCGATGGAAGTCCCGTTCTTGGCGCCGGACAACTGCTCAGTACGGCGAGCCTGCGGGAGTTGGCTCGGCAACTGGGGACGGGTTGCCCGGTGGAGTTCCTGCCGGACCAGGTCGTCGCGCGAACCCCTGACTTATTGGCATGGTGGACACCGGCGGCCGTGCGGCCAATGTTCTTCCGCGCTGGATCGGAACTTGAAGGTATCTCCGGCAAACGGTTCCCCCACCCGGCGTTACTATTCGTCGTGCGTAGCAATGTTTTGTACGTTCGCGCCCTTTTTGCCACCCAAAGGCCGCATCCAGACACCAAATTGGCCGCAGCGCCCTACTGGAACCTAGATAGTAACGGGGCCGTGTGTGCCGGCACTATGCGGACGCCGAAGTCCTTGACCGTGACTTCAATAGCCGCATGGCAGCAAGCATTCTTCCAGAGCGAATTCACGCATCCGGGCGGTGCCGGACGCTTAACAAAGCGCCGAGGCGGAACAGCGGCACTTTGGAAGAGCTTGGCAGGGAAAGAACGATTCCCCCTGTCGACGCTCATCGAGCTGGAGCCATTGGACCAGTACCTGAAGAGACTGGAGGCCGAGCGCCGATGACCCACACTCTCGATCCTCAACTGCTGGAACGGCCGATTCGCATCCTGGTCGTCGGCTGTGGCGGAAATGGCAGCGCGATTGTTTCCGGCCTCCCCTACCTCCACCAGGCCATCCTGGCATTCGGCCATCCTGGCGGCCTGCAGGTGACGTTGATCGATCCGGACACGGTCAGCGAAACCAACTGTGTGCGCCAGGCTTTCTGCCGAACGGAGATCGGTTTTCCAAAAGCTATCGTGCTAGCACATCGGATCAACCTCTTCTGGGGTCTGAACTGGCAGGGGATGCAGGCACAAATACAGCAGATCGCCAAGAACGCAGAGCTCGATCTCGTGATTGGCTGTGTCGATACGCGCAAAGCTCGGCGGGCCATCGAAAAGTGGGCGCTGCAATCCAGGGTCGTGTACTGGCTTGACCTTGGCAACAACGCCTCCAGCGGACAGTTCATCCTCGGGCAGCCCAAGAACCGACTAAATCAAAAGAAGAAATATCGTCTGCCATCGGTCACGGAGCTTTTCCCGGAAATTGCGGCACTCGGTGTAAAGGATGACGATCAACCGTCCTGCAGCGCAGCCGAAGCCTTAACCCGGCAGGAACCCTTTATCAACCAGAATCTGGCCTACCAGGCGTTGGGCATGCTCACACAACTGCTGCGCCACGGCTCGGTTTCGTATCAAGGCGGGTTCTACAACCTATCGACCGGTCAGCTTGTTTCCTTGCAGATCCGCGAAGGTACGACTGCGGTTCGACCAATCCGCCGGCGCCGATAGAACCTCCCACGGCCACCCCCGCAAACTCCTCGAACCTCTCTCCGTCCTAGCACCCTTCCCCTGCCTGTTAAACGTCGCTCGTAGCCAAAGGCAATTCCTCGAGTGCACTCCACGAGTCTTCCTACTCCGTCCGCTGCTTTCGTTCGCCTGTCCCCATGTTCAACCTCTGAACCGAGCCGAATCCTTACTCTCCAAAAACTCCAATCGCACGCTGCGAATGCATAACGCGGCCGAAATGGACACCCAACCTGCCGATACAAGCGGTTCAACATATCCGCAGGATGCGCGGCGGCGCGCAGAGCCATCTCATGCGCTGCGCCGATGGATATCACTACATCGTCAAATTTGCAAATAACCCACAGCACCCGCGGGTGCTGGTGAATGACTGGCTGGGCACGCGCCTGGCTGAGATGATCGGCCTGCCGGTGCCGGTGCCCGCCATCGTGGATGTACACCCGTGGCTGGTGGAGCACACGCCCGATTTGCGCATTGAGCTCTGCGGCCGGCGCACCATGTTCACCCCCGGCCTGTCGTTCGGCTCGCGCTATGTTGCGTCGCCGTTGGAAGGCCAGGTTTACGATTACCTGCCCGAGGCGATGCTCGGACGAGTGCGCAACATTTGTAGTTTCGCCGGAATTCTCGCCCTCGATAAGTGGACGTGCAACGCCGATGGCCGCCAGGTAGCTTTCTGGAGGCGCCCGCGCGAACGCAAGTTCACCGCCAGCTTCATCGATCAGGGATACTTTTTTAACGCCGGGGAGTGGAGCTTCCCCGACGCGCCATTGCGCGGCGTCTTCGGGCGTAACGACGTTTATGCCGGCATTACAGAGTGGGACAGCTTCGAGCCGTGGCTGAGCAGGATCGAAAGCTTTCCGGAGAGTGCACTCTGGCCGCTCATTAATCAGATTCCGCCCGAGTGGTACGGCTCTGCCGCGGACGAACTCGAGCGGTTGCTCGCCCAATTGCTGGAGCGCCGCTCCCGGGTGCGCGAGTTGATTCTGTCCTTCAAGGATTCATCTCGGAACCCGTTCCCAAACTGGCGGGAGGTTGCAGCTGCAACCCCACTTTGCTCAGGAGGACAAGGATAGGACGTTTCCCGTGTCCCCGACGACACGGCCGGAAATCTAATTCGCTCCCACAGCCCGTTTGGGCCAGTGTACGAGTCGCCGACTATACGACCAACTGTGGATTCCCGACACTGGGGACGTTTCTCGTTCCTAATCCGGCCAGATCTCCCGTGAGCCAGCTTCTGGACAATATCGGGAATTCAGACTCGCCGATTCGGTTGTGCTCAGGGTTACTTGTGCAATGGGGATGTTACGCCAACTGAGAATGCAGATGCGGTTAACCTCCGGTTAGCCGACCAACCGGGAGCGATCGCATCATGACTCGAATCGAAATGCCGTACGGTGGCCCCTACTACGAGTTGTGCGACAAGTGAGTGGCCCTCCTGTGCTTAGGCTGCTAAACTTGGCTGCCGATTTGCATCTTCCCAGTGAGGCAAGAGTGAGCGACCCGACAGCCAAGTCAACCCTTCACAACTCAGGCCCCGGATTCAATCCCGAAGCCACGCTTCACTCCGCCGATGCTCCGCTGGGCGTGTCTGCACTCGATTTGGGCTCGATTGGGCCCTATCGGCTGATCAGACAACTCGGGGAAGGAGGGATGGGGCAAGTGTGGCTGGCCGAACAGTCCGCGCCCGTCAAGCGGCAGGTTGCGCTGAAAATCATCAAAGGCGGGCGCTACGACGAGTCCGCTTTGCTGCGCTTCAACGTAGAACGGCAGACGCTGGCGATCATGGATCACCCTGCCATCGCCAAGGTCTTCGATGCGGGCTCGACGGCCGAAGGTCAGCCTTACTTCGTAATGGAGTACGTGCCGGGCCGTCCCATCACCGACTACTGCGACGAGAAGCGCCTCTCGGTCCAAGAGCGCCTAGCGCTGTTCATCAGGGTTTGTGATGGCGTGCAACATGCGCATCAAAAAGCGATCATGCATCGCGACCTGAAGCCCTCCAACATTTTGGTCGTTGAAGTCGATGGCAAGCCGATGCCGCGCATTATTGACTTCGGCATCGCCAAAGCCATCTCGCAGCAAGCTGAGGACGAGACGATGGTAACGCGTGCCGGAGGAATGGTGGGCACACTGGGATATATGAGCCCAGAGCAAGCGGACCCCACCGTGCTCGATGTAGATACTCGCACAGACGTTTATTCGCTAGGCGTGGTGCTCTATGAACTTCTTACCGGTGTGTTGCCCTTTGATGCCAGCCAGTGGCGAACCAAACCTTTCCATGTGATGTTGCGCCGGCTGCATGAAGAGGATCCGCCGAGTCCCAGCACAAGACTCAGCGGAGACTTTACGTCGACGACCACTGCGCAATGCCGGAACACGGATCCACGGCAACTGGAAAGTCTGCTGCGAGGTGATCTGGATTGGATTACGTTAAGGGCTTTGGAAAAAGACCGCGCCCGCCGGTATGCCAGCCCTTCGGAACTGGGCGCCGATGTCGGCCGCTATCTGCGGAACGAGCCTGTAGTGGCGCGCCCGGCAAGCACGGCATACCGGACGAAAAAGTACGTTCAGCGCCACAAATTTGGAGTGGCGGCGGCAACTGCCATGGCGCTGCTGCTGATCGCGTTCGCGGTGATGCAAACGATCCAATTGCGGCGGATTACGCGAGAGCGCGATCGCGCCGATCGCGTCACCGCCTTTATGACCGGCATGTTCAAGGTGTCGAACCCGAGCGAAGCACGCGGCAACGACATCCGGGCACGCGAGATTTTGGATAAGTCCTCCAAAGAGATCGACACCGGACTGGCGCACGACCCGGAGCTGCAGGCGCAGATGATGAACGTCATGGGCACCGTGTATCAAGGCCTGGGGCTTACCTCAAAGGCCGAGCCTCTGCTCCGGCGCGCGGTGGAAATCCGGCAGCGTATTCTCGGCCCCCGAAACCCGGACACCTTGCAATCGCAGAATGATCTCGCCTTAGCAGTGCTGGCGGAGAGTCACTACCCCGAGGCGGAGAGGTTGTCCCGGGAGACCATGGAGACTCGTCGGCAGGTTCTTGGCATCGAGCATCATGACACCGTTGATTCCATGGTGCAGTTGGCCAGGATTCTTGGGTTTGAATCGCGATACGACGAAGCGGAAAAATTGAACCGTGAGGCGCTCGAAATAGCGAGGCGAAAGTGGCCGCAAGACAGGTTGACGGCGACGGCGCTGTCGCTTCTGGCTGATACTCTCACTCATGAGCAAAAATATCCGGAAGCAGAGAAGGCAGTTCGAGAGGCGCTCGAAACGGATCGCCGGACGCTGGGCTCCGATCATCCGTCAGTGTTGAGAGATATGTTTAATCTCGCCTCGATTCTGCTCGACGAGCAGCGTTACGCCGACGCGGAAGCAATGTATAAAGAGTTGATTGAGTCCGCCCGGCGAGTGCTGGGGCCGCAGCATCCCGGCACGTTGGCGGCCATGGGTAACCTGGCTACGCTTCTGGAGAAGGAAAAACGCTTCGCCGACGCGGAGAAGTTGAACCGCCAGGTGCTCGCCGCGCAACGGCAGACCCTGGGTCCGGAACATGCCTCCACCTTGCTCACCATGACTAATTTGGGTTCCGACTTGATCGCAGAGAAGAATTACTCGGAAGCGGAGAAGGTTCTGCGGGACGCGCTGGCTGGCCTGCGCCGGGTTCTCGGCCCCGCGCATGAATTCACCGCAAGCGCAGCCCAGAACTTGGCTCGCGTCCTGGCGCTGGAGGGCAAGCGGGATGAGGCCTTTGTCCCCTTGCGTGCCTATGCGGAGGGCATTAGTACGGTCGACGACTTTGATCGCCTGGAAAATGACGACCAGTTCCAGTCCCTGCATGGAGACCCGCGCTTCGACGCGCTCCTGGCCGCAACACGCCAGCGCATCGCCGCGTCGCAAAAGCAGCCGGCGACCAGATAGACGGCGTTCGTCCTTCAATCACACCAAGGGGGCCGCAAAAGCCACATGTGAACTTCGTGGAAACGAAGCAGGGCGAGCGGTCTGCGCAGGACCCGGTCTTCGCCCTCGGATCACGGGCAAACCGGAAATTAAATCATCAACTATTGCAATCAGGCCATTACACAAGTTACCCCGAAACGGTACACCCGATTCGGTAACTTGTGACATGGGGATTTGTCACTACTTATCCACTCCCCCCTGCGCATTATTCCCGATTAGCTGACCAACTGGGAGCGAGCTGCTTCGCCACATTCCAGAGCCGACTGTGCGGCGCAGCACGGACCGGGAATTGCTACTGTAGTCTGGCGTACTCCGCTTTGGCTTGGATGAGGATGGGGATGTCGGGGTCGGAATCTTTCCAGAGGGTGAGGAAATCCTGATACGCGACACGTGCTTTCACCGTGTTCCCCTGTATCGCGTAAGCACGCGCCAAGCCGAGGCGGGCCAACGCTCCCCATGGAAAGTTCACCACAAGGCCATAGTGGTCGATGAACTTCTGAAACTCCGCCGCCGCCCGGTTGCCGTCGTGGAGCATGAGATACGCTTCCCCACGCAAATAGACTGGACACAGGAATATCGTGATGTCTGTTGGCTCGCTAAGTTCGATCATGCTCCCCACCTTCAATAGTTCGATTGCCCGGTTCGGGTCTTTGCGTTCTAGGGCAACCCCGGCCCGTATCGTGGGCAGCCAATACCTCTGAACCATCGTGTCCAGCGGTAAGTTCCGGTCGAGTTCGGCCACCAGTTTCTCCGCTGCTGCCGTATCGCCTGCCCGCGCCAGGGCCAGCGCCGCCATGGCTCGCACATTGCGGTTCGGAGCCAGCTTCAACGCCGCATTGGCCTCGGCACGCGCCTGCTCCCGATTTCCCGATTCCACCTCGCGCAACGCTGCCGCTGCCTGATACATTGCAGCACTCTCTTTGGCGTCGTTGCGCTGGGCGGAATCCATCGCCTGCCGAGTCAGTTCGTGAGCGTTCTTCAGCCTGCCGTACCAACCTTCCGTGTCCGCTTGGGTGGCCAGCAGCAGGTCTTCCGAGCCGGGCTTTCCCATGGCAGCCGACAGTAACTGTGTCATCTGCGCCGCATTGCCCTTCAGAAACGCCAACTGGTAGTGGTTCTGGAGCAGGAGCTCGTTCTGCAGCTTGCGCTCCTCCGCCTGCTTGTACACCGCCTCTGCTTCATCCAGCCGATTCAGGCTCATGTAGGCATAGGCGAGGTTGGGATAGGAGCCCTGATCGTTCGGCTGTAGGCGCTGCCACTCGCGCTGCTCCTCCAATAACATTTCCCAGTTTCCTAAGAAGGCGGAAATAGCCCCCAGACTGCCGTAAGGCGCGGCGTCTCTTGGGTAGGTTTGCCGCCACAGTTCGTAGGTCTGCGCCGCCTTCTCCAGTTCCCCGGTCACCGCCACTGAGTAGGAGCCCTCTATGCCGAAACGTTCCCGTTCGCTTACCTTCTCCCGCAGGTCGTAAGCCTTGCGCATATTCTCCGCTCCTCGCGCCACCTCGTTGAGCTCGAAATAAACCCCAGCTATCGATGCGTAGGCCGTGGCAAAATTCGGGTCGAGTTCCACCGCCCGTTTATAAAAGGGCAGCGCCGCGGTGCTCCCTCTTATTAACCTCGTCTTGTGTCCCAGGCTGTAGGCTTCGAGCGCTTCCAGTGATGGGGTGGTCGCTTCCACCAACGGCGTGGCATATTTCTTCACCGAGCTGAGCGACTCGCCCAGCTTGCTCCGCATACTGACTGCTCCACTGTCCAGCGCGTTGAGCACCGCTTCCTTGCCTGCCGCCTGCTCCTGTACCTCGGCCAGCACGCCGCCCGTGTTGCAGTCCATTGCTTTTAGGCCAATCACGTACTGGCTGCCTAGCGCAGCAATCGAGCCCGTCAGCATCGCCTTGCTGCCCGTGCGCTGGCAGACCTCGTGTGCGACCCCCGGCGTTAACCGGTCACCGGCAGGACGGCCCATCAGCTTCAAGGTTTCGTTTACCCTGCGCTCGGACACCAGGGCAAGAAAGGGCGATTGCTCCAGCTGTACTGAGATGCCCTGCTTCAGCGTGTCGTCGAATACGCTGTCACCGGTCTTGTTGTCGAAATCGGACAGCACGATGGTGTCCTTGTCGGTCAGGCGATTGCTTTGCTGATGCGAACGATAGTAAAGCCCGCCCGCTACGAGCAAGGCGACGAGCAGGACGGGAACCGTAATTTTCCAGAGCCTCGAGACACGAGCCACAGGAGCTTCTGCCACCGCACTACGCCCGCTCTCGGAGTCCCGCTTCAGCCGTTGCAAATCCGTTCGCATGTCGGCGGCGTGCTGGTAGCGCAGATTGCTGTCTTTCTCCAGAGCCTTGTTGATGATCCGCTCCAGTTCGGCTGGCACGTTGCGATTCAGCCGCACGGGAGGAACGGGTGCTCGATTCAAGATCGAATCGAACATTGCGCCCGAGGTGTCGCCTCGAAACGGCAACGTGCCCGTACACATCTCGTACAGCACCGCGCCGAAGGAGAACAGGTCAGTACGGGCGTCGAGTTCCTTCCCTCGAACCTGCTCCGGGGACATATAAGCCACGGTGCCCAGCGCAATGCCGGGGCTCGTGAGATGTTCCTCGGACTCGACGGTCGGGGCACTCATGGCAATGCTCTGCGGCTTGAGAGTGACCTTCGCCAGCCCAAAATCGAGAACCTTCGCCTGACCTCCATTCGTGACGAAGATGTTGGCAGGCTTGATGTCGCGGTGGACTATGCCTTTGGCGTGCGCAGCGTCCAACGCATTGGCAATCTCGATGCACAGATCAAGCACCGTCTTGATCTCCAGCGGCTTGCCATTGATCTGCTGCCGGAGCGTCTGCCCCTCCAGCAGTTCCATGGCGATGAAGGTTTGCCCATCGGCCTCGTCAATTTCGTAGATCGTGCAAATGTTCGGGTGGTTCAAAGAGGACGCCGTCTTGGCTTCCCGCTGGAAACGGCTGAGGGCTTGTGCGTCGTTGGCGAGGTCGTCGGGGAGGAACTTCAGGGCGACGTGACGACCGAGCTTGAGGTCTTCCGCTTCGTACACTACTCCCATGCCCCCGCCTCCGATTTTGCTCAGAATGTGGTAGTGGTCAATTACAATTTCCGCTAGGCCCGATTGTGAATTCGACGTTCCCTGGTTGATGCGATAGCGTTGGGGCGCACCCGCCTTGGCCGCAAATGCCGGCGTTTCGATGAAGTCTCTGGCTTTATCGTCGTGCGCCAGAAGCGATTCAACTTCGTGGCGGAGTTCTTCATCTCCGGTACATGCCTGCCTGACGAAATCGGCCCGGCCGCTCCCCTTCACTTGCAGCGCGGCGTGAAAAAGTTCCTCGACTTGTCCCCAGCGTTCACGATTCATGGAGTTTCTCTCTGCTGAGTTCGCGCAACAACCAGGCTTT
Source organism: Candidatus Korobacteraceae bacterium (assembly GCA_049511915.1). Lineage (GTDB taxonomy): Bacteria > Acidobacteriota > Terriglobia > Terriglobales > Acidobacteriaceae > Bog-257. The sequence continues at coordinate 18,766 of JBEKXQ010000076.1, forward strand.
GGCCAACCTCCAATCCCGCATCACCGTTTCCGGCGATACTTTTAGCACCTCTGCGCTTTCCTCGACGCTCAGGCCGCCAAAGAACCGCATCTCGACGACACGGCTCTTGCGATCGTCCAGCTGCGCCAGGCGACTGAGAGCGTCATCCACGGCAACCAAATCTGCGCTGGCCTCGGGAGCAACTGCGGGGACGACATCCAGCGAAACTCGTGGGGCTCCTCCACCGCGCTTATTCGACAACCGGGCTTTGGCATGGTCGATGAGAATGCGCCGCATCTGCCGGGCGCACAGGGCAAAGAAATGCGCGCGGTTCTGCCAATCAATCAGTTTCAGATCCGAGAGGCGCAAGTAGAGCTCATTAATCAGCTCCGTAGTTTGGAGAGTGTGTCCCTCGCGTTCTCGCGCCATACAGCGCTGAGCCGCTCGATGCAGCTCGCGATAAACCTGAGGCGTCAGCTTCTCCAGAGCCTGCTCATCGCCCTGGCGCCATGCCTGAAGCAGTTCGGTGATGTCGTGTCCGAGGGCCTCGGTCATTCGAAGCCGCCTCTGCACTGCAAAGGAGAAAAGGGCGGTTACGCGAAAAGTAGCCGGGACATGCTGCGCACTTCAGGTCCCGTTCCTTAGATCTTGGAGGATGACACGCCCTCGGTTTCGATTGTCACCCCCCCTCCCTAGAAAGGCAAGAGCAGAGGATTGCACTTCGGAAATTCTTCTTTCTCCGTTGCAGGTTTTGACCGCAGTTTTCGCTATAGGAAGTGAGGGCAAGAAAAACCTCGGCAAGATCGCGATTTCAGATCTGCTGATACTCCCTGGCGGGGAAGTGGGATCTGCGAGCTTCTCCCCCGCCCCTCACTATGAGAAAGGAGTGGTATATGAAATCCCGCACATGGATGTTCAGTGCGGCAATGTTTCTATTCGCCGCACTGGCGATTACAGTTCAACTCTCAGCACAGAAAAGCCAAATCACCACATTCGACGTTCCAGGCGCTGGCCAAGGCACCTTTGCTTGGAACATTGTCCAAGGGGGTTGGATCGCGGGAAATTACATTGACAGCAGCGGTGTCTATCACGGTTTCCTGCGGGATCCTGATGGCAAGAATCTTGCCCGCTCGGCAAGCACCTCTCTCTCGTTGAGACACACACCCCGTGAGGCAAGAGTACCCACAACTTTCCCCAAGCGCAGTTCTAGTTCGAGTTATTTCGTGGAGGCAACATGAAACTCAAAATATTGAAGAGCGTTACTGCGGTGACAATCTTGGCTATACTCGCGCTGCCCACACCGTGCCTTGCGCAGAAGCCCAATCACAAACTCCCTCACTACACCGTCCTTGATCTCGGCACGCTCGGCGGGACGTTCAGCGGGGCCCAGGATGATGCCCCCAACCAGAGCGGTCAGGCGGACGGTTATTCGACCTTACCCGGCGACACTGTATTCCATGCGTTTCTTTGGGGCCGGAGCGGGATGATCGACCTGGGCACGCTCGGAGGACCCAACAGCAATGCCATCTGGCAGCTCAACGATTGGGGTGCAGTTCCGGCCGTTTCCGACACTACCACTCCAGACCCCAATGACGAAGAC
>JBEKXQ010000077.1:0-20229 GCA_049511915.1 Candidatus Korobacteraceae bacterium
CATCTGGCCGATACCAGCCCCCACTCTACTTCGGCGCTACTCCCTGCGGCTCGCTGGGATTAGCCTGGCTCTCATGCTTGTGGAAGAGCTTCCCCTGGATGTCCGGCCAAAACTCCAGGAAGATGTCTCCCAGACAACCATATCCCAACGCGATGGACGCGCGGCTGACGGTCAGTCCCACGCCGCGATCGCTCTGCGGGTAGTAGGTATTGGAGATCGTGCCCGCGGTGAACGCTCCCAGCACATTGGAGAAGTGGAAGGTGTAACCGCCGGAATCCTTCCTGGCGACAAATTCCTGCTTGAATGCACTGTAGATGCGTAGTTTGATGGGACCTTCACCCACTCGGAAGTAGCGGGGATCCTGCTTGAAGAGCACGGGATACACGAAGTTGCTGAACAGATTGCTATCGGCGCCGTCCGCCAAAGCTGCGCCATAGCGCTTCCCGTAACCCGACGCTCCCTGGCCGTATTCGGCGAAGGAGTCCGACGCCTGTCCCACGCCCGCCGTCAGACCCGCGGCAACGAATGTAAACGGGTCGTACAGAGTTCTAGCCATCAACTCAAACTTCTGCTTGCTGCTGAGCGGAGGTGCATTCTTGACGCTGGTCATGCCGAACATGGGAACCACTCCCAGCGCTCGCTGGTGTTCTTCCTGCTTTAGCACTTGCTCTGAAGTCAGGGGCTGCTGCTGGTCCGCTTGCGACGGCTGCTGATTCGGCTTGGACTGCTGCTGGTTCGCGGGCGGCTGCTGATCCGGCGTCGAGGATGACGAAGGAGCGTTTCCCGATGGCGTTGTCTGCTGAGCAACAGCGGCGAGGGGAAAAATAGTCAGAACGATGACGACGGCAATAAGGGTCGATAATCTCATTGTAAGAGGGGCGGCGCTATACCCTTTCGGAGTGCGAGACAAGACAATTTAAGCATACCAACTCCCTGATTAGATGCCCATTCGCCATCATGGGAGCGCGGTTTCGTCCCGATAATCCGCATCGTAAGCAGTCGTTCGGTCTCACGGGCTGGCGAGTTCCATAATTTTCAGCTTTCTGTCTCGAACCAGCTCACGCCGCCGCTGCCTGAACCCGCCGAACCAGGGCGAGTGCCGTTACATCATTGAGGTGAGGCGTCTTCTGCACAAACTGATGCACACCGCTGAGAATGAGGGCGGCGATCTGGCTGGCGTCGTCCTGGGGCGCGCGCTCAAAATGCTGTTTCACGCGGTCCAGTCCAAATTCTTCCTTCTTGAACGCAGCCTCAATTACGCCGCGCGAGACCAGCAGCAGGGAAGCCCCATGTTGCAGCGCGGCCGTAGGGGCTTCGTAGGTGGAAGCGGAGAACAGTCCCAGTGGCAGGCCCGTCGCCGGCAACTCAGTTATTCCGCTCGGGTCACGCAACAGCCCCGGAGTGTGTCCGGCATTGGCATAGCAGATGGTTCCCAGCTCTTCGTTGTAGCACCCAAGAAACGCCGCACAGGAGCGCACTCCCGAGGCCGCGCGGCGAATACTCAGGTTCAACTCCAGGCAGAATTCCATCATGACATCGGCTTCGTTGACATCCTCGGGGGCGAAGCGGTCCTTGCCAAGGTCTTGAAACGTCTGGCGCGCCGCTTCAACGATGGCATGGTTCTCCTCTTGTCTGCCGGCGACATCGAGCAGTCCGAAGACCACGCGACAGCGATTGGCGCGCAGGAAGTGGTAGAAATCACCGCCGGCGTTGTTCCCATTGATCATGCCCGCGATGTCGGCGCCGGACAATGGCGGGAATTCAGCGCGCACGGGTACGTCGGGCAACTCTGCACTGCGCTCGCGTTGGAAGGAGAATTTCATCGCGAAGGTGGAATCATAGCGGAAATCCAGCGGAATGCAAGGTTATCGTGATCCTCTTGACCGCATTTGGTGGCGGGAATTGGAAACTGGACGCTTTCGGGAAGAGCACCGCATTTTCGGTCTGCGCGATACGATGGAGCTGGAGGATTGCGGGTGCGCATCGTCAGCATTGGAGAGATCTTGTGGGACGTCATCGGCCCGACCGAGTATCTGGGCGGAGCTCCGCTGAACTTTGCCGCCCATGCGCACAAGCTGGGACACGAAGTGGCGCTCATCAGCGGCGTAGGCGATGACGAGCGCGGCCATCGTGCCCTCCATGATCTGCAGCGATGTGGCGTTTCGGCGGAGTTCGTGCAACTCCGGCGCGGCCAGCGCACCGGCACGGCCGAAGTCGAACTTGGTCCCGACGGCAAGCCGATGTTTCGCATCGTGCGTCCGGCAGCCTACGATTTCGTGAATCTCACCCAGCCGCAGGTCAGGCGTCTTGCGGAGTGGCAGCCGCAATGGATTTACTTTGGCACGCTCTATCACACCTCGAAACGGGCTCTGGATTCCACCTTGCAGTTGCTGGAAAAAGTGCCGGCAGCCAAGCGCTTTTACGATGTGAACCTGCGCGACGGCAACTGGAACCTGACCACCGTGGAGCAGCTCGCATCGCATGCCAACGTGATCAAGCTGAGCGACAGCGAAGCCGAGTTCCTCGATGCCTCGCTGAACTCCGGCGGCAACGAAGGCTCGGTGGAGCATTTTTGCCGGCGCTGGAGCGATCAATACCACTGCAAGACCATTTGCGTGACCTTGGGCGAACGCGGTTGCGGTATCTACAAGGACGGCGTCTACACCGAAATACCCGGCTGCAAGGTCGAGGTCGCCGACACCGTTGGCGCGGGCGACGCCTTCGCCGCCGCATTCCTTCATGGTCTTGATCAGGGCTGGGACGTGGGACGCTGTGGCGCCTTTGCCAATGCTGTGGCTGCGCTGGTGGCCAGCCGTCCCGGTGCAATCCCCGACTGGGACGTGGAAGAAGTGCGGTCGATGCTCATTTAGAGCATAGAGTGCGACAACCGACAACTGCGCTCCAATGTAGCTAGTGTCCTAAACTATTAGGACACTACCAAGTGATCCGGAAAAACCGGATTCCGGCAACTGCTCTTGATGCAGCCTACTTGGTATTGACCATGGGAATCATCGCGGACAACTGCAGATTGATCAGCAGGTCGACACGGCGATCGATCTGGTACCACAAAGCAGTTTTCTTCGCCGAGATGACCTGCTCAAATATCGGAACATACTTCATGCGCAAGGCCAGCAGTTGCTGGTCAACCGCCGTCGATCTCTTCATGTAATCCTGCGCCTGAGCATCGGTCATGGCGGTGTAGTTCGCGGCATAGTCCTTAATCACCGCCCACCGTTCGTCATTGGGTTTGATGGCTTCCTTGCGGTACTGGTCAAAAATCGGCCAGAACTTGGTGGCCTCGTCGGCGGTGAGGGTCATGTTCTCCGCCATGATCTGCTTGCGCTGCTGGCGAAGATCCGCCCGCAGCATCTCAATGTCCTGGTCCTTGATCGGGCTCGCTTGCGCGCCTGCGCCCGGAGCACTTTGCGCCGCGGCCTGTCCCATGACGGATACGCTGCATAAAAGCAGGGTGCTGACTACAACCATAACTGCTACGACGCTCTTCTTCATGATTCCTTCTCCAATGTGACCTCACCATCAACCTCAGTCTCGTCACAGCAGCAGTCTATAGCGAATCGTAGCCCTATTCTAGGACTGTTTAAGTGAACCGGGCAGCCCATGACAACTCGTCACCGGGAGGGCGCAGGCGAGGTTACACCAGCCGGGGCCACGGGCGAGCGCCGTGGAACTTCGCAGCCTCGATTAATTTGGGTTGGTGATTCTTAATAATCACAGCGGAATGCATGGGGAGACCGTTTCCGCAGGGCTGACGATAGATAGCCTGCGTGACTGCTGGTTTGATATACCGGCGACTGTAGCTTCCACACGCTGGAACCCGACTGCAAAAAATTGTCCCTGCTGACGACTTGAGTAGCTACTTCCTGTTCGCGCCGTCCGGATCGATCCCGCGCTCAATCTTCGCAATCCGCTCTTGGTGGCGAAGAATTAGCACTACGATCGCTATCACCCCACCCACTATAATTGCCGTAATTGGCACCAGAAACGGGCCCAAGTTCGTGATCGATTCCATGCTCTCTCTCCAGGCCGCGCCATCCAGAGAAGTCGCTTCTCTGAAAGACCTGTCACCATGCAATGCTTGCGGTTGGCGATTTGTCAAGTGATGCAAGTCGCGGGTAGTGGGGTCAATTTGAAACTCACGCGCTTACCGACTGTCGGGTGAAGGCGTGCCCCACCCAAGACCACTTGACCCAGAATTTCAGACTGACCCATTACGAAGTAGCGGGGTTAAGTGACGACGGCGTTGGCGTTGGCGAGTTCATCGCGCAGCAACGTTGGGTTGCGCGGCAATGCCCCGCTCAGGCCAAAGAAGGCTGCAACGGGGCATCGTGCGACTTGCAGTTGGGTGCTGTTCGCTTACGCGGCAGCTCAGTGCATGTCACTCATGCCGCCGCCTGTCCCGCCCGACTGCGAAAGCATCTTGACGCTGGCTACGTGCAGCGAACCATCGCTGGTCATGTTGCCGGTGACCTGCACGTGATGTCCCACGTGGTCCTTAACGGCATCAGGGTTTTCCACCGCGATGACCTTTTGGTCTTTGTCGGTCACGAAGACCGGCTTCTCGCCGGCGCCGATACACTTTTTCGCGCACGCTGCGTGGGAAGCGTTAGCGCCATTGGCTCCGCACTTGGAGTCGCTGATCCATCCGTCCCAGCTCTGGTCTTTGGCTACGGCCAGCAAGGTCATGCTGCAAAGAAAGAGCCCGATCACTAAGAGAACTCGCTTCATATTGATCTCCTGTTGTATGGAATTGACCGCTCAGTGGCCCGGTCCGCGGAGGTACGCGCTCGCGGCATCTGCCAACCTTCATCTCTGGATACGTCGCGGATCACCCCACGGATTGCCTTGGGGAGAAGTTTATTCCTTTATGAAGGCTTTGCAAAACAAAACGCCGCAATTTGGGTTCACCATTAGTTAATGTTCGCTGCGCAATTCTGTCGGTATGATAAAAATAATGACAGGAGCTGGCATGGTCTCAATGCGCCCGCATCGACCCAGCTTCGTCTAAGACCAGTAGCGAGTCCGCAGGTGCGTTAACCGGGCGGGCCTGATGAGCACATGCGGCTTTGGCTGAAAGTATTTCTGGTACTTTTCGCTCTCGCGGCGGCCCACCCGGCAGCGCGAGCCGACATCGGCTTGCTTCTGAATGCCAAAGCGAACGCCCATCCCTTACCTCTGACCGCGGAAATCACCGGCGAGGGCCATGCGGCGGTCTACCTGTCGCGAATTTGTCCTGCCTCGCCCGTCACCCTCAGGATGTGCGAACCCGGCGAGCCCGGAGCGGTCATTCAGAACTACGAAGACTACATGGAGGATCAGCCCTACGAGTGGAATATCGTTCCGCTCAGCCTCTACCTCTATGGCGTCGACGACCTGCGCGACCGGCCCCTGTTCGGATCTCCCGAGCTGCGCGCGGTTTTGCAGGACCAGTATCGCCAGAAGCATCTTCAGCAGTTATGTACGACGCCCCGTTGCATCAATAATCCTGAAGCCAACTGGCGCGACTCGGTAGCTGCCGCCTTCGTGCGCGAGATCTACATTTTCCAGGTCCACACCACGGAGGAGCAGGACGAGCAGTTCGTCCGCGAATTCAACGCCCGGGCCAACGTAAATCACTACAACGGCTTCTCGCGCAATTGCGCCGACTTCGCCAAGCTGGTGGTGAATACGTATTTCCCCCACTCCGCCCACCGCGATTTCGTGAACGACTTCGCCATGACCGGGCCGAAGGCCATCGCGCGCAGCTTCACCCACTACGCCGAGCATCATCCTGAGCTCGACCTGCATGTGCTCCGCGTAGAGCAGGTGCCCGGCACCTACAAACGCAGCTCCGACTGCCATGAAGGCACGGAGCAGACGGTTCGCTCCTTCAAATGGCTGGTGCCGATTATGCTCGTGGAGGCCCAGGCGGTTCCCGTGCTGGCTGCCTCTTATTTTTTCACCGGACACTTCACTCCCGACCACGAGCTACGCAATCGTCCTTCTGAGAATTCGGCAGTTCTGCTGGAAGAACTGGCCGACGCAAAGCAGTCCGGCGACCATGCGCAGGCGCAAGACCTCCAGCGCGACTTGCGCGCTGAGCGCGTCGCACAAGTTGGCGACGAGCAGCAATGGAAGACCTACCGTGACCGCTTCGAGGAAGTGCTGAGCAGCGCCATCGACGACCGAATCATCTCCAATCGCCGCGAGCTGCACAATCTGTTTCGTAACCTTCAGGCGCGGGGGCGAGTGTATCTTGACGCCGGCGGCCAACCCTGGCTGGAAGCGCAGAACAGCAGCCACGTGCTCCGCGTCGGCTTAACCACCGACAACATTGTCAGCCCTCAATCGGATTCACGCCTGGCGCTGCAGTTACTGTTGGCTCGCACCGAAGTCCTGCTTACAGTGAAATCCAATCACCGCGAACTGTCCCCTGAGTTCCAATCGGATTGGGAACTGTTGCAACGGGCCGAGGACGCAATGCCAACTGGTAGCGGACACTCCGTCATCGCCAGCCGAGCCCCGCGCCAGTAGTTGCGGTCCTTGTATTTTGGCGTTTTGTGATCACGAGGAGGCCTTTAAGTCCGACGAGGGGCTTGCTTTTCGGACCTTTTCCGCAGTCTCCTAGCGACCTCCATGGGCCCGCCAGCTGGCGCGCAATTCCTTTACAATCTCCTCCGCCGCCTGCCGTCCCTGCTGGAACATGTTTGGCGGAAACGAGATCGCTCCCACCCGCGCGTGTCCGCCTCCGCCGTAGCGTTCGCAAATCTTCGCTAGGTTCTCCATGTGCGTCGCCGTCGTCCAGGGATTCGATCCCACCGAGACCTTCGTGCGGAAGCTGCTCTTGCTCAACCCAACGCTGTACACGCATTGCGGATACAGGTAGTACGGGATGAATTTGTTGTAGCCCTCGAGCTCGTGATCCGTAATGTCGAAATAGATGGTGCCGTCCTTGCATTGCGCGCGCTCACGCAGGATCTCAATCGAGCGGCGATGCCGTTCCATTAATTGCGGAAGGCGTTCGGCGATCGCCGGTTGGGCAACGATCCCCGCCAGCGGCTTGTAGGCCAGTTGCGGGATCAGGCTGGGGATGAATTGCGGGTCCTGGTTCGACTCGATCAGCATGGTCAGCTTGGTAGCCGGCGTTTTCATCTCCACCGCCGCCCGCGGATTGTCGTACAACGCCCCGTCGATGATGTCAGCCCACCCGATCATCTCGGCTGTTGGCGCGGGATTGAAACCGAAGCGTTGCTCCGTCACGGTCGCGATGAACTTGGTGCAGGAGCGGAAGCCGGGATCGTAGAACTTGGTGGCGCTCTGCTCATGCTCAAAGTGCGAGGCGTCTTCAGGCGTGAGGAAGGCGCTCTGATGATGATCGAACCACCACGTGACCCGCGGCGACGAAGAATACTTGAAATCGACGATGGCGTTTTCGTCGCCGGTGAAATCCGCTTCGTCGAACAGCGCGCCCGCGCGGTGCACCAGTCCCTGATACTCGAACTCGGCGTGCTCGCGAATGCGCTCGTGGTAAAACCGCGTAAACAGCGCCGCCGAGCAGGCGCCGTCAAAACACTTGTCGTGATAGAAGACCTTGATCCTCACAAACCCTTTCCGCCGCAGTAAAGCTGTTCAGTATAGAGGAATATCGCCCGTCACATGGGTGACAGGAAATAAAAAGTAAATAGAAATGACATTTTCGAGCCGGAGATGTCAAGCGGTTCACAGCGAAAACCGTTCACCACAGAGACACAGAGGCACAGAGGCACAGAGAAAGCAAGACAACTCTCTGTCTCTGTGGTGGATTACTCCACTGGCGGACGCAAGATCACCAGCATGCGCAAATCCATCACGGCATGGAGGATCATCGGAAGCAGAAGATTTCCGGTCAGCAGGAACAGCAGGCTGAAAAGCAGGCCGATCACCACAGTTGACGCCGCTCCGCCGGCGCCCTGGTAGAGGTGTTGCAGTCCAAAGATCAAAGCCGCAATCAGCAGCGCTAGCGTGAGGTTCAGCGTCCAGGGAAAAACATGCAGGTAGTGCAGCAGGAAGCCGCGAAAAAGAATTTCTTCGCAGATGCCCGCCGTGACGCAGAGAAACGCGAACCAGCGGCGCTCCGTCCACCTAGCGGGGAGGAAGTAGCTGAGAGCTTTGAACGCGTCGGCTGATGAATACTTCCGCGGCTGCTTCTTCACTTTCTTCCAGAAGACCACGGCGAGCGGCAGCAGCATGAGTGCGACGAAGAGCGAAATCACCACTTCCACCAGATAGAAAACCCAAACGTGCTCCAGCAGCCAGGGGATCTCGCTCGGCGCAGGACCGATGGTCAACAGCGGGCGCCAGCCCACGGCAAGCAAAGCCAAAATGCTGGAAATCCACAGCCAGGCTGTAAGCGTCTTGTAGTAGCGGATTTTCTGTGGCGAGCCCGGATTTTTCTTCAGCCGGCTGGTGTCGTAGAAATCCCAGATCGGAGCCACAACCAACAGAAACAGGAACAAAAGATGTTGGACCGATGTTGCTGCAGAGTTTTCGTGCATGGCAGGAGATTCTCGCCGAAAATAGCCGCAACGCGGCGGAATGAAGTTGGCCCGGGGCGTCAGCCCCGGGTATGAATGGAAAACAATCTCGAGCCGCATCAGCGGCGGCATTTGTGTTAGTCGCAGGCGTGAGCCCGCGGTCAAGCAGAAAGAAACGGAGCGGCGACACGGCCTCTCAAGGCCGTAGCTCTACGCTCCGGCTTGCTTCTCCGCCAGATCGCCTATGACTGGCAGCTTGAAGATCTGGTGCTGGTAGGCTTTAATCACCAGCAGCAACCAGAGTGCAAGCACGGCAAGGCTATAGAGCGGCCACATCAGTGCCGTCACCATCCATCCAATCACCGGCACCAGATGCAGAATAGATGACAGAATCATCAGCACCACGTCGATCACCACCAGGGCGACGGCGACGAACAGGCACTGGAACGAGTGAAAGCGCACGAACCGATTGCGGTTGTAGGGCTCGATCAGCAGAAAAATGATGGCAGGAATGATGGTGAAATAAGCCAGCATGCCGGCCACGTTTTCCGCCAGCGGCGGAGCAGCAGCAACCGGAGCCGCAGGCGCGCTATAGTTGGCGGCCGGCGCGGGTGGTGGAGATGGCGGGGGCGCAGCCGATGCCGTGCCGGGACTGGCTTGGCCCGTGCCTTTACCGCAACTGGGACAGAACGCCACGTTATCTGCTATTTGCGTGCCGCAATTTGGACAGAAAGCCATGCAAGCCCTCCCTGGGATGATGCGAGCGGATACTTGGTGGCCGACGCAAACTGTTAGCGCAGGCGCCCAAGCTCTGTGTTGCCGCGGACAATACCAGACTGACGCGGTAAAGGCAAAGCAAAAATTGGCGTGCAATTGGATAAGAAAATTGGCAAACTACCGGCTTGGATGGAGATGCGTTCTATGTCATCGCTTAAGCGCTCACTGCGGTTGGGGTTTCTTGGGTGCTGGTTGGCATTGTTTGCTTCCGCGGCTGGATATGCACAACAAAAGCAGACTTCGACTCCAGTAGTTTGCCCGGCCAACATCGCAGTAGAAGAAACAACCGCGCCGGTGCCGGCCTGGACGGTTGCTCCGGCTAAGACGGAGCACAGTTTTGAGCGAATCTCGGTGTACAACGTGGGTGCCGGCGGCCAGGAATTCGACCTTGCACCCGACGATCAGAAAGAGAAAGGCAAGAAGATTACGCAGACCTGGAAGGTGAAAGACTATCGCTCCCTGAAGGTCTTTATGCGTTGCCGTTATAGCGGTACTTCGGTGGTTCTGCTCCACGAGTTGCCACCGGAAGTCACGAGTTGCACCCTTCGATTTACCGACGCACCCGCCGGAATTGTCGCCGGTGAATCCAGCATGGATTGCCGCTAGGGAAATCCTGATCAACGATTTGTTCTTGGAGAGGACGGCCTTCAGGCCGTCCGCAACCGGCTATGCATTAAGGATGAGCCTTGGCCTCATAAGCGCCAATTTAAGCAGAATTCCGGCCGGGGTGATTAGGGATTCTTATGCGCCTCCGCTCCGTCGCTTGAGTCCAAAGGGCTGGGCATTGCATCCAGGGAGGCATGGCAAACTTGACGGAATTCAGCCTGGCCGAGGCCATCGCAGTTCTCAGCCGCACTCCCGCAACCCTAAATGCGCTGTTGCGCGGGCTGCCCAACGTGTGGGTTCGCTGCAACGAAGGAAAGGATACCTGGAACGCGTTCGACATCGTGGGCCATCTCATCTTCGGGGAGCGCACCGACTGGATGCCGCGGGTGGGGATCATGCTGGAGAACGGCGAAGCGCGGCCATTTGATCCCTTGGACCGCTTTGCACAGTTGAAAGAGAGTCAAGACAAGTCTCTAGAGCAGCTCTTGGACGACTTCGCCTGCTTGCGAAGGGGGAACCTAGCTGCGCTGCAGGCACTGAATTTACAGCACGAAGACTTCACCCGGCGCGGAAGGCATCCAGCGCTGGGAGTGGTAACGCTATCGGAACTTCTGGCGACATGGGCCGTTCACGACCTCACTCATGTGCATCAACTATCCCGAGTGATGGCGCATCAGTATCGTGACGCAGTCGGTCCTTGGAGCGCCTATCTGGGCGTGCTGCAGTGTACTGGTCATAGCGCTCCGTAGGCAAACGAGCTCAGTTGGCGCCTCCGCTGCGATAGGCGCGACTTTACTTTGCCCGCCCGGCTCGTCGGATTGGGGCTAGCTCCCGAATGGTCAGACGCTCGGAAGTTACCCCAAACTGGCCAACAGGGCCAACTTCTAGGCCGCCTACTTAAGTTAGCCCGAGGGCCTTACTGCTTGACCGCCCCTGACCGCAGTTTTCCAATGCGCCCGTCGGGCCCAACAATGTAGGGCGGCGAGAGCGCGTTCCAGTTGCCATCGTCGAGGCGCTGCCAGGTCTTGCCACCATCATGCGATATGTCTGACCCGTTGTATCCGGCGGCGATCCAGACTTTCGCACCGGCGTCCCATGCTACGGCCGAGCGGTATCCGCGCGGCGGCTGGGAAGCAGCCGTCCAGTGACGGCCCCCGTCGGCTGTCCACGCCGCCGTGGCCGAAGAGTCATTAGGCATCTTGTAGTCGCCGCCCACCACCACGCCATGCTTCGCGTCGCGGAAGCTAACTGAGAAGGCTCCCGTCGAATCAGCGCCGCCCGCCAGCGGGAGCCAAACGGCCAGACAATCTCGAGTGCCGTCGTTGTAAGCCAGAAGAGGAGAGAGTAGTGCGCGAGCCCCGAGCTTGCCACCCGTCACCAGGATGTACCGGCCCGATCCAAAAACAAACACCGACGAATTACTTGCCGCGAAGGCGCCCTCACCCTGGACAGCCGCACAGGAGCCATCGTCAACAGCCCAACCGTGTCCCGGAATCAGCACCTCGGTATAAAAACGGCCACGGACAGGGTCGCCGATCAGCACTCCTGTCTTCTGATCTCCTGACGCGCCGACATTCTGTGTCTGAAAGCCGACTGCATCCCAGAATCCGTCCTTTTCCGAGTTCTGTCTCTCCTCAGTCCAATGCGCGCAGACGTCGTCAGTCTTGTAAAGGCGTGACTGGCCTCCCGGCCCAGCCGACATAACGATCGCAGTCTTGGCATCCCACGCCCAGACGCCGCGAAGGTCGAGTCTATCGGCCTGGGGCGGCGTAGCGCATTTCTGCCAATGCGAACCGCCATCCTCGGTCCGGAGAACCGTGCCGTTTGCGCCGCTGGCCCACGCCACCGTGCCGTCCACCGAGTGGATGCCACGAAGACCAGCCGTGGAATTGGATTGTTGGATGTCCCACTGCCCGCACGCCGTACCGAAAGCCGCGAGCAGGAACATGGCGAGGATGAAGCTTCGATTCATAAGGACTAATCGTTGCGTCAGAACACTAATCCCTGAGAGATTTTTGCTTCGCCTTGACTTTGGTTCGAGCGGTCAATCAGGCCAGCTCCAGCTCTATGGTTTTGCTGTCGGCGTCGAGCTTGGCGATGCGGAAGCTCCGAACCTGTCCGGCGCGAATTGCTTCCGGCTTGGCAGCAGCGGTGCCGCCGGAGCCGCCCTTCCACCGCGCCTGCAGCATGGAAGTCAGCGATGAGAGATCGGCGTGGCCTTCACTCTTGCTCTCTTCCTTCGCCGGAGCGATTGCCGTAAGCCGGCAGGGCGCCTGAAAGCCTTCGCCCAGTTCCACGCGCGCGCTTTCGCCAGAAACGTCCACCACGCGCCCGGTGACAACGTCACCCGTCTTGTGTTCGGCGATGTACTCATCCAGGCTGGTAGGAACCAGTTGCTTCATGCTCAGTCGCATAAGCCGCCGCTCGCTGTCGATGGCCAGCACCTGTGCCTTGATCACCTGTCCCACCTTCAATACGTCCTGCGGATGGTTAATTCGCTTCTCGGCGCTGATCTCACTGACGTGCACCATGCCTTCCACGCCTTCAGCCGCCTGAACGAAGGCGCCGAACTTGGTTATGCTGGTCACCGGTCCTTCGATGGCGGAGCCCACGGGGAACTTCTGCGCGACTTCGGCCCAGGGATCTCCTAATGCTTGCTTCAGCCCCAGGGACAGCCGCTGCTCGCCGACGTTCACGCCGAGGATGACGACTTCCACCGTCTCGCCGACCTTCACCAGGTCGCTCGGCTTGCACACCCTTTTGACCCACGACATCTCCGAGATGTGGACCAGGCCTTCCACACCCGGCTCCAACTCGACGAACGCGCCAAAGTCGGCCAGACGGCTGACCGTCCCGCGGACCCGTTCGCCCGTCTTGTACTTTTCGGCCACCGCATCCCAGGGATGCAGCTGAAGCTGCTTCAGGCCGAGGGAAATGCGCTGCTTCTCGGAGTCGATCTTCAAGACCTTGGCTTCGATCTCCTGCCCGACGGTCAAAACATCGGAAGGCGTGTTGACCCGGCCCCAGGCAATGTCGGCCACATGAAGCAGGCCGTCGACGCCGCCAATGTCGACGAACGCTCCGTAATCCATCAGGTTGCGTACCGTCCCGGTGACGATATCGCCCTCCTTGACCTCGGAATAGCGCAGTTCCTTCGCCGAGCGCTCCTCATCTTCCGCGATGACGCGGCGGTCGACCACCAGATCTTCCTCGGTGACATCCAGCTTGGTAATGCGGCAGCGGATCTCCTGCCCGACCAGCTTCGGCATCTCGGCGGCATCGCGCACTCCACTACGCGAGGACGGCATGAAGGCCCGGACTCCGACATCGACGCTGAAACCGCCTTTTACCATGTCGGTGACCGTTCCGATGATGGTCGCCTTCTCGGCAAAGGCGCGCTCCAACCCAGACCAGTCCTTCGGCCGCGCCACTCGGGAGCGCGTGAGCTCGTAGTAGCCCTCGGGATCGCGTCCCTTCACTGTGACCATGAACTTGTCGCCCGGCTTTACCGTTTCGCCGGCGCTCTGGAACCCGGACAAGGGCAAAATGCCTTCGCTCTTGTAGCCGATATCGAGCAGCACGGAATCGTCGGTGACGGCAACTACTGAGCCCTCAAGCTGTTTAGTCCCGTCCTCAGCTCGGTGCGAATGGCTGCGCTCGTATTGGGAAAGAAGATCGCCAAAGGACTCGTTTAGATCGTTATCGGATTGCGTATCAGTAGGATTTTGGTCGGGCATGAAAGCGTGACAGCCTCGTCAAAGGAAGGTGGCATTCAGGATAACATCCACTGCCTGTCCGATTCTCCTTGCAGACAAACCGCCTGCGCCATTGCGGGCCCCTTATATTTTTGTACAAAAGTCGGCTCCTGATGTTCGGCGAGGGGCGCTTTTCGGTCTTGTTCCGCGGGCCCTTGAAACCTGTCGGCCACACCCCTGGTATGCCGCTTCCGTCTGGAGCACCTGGCGGAACATCGACCGGGAAGTCGATCCGCTTCCTGGCTGGAGCCCACTTAGTCATTGTTCGCACGCAAACTACTGTTTCTAATCGGTTTATCTCTGCCAACCTCTTGCCCTCCAATGCCATCTCACCTGCAACGCCAATCATTCGTCAGGCCATTTCTGACAGGGAGAATAGCTCGATACTGCCACCGGAGGCCACCTTTGCTCGGCACCGTGCCTAGCACAATAATCCCAAAATGGCAATCCGAAATGTCGGATTCCCACTTGGGGGGATTGACTCTCGCTTCCGGCGGTCAATAGACTTATACACATCCTGTCAGGAGGACCAATTTAAACGATGAGAGGTGTTTAATGTTACGAGTACTCAGCCCAGTTGCGGCGACATTGCTTTTCGCCACCGCGCTGAGCGCAGCACCCGGTAATAGCACACCGGAATCGAAAAAAGGGACCCCAGGACAGACTCAGGAATCCAAGCCACTCCGATCCAGGAAAGCTCAGATCGGGAAGGCTTCGTGGTACGGTCGCATCTTTCAGTCCAGGAAGACTGCCAGCGGCGAGCCCTACGACATGGTTCAATTCACGGCCGCCCACCGTACATTGCCACTCGGTTCCTGGGTCAAGGTCACAGATTTAAAGACTGATCGGTCGGTCGTCGTTCGCATCAATGATCGCGGACCTGTCGCCCCCAACCGGATCATCGACCTGTCCTACGGCGCAGCTAAAATGCTGTCCATGAGTGGCGTAGATCGTGTACGCCTCGACGTTCTTCAAACTCCCGAGGTTGCGGAGAACCTCAGTCCGCAATAATTAATGCTTTGAGCAGCAAACCCGGGAGCCGGGCCCTGTATTAAACTGGAAGCCGATGCTGGCAAAAGATCGGCTCATCGTGGCGCTGGACGTTCCCAGCGCTGCCAAGGCTCGCCTGATCGTTCAATCTATCGGCGACGCCGCAACTACATATAAGGTCGGGAAACAGCTCTTCACGGCCGAGGGGCCGACGGTCGTGCGCGACCTCGTCTCCTCAGGCCGCAAGGTTTTTCTCGACCTGAAGTTCCACGACATTCCCAACACCGTGGCCGGCGCTGTACGCTCGGCAGCCGAGCTGGGCGTTACCATGCTGACGGTCCATGCCTCCGGCGGCAGCAAGATGCTCAAGGCCGCCGTCGAAGCTGCCGCACAATCCGCGGCGAAGCCGACGGTGCTGGCAGTCACCGTCCTCACCAGCCTCTCTGACGCCGACCTCCAAGAAATCGGGGTTTCGGGCACTGTCCTCCGCCAGGTTCTCCGCCTGGGAGCGCTCGCCCGTAACGCCGGATGCGGTGGTCTCGTTGCCTCGGCACGTGAGGCGAGCGAGCTGCGTCGCGAGTTAGGCGAGGGCTTCGCCATCGTCACCCCGGGCGTTCGTCCCGCGGGATCTGCCGCCGGAGACCAGGCCCGCGTTGTAACTCCGCGCGACGCCATCGCCGCCGGCGCCACCCATCTCGTCATCGGCCGCCCTATCCTCGAGTCTGCCTACCCACCTAAAGCCGTCGCCGACATCTTGGCCGAGATCGAAATGGCTACCGTGTGATGATCGGCCGCTGTTCTAGTTATCCTCATAGCTGGAGCTAGCTTCGTAACCGCCTCCAGTCTTATATACCCCATTGTAAGACTTATGCCCTGGCTGAATGTCTTAGAGAAAATTGCTCGGACGCTGACTACCAACTGCTACTAAGTTCGCTATAACAAGCAAGACCCTGCAACGATGTCCGAGCTATCGGCCGTGTGAACTGCATAGCAGCGCTGGAAGCGATCTCCGCGAATGTGAGCAATAGCATGGCACCTCCCACGATGATTTAGTCAGCCCCTCATCGGATAAATAACTTATTGCGAACCTGGACAGGAAGTATCTGGTAACTCAAGTTAGTTACCTGGTTAGATTGCGTGCCTTAAGTTGCCGGGAAAATACCACCCACCACTCAGTGGGTAAGGAAAACCCTGATGAATTAAGAAACCTTTGCCCTACGCCCGATAAGTGGCTGTTGAGTACTTTATTTCACAATCTAGGGTCAAAAGTACCTGATCTTGGAAAGGCGCGTTTGAAGGTCGTCAAGGTATTGCATGGAGTTAGCGTCTGGAAAGGCGATTGCATATGTCCAAGCAAATGATCCGTCATTGGTCCTCGCAATGCAGCCAGGAGGTAGCATGATGACGATCCGTGGATAGTCTGCAATAGGCTCCTCCATAGCACCTCCCGGCGCGAAGAGACCACCAATGTCTCGCAGCGGCCGCGATTGTGCAAATCCAATTACCGTTCCAAAGTGCGTGACTGCCAAACATGCGACACGCCGCGCGCTCGACAACATTCACCGGTGAAGACTGGGCCCCTCGACATCCCCTAGAAGGAGGGAATGAATGTTCAATACACACCGCACCTCGAATTACACATCCTCGCAAGCATGCAGAGTACTCGCTACTAGCTTGGTTCTCGCGCTGCTTGTTGCATTAACAGCGGTCAGCGCTTTTGGTGGCGCCGTACAAACCGTGCTCTATCAAGCTTCAGCCTATGGGACGAGTGCATTTGTGGGAAGCACCATTATTGTCAGTCAAACCGGCGTGGCTAGTTTGCAAGAGCCTTGTGGCACCAACAACGATAACGAAATCGTGGACGGAAGCGGCGTCGCTCTCAATCTCTTTCCCATCGTGACCGGGGGCGCGGTGACTACAACCGCGTCCAGCTCTCCATCCATGACCGCCCAGGCTACCGCCAGTACTGCCAATGTCAGTTTGCTCGGCGGACTAATTACCGCCCAGGCGCTCAATGCGGTAAGTACCACCACGCTTACCAGCAGCGGATTTCAGGTCAGTGCAGCCGGTTCCACATTTACGAACTTGCTCATCGCCGGAATTCCATACAACAGTCCGGCGCCCAACACCATGATCAATTTGCTTGGGCTAGGCTATGTGGTGCTGAATGAACAGACCAGCGCTATTACCAGCAAGCAGGGACAAATGACCGTGAACATGATTGACATCCACATCACGGTGGCCAACAACCTGCTCGGGCTGGACGTGGGCACTGAGATCATCGTTTCCAACGCCACCAGCGGCATGATTAAGGCTTTCGCTCCTGCGATCGTCACTGGTAGTTCGTTTGGGACGTCGGTCGCCAGCACGCTTATCAGCTCCAGCCCCACCGCGCCGGTGAACCTGCCTTGCTTTGGAACCGCCGGCCAGTTGCTTACCAACTCAGTCGCGAGCGTAAATATCGCGGGCGTTCTTAGCAGCGGCGCCGTCACCGACACCGGCGAGTCGGACCTCACCAATCCACTTTCCAAAGGTCAGATGACCTCCCAGGTTGAAGGCTTGAACCTGCTGAACGGCTTGATCACCGCCAACGTGATCTTTAGTCAGGTGAACGCAGTCGTCAATGGTTTTGGCGGTACCTTCGAAACCGGAGTAGGATCATTCACCGGTTTGTCGGTCGCCGGCTATCCGGCAATCAATGACGATGTTCCGTACAATACGCAGGTTTCCATCCTGGGCTTGGGAACTCTCTACCTCAAGCACCTGATCTCTAACTTCCCGTATCCCGACACTACCGAAGTACGCATGATTGAACTGGTCATCAATCAGAGCAACTCCTATAACCTTCCGATTGGCGCCGACATCATAATCAGCGATGCGCAGATCACGATGATTCCGGCCGCCATGCCGTAGGCGAGGGTTGCTAAACCATAGGTGACCTAAGCAGGGCGGATAGGTAACCCTGTCCGCCCTGCAGGACACGACCGCCCTGTGCGCGGAAGATGATAGCCCTGCCCTTCAGGGCAGGGTGCGTCCGGCGACAAAGATGGGTACACGCTTTCACTGCTCCGTGTCACTATGCCTGTGTGGTAAAACTGTTTTCACTCGGCGAATCTCTTCCAGCCGCGCCTTAATCCGCTTCTCAATGCCTTCTTCGGTCGGATGGTAGTAAACGCGGTCCTTCAGATTATCCGGCAGGCACTGCATGTCCGCGACCTTTGATTCCAGATTGTGGGCGTATTGATATCCCTCTCCATAACCAAAAGTCTTCATCAGCCCGGTTGGCGCATTACGTAGATGTAGGGGCACGGGATCCTGCGCCGTGCGTTCCACATCTTCCAGCACCGCGCCATAGGCGGTGTAAACTGCATTCGACTTCGGCGCGGCGCACAGGTAAACCACTGCCTGCGCCAGTGCCAGGTCACCTTCCGGAATGCCGAGAAAGTCGAACGCATCGCGAGCGGCCAGCGTAATGCCGAGCGCGTTCGGATCGGCCAGCCCGATGTCCTCAACGGCCATGCGCACCACCCGCCTCGCAACGTACAGACGGTCTTCGCCCGCCTCCAACATGCGAGCCAGCCAGTAGAGTGCGGCGTCTGGGTCGCTGTTACGCACGCTCTTGTGCAGCGCGGAGATCAGGTTGTAATGCTCTTCGCCGGCCTTGTCATACATCAGCACGCGCTTCTGCAACGCGTCGGTGACGATTGCGTCGGTGATGTGCGGCGTGGCTTCTTTCGCTTGCTCCGTCGCCAGCGTCGCCGCAACCTCCAGCACGTTGTAGGCGCTGCGCGCGTCGCCGCTGGAGTACGCCGCAATCTTGCGCAACGCAGCTTCGTCGGCTTCGAGATGCAGCTCGCCCAAGCCGCGCTCTTCATCCCGCAACGCGCGCTGCAGCAGTCCCAGGATCTGTTCTTCACTCAGCGACCTCAACACGTACACGCGGCAGCGCGAGAGCAGCGCCGAGATGATCTCGAACGATGGATTTTCGGTGGTCGCGCCGATCAGCCGGATGCTGCCCTTCTCGACATAAGGCAGAAACGCATCCTGCTGCGCTTTGTTGAAGCGGTGCACTTCGTCGACAAAGACGATCGTCCGCGTGCCATACTGCCGCGCGCGTTCTGCGTCGGCCATCACCTGCTTGATTTCCTTGATCCCGCTGAGCACGGCCGAAAATTCGATGAAGTCAGCCTGCGTCATCCGCGCGATGATCTTGGCCAGCGTGGTTTTGCCAACGCCGGGCGGTCCCCAGAAGATCAGCGAGCCGGTGTCGTCGCGCTCGATCTGCACCCGCAGCGACTTGCCCGGCCCCAGGATGTGCTCCTGGCCAACAAACTCGTCGAGCGTGCGTGGGCGCATGCGATCGGCCAGCGGCCGCGACTTGTCAATCGCTTCGTCAAACTGCGAGTTGTTCTGGAAGAGGCTCAAGAAATATTCACCACAGAGACACAGAGGCACAGAGTTCGGAAATCAAAGAACCCGCTTCCGAATCCCGTTCTTCAACATCTCGAATTCTAAACCTCTGTGCCTCTGGGTCTCTGTGGTGATCTTTGCCTTGCCGCCTCGTACAACACAATCGACGCCGCGATCCCCGCGTTCAGCGATTCCACTTTCGACGACTGCGGGATGGCTACAATTTCGTCCGCCTGCGCCATCACATCCTTGGGGACGCCCGCTCCTTCGCTGCCGACGACGAGCGCCACTGGGCCGCGCAGATCCACGTCGGAAATTACAGTGCCTTTATGCGATGACGTAGCCAGCACGCGTACTCCCCTTTTCTTGATCTCGGGCAGCACTTGCTCCAGTTCAGCTTTCGCCGTCGGTAGGCGGAACAGCGATCCCGCCGAAGCGCGCACCGCCTTCCAATTCCAGGGACTGACCGTGCGATCGCCGAGAAGCAGGCCTGTCACGCTGAACGCCTCGCCGGAGCGCGCAATCGTCCCCAGATTTCCGGGATCTTGCAGCCCGGCAGTAATCATCAGCAAAGTGGGCTGCGCCGCCAGGATATTTTCCAAGGTGAAGGATTTCACGCGCACCAGCGCCGCCACGCCCTGTGGAGTCTCGCTCGGCACGGCGCTGGCGAATACGCTATCCGGCAACAGCAAGGCTTCGGTATGCGCCGATAGCTGCGGCAGCAACTTATGTGCGCGCTCGCGGGCCGACTCGCTGAAGAAGACTGTCCCTAGCCGTAGTCCGCTGCGGATCGCTTCTTCCAACAGGTGCATGCCTTCGATGGCAACTTCGCCCTGCTGGTTAGGCGCGGCCTCGGCGAAGCTGCGCCGCAACTCCTTCACGCGCGAGTTCTGGCTGCTATCCACGCGTCGCACTCGATCTTCAAAACGTACGGTATCAGGCATCGCTCTGGCAGAACCGGCGTCTATCCTACACCGCCGGGCGGTACTGATCTGGAATTAGATCAGTACCCGCCGGGCCGCCTCACTGCGCCGCGGACGCCGTCGTGGTAATCTTCTTAGTTGCTGTTGCAGGGAGCGATGTGTTAGGTTTCGCTCCACAAACACCTCACGAACGAAAAAGAGGTACGGTTGCGCCCCGAAATCGTAAAGATCAACAGTAAAGAGCCAGAAGCCTCGCTG
>JBEKXQ010000078.1:0-20025 GCA_049511915.1 Candidatus Korobacteraceae bacterium
GGTTTTGCGGGCGCGTTTCTTGGGCGTTGCGCTGTCGTTTTCCCGTGGTACTTTCGGCATCTTCCTTGACTCCTGAAACCCTGAAAATTTCACCTACTGATAGCAGCTGGTGTTACTTCTACTATAAACAATCTCGACCAGGTTTGGGGCGCTCTACTGCCGATCCTCACGATTTTCATCAACTTTGAACAAGTCTTATGGCACTTGTCTCTAACTTGCTATCGTTTCGTCACTTAGCAGTGTCCAATAATTGATCACTCCACCTTTGGTGGAACCAAGATAGCCATCGTTGCGTAAATCAGATTAGCTTTGCATTGCTCAACGCGAACCCAAGGAGCTTCCGCATCCCATGGTGTTTTTTGAGATTCTCCACCAGATGTTGCGAACCCTGTGGGCGCACAAGCTGCGTTCCTTCCTCACGATGTTCGGCATCGCCTGGGGCGTGGGGTCGCTGTTGCTGCTGGTTGGGTTGGGCGAGGGCTTCCGCTCCGGAAATCGCCGGGAGTTGAACTCGCTGGGCGAAGACATCATGTTCGTCTTTCCCGGACGCGCTCCCGCAGTCGCCGGCAATATGAGCTCAGGCCGGAACTACAACCTCACCGACGAGGATTATCAGGACATCCTGAAGGAAGCGCCACACGTGCGCGCCGCTGCGCCGGTGCTGTCACGGCTGGATATCCGCGAGGTCAGCGCCTACAACAACACTAACGGCGAGGTCAGTGGTGTTCCACCGCACTACAACGTCATCCGTTACTTGCCGCTGGCCGACGGCCGCTGGTTCAATCAGGACGACGAATCGCAGAAGCGGTTGGTCGCCGTGCTGGGCGACGAGATGCTGAAGAATCTCTACTCCGGCCGGCAGGCGGTCGGCACGACCATCCTGCTCAATGGAATTCGCTTTGAAGTGATTGGTGTGGTCCAGCGGGTGGGCCACGGTGACAACAACTCCACCAACGATCGGGTTTTCATGCCCTTCAGCACCATGCGGGAATACTTTCCGTTGACTAAGGATGGTCAGGAAAACGCGATCTCATTCATTAATTATCGGCCGCGCATTCGCCAGGAACATCTGCAGGCCCGCGAGGAAGTGCGCAAGATCATCGCCCGCAATCATGGCTTCGACTGGCATGACGAAGACGCCTTCGAAGATTGGGACACCATCAAGAACTCTGAAACCGTGGGCAAGATTTTCGACGCCATGGACGTGTTTCTTGGCGGAGTCGGACTGGTGACGCTGACTCTTGGCGCCATCGGCATCATCAACATCATGCTGGTTGCGGTCAGCGAGCGCACTCGCGAGATCGGATTGCGCAAAGCCCTGGGCGCTACCAACCGCAGCATCCTGTTGCAGTTTTTCCTAGAAGGCGCATTTCTCACCTTGATGAGTGGCAGCATCGGCATGGCGGGCGCAGGCTTGCTGATGTTCATGATGCGTGGGGTTGGCGAAGTGCCGGGATTCGATCCGCCGACCATGTCATTTATGTCGGCCACCCTGGCGATTGGAACACTGGCCGCCGCGGGCATCATCGCGGGTATCTATCCCGCTCGCAAGGCTGCCATGTTACAGCCGGTTGACGCATTGAGGCAGGAGTAGAGGTAGCCGCTTATGACGCGCGATCTTCTAACGCAGGCTTACGCAGCAATGCGCTACAACCGCCGTCGCACGGCGCTCACTATGCTGGGCATGGCCTGGGGAATTGCCACCGTGGTCCTTCTGCTGGCCTACGGCGCTGGCTTTGGCCGCGCCATCGAAGTTATTTTTGCCAATTGGGGCACGCGCATTATCGGCGTCTTTCCTGGCCGCACCTCGCAGCAGGCCGGTGGACAGAAAGCCGGCACCCAGATCAAGCTCACCATCGACGACCTGGACCGCATCACGGCGGCCGCGCCTCTGGTCAATCGCATCACGCCTGAGGAGGACAAGACGGTCAGCGTGCAGCGCGACGTTCGCACCTACGACCTTCCCATCCAAGGGGTCTATCCCAACATGTTTCAGATTCTGGCCCTGCATCTCGCCGAGGGCCGCCTGCTGAATCCCGATGACGAAGCTACGCGCGGACGCGTTGCCGTCATCAGCTCCGACGCCAAGCTCAAGCTGTTCTCGGGAGAGTATGCGCTTGGCCAGCATATACGGATTGGCGGCATCAGTTATCAGGTGGTCGGCGTGCTCGCGCCTCACATGCAGGAAGGCGACGACAGCGTAAACAAGACCATCTACGTCCCGTTCAGCACCATGAGCGACTTCAAAGATACCCACTATCTCGACGGGATCTGGATGTCGTATGAAGGCAACGACTCCGAGTTGATCGAGAAGCAGGTGCGCGGTGCGCTCGCCCACCAGTACAACTTCAATCCTGACGACAAGCGCGCGGTCTTCGTCTACAACATGATGAAGCAGCTGAAGCAGTTCCAGATCATCACCGCCGGACTGAAGGTCCTGCTGGGCTTCATCGGGACGCTGACGTTGGGTATCGGCGGCGTTGGGCTGATGAATATCATGCTGGTTTCGGTCACGCAGCGCACGCGCGAGATTGGCGTGGAGAAAGCGCTCGGCGGCCGTCGCCGCGACATCCTCTTCCAGTTCCTGGCTGAGGCGCTGGCCGTTACTTTTGTCGGCGGCATCGCGGGAATTGTGCTGGCCTATGCGGTGTCGATCGGCGTGGGGCGAATTACCTTCTACAGTGCGGTGGCCAAAAACGCGGAAGCTGCCGACATCCGCCTCATCATCGATCCCTCGACGGTCGTCGTGGCCACTGTCATTCTGATCTTTGTGGGACTGATCAGCGGAATGTTGCCCGCCATCAAAGCCTCACGGCTGGATCCGATTGAGGCGTTGCGGTACGAATAAGAAGCAGCGCGACCTCGGGCGTTGCGGTACGAATCAGAAGCAACTCGAGCCTCCGCAGGAGGCGGAAGCTGATAGCCCCGCCATTCAGGGCGGGGTGGGTTTGGCATCTGCCACGGAGTGCCCCGGGCACGACACAAGCGCCTTTGCCGACTATCACCGAGCCCGGTGTTCCTACCGCGAAGAGCACAATTCTTCCCGCCTCCTAATATCCGTTACATTTTGTTAAGTCGCACATCGCGAGCGCGTCTCCGCCGCAGCCGCCGTGTTTGTACCTACATCTAACGAAGTAAGGAATTGGAGGGGGAAACATGATGAAACGGCTGCTGCCATTTACGTTGGTATTGGCAATGGGTGTGGGAGCCGCGGCCCAAACTTCGCCGGCATCGCAGGCGACCTCGGTCTCGCCTGCAAATCAGGCTGCGGAGCCGGCATTGAGCAGCAATGGTCCCGTCACTTTGGATTACAAAGTAGTGCCCGCGTCATCGGCCGATCCGGCTGAGGCCGCTATCGCCAAGAAGGTTCGCGACCAGTTGCTCAGGCTGCCGTACTACTCGATGTTCGACGATCTGGAGTACAGCGTCCAGGGCCGTACTGTGACTTTGAGTGGCGCGGTCACCAGCCTTCACTCGCAGACCCGGCGGGATGCCGAGCAGGCCGTGAAGCGCATTGAAGGCGTGGAGAAGGTGGTGAACAACATTCGAGTGCTGCCGCCAAACCTGTTTGACGAGCAGGCTCGGCAACAAGTCTATGGTGCGCTGGTGCGGACGGGTGGCCTGTCGCAGTACTTCTGGGCGGCATCGCCCAGCATCCATATTATCGTTGCCAATCAGCGGGTGACGCTCAATGGCTATGTGAACACGGAAGGCGACAAGAACCTGGCTAACATCGCCGCCAATCAGGTGCGCGACGTCTTCCAGGTGACCAACAATTTGCAAGTCGTAAGGTAACCCTCCTTGGCCAACCGTCAAGGGAGCCGGACTTCATTCTTCGGCTCCCTGTCTGGCCTCGCCTGGCTTCTGAGAATTGGGCGCAAATCGTCCGCGAATCGCGAATTTGGCCGCCGTCCAAATTCTGGACACTGTACAAATCCTGGACGAATGGCGAGTCGGCGAACCACTGCCCTGTGACCTGGGTCACATGGTTTAGAGGCCTGGAAACCTAACATCATCATTGAAGACTCTGGCCTGCGCAGGGTAGGACTTCCCGCTTTCTTCACATGTTCAAAGCCTCCAACTTCGTCAAGGCGGGATGGGTCGCATTAGCTGCGGCTCTGGTCAGCACCTGCTACGAAGTGGTCAAGAATTCTTTCCATATTCCCCCCCCGGCAATCACACATCGCGACCATCATATTCTGTTCGATAATCATGTTCCTCATGGGCCTGGCAAGTCTTCTCCGCCGGGAAAGCGACCTTCAATCCTTCGGCGCCGCCAAATTAAACTTTGAAAACCTGATGGAGCACGTGCCGGGACTGGCTTGCATCGTCGACAGTAATAAGAAGCTGGTGCGCTGGAACTCGCGCCTCCAGGATGTTCTTGGCTACTCCGCCGCCGAATTGCGGGAGATGCCCGCGGTCCAAGGCCTGGCGGAAGACTATCGCGATTTGGTTCCGGCAGTCATGGGACAGGCCTGGGAAACAGGTCATGCCGCGATGGAAGCCGCCTGGCTCAGCAAGAGTGGCGTGCGCATTCCCTGCTACATGACCGGCGTGCGCATTCTTGTCGGCAATCAGCCCTGCATCCTCAGTGTTGGCATCGACATCAGCGACAAAAAGCGCGCCGAGGACGCTCTTCGCCAAAGCGAGGAGCAATATCGCAGGCTTCTAACTAATCTTCCCGACGTAGCCCGGACCTCCAATCTCAACGGTGAAATCACCTACGTCAGCCCCAATGTCCAGGATATATTTGGCCGGACGCCGCAACAAGTATGCGATGGAGGAACCGCGGCTTTGATCCAGCGTATCCATCCCGACGATCGCGAATCCGTGGAGGTAAACTACCGCAAGCTCTTCGAGGAAAACGAGGTTTTTGATGTCGAATACCGCCTCCAGCGGCGCGACGGCGAATGGCGATGGGTACATGATCGTGCCATTCGTACGCACCAACAGAATGGCGTCCTCTTCGCGGATGGCGTTCTCAGCGATATCACCGAACGCAAGCAAGCCGAGGAAGATCTCCGCAAGGGCCAGGAGCAATACCGCAGGCTGTTGACCAACCTTCCTGACGTTACCTGGACGATGGATGCCGAGCGACGGTTTACCTACATCAGTCCCAATGTACAAAACGTGTTCGGCTTCACTCCAGCCGAGGCATTCGCCGCTGGACCCGAACTCCGTCTCTCACATATCTACCCGGACGATCTTAATGTCGAGGACAATTATCGGGCGCTTTTCCTGGAAGGCCGGACCTTCGATCTGGAGTATCGCATGCTCCGCAAGGATGGCCGCTGGATCTGGGTACGCAACCGCGCCTTGCGCACATTCCAGCAGGATGGCAAACTCTTCGCCGACGGAATGCTCAGCGATGTCACCGAACGCAAGCAGGCCGAAAGAATCGATTCGCAGCTGGCTTCGATTGTGATGTCCTCTGGCGATGCCATCATCGGTGGGACGGCTGATGGGACGATTGTCTCCTGGAATCCTGCTGCGGAACAAATGTACGGTTATCCCGCCGGCGAGGTCATCGGAAAGCACGTCTCCATGCTCGTCCCTCCCGAGCGGATGTACGAAATGCCTGAGGTCTTCGGCAAGGTCGCTCGCGGCGAACAAATCCAACGCTTCGAGACTGTAAGGGTGCGAAAAGACGGTACCTGGTTCGATGTATCCCTTACCATATCCGTCATCAAGGACAGGAACGGACGTGTCCTGGGCATCTCCACCATCGCTCACGATATTAGTTTGCGCAAGCAGGCCGAGGAGAATCTTCGCAAGAGTGAGGAGCAATACCGCAGGCTGCTCGGCAATCTTCCGGATGTGACTTGGACCGCCAGTCTGAAGGGGGATGTTTCTTACCTTAGTTCGAATGTAGAGCAGGTTATTGGCTACACCTCACAAGAGTTTCTCGAGCAGGGATCACAATTATGGTTTGCGCTTATTCATCCCGATGACCGCGCTCGCGTGCAGGAAAAGCGTCGGGCACTGTTCGAAACCGGCGAAACCTTCGACATCGAATGCCGGGCCCAACACAAGGACGGCCGCTGGATTTGGGTACGCGACCGGGCCCTGCGGACGTTCAGCCAGGACGGCAAGCTCTTCGCCGATGGCATCCTGAGCGATATCACCCAGCGCAAGGCCGCGGAGACGACCAATTCGCAACTGGCATCTATCGTCAATTCATCCCGAGGCGCCATCATTGGAAAAACCTCCGACGGCACAATCGTGTCCTGGAATCCTGCTGCCCAGAAAATGTTTGGCTACTCTACGAATGAGGCTATCGGGAAGCACATTTCCATGCTCATTCCTCCCGAGCGGCTCCATGAGATGCCGGATATCCTCGGCAGGATCGCACATGGCGAGCAGGTGGAACGGTTCGATTCGGTGTGCCTGCGAAAAGATGGCAGCCGCGTCGACGTATCGCTCGCCATATCTCCCATCATGGACGGCAGAGGCACCGTGCTTGGCATCTCGACTATTGCCAATGATATTAGCTTGCGCAAACGGGCGGAGCAGGAGTTGATGAGGGCCAAGGAGGCAGCCGAAGCGGCGGCTCGCGCCAAAACCCAATTCCTGGCCAACATCAGCCACGAACTGCGCACCCCCATGAACGGAATTCTGGGCATGGCGGAGTTGGCGCTGGATACCCAGCTTGACGCCGAGCAACGCGAATCACTTCTGGTTATTCAGTCCTCGGGAAGCGCTTTGCTCCGTCTCATCGATGATCTCCTGGACTTCACCAGGACAGAATCTGGCACGCTCGCCCTGGACAGCATCGCCTTCAACCTCCACGAAACCGTGAGGCAGACCCTACGCCCATTGCACTTCCAGGCCCAGCAGGTGGGTCTGGGGTTCCAGTGCCAGATAGATTCCCAACTGCCGGATATGGTCCTCGGTGATCCCCAGCGGCTGCGGCAAGTCCTCGTCAACGTGGTGGGGAATGCCATCAAGTTTACCCAGCAGGGCAAGGTGGTGTTGCATGTTTCCTGCAATTCCCTGAACGCAGGCCGGGCCGAAGTTCTGTTCAAGATATCGGATACCGGGATCGGAGTTCCGCCCGAGAAGCACGCTGCGATCTTCGAAGGCTTTACTCAAAGCGATGGCAGCTCAACTCGCAAGTACGGCGGCACCGGACTGGGTTTGGCGATCTCCTCACATTTGGTTGAACTCATGAACGGGAAAATCTGGGTGGAGAGCCGCCTCGGTCAGGGCAGTACATTCTGCTTCACCATTCAACTGCCAGTGTCTGAAAACAGCCGCCGAGCATTTCATCCTGAACCGGCAGAAACTGCATTCTAACCGTCCTATCGCTTTCTCCCAATCGCAAGGTCAGCGGTTTGACTTTGCGCCAACCCCGCAGTCACAATGCCCACCTGTACTTTTTTGCCCGGCACCAGCCCTGCTGAATATGGGTGCGCTGAATCTACCCGTTTCCAGCCGCTAAGCCGGACCACAAGGAACTAACAAGGAGACGACGATGGCGGAACAAGAAATAAAAGAATGTGCCCACGAACCATGCCTCTGCACGGTTAGCGGCAAAGACAAGTACTGCAGCGACGCTTGCCGCGATGCGGGATCCAAAGAAGTGGAAATCGCCTGCCAATGCCAGCATCCCGCTTGCTTGGATAGCGTGTAGAAGCGGTCGTGTCCCTTAGCTCGTGAGCGGCAAGCGCCAGTCTTTGGCGCTGACGTGACCCGCGTGCACCCATGCAACGCGGGTCGCTGTTTTTCGACATGGTACTCGTCGGCGTCAAATCAATTGACACGGCCTTTGCCGTTCAAGCACAATCCGGTTACTTGTTTTCCGGGCTCGCACTGCTTGCTGTCGCTCCTCAAAAGAGTTTCCAGCACTGACACCCTGCGCTAATGGCTTTAGAGTCGCCGCTCGGAACGGGGTTTGCCAAAAATTCTAGTGGTCACTGTGGATTCTGAGTTTCAACAATTTCGCCAAGAAAAGGACTGTGCTTTGACAAAGAAATACCTGTTTGCCGTAGCTTTGCTATTGCTCGCCGCCTGCTGCCTGTTGCAGGCCCAGACTCTCACCAACCTTACGCATCAGCCTCCGGACGGGGCGGGCATTGTCTTCCTCTTGACCGATGGCACTGTTCTGGCGCAGGGCAACCAAGGCCAGGACTGGTGGAAGCTCACTCCCGACATCAACGGAAGCTACATCAATGGCACCTGGACCCAGGTTGCCAGCCTGGCTTCCGACTACGATCCCTATGCTTTCGCTTCGGCTACGCTGGCCGATGGCCGGGTTCTGATTGAAGGTGGAGAATACAACTTCGGCTCGTTTTCCTTCACCAATATGGGCGCGGTTTACGACCCGGCGGCCAACACCTGGACCAACCTCACTCCGCCCGCCGGCTGGGAATACATTGGCGATTCGCCCTCGGCAATATTGCCCAATGAACATTTCCTGATCGGACGCAAGTTCGATACGGAGATGGCAGAACTGGATCCCACTACGATGACCTGGACCGCCATGGGATCGACCGGCAAGGCCGATTGGAACGCCGAGGAGGGTTGGACCCTGATGCCGGACGGCACCATTCTCACTTGGGATGTGCTGGACAATCCCAACTCTGAGCGCTACCTGCCTTCCGAGCAGGAATGGCTCTCTGATGGCAGCACCATTGCCAACCTGCAAGGGCCACCGGAAGTTGGCTGCATTCCCTATGGCGGTGGCGACTACTGTCCTCCGGGAGAAACTGGCCCCGGCATTTTGCGCGTCAATGGCACTGTGTTCGCCACCGGCGCAACCCATCAGGGCGCTTCGTCCGGCAACACCTCCATCTATACTCCTGGAGCCAGCCCGACCGATCCTGGAACATGGACCCCGGGACCGTCTTTCCCCAATGGCGACGATGCCGGCGACAACTTCGCGGTGTTGCTGACCAACGGCAAGGTGTTGGTGGAAGGCAACTCGGGAAGACTGTACGAGTTTGACGGCACCAATCTGACTCCCACCTTGAACACCTACGGCGGCAGCATGATCGTGCTGCCTACCGGGCAAGTCCTGTTCAACGGATCGCAGGTCTATACGGCGACCGGCAGTTACGAGCAACCGTGGGCGCCTTTTGTTCTCTCTGTACCTTCAACGGTGCAGCGCGGCAACACCTATGTCGCCTTCGGGCGCCAGTTCAACGGGTGGTCGCAAGCCGCCAACTTTGGCGACGAACTTGAAACCGCTACCAATTACCCACTCGTGCGGATTACTAACAACGCCACGGGACACGTTTTTTACGCCAAGACTCACAACCATAGCACCATGGCGGTAGCCACCCACAGTATCCCGACCTACACCCATTTCGATGTACCCGCTGGAATGGAGACGGGCGCGAGCACACTGGTAGTGGTAACCAATGGAATCCCCTCAAACCCAGTCAGTATCACGGTAGAGTAGAACTTGCCGAAGCAGCACTCGCGGGCCAAAAGCCCGCGAGTGTCCGTAAAGCCTGCCTTACCTCAGCCCCCAACAACCGGCACGCAAGCTCAAACCGCAAACCAGCCATTGTCTTGATCGACAGAATCAGCGATGCTAGAGCGTGGCTTTTCGCAACCGGTCACAAGGGTTTCGCTGGATATCATCTTGACGGACATTCTCCAGGGACTTTTCCAACAGCATTTCGGCTCTGACGCCGAAACGGCGCACCCGCCGCGAGCCATGCTCGGCGCATCAGGCCGTAAGATCGTCAGGCTCAGCAATCAGCAACACCGCGCTATTGGCATTGTCTACGCTGGCCGCGAAGAGAACATCGCATTCCTGGAATTCTCCCGTCATTTTCGCCGGCACGGCCTGCCGGTGCCGGAAATCTATGCCGAGGATCTGGACCACGGCGCCTATCTGGAGGAAGACCTCGGCGATACTACCCTCTTCGAATTTCTCGCGCAGAATCGCTCCGGCGATGACGTGGCTCAACCGGCGATTCAGGCGTATCGCAAGGTCGTCGACATCCTGCCACGCTTTCAGGTAGAGGCCAGCCGCGACCTGAACTACAGTGTCTGCTACCCTCGAGCGAGTTTCGACTGCCAGTCCATCGCCTGGGACCTGAATTACTTCAAATACTACTTTCTCCAACTGGCCGACATTCCCTTCAACGAACAATCGTTGGAAGATGATTTCAACCAGTTGACGACGTTCCTGCTGAGGGCCGACCGCGAATACTTCCTGTATCGCGACTTCCAGTCACGCAATGTAATGCTGCATGGGGACAGACCATTCTTCCTCGATTACCAGGGCGGACGAAAGGGCGCGCTGCAATATGACATCGCTTCCCTGCTGTTCGACGCCAAGGCGGACCTGCCGCCGCAACTGCGTCAACAGCTGCTTGACTGCTATCTGGAGCGCCTGGGCCAGTACATCGATCTCGACCGCGACGCTTTCCTCCGCTATTACTACGCTTACGTTTATGTGCGCATCATGCAGGCGTTGGGAGCATACGGTTTTCGCGGATTCTTTCAGCGAAAAACCTTCTTCCTGCAAAGCGTTCCATACGCCCTGAAGAACTTGCGCTGGCTGCTTCACAACGTCGAGCTTCCCATACCCCTGCCGGCACTGGTGGGCACATTCAAGAACATGTTGGGTTCGAAGAAACTTCAAGGCGTGGCCTCCGAAACCGACAAGTTGACTGTACGAATATCGAGCTTTTCCTATCATCGCGGACTTCCCCACGACGAGACCGGGCATGGTGGCGGATTTGTTTTTGATGCTCGCAGCTTGCCCAATCCAGGACGCGAGGAGCGATTCAAGATCGTGACCGGCAAGGATGCACCAGTCATCGAGTACCTCGACCGACAAGAGAGTGTCCGCCAATTCCTTTCCAGCGTGACCTCCCTGGTTGACGCCAGTGTGGACAACTATCAGCAACGCGGCTTCAAGAACTTGATGGTGTCTTTCGGCTGTACTGGTGGTCAGCATCGTTCTGTGTATTTGGCCGAGCAATTGGCCAAACATCTTCGAGCCCGAACTGGCTTAGAGGTTGTGGTAAAGCACCGCGAGCTGGAGAACCTCGACTAATGCGAGCGATGATTCTGGCGGCGGGGCTGGGAACTCGACTACGCCCGCTTACCAACGATCGTCCCAAAGCACTGGTCGAAATCAACGGCCGCACCCTACTGGAGATTGCCCTGACTCGCTTGCGCGCCTTTGGCATCCGCGATGTGATCATCAACGTACATCACTTCGCTGACATGGTCATCGACTACTTGCAGGCCAAGCACAGCTTTGGAATGCGGCTTGAAATCTCGCGTGAGGACGTACTGCTCGACACCGGCGGTGGGCTTAAGAAAGCCGCCCACTTCTTTCTCGAAGACAAGCTGGAGGAACCATTCCTACTGCATAACGTCGACGTCATCAGTTCAATTGATCTGCGAAGAATGGTGCAATTTCATCTCGAAAACCGTGCCTTGGCCACTCTGGCCGTGCAAGAACGAGAAACTTCCCGCTATCTGCTCTTTGACAACCAGCTTCAGCTTTGTGGGCGGCGATCCATCGGCGATCCGGAAGATGAAGTGGTGCGGCCGGCGCCGGAGTTGCGGGCACTGGCCTTCTGCGGTATCCACGTGCTCTCGCGCGAGATCTTTGCTCAGTTAACGGAAGAGGGAGTTTTTTCCATCATCCCTGCCTACTTGCGGCTCGCAGGTCAGGCAGAGAAAATCGTGGGTTTTCGCGCAGATGAATACTCCTGGCGCGATCTTGGCAAACTGGATAGCATGAGACAAGCCTCCGAAAAGTCCTAACTACCAAGGCTTATTCAGTGGCAGTCCCGTTCTGCCGGACAGCATTCTTCAGCAGCGTCACCAATCTCTTGCGTTACTCCAAATAAAAAGGAGGACAACCGTAAGGTCGTCCTCCGTTGATCCATTCCTCACAACTCAGTCTACGGTTCAGACTGAGCGGCGAAGAAGACGTTCTGTACCTGAACGCCGCCGACCGCAACGCGGCCATCGGTCCAGGTGATGTAGGCATTACTGTTCAACGCGGTGGCGTAGTCGTAATCACCGGCGTAACAGCTCTGAATGTAAGGATCATCTTGAGCGGGCTCATTGATAATCACGTTGCTGATTTCAATGTTCGATCCCCAGGTGTTGCCGTTGTCGGACGACTGCACACCGTAGCGCTGGTAGTTGCAGCCCGGATCGCTGACGGCGCTGCAGGCCGAGGTTGCCTGACGGCGATCGTACCAGGAAGCCGTTACATCCTGCGGCTGGGTGAAAGAGCCAGGGCTGAAGTTAACCGAAAGGTTCGGCATCCAGTGGCTCTGGTACTGGTTGGTCTCCGGTGTGTTCAGAACGATTGGAGTCGACCAGGTGTTGCCGTTGTCAGTGGAACGCGTGTACATGATGTCGCCGGTGGAAAGCACGCCTTTGGCAGCATAGTCATAATGCACCACGCCGTTAGGACCAACCGCGGGCTGGCCCCATCCCATGTGCCGCCAAATCGGATTCATCAGGGCAAAATAGCCGCAGGTACCGTCGCCCGGCGGGTTGAAACGCGAACCCACCATGACTTCGGTCCAGGTAGCGCCGCCGTCATAGGAGTGGAACATGATGTTCTGGCGAGTGCTCAGGCCGCCTCCACCCTCATCCATCGCCGCGAGGAACACGGCGCTGGTGTAGGTAGCATTGGGTGCGGGAGGTCCCGGAGGTGCGCCAGTGAGCTGCACGTCGCGCTCGAACTCGGTGGTCAACTGCACCGGAGTGCTCCAGGTCTGTCCGTCGTCGGAATGGCTGACGAAGATTGCTCCGCCATCTATGTCGAAGTTATTGAAGGAAACATACATGCGCCCGTACTTCACGCTGAACGGATTGTTGTCCACCCACATGGATGGGCGGTCGTCGTCGTTGCCGTCGCTGGGGCAGCCGGCCGCAGTCCAGTGTTGTCCGTCCGGAGAACTCCAGACGCCGATGCCAAAGCCACCGCAACCGGTGACCAGATCGCCGCCGAAGAAGAGACCCAGCTTCTGGTTGTAAACCACCAGCGGATCGCCGTAGTTGGTGCCATGGCCAGAGGAGAACGGCGCAGGCAGAATCTCGGTGAAGGTCGCGCCGCCATCGGTGGAGAACGACGTTCCCGAATAGTTGCTGCCATTGCCGTTAGTATCGTCGTTGTAGTTGACGACTACCAACTGGCTACCGGCAGCGGTGTCGGCCCACACCATGCTCTCGCTATGGGTGCAGGCGCTCCCGGAGGTGCAGCTGCGATTGCTGACTTGCACGTTGGGTGGCTGCGGAGGGAGATCTTCGTCGCCGCCGCGGCCACGGTCGCTGTCACCGCCCTTAACGACGCCACACTGAATCAGGGTGAGACCGGCTCGCATGTTGTCCTGCATCGTCAGATGGCGCGAGGCAACTTCTGAGCAGGGAATTCCGGTAGTTGTCTGTTGAGCTTGCGCGAGCCCTGGTGCCAAAAGGCACGCTGCCACCAATAAAGCGGGCAGCGCATACCAGAGCGTCCTACGGGTGTCGTTCATCTTGTTCTCCTCTTTCCGTGCTGGATTTACCTGCGCCCGGAGCAGCAGGCTCCGTACTGGATCCGGGGACTGGAGCTTTCGAGGCAAAGTACGTCTCGTCCATCCAGACACCGGTTTTCGTCTTGAGTGCTTTCAACTCGTCTCGCAATTCTTCGTTCTGCAACTTCTTTTCAATCTGCGGGGTCACTTCGCTTAGAGTGCGGCGGCTGCGCGAAACCAACTGCAGCAGGACCACGCTACCGGGGGTGTTCGGCACCTGGATCCACTCGCCCGGTTTCTGTAAGACAAACGCCACCTTCTCCATCTCGGCCGGCATCTCGCCGCGTTGGAAGGGCAAAGGCTGGTCATCGACATGAACCAGATCAGGATCCTTAATCAGCTTCTTGGGATCGGAACCGGAGGCGTATGCCTGCTTGATCGCCGCAGCCAGCGCGTTGGCTTCTTCCGGAGTCAGCCCGTTGGGGTGCGCGGTGCCTTTTCCCTTCTCCCAGATGAAGACTCGGCGCAACGTAACTACGTCGTAGTCTTCGAGGTGAGCGTTGTAGTAGGCGCTGATCTGTTCGGGAGTGGGCTTGGCGGCTTCCTTCAGCTTAAAGAATTCGGCGTTGGAAAGAATCTGGGTGCGATCAATGGCCAATTGGCGGATCACCTCGGGCGAGGAGTCCAGATGGTCGGCGACCGCCTGCTGCGCGAGAATGAACAAGGACGCGAACTTCTCGCCCAGTTGCTTGCGGTTTAAGTCGGCCGGACCCTGCATGGCCTCGAGATCGGCAATCAGTTGCTCAAACTGCGACTGGGTGACCTGCTTGTCGCCCACCTTCATGATGACGCGATTGCCGGGCGAAGTTGAAGCGCCGGTAGAGGACGCAGCGGCGGCGCTGCTGAAATTGTTGGCGGTGCTCTGCGCAGCCTGCGCCAGGCAGTCGACAACGGACAAGCTCGCGGCAAATAAGAAAACGATTACAACTCGAATAACTGCACGGACGTCGTGGAGCAAAAATCGGCCTTTCGCCCAGTTTGCGAATCGGCGAGCCAATCCTATTGCTAGCTTAGGAAGAGCCAATTCCCCTGGAAGACATTTATTAGTTGTTAATTACCCACAGGTGCGGTTCCGACTTCGGGGAGTTGGGTCTAACGACCTCAAACCAATCGAAACTATAGGGGATAGTAGACCACCCGTAAACCGCACGCAATAGAAAACTGCTATCAAACTTGTAAATTCTTGGGCACAAATGGCATTCCGTATCGCAGCCACCCGTATTCCCTGCGATTCGGGAATTCTCTTGGCTATTTGACCGCCTTCGTCCACTCGTCCACCCACTCGTTCACCGTCAGGTACCACAGCCGGCTATTTTGCGGCTTCAGCACCCAGTGGCCTTCATCGGGAAAGTACAGCATCTTTGACGGAATCCCGAGCCGCTGCACGGTGGTGAACAGCTGGAAACCCTCCGAGACGTCGAGACGATAATCAAGTTGCCCGTGCACAACCAGGATCGGCGTCTTGAAGTTGGTCGCGAACATGTGCGGCGACCACTTGTTGTAGAGTTCGCGATTCGTCCACGGCGTGCCCTTGAACTCCCACTCGTTGAACCACAGCTCTTCCGTCGTGCCGTAAGCCGATTGCGTGTTGAACATGCCGTCGTGCGAGACCAGGCACTTGAAGCGCGCGGTGTGGCCCTCGATCCAGTTGATGGCGTACCCGCCGTAGCTGGCGCCCAGCGCGCATTCCCGGTCCTTGTCGATGTAGGGATACGTCTTCTCGGCGTAGTCGAGGCCGAGCATCAGGTCCTGATAAGGCGCTCCACCCCAGTCGCCGTTGATGGCATCGATAAACTTCTGTCCGTATCCGGTCGAGCCGTGGAAGTTGACCATCACGATCACGTAGCCGTTGGCCGCGAAGAGCTCAGGGTTCCAGCGATACGACCAGTCGTCGCCCCACGCGCCCTCTGGGCCACCGTGGATGAGGAACTTCACGGGATACTTCTTGCTGGCATCGAAGTTCGGCGGCTTGACGACGAAGCCCTGGACTTTTTCTTCCGCTGCGCCTTCAAACCAGAAGGATTCGAGAGGCTGCATCTGAACTTGGGAGAGGATGGGATCATTCAGCTTCGTCACCGGCTGCGCGTTCGACAGCAGGCAATCGGGCACGCTGTATGCGTTCCCCGGCACCGCTATGCGGCATTGCGGGAACTGTAGCGCGGCGCCGTAGATCTCATTCGGAAACTCAACCGACATGCGGTCGAACACCA
Source organism: Candidatus Korobacteraceae bacterium (assembly GCA_049511915.1). Classification (GTDB taxonomy): domain Bacteria; phylum Acidobacteriota; class Terriglobia; order Terriglobales; family Acidobacteriaceae; genus Bog-257. The sequence goes on from JBEKXQ010000078.1 coordinate 15,722, forward strand.
GCGTCTTGCCGTCGGCCGTCGGCGTAGGACTGTCATTGAATCCGGCAACCAGCTCCTGCGGCCACGGATTCTGCACCGTTATGTCGATCTTGTAGATCGGAGCTTCGCCTTCGTTCTCCGCAGTGAAGTAAATCGCCTTCGAATCCGGCGCCCACGCCATCGAGTCCACCCAGCGATCGAAGTTCGGTGAAATGTCGATGATCTTGCCGGTGGCCCGTTCGTACAGCATCAGGCGAAAGCGGTCACTCTCGTATCCTCCGCGAAGCTGAGAACGATACGCGATGTACTTGCCGTCAGGCGAATAGATGGGCGTGCTGTCGCTGCCGGGATTCGTCGTGATCTTCTTCGGCGAGCCGCCCGTGACGGGCACGATGAAGATGTCGCTGTTGGTGCTGGTGGCCTGCACTTCGTCAATGTTGCTGCTGTACGCCACTTCTTTACCGTCCGGCGAGACCGAATACTGGTCCTGCCCGCCGAGGCTGAATGGCGGAACATCGTGAGCACCCGGCGTCAGGTCGCGCGCTACGCCGCCTTCCGCCGATACCAGAAACAGGTGGCTGTACTTGCCGTCGAAGTAGCTGGTCCAGTGGCGATACATCAGCTGGGTGAAGATCTTCGCCTTCACCTTCGACTTAGCCTTCTCGTCGTCTTTCTGTTTGTTGCAGGCGTCGTCCTTGCAGTCCGGCCAGACGGACGAGACGAACAGAATCCACTTGCCATCCGGCGACCAGGTCCCACCCGACGCTTCCGTCGAGATTGTTGTGACCTTCCGCGGCTCGCCAGTCAGTTTTCCAGCGGAAGTATCGAACTCCTGCACGTAGATCTGCGATTCGCCGTCGCGTGACGATTCGAACAGGATGCGCTTGCCGTCCGGCGAGAAGCGGATGCGGTCTTCACCCGGACCGGTCGCAGGCGTCAAGCGACGGGCCTCACCACCGCTGACCGGCACAATCCACAGATGCGACGTCTTCGTGTTCGCGTCGAGGTTGACATCCACGGCGCTAAAAGCGACCCACTTGCTGTCGGGCGAGACAATCGGCTCGCCGGTACGCTTCAGCTGCATCATGTCTTCGAAAGTAAAAGGATGCTTGCTCTGCGCAAAACCACAGAGCGAGCAGCAGATCAGAAAGCAGGAAATGCGGCGTAGCATGAAGGCCTCCGGGCGCGAATGCGCTCCAGCGTTTGAGGGAAGACGATGATCGAAAGCGCGCGCCAAAAACTGGATAGTCTAACAGGCTGCAGCACTGCTACCCGCTCCCCTGTCTGGATCAGGCTACATTCACCGCAGCAGCGCCGCCATATGTTGCGAGCCCGTGGTTATGCCCAGCGACCAGTTCACCGTGTTGATGAAGAAGTTCGGAAATAGTCCGATGCCGACTGTCCCGACAGCCGTGATCGTCAGCGCCAGCCGCATCGCAGATCCGATTCGCACCGGCTCGGCTTCGACCGCCTGCCGCATCAGCATGGCATTGGCAATGCGCATGTAGTAATACATGCCGACCACCGCATAGAGCACCGCGACCGACGCCAGCGCGTAGTGGCCGGTCTGAATGAGGCTGAGGAAGATGAAGTACTTGCCCCAGAACCCCGCCAGCGGCGGAATCCCTGCGAGCGACAGCAGGAAGACCAGCATCAGGATGGCTTCTGTCGGAGCTTTGAAGTAGAGCCCGGCGATGTCGTCGATCTCGTCGCCGATGATGTTGCGGCGGCGCAGCGAGGTGATCACCGCAAACGCGCCGAGATTCATAAACGTGTACACCAACAGGTAAATCAGGATGGCCATGATCCCGGTGGAGTTGGTCTGGCCATCGCTGGCGATCAGCCCGAGCAGCATGTAGCCAACGTGCGCGATGGACGAATACGCCAGCAGCCGCTTCAGATTGGTCTGCGTCATCGCGGCCAGGTTGCCGCCGGTCATCGTCGCGATGGCGACGAAGATCAGCAGTGGCACATACATCGAGCGCAGCGGATACAAGCCAAATAGGAAGATGCGCAGCAACATCGCCCAGCCCGCAGATTTGACCGCTACGGACATGAAGCCGGTGATGCTGGTGGGCGCGCCTTCATAGGCGTCCGGCGCCCACTGATGGAACGGCACCGCGGCGATCTTGAAGAGCAAGCCCGTCGTGGTGGCCAGCAGCGCAAAGATGACGACGGGATCGTTCGGACGTGTGGCGATGACCTGTTGCAGGCCTTGCGCAATCTTGCCCAGATTCGTGCTGCCGGTCAGTCCGTAGAACAGAGATAGCCCATACGCGAAGATCCCCGACGAGAACGCGCCCAGCAGCAGATATTTCAGCGCGGCTTCGTTGGAGCGCTTGTCGCGGCGCAGAAAGCCGACTAACACGTAGGTTGAAATGGCCATCAGCTCCAGGCCGATGAAGATCAGGACGATGTCGTAGCCGGCTGCCATGCACATCATGCCAACCACGGAGAACAACATCAAGGCGTAGAACTCGCCGTGGTTCTCATGCTCGACTTCGAGATATCGGATGGACATGAGCACGGCAATCGCCGCGCCGGCCAGGAACAAATAGAAGAAATAGAGCGCGAAAGGATCGACCAGCAGCGATCCCATGAAGCCGGTGTCGACGAAAGCGAGTCCCTTCTGCTGCGCGACATGATACGCCCAGTGCAGCTTGCCGACAGCAGCAGCCGAGAATGCGATGCCGACGAGCGCGGTATAAGCGTTGACGCGCTTCCACTGCTTGGGTAGCAGGAGATCGATCATCAGGATGCCGAGCGCGAACAGCGTCAGCAGCAGCATCGGCAGGGCGAGTAAGTAGTCCGTGCTGGAAAAGTATTGTGTGAGCGAGGTGGTCACTAGTTCATCCTCACTTGGCGATGGCTGGCGTAGCAGCCCCTAAGTTTGCCTTCGCCGTAGTTACAGGTACAGGCTTCTGTGTCGCGGCCACGCCAGATTTCTGGGTTACGGCTCCCGGCTTTGGCGTATCGGGAAAAGTCGCTGGTTGCGGTGCCGCTGCCGGAGTTTCTGCGGGCGCGTTCGCCGGCTGCGTTGCCAACACCGGCTTGTTGTTCAATCCCGGATAATCCGGGCGAACCGTCGCGACCAGATTATTGATCGGCGTCGAAAGGATCTGGAAGAGCGGCTTCGGATACAGGCCGATCGCGAACGCGAGCAGCACCAGCGGCACAAATGTCGCCAGTTCGCGCGCCGACAAGTCAAGCAACTTTTCGTTCTTGGGATTGTTCACCGGCCCGAAGAACACTCGCTGGTAGAGCCACAGGAGATACGCCGCAGCCAGAATCACGCCCGGCACCGCCCAAGCGGCCCAGGCTTTGTTCTCCATGAATGTACCTTGCAGGATGGTGAACTCGCCGACGAAGCCATTCAGCAGCGGCAGCCCCATCGACGACATAAACATGATTAGCGTAATGGTGGCGTACACCGGCATGATGTTGGAGATGCCGCCATACTCGGATATCTCGCGCGTGTGCCGCCGCTCGTACAAAATGCCGACGATCAAGAACAGCGCGCCGGTAGAGATGCCGTGGTTGATCTGCTGGATCACTGAGCCGCTGAGGCCGAGCGGGCTGAGCGCGAAGATGCCGAGGGTGCAGAAGCCAAGATGGCTGACCGACGAATACGCGACCAGCTTCTTCATGTCCTTCTGCATCAGCGAGACCAGCGCACCGTAGATGATGCCGATCAGCGACAGCGTGATCATGAACTGGCGCACCCACGGCGTCATGGCGACGGCCGGGAAGAACGGGAGTGAGAATCTGATCAATCCGTACGTTCCCATCTTCAGCAGAACACCGGCCAGGATGACAGAGCCCGCAGTGGGCGCTTCCACGTGCGCGTCGGGCAGCCAGGTGTGGAACGGGAACATCGGCACCTTGATCGCGAAGCCAAGGAAGAACGCGAAGAACAGCCAGATGGCTGCGTGTCCGCCGATCTTTGGCGCGGTGGCGTAGAGGTCGGGCAAGTAGAAGGTGTACACGCCGGTCAACGTGTGGTGATGGAAGTACAGGAAGAGGATGCCCAGCAGCATCAGCACCGAGCCGAACAGGGTGTACAGGAAAAACTTGATGGCCGCATACAGCTTGCGCGGACCGCCCCAGATGCCGATCAGCAGATACATCGGCACCAGCATGGCCTCCCAGAAAACGAAGAAGAGGAACATATCGTTGGCCATGAAGACGCCCAGCATGCCCACCTGCAGCACCAGGAACCAGACGTAATATTCTTTGACGCGGTCCTGGATGGCGTTCCATGACGACAGGATCGAGATGGCGCCCAGCAGCGTGGTCAGCATGATCAGCAGAAATGAAATGCCGTC
>JBEKXQ010000079.1:0-19926 GCA_049511915.1 Candidatus Korobacteraceae bacterium
TCTTCTCCATTCTGGCGGCTGATGAAGCCGTAGCCCTTCGCGTCATTGAACCACTTAACTGTTCCTTGTTCCATGGTGATACATGTTCCTTCTAGAATTAGGGTTGCTGCAATTCGATCGGGATGTGATGCAGGCAGGGAGTGCTGCTAGGCAGGAACTGCTGCGTACAACGTCGATCAATCGAGCAACGTCATCATAGCAGCGGGTTGCAAAAAATCCCAAGCAATTTCTGGAGATCGCCCTGGCACAAATGCAGCAAGCATATGTATTATCAATGTGTTAGGTTATGGAGCGTGTACTCTTCCTAAGTCGATATCGTCAAGCTCTTAGCCTTTAGCTTTTAGCTCTTAGCAAGAAACGGCTCGTTACCACGCCGGCTAAGAGCTAGGAGCTGACAGCTAAGAGCCGCTACGGCGAATGGCGAAGAGCGAATAGCGGAAGCGAATCATGATTGTCGGCACCGGCATAGATATCGCAGAGGTCGAGCGTATAGCCAACTCCATCGAGCGCTTCGGGCGGCGCTTTTTGGAGCGCGTCTTCACGCCCGATGAGATCCGCTACTGCGAGTCGAAGGCGAACAAGGCAGAGCGCTACGCCGGACGCTTCGCCGCCAAAGAGGCTGCGATGAAGGCCATCGGTACGGGCTGGAACCGCGGCGTCACCTGGCAGGATGTGGAGGTGCGGCGATCTCCCGGCAGCCGTCCAACCATCGCCTTCCACAATAAAGCGGCGGAGTTCTTCCATGGCCTGGGGGCGGTTCGCGCCCATCTGTCGATCACCCATACCGCGGACTCCGCCATGGCACAAGTGATACTGGAGTCGGAGTAGCGCTGGCTAGAGCAGTCCGCAATCTTGGGATACAGGGTGGAGCGTCGCTTCAGCGGTGCATATACAGCAGGTGAAGAGGAAATGGCTTTAGCCACTGAGGTGAGGGAAACATTACCTCAGGCGCTAAAGCGCGCTCCAATCGTCGCGTCCGCGATTCTGCACGCCTGAAAGGCGTGCTCCACCCGCCGCTTTCCGACGCACCGCCAGCAACTGCTCGCCTCCGGCCCAATGTCGTGTTACAACAAAAGCTAATGTCTTTATCTTCCTTGTACTCGCGCATTGGTGCGCCGCAGTTGATTGCGCTGGTCCTGCTTCTGATATTTGCATTGCAATGTGTCTGGTTCATGGGCCACGAGCCGCTGTCGGCGCTGGAAAGCGTCTACATCGAAGCCGGATTGCTTCAGCTTGAGGGCTATGCGAACGCCAACTCGACCCAGCACACCGCGCTGGTTCCACTGCTGGGCGGTGTCGCCGCCAGACTGAGCGGCGCGGAAAGGCACGTCGACGATTTCAACCGATACCGCATAGCGATCCGCCTGCCATTCATGATCGTGGGCATGTTGCTGGGGGCCTCACTCTGGTACGTCGCGCGCCGGCTGTATGGAAATATCGGCGGATACGTGGCGCTGGGGCTCTACTGCTTCTCGCCCTTGGCCATCGGCTGTGCCAGCGAGGTGGGGCCGGCCGTGGTAGGAGCCTGGGGAGGATTCGGCCTGATCTTTACCAGCATTGCCGTGGCCCACACGCTCTATGCTCCGCGTGAGGTCGTGCTGTGGAACTGGCGGCGCATTCTGCTCCTGGGGCTGTCGATCGCTATCTGCGTCGGGGCGCAGTTTTCTTTTTGGATACTGTTGGTGCCGGCGCTGCTCTTTATGCTTTGGGTAGCACACGTCAGACGGGGCGCTGCGCTGGTGATTTTCGCCGCCGCCTGTGTGACCGCATTGATCTTCCTGTTGCCGCTGTACGGCTTTCGGCCCGTCGTCTTCGCCAAGGCGCTTGCCCATGCTGACTGGCTCGAAGTCGCCTCGCGGGATTTCCTCTCGTCCGGCTTGTCGTGGCTGCTGTCGAGGTACTTCCTGGAGAATGGGTTGGGGTTGTTGATCCTGGTGGCCGTCACCCTGGTAGCGTTTGTTGTCTGGAAGCGGACCCGGTTTTTCGGAACAGCTGCGCCTTTGATCGTGAGCCTCTTGCTGTTCAGCTTGGGTCTGCGCATGCATTTTTCCGCGTTCACTTTTTTTCTACTGGCGCTTCCATTCCTCATCCTGTTCATGGCGGGGGTTTCTACCGATCTGCTGGAGAGCCGTTACGCACTGGTCGCCAATGCGGTGGTCGTTGGCGTGCTGATCGCGAACGTCATGATCGACGTTTATGGTCTGCTGAATCTGAACTCTCGAAGCCACTAGAGCAGTTTCACCGCTGGCATATAAGGAATGGGTGGAGCACGCCTTCAGGCGTGCATTTCCCAGGGGAATTTTGGATTGCGGTTTAGCGCCTGAGGTAAGGTTTTCATTACCTCAGCGGCTAAAGCCGGTTTTCTTACCATCAAGAATGCACCGCTAAAGCGGTGATCCACCCTACACACCGGATGTGAAACTGCTATAAAAACTTTTCCGCATCCAATGGGTTGGATTAAACTGAGGGAGCAAGGGAACCGGAGGCCATTCTGTGAGGCCAGCGCTGAGTAAAGCAGCAATCCGTCGGTTGATCGCGATTTCGCTTCTTAGTATTGCGGTTGCGCTCCCTGCCGCCGCGCAAATGTATGGCGGTCCACCGACCACCACAACGGTTGGCGGACACTCCCTAGCTCCTCCGCCTAGCGTTACCTCAACCGCCGCTCGGCATATGCCCAATGCCTTGCCCAGCGTTACCTCCATCCCTAATTACGGTTACCATTATGGCTACAGCCCGTATTACAACGGCTATCACGGTGGTCATGGCTATCGCAGCGGGGGCTGGGCTTACGCTGTTCCCTACTATTACCCGGTGGATAATTCCGCCTACGGCTACGATTACGTAGGCGGCGGTGGCAGCCCCGACCTGTACTCTGGTCCTCCGGTCGGGCCCAACGATCCCAGCCTGCACATGGTGGTGGAACAGCCGCCGGCAAGACCTTACAGTGAAGAAGAGCCTTACCCGCGAGCTTACGTTCCACGGCCGCCTCCGGAGCCGCCTGCTCCTCCACCAGCGGATGTGAAGCCTGGCGATCCGACGGTGCTGGTCTTCCGCAACGGCAAGCAGCAGGAAGTGACCAATTACGCCATCATGGGCGATTCGTTGTACGTCTTCGATCAGGCACGGAAGAAGATTGCGCTCGCCGATCTCGACATTCCGGCAACGGTGAAGGCCAACGATGATCGCGGCGTCGAGTTCAACTTGCCGTCGTCGCCGGCCAAGAAGAAGAGTGCGACCGTTCCACAGAATTCGTCGCCCAATTCGCCGCCCAAGCCCGATTCCACTCCCGATACCAGTACGAGCTCACCACCCAATGTTGCCGCGGTGATGCCGTAAGAGTTCGCTCGGGTAGAGCGGCGCTTCAGCGCCGCGTCAAGCGACATTACGATCCCCTTTTCGGCTGCGAGCTCACGAGGTGATCTCGGAGCCGAAAAACAGCTATCATTGCACGCCGACGCGGGGCTGAAGCCCCGCTCTACCGCCCTCGTTTACAATCATCCTGTGCACAAGTTTTACGACAATCCGGCCGAGCGGGTTGCGCCGCAGGGCGTGCGCGTGCCGGCGTCCGTTTCGATCGGCAGCGCCGAAATCCGCCCTGCAACCGTGCTCGCTCCCATGGCCGGCATTACCGACACCGTCTTTCGCCGCTTCATCCGCAACCTCGGCGGCTGCGGGCTGATGATGACGGAGTTCACCTCTGCCGACGGCATCGTCCGCCACAAAGACAAGAAGGCGAAACAGTACCTGACGTTTTACGGCAACGAACATCCCATCTCGGCGCAACTGTTCGGCAGCGATCCCGCGACGCTGGCCGATGCAGCGCGCGTGGTCCAGGACCTGGGCTTCGACGTGGTCGACCTGAACCTGGGCTGTCCGGCGAAGAAGGTGGTGAAGTGCAATGGCGGCTCCGGACTCCTGCGCGACCTGCCACTCATCCGCAACATCTTCGAGTCGGTCCGCTCGGCCGTCACCATCCCGTTTACAGTGAAGTTCCGCGCCGGATGGAGCGACAAGGAAGTGGTGCACATCAACCTGGCGAAGATGGCCGAGGATTGCGGACTCGCTGCGGTCGCCTTGCACGCCCGTACCCGTGAGCAGGGCTACAGCGGTCAGGCGCGCTGGGAGTGGATTGCCGCGGTGAAAGACGCGTTGATGATTCCCGTCATCGGCAACGGCGATGTGCGCTCGCCTGAGGACGCCGCTGCCATGGTTGCGCAGACCGGCTGCGATGCGGTGATGATTGGCCGCAGCGCTGCCTCGAACCCGTGGATCTTTCGCCAGATCGAGCAGTACACTGCGACCGGCGCGTACGATCTGCCCAGCGATGCTGACCGCTACGACATGATTCGCACCTACTTCGCCATGCTGGTTGAGGAGCGTGTGGGCGGCGCTGAAGGCAAGATGAAGCAGTTCGCCTCGTGGTTCACTCACGGCGTGCCGCACGGCGCGCAATTGCGCAAGGCCGTATACGAAGCGAAGACGGGCGCGGACATCCTCGACGCTGTGGATCGCTTCTTCAACGCCCTGCTGAGCGGCAAGGACGCGAGCGCGGTTACATTGCGCGACCACGCGCCGGCCGAAGCCCTTCCCGCATAAATGTCTCCGCGTGTGTTCCTTTCCGATCCAGCACCAGATCATGAGCAGGAGTTCCTCGCCGCTGTCGGTCGCAGCGAAAGTCTGCATCAGCCCTGGGCCTTTCCGCCGAGAACCCACGAGCAATACGACTCATATCTGGAGCGCATCCGCAGCGGCCGGACCATAGGCTTCTTGGTTCGCTGCATCTCCGACAAGCAGCTCGCCGGCGTCATCAATGTCAGCGAGCCGGTGATGGGCGCATTGCAAAGCGCCTACCTCGGCTTCTATGCCTTCGCCGGCTTTGAGCGGCAGGGTCACATGACCGAAGGATTGGCTCTGGTTCTCGACCGCGCTTTCGACGCACTAGGACTCCATCGCCTGGAGGCGAACATTCAGCCGCTTAACGTGGCTTCCAGCGCTCTGGTATCGCGACTGGGCTTTCGCAAGGAAGGGTTCTCCCCGCGCTATTTGCAGATTGACGGCGACTGGCGCGATCACGATCGCTGGGCCATCCTGAGCGACGAATGGCCCGCGCATCGCCAGCGTCTCTTTGCCTCCTGACGCGCCGATGGGCGACAATCGCAGAATGCCTCCTAACAGCGACGCCCTGCGGGTCGGAGTTGTCGGCTGTGGCGCTTTCGGCCGCAATCACGCGCGCGTGTATCGCGACCTCGAAGCTGACCCGTCTCAGAACGTCCAATTCGCCGGCGTCGCGGACCTCGACTTCGACCGTGCACAGGCCGTCGCCAAAGAGTTTGGCACGCAGGCCTCTCGTTCGATCGATGAACTCATCGCAGCCGGGATCAATGCTGCCTCGGTCGCGGTTCCCACCGTCAGTCATCTCGCAGTCGCCCGGCAATTGATCGAGAGCGGCATCGATGTCTTGATCGAAAAGCCGCTCGCCACCACGGTCGCCGAAGCCGACGAGCTGATCGAACTCGCCCAACGGCATGGCCGCGTCGCTCAAGCCGGACACCTGGAGCGATTCAATCCGGCTGTGCGGGCGACGGTCCCGCTGCTCACCCAACCGATGTTCTTCGAGGTGCATCGGCTCAGCGTATTCACGCCGCGCTCGCTGGACGTGGACGTGATTCTCGATCTGATGATCCACGACCTGGACGTCGTGCTGTCGTTCGTCAAGTCGCCAGTGAAAGAGATCCGCGCCGTTGGCTTGCCGATCCTGTCGCAAAAAATCGACATCGCGAATGTGCGGATGGAATTCGAATCGGGCTGCGTAGCCAACTTCACCGCCAGCCGGGTCAGCACTGAGCGCATTCGAAAGCTGCGCTTCTTCCAGCCGCATCAGTACGTCTCACTCGACTATTCGCGGCAGGACGTGCTCGTGCTTTCAGTCGAGGAGACGCATCCCGATGCCGCCGCTCTCGATCCCTTCAATCCGGCCAGTGTGGCCGCCAGCGCCTTTCCCGGCATCACACCGTTTAAGCCGAAGGTGGAGCAGCAGGAGCCGTTGCGAGCGGAGCTGAGCAGCTTTCTGCGTGCCGTGCGCGAGCGGTCGGCGCCGGAGGTCACGCTGGAAGACGGCAGGCGCGCTTTGGCAACGGCGATGCAGATCGTCGACGCCATCGCCGAACACAGCCGGCGCGCCAAATTAATGGAATTGACTCGGGAGTGAAAGCTGTCCTACGCTTGCGGAATCAGTCATGCTGGAAGAGCTGGTGACCATCACGAAGTTCCTGAGCCTGGGCGAAGCCAAACTGGCGCAAGGCAAGCTGGTTTCCGTCGGCATCTGCGCCTTCGTGTGCGACGAGAACATGCACGCCATGAACTGGCACATGGGCATGGCGCTAGGCGGCATCCGACTACAAGTGCCCGACAGTCAAGTGGTGCGCGCTCTGGAAGTGCTGGAGGACTTCGACCCGGAAGACTCCGAGGCGTTGCAAGTGGAAGAGGACGAAGACGGCGAGATGGAAGAGGTCGCGTGCTGCCCGGAGTGCGAGTCGCTGGAGATACGCGAAGTAGCCACAACCAACCCGCGTCAGATCACGCTGTGGTCGTCAGCCATTCCATTGCCCGAACCGCCGACCCAGGTAAGCCGCCGCTGGAAATGCCTGATGTGCGGATACCAGTGGCGGGACGCGGAAGAATAGGCCCGGTTCTTCAGTTAGATCATCGTCTCAGGCTCAGCGATGGGTGGAGCACGCCTTTCAGGCGTGCATCGGAGCGTGCAATATATGGCCCCGCGCTTTAGCGCCTTGAGGTAAGGGATTCCGTTACCTCAGCGGCTAAAGCCAGATCCATTTTCCAGCCCAACCTGCACCGCTGAAGCGGTGCTCCACCCTATACCACGGGTGAAGCTTGTTCTAGTCCGCCGTGAAGGCGAGCTGTTTCGCTTCACTCGCGATGGGCTCCTCGCGAAACGCAGCGCCTTCCAGCCGCAAGAGAAACGCCTTGACCGGCAGCCCGCCTCCATAGCCGCCCAAATAACATCCCGCAGCGAGCACGCGATGGCAGGGAACGATGATGGCGATGGGATTGTAGTGATTCGCCTGACCCACAGCGCGATAGCCGTTGGGGTTGCCGACGGCGCGGGCGATCTGGGCGTAGGAGCGCGTCTCGCCGTACGGAATCTTCAGCAGTTCATGCCAGCAACGCTTACGGAACTCCGTGCCGCGCAGATCGAGTTCGAGATCGAAGTCGCGGCGCTTTCCGGCAAAATATTCTTCCAGTTGTTTGCGAACATGGCGGGTGCGCGCTTCCGACTCCTGCCACGCGACTTGCTGGCCATTGATTAAGTCCGGCAGCCCGCGATCAAATTCCAGAATCACCAGCGCCGACGCCGATGTTCCAATCAGCAGCGGCCCGACAGGCGAGGGCATTCGCGAGTAGTAAAGCGCTTCCATGTGGGTCTCCGCAAGATAAGGCTATCACCACTTAGTTCGTGCAGGATGCAGTCCGGTTCGGACAGCTTTAGGGGCTGTGTAGATTGCTGAAAAACGAGGAAAAGCAGATCCCTCGTCGGCCTGAAGGCCTCCTCGTGATGACAAAACTAGAAGGAGTGCTGCCCCCCGCCATCATTGCGGCTGCACGTAAACCGGATTGTTCGGCGAAGGCGGTTCGTAGTCCTGGCCATACTTGTTCTTGTGTGGAATGGAAGCCGCCCTGGTCACTTCTACGCGGATCGTGCCCAGTGAGTGAGAGCTGTCGCTGAGCTGTACTTCGCGCGACAACGCTTGCAGTGTCGCTGGCTGGGCACTCTCGTTCCACACGTGCAGCATGTAACGGCCGGCTGGAACATCGGGAATCGTGAAGTCCCCTTGCTTATTCGTGGTTGCGAAGTAAGGACTGCTGAGCACCACGACCACCGCGCTCATCTCGGGATGAATGTTACAGAAGATGAACGAAACTCCTTCGCGATCGAAGTGCACGGTGCGCGAAATGCCCGCCTCGTAGAGCCCCAGGTCGAAACGCTTGCCGTTAAACAGCGAAAACACGTTGTGGAACCAGGGATCGTGATTGGGAAACTCGACGGTTGAGCCTCGCGTCACCACCAGCAGATGGGGCTCGAAGGTCTTGTTCCTCTGGGCCAGTACGGCGTGCATCGGTGCAACCGGCGTGGGGTCGGCCATGGGTGCCAGCCAGACAACCGTAGCGATGGCCGTCGACTGGTTTGCGCCTCCTTCAAGAGCCACCTTGCCGATGACCGTCAGATCCTGCGCGCCGCAGAGTCTAACAGCGGACAGGCAACAAGCGATCGCCAACAGCCATGGTCTTGAGACCCTCATCGGAGTTCTCAGAATAATACCCCCACCGACATATTGACCTGATCAGCCTGATAGCTGTTGTCGTAAATGGTAAAGGTCCGCAAGCGGCGATACTCCATCGACAACAGCAGGTCGGAACGTGGCCAGTAGATTACATTGCCGAAGGCTCCGCGGTTCGCGGTGAGGTAAGGCGAAGCATAACTGTAGCTGTTGACCTCTTCCCCGAAATAGCGAACCTCGGAGGCGAATGGGCTGTCCTGACCGAACGCGGCGTTGAACTCCAGCTTGGGAGTAGCGCGAAACTTCAGTTGCCCCCAACCGCCAACGACATTCAACGGATCGACCTCGGTGCTGGGAGTGGAAAGCATGCCGTTGAAGAGAACGCTGCGTCCCAGTGCAGCGCCCAATCCGCCGATGGCCGCTCCTCGATAAAATTCGCTGCTCAGTACGAATCGCCGGCCGAGCGGCAGATTAGCGTCCAAAGTACCAGCCCATCCGTTGACGATGCGGTCATAGTCCCAGTTTTGCCGGCTGTAATATCCGCCGGCGCCGACGGTGAAAGTCTGTCCAAAGAATGGGTGAGAGTATGCGACGCGGGCCGCGTAGCCCGGCTGTCGCGATTGCTCCCCGGCGGTGGGAGTTCGATACCAGGTGTAATAACCGCCGCCTGGGAGCTCTCCGGTCAAGGGATCGAGAAATCCTCCTGTGAGTTTAATCGTTGAATCGCCGCTCAATGCGAAACGATGTTCAACGCGCAGTTGCGGCGTCCAGGCCCAGAGATTTCCCGCATAAGAGAGTGGCGGAACGATGACCGAGGCAAACGAAGTGGAACTGAGCGGAGACAGGAACAGCTGGTCCTGGCCTGCGATTACCGAAGTTGTCTTCCAGTCAAGCCGAACCGCGGCCGTGCGCAACTGGACCAGGCCATCATTCACACCGTTGTCGGTACCGGGAAATCCGCCGCCGAAATCGAAGTTGATGCTTGCGCTGGTGCGCGCGCCCCAGACGTCGGGGCCGAAGGTCTCGAGGCCGATGATCGATTGCCGCAGCGTCCCGCCAACCGAGCCCGATGGTCCACCAGGATTCGGTGGCTCGGCCCAGGTGGGTACGTCCTGGTTGTCCACGGTACCGCTGTTACCGAAGAGATTGAACAGAACCAGGCCGGACAGCCGCACGCGGTACTTGGAAGCGCTTTCGACTTTGGTTTGATACTGGTCGTCGATCTTTCCGGCGAGCAGTTGCTGGTCTTCCTCAAGGTGGTCCAGGCGCTGGTCTAATTGCGCGGTTGTGGGAGCACCGTAGGCTGGCGACTGCTCATCCACCGTTGCGTTCTCAGCCGCGTTGTGCTGCACTTCCAGTTCCTCGCGCAGACGGGTAATCTCGGCACGGCTGGCGACGGTCTGCTGCTGCAATTGCAACACCATGTCCTTCAGCTCGTGGACCTGGCTCTGCAACTCTTGCAGGGCAGCTGTGTCGCCAGTGGTCTGCGCTGGAGTCTGCGCTGCGGACGGACATGCCAATATCAGCCCGAGCCAGAGCACGCCGAGCGCAGCCGTCAAGAAATAAAGTTTGGTCCGACTCTCATTGCGGCGGAAGAGTTGGGCACCGCAGAAATCGTTCATGTCGCACCTCTCTGCAACCAAGTTACCCGGGCCCTCAGAAGTGGCGAACAAAATCTTCAGGCGGTGAATGGTTGCGAAGCGTCGGCTAACCGGCCATTTCCCACAGCCGTCTTCTTATTGCAACGCCGCGGCAATACGATTTCCATCACCGTTCGCCCTGGCATGGAGCTTTCCAGGTACAGGCTGCCATTGTGGTCCTGCACGATCTTCTGCGCAATCGTGAGGCCCAATCCCGTGCCGTTCTCCTTGCCGTGGCTGACGAAGGGGTCAAACAGTTTGTCGCGGATGGAGAATTCTACTCCGGGACCGTCGTCGGTAACTTGAATTCTTAGGTCGCCGTTCTTGTCGGCCACCGTTACGCCAACATGACCACCGCCGGACTGCGCGGCCTGGCAGCCGTTGAGCAGCAGGTTGTAGAAGGCACGTTCCATCTTCCGGGGATCGAACTGCGCGTTGTGCAGGCCCGGAGAGTCGATGGCGACGGTGATGCGTTGGAATTGCCGATGCGACCGCACCAGCTCGATGGCCCGGCTGATGGTCCGCTCCACCGGCGTCTCTATCACGCTGAGAGACTCGGCGGGACGCGACAGCTCCAGCAGAGAGTCGACCAAATCGGTCAGCCGATTTACGGCGACGCGAATCTCCAGGTACAGCTCTTCCCGCTGCAGTGGGCTCAAGTCAGCGTCCGCCAGAAATTCGGCATTTGCCAGCACCGCAGTGAGGGGATGTCGCAAATCGTGCGAGATGGAACTGGCCATTCTGCCGATCGTGGCCAACCGCTCTGAGTCGAGCAATCGCTGTTGGGCCTGGCGAAGGCTGTCGCGCATCCGGGAAAATGTCTCGGTGAGCTCGGCCACCTCGCTCACCGCGGGGGCTTGTAGTGGATAAACGAAATCTCCGCCGCCCAGCGCCCGTACGCCATCCACCAGCTTCTCCAGCGGCCGCGTGAAAGTGCCGGCGATGAGATAAACCAGCAGGCTGCCGCCGAGGACCGCTCCCAGACCGACCGCCAGTAGCAAATGCCGAAGGTGGTTTAGAAAAGCAGTGGCCTGATCGTAAGACTTCATCACCATGATGGTTACTTCCGGCGATTCATCCGGATCCAAGGTCAAGGCAGAAACTACAAAACTTTCCTTCCCGAGTTTCCAATTCGCCTTTCCATCTGGGGATGGAGTGGCGGCGAGTTGAGACTTCAGTTCGTCGCTTTGCTCGGGATTCAGCGTACTGACAACCACCGTATCGCCACTCAGGATCGCCACCTGGCTTGCGGCCACCTGACTCACCTGGCGAGCCACGGCAGCGTTCATCTCGTAACCTACGGCCACAACGCCCAGCAGAGCGTTATCTGACTTCGGGCCAAAGTAGATAGGCGCCAGGACGACTTCATAGAGATGACCGCCGGCAAACCACCATTGCAACGGTTCGTCGAGAGAGCCGCGACTGTTCAGCAGCCGCTGCGCCTGTTCGCGCGAAATGCCTGGAGATTTGGTATGGAAGCCAACGAACTGGTTGGCAGGATCCAGCAGCGCAAAGAGATCGCCGCCAGAGAGATAAAACATCTCTCGCGAGCCGTCTTGAATGGTGGGAGCGTGGCGCGAGGTCATGAGCGCCTTCAGGTTGGGAAGGTCGGCCATCAACTCGGCCAGGCGCGCCAAATCTGCCTCGCGCTCGCGCTGCAGATTGCGAAAGGTCTCGACCGAATCGGCCAGATCGCTGCTCAGTCCGCCGCGGATATGATTGGCGACCGTGTGCTGGACAATCAGCAGCGATACGGCGGTGAGTCCGGCTGAGGTCAGCAACATGGCGATGAGGAACTTGGTTCGCAGCCGCAATCTACCCATCGCCGTTTCCTTCCTCGACTCGATCAACGAACAAACTTATACCCCGTCCCGTGGACGGTACGGAAATGCACCGGATCGGTTGGATCCTGTTCCAGCTTCTGCCGCAGGCGCAGTATATGGGTATCGACGGTCCGCGTGGTGGGATAGTTGTGGTAGCCCCACACTTCATTCAGCAGCTCGGTACGGGAGATGGCACGCTCCTGGTTGTTCAGAAAGAAGCGCAGCATCTTGAATTCCTGGGGCGTAAGCGGGATAAGTTGGCCGTTGCGGTGCAATTCCATCCGCGAAAAGTTCACCTCCACATCGTCAAAGCTGAACGCCTCCAGCTTATCGGACGCCTGGTTCAGACGGCGCAGCGCCGCCCGCACGCGCGCCAGAAGCTCCCGCGGACTAAAGGGTTTGGTGACATAATCGTCAGCCCCAAGCTCCAGCAGTAGTACTTTGTCCAGGACATCGCTGGCCGCGCTCAAAACGAGAATAGGAACGTTGGAGCTCTCGTGCTTAATTTCGCGACACAGATCCTGGCCTGACTTGCCGGGCAATCGCAGGTCCAGAATCACCAGCCGAGGCATGGTGGCACGGAAAGTTTCCATCGCCATCATGCCATCGGAAGCGATAGACACATCGAACCCCGCGGATTCGAAAGTTCGCCGCAAGGCGCGCTGGACCGCCGCATCGTCCTCGATGACTAGTATTTTCTCCATATTCGCCTTCTGCTGCTGCCTGAACTACAGCTAATAACAGTTCAAAGTGCCAGTCAACGGCCTGTTAACAAAACTGTGACAAAAACAAAAGAAGATGCTTCTTTTCTGACGTTAAGATCGGTCGAAAAGCGTTACATTATGGACCTTCCCGCGGGTGTTGAATAAGCTGCTGCCGCGGCCTTAGGAAACTGCGCAGGCGGAATGGCCAACCCGCCCGGCAGCGGGCGACAGAAATCCTACAATATCCCCAACCCCTCATTCGTCTACAGCAGTGGATGAACGACGCGGCGAGCTTGCGGCGTATGGCACTCGAACAAGACCAGCGGATCTCCGAGGTGGTCAAGCGGGAGCGGTCCCGGCTGGGCAACTTCATCCGCCGGCGCGTACCCGACCCGCGCGATGCGGAAGACATCCTGCAGCAAGTGTTCTACGAGCTGGTCGAGGGGAACCGGCTGCTGATGCCGATCGACCACGTGACCGGCTGGCTGTTTCGCGTGGCGCGCAACCGCATCATCGATCTCTTCCGCAAGAAGAAGCCGGAGAGCTTCAGCGACTCGACCTTGGAGGACGAAGATGGCGAGCTGCTGCGGCTGGAGGACTTGCTGCCTTCGCCCGATGCGGGGCCGGACGCTCTTTATGCCCGCGGCGTGCTGCTCGACGAACTGGAGGCCGCACTCGACGAGCTACCGGAGGAGCAGCGCGACGTGTTTGTGGCGCATGAGTTGGAAGGACTGAGCTTCAAGGAGATCGCCGCGGACACCGGCGTCAGCGTGAATACCCTGCTGTCGCGAAAGCGGTATGCGGTGCTTCATCTGCGCGAGCGGCTACAAAGCATCTACGACGAAACTACGAAAGCATGAGGGACTGAAGATGAGGGAAAAGTGGATTTTCATTGTTCCGGCGGCGATTGTGGGGGTTCTGCTGTTTATCTTCATAGGCGGCGAGATCGTCCTGCATCTGTGGAACTGGCTGCTGCCGCCACTGTTTGGATGGAAGGCGATTACCTTCTGGCAGGCGGTGGGAATTCTGGCGCTGTGCCGGATACTTTTCGGCGGCTTTGGCGGCCGCGGCTTCCATCGCTCCGACTGGCGGCGGCGCATGGACGATCGGTGGCAGAACATGACGCCCGAGGAGCGGGAGAAATTCCGCCAGGGCATGCGCGGCCGCTGCGGCAGCTTCGGTTCGCCAGCGGCTGAGGCGAAGCCGTGAATAGCCTGACGGGAGTCCGTCAGGCTTTCGGAAGAATCGTTGCCGCCAGGGCCTTGGCGCGAGCGAGCGCGGTTGCTTCATCCTGAATGCCGCTGATAATGATCGTCAGGATGAGGTTCTTGCCTTTGCGCACAGCGAGTTCTCCCGTTGGCTTGCCCATCATCGTGTTGGTACCCCAGACTGCAGCATCTCCTACTCCGGAGATTTGCTGAACGTTCTTGTATCCCGCGGCCTTGAGACTGTCGGCCATCCCACCCTCATTCCCGCTGATGTCCGTGTCGCTGTAGTGCACGCTCAGCGTCACTGTCTTGGCAGAGAGGGCGCTGCCCTGGGTGGAACGGAATCTACAGGCGCTGCCTTCCGGCCGGGGTTCGTTTCTAGGCGGCGAAACCGGCTCACCCAGCGCGGCTTGCGCGTCGGCGGAGGTGATGAGGCTGCATGCGTCCTTCGCTGCCGCCCGGGCGGGCACGGGAGCGAGGACGACAAGACTGGTGAACAGGCAGGACAGAAGGGCGATTGAGAGCGCGAGACGAAGATTCATGGGATAAAGAACATATCACAGAGCTGAGTTCGGGCCCGGGCAGGTGCGGCGGCTTCGGCACGCTGGCGAGCGAGAGCCAGGAATGCCCGCGCGAGCTTGCTTCCAATTCGGGAATCTGCGCCCAAGAAAGAACGGTCGCCTCCCCTTATTAGTTGACCTTTCCTGACCCCGCGTTAGAGTTCGAGATAGAGCGCACAACTTCTGATTAACGTCGGCGCCCGCCTGTGCGCTCGGTGAGTGGGCAAAGCTACGGCAGACGAAATCGACCTGTCGTCAGGCTCACCATACCCGGTTGTTGAGCCCACACGGCTCCCAGCTCTCCGCTCCTCTTGATCGTCGGGAAAAGCGGTTGGCACCACGGAGGATTTTCCAATGGCGAAACTACGCACTCATAGATTGTTTACCCTCTTCCCGGCGATGATCTGCATCGTCGTTTTGTTTTGTGCTGCGGCAGTGATTACCGCGCCAGCACAGAGCGTTTCCTTCACGACGCTGGCGAGCTTCGACGGCACAGACGGCGAAAGTATTGAAGCTGGGCTAGCGCAAGGCACAGACGGAAATTTTTACGGGACAACGTACTTTGGCGGGGCCTATGACTGGGGCACGGTCTTCAAAATCACCCCAAGCGGCACCCTGACCACGCTGTACAGCTTCAATGGGTCGGACGGCAGCGAACTCACCGGCGGGCTGGTGCGGGGCACAGACGGCAATTTTTACGGGACAGCTGACGGCGGCGGGGCTTACCTCGGCGGCATGGTCTTCAGAATCACGCCAACGGGCACGCTGACCACGCTATACAGCTTTTGCTCCCAATCGGGCTGCACTGACGGCCATTGGCCCACGGATGCGCTGGTGCAAGCCAGCGATGGCAACTTCTACGGGACAACCGAGGGAGGGGGGATCTTCAACAACAACAACTGCTTCGTACCCGGCGGGGGATGTGGCACTGTCTTCAAAATCACCCCTACCGGCGCGCTGACCACCCTGTACAGATTTTGTTCTCAGCCGAACTGCACTGACGGCAACAACCCTTATGGTGGGCTGGTGCAAGGCACTGACGGGAACCTGTACGGCAATACCACGGGGGGAGGGGTTGAATCCGACCCCTGCCCCGTAGGCTGTGGCACGGTCTTCAAGATCACGCCAGGTGGCGTGCTGACCACGTTGCACAGCTTCGACAGCTATGACGGTGAATCCCCCTACGGTACGCTGGTGCAGGCCACCGATGGCAACTTCTATGGGACAACGGGGGCTGTCGGCCCCGGCGGCTATGGCACGGTTTTCAAGATCACCCCATCCGGCACGCTGACCACGCTGCAAAACCTAATGCAACCCCACGCCGGGCTGGTGCAAGCCAGCGACGGAAACTTCTACGGTACGACCGACGAAGGCGGCTTCCCCGGCTGTGGTAATTACGGTTGTGGAACGGTCTTCAAAATGACTCCCAGTGGCACGCTGACTACGCTGCACAGCTTTGGGCCAGCCGACGGCGCTCACCCTGTCGCGCCGCTGGTGCAAGCCGCCGACGGGTTCTTCTACGGGACGACCTATGACGGCGGGATCCATGGCGACGGCACGGTCTTCCGCATCGGCGTGGTTAACAACTGCCCGACCTGCCGTCCGTGAGCTGACACCGCGGTCGAGGAAGGAGGATTCTCATGACGAAACTACGGACTCATAGATTGTTTACCTTCGTACCGCCGCCAAGCCGGGACAGAGGCAATTTAGAGAAACTTAGCTTGCCGGCGATGGTCTGCATCGTCGTTTTGTTCTGTGCCGCGGCAGCGATTGTCTCGCCTGCACAAAGCACCTTGTTCAGGTCTCTGGCAAGTTTCAATGGGACCAACGGTTCCTCACCCTACTTTGTGACCCCCGTTCAGGGCGCCGACGGGGACATCTACGGGACGACCCTCACGGGCGGGGCCAACTACAATCTCCTGTGTTACTCCGAGGGTTGTGGCACGGTCTTCAAAGTCACCCCCCTAGGCGCGCTGAGCACACTCTACAGCTTTTGTGCTCAACCGAACTGCGCTGATGGCGCCAACCCCTTCGCCGGGCTGGTGCAAGGCAGCGACGGGAACTTTTACGGGACTGCCTTCTTTGGAGGGAGTTACGGGTACGGCACGGTACTCAAAATCACCCCGTCCGGCTCGCTTACCACGCTGCACAGCTTTTGCTCTCAGCCGAGTTGCAGCGATGGCTATTCCTCTTTTGCCCCGCTGCTGCAAGCCAGTGACGGGAACTTCTACGGGACTGCCCACTCTGGAGGAAGTTACGGGTATGGCACAGTCTTCAAAATCACCCCGTCCGGCTCGCTGACCACGCTGTACAGCTTTTGCTCGCAAGCGAACTGCACGGACGGCGCCAACCCTTACGCTGGGCTGGTGCAGGGCAGCGACGGGAACTTCTACGGGACGACTCAAAAGGGCGGGTACTACTGTTCTCCGGAGGGCTGTGGCACGGTCTTCAGAATCACCACCTCGGGCGCACTGACCACGCTGCACAGCTTCAACTACACAGACGGCGTCTACCCTTACGTCGGGCTGGTGCAAGCCCGCGACGGGAACTTCTACGGGACAACCGCGGGAGGCGGGGCTTTTCAGGAAGGCACGGTCTTCCAGATCACGCCCACCGGCACGCTGACCACGCTGTATAGCTCTTGTGCTCAAAACGTCGGGGGCAGTTGCACTGACGGCCAAAACCCTTGGGCCCCGCTGGTGCAAGCCCGCGACCGAAACCTCTACGGCACAACCTTCAGTGGCGGGATCGGCGGCTTCGGCACGATCTTCGAAATTACTCCCTCGGGCACGCTGACTACGCTACACGGCTTTGACTTCCCTGACGGCTCCGGGCCCCACGGGCTGGTACAGGCCACAAGCGGGGTCTTCTACGGGACAACCTTCGCGGGCGGGATCGGATATGCTGGCACGGTTTTCAGCCTCCTCGTAATTCGCGAGTGTGCAACCTGCCTTCCTTCAGGGGGAGACGAGCCTGCTGGTGGCCGGGTGGGAAGCCGGGCTCCGGTCAAAGGAAGGCGTCGCTAAGGATTTGATGGTCAGCAACAGACACAGATCGTGCAGGAAGCTGCCGGACACAAAGCTGTAAGGACAGATTCAACCCAGCGAAAAAGGGTGCTCGCGCACCCTTTCGCATTCATAACTGTTGCACGTTCTATTTCCCGCTCGCCTGGAAGCGCTTGTTTACTTCGGCCCAGTTGACCACGTTCCACCATTCTTTCAGGTAGTCGGCGCGGCGGTTCTGGTATTTCAGGTAGTAGGCGTGCTCCCAGACGTCGTTGCCCATGATGGGGTAGAAGCCCTGGCTCATGGGGTTGTCCTGGTTGGCCGAGCTGACGACCTGCAGCTTGCCGCCGTGGTCGCGCACCAGCCAGGCCCAGCCGCTGCCGAACTGCTTCAGTCCGGCGTCGTTGAATTTTTCCTTGAAGGCGTTGAAGTCGCCGAAGGTGCTCTTGATGGCGTCGGCGATGGCGCCGGTGGGCTCACCGCCGGCGTTGGGCGCCATGATCTTCCAGAACATGGAGTGGTTCACGTGGCCGCCGCCGTTGTTGCGCACAGCGGTGCGGATCGCCTCAGGCACGTTCTCCAGACCTTTCAGCAGATCTTCGGCGCTGAGCTTCTGCAGCTCGGGAGCCTTCTCCAGCGCGGTGTTCAGATTGGTGACGTAAGCCTGATGGTGCTTGTCGTGATGCAGGTGCATGGTTTGCGTGTCGATGTAGGGTTCGAGAGCAGCGTAGTCGTAGGGCAGCGGCGGAACTTCATGTGCCATTCTGTATCGTCCTCCAGTTGGCTGATGCTATGGAATATTACGAGGATTCAAACCGGGCAGGACCCACACTTCGCCCAGGAGACCATTATAGACAGTTGTCAGTGATCAGTGGGCCAGTGGCCAGCCGCGGGCAAGCCCCTTTGGCGAACCGCTCTTTTTCAGGCCGCGAATCAGGGTATGATCTCCCAGACGACGCCGCACCCACTATTGCCACTGCAACCCGTGGTCGTCCCCCCTGAATAGGTTGTGCCATAAAGATTGCCGCTCGAATCGAGGACCACTGCGTCCGTCGGATAAGCGCCGTCGCCGCCGCCGGTAAAGTCATGGAGATCGGTCATCGTCCAGCCGTCTCCGGAGTGCGCCAGCTTGTAGACCATGCCGAGGTTGAACGCGCCGTCATACTTTGAGACGCCATACAGATTTCCGGACGCGTCCATCACCACTCCAGAGGTCGGTCCAGGCGGTTCAGTGAAATCGTTGCTCAACACGGACAGAACCCACTGCCCGCTGTCCGGCGTCAACTCAAAGACTGTACCTCCGCCGTTCTGTCCGGCCGCAGTGTTGGTGCCGTAGAGATTGCCCGACCCATCCATCAGCAGCGAACCGGTTGGACTGTAGCCGCTGTCAACCAGGCCGGCGCCGAAGTAGTACAAGATACTCTCAGTCCAAATGCCGTTGGAGGGAGTCAGTTCATACACCGCCCCAAAATCGCGCGTCCCGCCGGCATTGAGTGTGCCGTAAAGGTTTCCCTGAGTGTCGAAGATCATGCCGCCGAGCGGATGCCGCCCGTCGGTCATCGTTCCATTGGTAAAGCTGTGAAGGATGGTGATATTCCATCCTCCGCCGGACGGGCTCAGCTCAAACGCGGTTCCCACATTCGTAATGCCTCCCGCATCGGTCGTGCCGTAGACATTTCCGGCTTGATCGAAGATCAGGCGGCTCAGCTCGGGGGTTGCTCCATCGTTAGGCGGACCCGCGAAGCTGTGGATCACGGTCTCGTCCCAGTAGCACAGCACTGACTTGCATGGGCTGGCCGGCGGCCTGAACCGGAAAACTGTGCCGAAGCCTGAGCCGCCAGCGGAAGTCATGCCATACAAAATGCCGCTTGGGCCGACGACCACGTCATCGGGATTAGCGCCGTCAGCGCCTCCGGTGAATTCGTGAAGCGGGCTCAGAGTCCAGGCGGAATTCGTCAGCTTGAGCTTGAAGACTACGCCGCAACCAGATGGACACGATGTCATGCCTCCCGCCGACGCCGTTCCGTACAAGACTCCCGGCCCGCCGACGGCAACCGTTCCAGGATTGCCTCCGTCCGATCCACCGGTGAAAGTGTGGAGCACGCTGAAGGTCTGCGCCGGCACCACCTGCGCCATGAGGATGCCGAGCGCGAGGATGACGGATACCGAAATGATGGGACTACGAGAAGGGCTCATGCGGCGCTTCCTTTCGTTGCGGCAGGGATGAATTGTGTTCGCCCACAGTTTGGCTGAAGTTCACGCGTTGCGCCGGAAAATATTCTCATTGCGCCCCGCCCGCCCCGATGGTTGTGCTGCGGGCGGGCTCGTTTGCGGCTGTGTTGATCCGCGTGCCGACGAGCGTCTCCAGCCGCGACAGGCGCTGTTCTAATTCGTTGATCTTCTGCTCCTGCGTGGTGATGACCTCGGCTTGCGCTTCGGCGCGACGATATTGCTTCTGCGCCTCGTTCAACAGCATCGCGCTGAGATATTGATAGCGGACGGAATATGGCTGACCGTCGTTGTCATAGGCTACAAGAGCGGGATAGACCTGCGCGACTTCTTCCGCGATCGCATTATAAAAGGGCGCCCCTTTTAGAGTAGGTTGTGATCGTTCGCATCACGAGCTACAGAAAGGAGCACCCTCATGAACGATGAAAAGTATATTGGGCTTGACGTTCACCAAGCAACC
>JBEKXQ010000080.1:0-19888 GCA_049511915.1 Candidatus Korobacteraceae bacterium
GTGAACTGACCGGCATCTGCATCCCCTGCGTCGAAACGGAAGATGGGTTGCAGGGGTTGCCGGGTAAGGACAAAGGCGTTGCTGTCATCCTGCGCCAGCACGTACTTGCCGTCAGGACTGATGCGGATGACTTGAGTCTCGGGCCGCAGTCGCTCGGTGAGTACTCGCTTGCTGATAAGGCCAGGAATCGACTCCTGACGTGTCAGCGCCGCCGCCGAATCCTCGACGACGGACTTCTTCCAGGCTTCGAACTGTGCGGCAGTATCGGTAACCGCCGAAACACAAGCTTTGGGCATCGCTGGCGTGTTCTTGATGATCTGGCCCAGACGTTTTGAATCCGGCTTGGTCGTCCCGAAAAGATTGGACCAAAAGCCACCCGCATTTCCCTTGGTCTCTGCCAGTCGGTCAAAGAAGGCTTCAAAAGCCTGCGGGGAATATCCCGCTCGTGTCACCAGATAGAGAGCGATCGTGTCGGCCTGCAGTTGCTCGCGTTCCTGGATATCCACCGCTTTCTCGTAGTCTCCCCGTTGCATCCTCTGGCGACGATAGTTGCTCAGAAACTGGTTCCACTTGGCGGTAACGTCCTCGCGATCGCCGACCTGAGTTACGTGGAGGACCTTGCGAAACTCCTCGCTGGTCTCAATAGCCGCGTGGTGGGCTACGATGTGTCCCATCTCATGCGCCAGCACTCCGGCCATCTCGTCTTCACTGCGGGTCATGGCCACAATCTTGCGAGAAATGTAAATGTGGCCACCAGCAATACTGAAGGCCTCCGCCGTTGGAACGTCGATAAGCTTCACACGGAATTGGATTTGGTTTGGGGGAAGATTCTGCGCCAGGCGGTTGACGATAGCTTGAAGATGGGCCGTCAGCTCCGGATTCTGGATGGCTGTAATCGACTGCTCGATGTTGGCAGCCACGGCGTCTCCGAGGAACATTTCCTGTTCCTCGCTGAAGATATTGCTACCGGGAATGATCTTGGGCACCGTCAGCGCAGGACAGCTCTCCTGCGACGGCAGCCGTGCAGCCAGAAGCAAGGCGAGAGACAGGCAGGCGCAGGCGCAGCGAATGCGGCACATTCGGAATCCTCCCGTAGAGGGCCATCAGCTTGGGAGCGGCCGAACCACTGATGGGCCCTGGTTTGCGTGTAGCAGGATTGTGGCGCAAACGCTACTACGACCGCAATGATTTATTTGCGTCCCTGGGAACGATTCCCGGAGCGGGACTGTGACCGACGGCTCGTTAACCGGTTGACCGGCTAGCTGCCGACAACACGTGCTCCGGTTTTCGCCGTGTTAGTATCGAAAGCAAAACAAACATGTTCGGCGGCCACGCTAACCCGGTAGATATTTTCTTCGAGATCATCGTGTTGTTGTTCGCTATTTGCGTGCATGAGTCGGCGCACGCCTGGATGGCCAACCGGCTGGGCGATCCCACGGCCAAGATGCTGGGGCGAGTTTCGCTGAACCCGCTAGTACACATCGATCCCGTTGGCACGATCCTTGTGCCCGGGCTCATGATTGCGTTCGGTATGGCACCCTTCGGCTGGGCCAAGCCGACGCCGGTGGACACGCGCAACTTTAAGCACCTGGTGAAGGATGACATCCTGACTTCGGTCGCCGGGCCGGTCAGCAACTTTTTGACCGCGTTCATTGCGGTCGTCGCCGTGGCGATCATCGCACGCAGCTCAAATGCCGGGCTTGTTCCTAATGTTGCTAACGCAAACTTGGCCAGTCCACTTGTAGACCTATTCCTCCGCGCCATCGAGATCAATGTCCTCCTTGGGGTCTTCAATTTGATCCCGCTGCCGCCACTCGATGGCAGTCATGTAATCCGCCACTTTCTGTCTTACAATGCGCTGCGCGTTTATGACCGCATCGGCTACATCGGACTCATGGTCGTTATCTTTGTTTTGCCGCGGATTGGTTTCAATCTGGTTGGTATCTTGATGACGCCCTTCATGTTCTTCTTTCAAGTACTCCTGACGCTGTTTCTGGGCGGCCGATGACCGATAGCAAAACCATTTCGAAGGGTCGCATTCTGAGCGGCATGCGGCCAACCGGCAAGCTGCACTTGGGCAATTATGTTGGCGCGCTGCGCAACTGGGTTGGTTTGCAGGACGACTACGAGTGCTTCTTCTTCATCGCGGACTGGCACGCGCTGACCACGGATTACGCCGACACGCGCAGCGTGAAGCAGAACTCGCTTGAGGTCATCCTCGACTACCTGGCCGCAGGACTTGATCCGGACAGGAGCACGCTGTTCATTCAGTCGCATGTGCCGCAACATGCCGAGCTGCACCTGCTGTTCAGCATGATCACGCCGCTGGGTTGGCTGGAGCGCGTGCCCAGTTATAAAGAGCAGCGCGAGAACCTGAAGGACAAAGACCTGGGAACGTACGGCTTTCTGGGATATCCGCTGCTGCAGTCGGCGGACATCTTGATCTACCAGGCGAACTTTGTGCCTGTAGGCGAAGACCAGGTGCCTCACGTTGAGCTGACGCGCGAGGTGGCGCGACGATTTAATCAGTTCTATCCTCTCGGCGAATTCAAGCGGACAGCGACCGATGATCCCGGAGCTGAAATACGAAATGGCATCCCATGTAGACGGCACCCTCACCCTAAGTACGACAAGTTTGAAGTGTTCCCCGAGCCGCAGCCTTTGCTGACGCCGGCGGCAAAGCTGCCGGGCACGGACGGCCGCAAGATGTCGAAGTCGTATGGCAACACGTTGCTGATGAGCGAGCCTGAGCCGTCGCTGCGGCAGAAGCTGAAGACGATGGTGACCGATCCCGCGCGCATCCGGCGCAGCGATCCCGGCGATCCGGATAAATGTCCGGTCGGCGATCTGCATAAAATCTTCAGCAGCTCCGAAACGATGGCGAAAGTTTACGAAGGCTGCCGGACAGCTGGAATCGGTTGCATCGAGTGCAAAGGATGGGCGGCAGACAGCTTGTGGCAGGTGCTGCAACCGATGCAGGAGCGGCGCCATAAGTACGAAGCGAATCCCAAGCTGGTATGGGATATTTTGGAAGAAGGATCGGCGAAGGCGCGTAAAGTGGCAGAGGCGACAATGGTGGAAGCGCGCGAGGCTGCGAATTTGTCGCATGAATATGAGCCTCCCGCGCAGATCGCAGGAAACAAGGCATGAATCACCACAGAGACACAGAGGCACAGAGGAAAGCCTGCTTCTCTGTTAATGCCGACTGAAGCGATGCTGCTTGGATTGGCGGGATACGAGTCTCGCTCCGCGAGACGGAAGATGATAGCCCAGCGCTTCAGCGCTGGGTAGACGGTTAAATGGATCTGAGTCCCGCAGGGACGGCAGAACTGCTGTCGTGCCTACGGCACTCTGGTTCCTGATAGACTCGCACCCAGCGCTGAAGCGCTGGGCTAACTTATGTCGCACCTCCGGCGCTGGTGCGAATCGGCCGCTTGTGGCGCTGGTTAAGACTTGCCAGGTGCGGCTGCTGTTCCAGACTTCTATGACCGAAAACCGACAGTCCGCGCCTTCCGAAAACGGTGCTGCCCCGCACGTGATGCAACGCCGGGACGCGGACGATTCTGCCTTCTCGATTTTCGTCGGCCAGGTGTACGAAGGACCGCTCGACCTGCTGCTCGATCTGATTCGCAAACAGGACATCGACATCTATGATATTCCGATTGCGAAGATCACCGAGCAATACCTGAAATATGTCGAGACCATAAAGCAGTTCGATGTGGACGTTGCGGCTGAGTTTATTTACACCGCGTCATTGCTGATCCATATCAAGTCGAAGATGCTGCTGCCGCGCGATCCGGCGGGACCGGCGGAAGAAGACGATCCGCGGTTGGAACTGGTCAATCGCCTGTTGGAGCATGAGCGTTTCAAGACAGCTGCGCAGATGTTGTTGCAGAAGCAGCAGATTGAAGAAGCGGTTTGGTCGAATCCGGCGCTGAAGGAGTTCCGCGACGCGGAAGGCACCGAGCCGGAGATGGTCGCCGACGTGGTCGATCTGGTGAAAACGTTTCAGCAAATTCTGGATCGCGCTCGCAAGCGGCCGTCGTTCGACGTGGATGAAGAGTCTGTAACGGTTTCGCAGATGATCGATTTTGTCCGCAGGCGGCTGGCACTGGAAGACCGGCCGCTGCGACTGAAACAGTTGTTGCGCAGCTTGCGGTCGCGCTCCGCGCTGGTGTGCGCGTTCCTCGCGATCCTGGAACTGATACGCTTGCAAGCGGTACTGGCGCGCCAGGACAACGTGTTCGGCGAGATTGTGCTGAAGAAGCACACCAACTTCGATGTCTTGATGGCAGAGAACCCGGCGGTAAAAGATGATTGGAAATGAAGCAGCTTTCAGCTATCAGCCGTCAGCTCTCAGCTCTCTTTCATTGCAGCGCGAGTGCGGTCTCATGCCTATCAATTCGGGGGTTGAGGTTTAGCTGACGGCCGATAGCTGAAAGCTGATAGCTACTAAGATGAGCCTGAAAGCCAAAGTTGAAGCCATTATCTACGCGACCGAAGAGCCGGTCACGCTGAACGAGCTTGCCTCCTTGCTGAAAGAGACGGTGCTGGCTGAGTTGCGCGTGGAGGAAGAAGCGCGGCTTGCGTTGAACGAGACCGTCTCCGATGGGCCGCCTGTTCCGCAACCAGACGACGAAGACGAGGGCGAGCTCTTCGTCGATGAATCTCCAGTGGAACCTGTCGCTGAGACGTCGCCGGAGGTAACTCCGACTGCTAATGGGAGCGCTCAAGCCTCGACGCCGGCTGAAATCGAGACGGAGCAGCCAAGCTCTGCTCGCACGAAAAAAGAACAGAAGCAGGCGGAAGAGCGAGAGCAACTCAAGACGGTGAAGGCGCGGCTGAGCGCAGTCATCGACGAGCTCACTGCCGACTACGCGTCCAGCGATCGCGGCATGGAGATTCGCCAGATCGCGGGCGGCTATCGCATGGCGACCAAGCCGGAGCACCACGACGTTGTCGTGAGCTTCGCCAAGAGCCTGAAGCCGCCGGTGCGGCTGTCGCTGCAGGCGCTGGAAACGCTCTCGGTGATTGCCTACAAGCAGCCGGTGACAGTGCCGGAGATCAGTGAGATTCGCGGCGTCGATTCCGCCGGCGTCATCGCCACTCTGCTCGATCGCAAGCTGATCACCACCGGCGGACGCAAGCAAGTGATCGGACGTCCGATCCTCTACAAGACGACGAAGGAATTTCTGATGCGTTTCGGACTGAATGATGTCTCCGAGCTACCCAGTACGGAGGAGTTTGAAAAGCTGGGCGAACCGCAGGCCGAGCTGTTCAGCGCGCCAACGACGGAAGCCGCCTCGCCGAATCCGACGTCAGCGTTTCAATCCGAAGAAGAGCCCGTCACCGAAGCTGTGCCCGAGCAGAATGCCGACAGCAGCTTAATGGGAGAAACCGACATTCCGGCTGATGGGACATTTGCGACCGAGGCAGAGCCCGAGAAATCCTAGTCTCGCCGTTTCGCGCCCATCGCGAAGCCACAGTTCCCTGTCGGCATGTTGCCGCTGAAATCAGCACAGCTATCCAAGTTACGCGTTCGCGCTCCGCAGTTGTCCCAAGGTCTTCTTTACGAACGCCGTGATGCGCTCCTTGGTCAACATGTCCCAACCAGGAAGTCGCAGCACGTACATCGCGGGAAGGTAAACCGCGCACACGCACACGCCGACAGCCAGGATGCGCGGAATCAAGTGCGCCGCCGGAATAAGATTCCGCACCACGTGCGCCAGCAATCCAGCGACAATCGTCACGCCCGTAACTTTGAACAGATCGTCGTACAGGCGAATGTCGCTAACCCTTGCTTCCACGACGCGAACGGCGCACACGGCGATCAGGATACGTTCAATCACTTGCCAACCGACGGTGCTGACCGCCGCGCCAATCATTCCGAAATGGCGAATCGCCGGTCCCAGCGTGCAGAACAATGAGATGAACACACCGATGCGAACCACCAGCAGGAAATTCCGCACCTCCTTGTAGGCGCGAATAATGGGGTCCAGCAGGAACACTCCCAGCAGCAGCAGCACCAGACTCACCAGGAAAATATTCGCGCTCTGCTCGTAGTTCTTGGTGTAGAGCAGGACGATGAGATCGTGTCCCGCGACAAACAGCATCGCGAACAGCGGAAACTGAATCGCCGCCAACTGGTTGGTCGCTGACGCAGTGATGTAGCGAATGTCGGCCTTGCGATCTTCCTTTTGCAGGCTGCTGATGCGCACGATCATCACCGACACTACCGATTCCAGCGCCAGCGTCAGCAGCGGCACATCGACCCAACCAACTGCGTAGATCGCGAAGTCCTTCGGTCCCAGCGAATGGCTGACAAAGTAGTTGTCCAGGTCCTTCTGGATGACCCACATCATTCCGACCGCGCCGTAAGGCAACGCGTAAGCCAGTTGCTCTTTGAAGAACTGCCAGTCGAAGTGCATCCAGAAGCGCGGGAACTTCACGTCCAGATACCAGACCAGGACCGCGACTGACAGCAACTGATTCAGTACCGCTGCAATCAGGATGCTCTTCACCGACCGAAACCACAGCGCTGCGCCGGCAAACAGGATGACCCGAGCGATCTGGGTTCCGACGATGAAGATGGTGGAATAACGCACATCCTGCATCGCGACTGGGATCTGCTGCACCAGGCCCGACGTCAGCGTAAGCAGCACCAGAAATCCCAGCAGCAGAGCGAAGGGCGTCAGCGCGTCGGTGCGGAACAGGAAGTGCAGCACCTGCGGATAAAACGCGACCGCTATGAGAGGAATCCATCCCGCGACAAAGTTGTAGACCAGGATGTTGAGGGCGATCTGGCCGCCGCGCTCCGGATGTCGCGGCATGAAATAGTAAGCACTCATGCCGACGCCGAACGTTGCGATGCTCGTCGTCGTGGAGACGAACAGGAACGCTTCCTTGAAGATGCCGTATTCCGTTTGCGGCATCAGGCGAACCAGCAACACGGGCAGCGCGATACTCAGCGCCGCGGCAACGAACTTCGACGCGGTCAGCCAGAACGCCTGCACAACCAGCCGAGGTGGTTGCCGAGTTGCCGTCGCTGTCACTCCGTTGCGATCCCCCGTTTCACCATAACCGGAACCGCGCCCCAAGTCGAGGATGCGGGGCCTCCGACTGGATGACGCGCCTCTTAGCCTTCCATCAGGAGAGGTTTTGCCACCCCCCTCCCCCCCATAAAATAAAGTCTTTGCAATGAGCACATTGGCACCAAAGTATTGATTCACATAGACTTGCTGGTTCATGTAACTTGCATCTTTTCAGTACTTTGGCCGCATGTCGCCAAAGTATTGAGTCAATGAGAGTTAGCAGGTCCCGCAACTATAGATTTTTCAATAACTTGCGCGATACAGATCCGCTCTTCAGTTATCAAAGAACTCTTTCGATCTCCGGTGCGTCAGTAGCTCCCGGGACCGTCAGGCGCATTAAGCCCAACCTAACAGCGTAGAGGATGCAACGAAGCTGTCAAGTTACGAAAGGCCAATACGCGCTATTGTACTTTCGTAACCAGGCGGGGTTGTCAGTGTACGCGTGGGTGCCCCGGGTCTCGCGGTGTTCGAGACCCGGGCCAGCGATACGTCGTACTCACCCAGGTCTCGAAAAACGCGAGACCTGGGCCACCCGCCAACTCTCGGCATCATGCCTTACGGGACAGGCACTGATTATCGCCACTGATACATACTCCTCGCGTACACTGTTGCGATGAACGACAAATCCCACCGGCGACTTTTGCTCACCGCTTCGCTGCTCCTCGCGCTAGATTGCAGCAGTCTCCTGCTAGCACAGACTGCGCAGGACTTCACCAAGATCTACGACTCCTATCTCGCTGCCGTGAAGACCGGAAGCTACAGCCAGGCGTCTCCTCTTCTTTCAAAGGAGGTGCATGACCAGCTCCCCACCCCGGCCGTCCAGGCGGAATACATGGAGATGGTAAAGCAGATGGCGCCCATCCACTACGAAGTGGAGTCGGTGAACGTAGCGAAGGACGGGCAAACTGCGGACGTGAACCTGATCGTCACCATTGCCGTCCCAGAGGAAATTCAGAAGCAGGAAAAACTGCCGCCCACCCAGCGTGCCGAGGAGGTGCTGAGGTTCGTCAAGGAAGGCGGCCAGTGGAAGATGGGGCCGCCACTGTTGCTGGGCGATCCCGACAAGCGGGAGCGGCCCAAAGACTTCAACATGGGCTCTCGCGCTGACTACGCGGACGGCAACAATACCGAGGTTGGAGGGCCGATCCTGAAGGTGGACAAGCAGGCTGAGGGTACCGTCTACGTGCTCCGCCTGACCGACCAGGAGATTGCGGTCTTTGTGCCGGCGGCCAAGGTTTCACCGGAATTCGTTCCCGGCAGCATTCTCGTGGCCCATGGCGCCGAGAACAAAAACGACAAGCTGAAGGTCTGGGCCGTAGATGCCGCCCTGTACCAGGAGCCTGCAACCAAATAAGCCCGATCGGCTCGGAGTAATCGGAGCGCAGCCCTGAAACCAGACCTTAGCTCAGTGATAGCTGAACTCGAATACCGCGCGTTGCCGGAAGTCATCGTAAAACAGTCTGTATCCGCCTCGGTTGTAATCGTCGATGACAAACACCAGCTCTGATTTGCCGTCGTGATCGTAATCGCCTGCATCAACCAACCACATATTGGAATCGAGCCACCGGACTTCCTGCTGCGGCGTGATGACGAACCACTGCATCGCGAAAAGCTCATCCGGCGGCCCATCGCACCGATAGGGAGCTAGGAGAACGCTGGCCACCATCCAGCCCCGTTGAGACGCATACGCTTTCTGCACCGAGATATTGCTGTCTTCGTACGGCCAAGGTTCTACTTTGTCGGACCGGCCTTTCGGGCAGTTTGTCACCTTCGCAAACCGCTTCCGAAACTCGCGACGAACTGCGAGAGTCGCACCTGCGGAAAGCTTCGCAGGCTTCCAGCCATCGGGGTCGCGATAGTTTGGTTGCGAGACGGCAATCAACGGGCGGTACACAGGTTGACCGAGGAAGCCACCAAACTCTCGCGATGGCTGACCAACTGCAGGAGGGATATCTTTGCTGATAATGACCTGCTGACCCACGCTGGAGTAAAAATCGAATTCCTCCGGCGTGCGACCCGTCACGTTGCCCAATTGGCGTCCATCGAAGGTAATCGTCCAGATAACTTCTTGAGGATATTTCTGCAAACAGTCCTGGTCAGTACAATCGCTGCTGGGGAAGGCCTTCCACTGTTCGCCCTCCTTGTAAAACACTGCCCTCACTGCGCGATAGTGAGGCTCACCCGAAAAGTGTCCCGGATTGTCTTCTAGAACTCCAACGAGTATAGGCTTAGCCTGCCCAAAGACGAACCAGCACCCCGTCACCAGCCACGCGAACATGGCAAAACGAATGACAATGGACGTCGCTCTCACGCTGGAAGTATTCGACCTCCTGACCCGTGAGTGCAAGTGAATTGTGCCACGTGACCTACCGCGCAGCATGCGCTACCCTTCTCGTCGGCCCTTGGCGAGAGCGCGGTGCCAACTGACATACCACGTTGTGGGACTCGTCCTGGATTGCTGCGCTTTTTTGGGGCTGTGGGACTTAAGGCTGTGGGACTTTAATCTGGTTGGTGAATCGCCGTCGCCCGAGCGCCGCAGGCGCGAAAGATGATAGCCCCGCTTTTCAGGGCGGGGTGGGCGCAGAGAAGAAATCCGAGTCCCGTAGGGACGGCACCGGCGCCCCACGTCCAAAGGCTCAATCGCCCTTCTCCAGCGCCAGGTCCTCGGCAGCATTTTTGTCGGTATCTTCCAGGTCGGCCAGCAACCCTGAATCGGTCAGATCGAGCGGGCGCGAGTTCTTCCAATCCTCATGCACAATCGAATGCAGCCGATCCATGACCTCCTGGTCGCGGACCTCGATGGCCAGCTCACGCCGGCTGTCGAAACTTCCCGGGGCAAGATTGATGGAGCCGATAATGGCCCGCACACCGTCGGCAAACAGCAGCTTGGCATGCAGCTTCAGTCCCTTGAGCTTGTGCACCTTGATCCCGACGTCATCCATGATGCGCATGCCGCCCACCGCTTCCACCAGCTTTTCCTTCTTCAATTTGTGCGGAGGCCGGGCCAGCACATGCACCTTCACGCCGCGCCCATTGGCTCGCACCAGCCGTTCGATGATCACCGGGTCCTGATAGCGCTCGTTCTGCACCCACAGGGAATGCTTGGCCTCGTCGATGAACTGCCCGATCCGCTGCCGTCCATTGCCAATACACCAGATCAGGTGCGAATCGTCGCCCGGGTTAAAGCTCTTCCGCTCCCAATCGGCGTCGAAACATTCCATCACCTCGCCGACTTCATGGGCATGCGAAGTCACCACCGCGTAGTCGCGCGTCTCGGTTAGGTTCCTGGACTCCCAGTTCAGTGACTGGATGAACGCCGTTTCATCGTCCACCACCATCGACTTCTCATGGGTCACGTCGAATGCCGGATTGCTGTCGATCACCTCGATGGCCGCGTCGGTCAGGGTCTTGCGCACGTCGGCATTTTCTTTTTCGCCGCTGCGACGCGCAGGGTTCAGCATGATCCGCACCTTCACGCCCCGCCGGTGCGCCGAGATCACCGCATGGAGAAGCTGCGGGTCGGAGAACAGGAACATCTTGATGCGCAGAGATTTCTTGGCATGGTTGATGGCATCGAGTATCGGCTTCGAGGAATCATCGGGCAGAACAACCAGGTATCGCGACATGTGGATCTCCCTTAGCTGTCAGCTATCGGCCAGCTGGAACTCCTTCAAAATGCTGTATACCGGTCTGGGTGGAGCACGCCTTCAGGCGTGCACAAAATCAGTCGTCAAGAATATCGGCTTTAGCCGCTGAGGTAAATTCTGGAAGGACCTCAGTGGCTAAAGCCTGCTGTCATTCAACCTGCTGTCATGCACGCCTGAAGGCGTGCTCCACCCGTGGTATACCAGCCCAGGCATTTGTTCTGGCCGCCTTGGAAAAAACTGCCAACAATCAGGCCTTCGCCGCGGTCACGTCAAACTGCGTGCGATGTAGTTCGGCGTATATTCCGTTCAGCGCCATCAGTTGGTCGTGATTGCCGCTCTCCGCCACCACTCCCCCGCTAATGACAATAATCTGGTCGGCATCGCGAATCGTGCTCAAGCGATGGGCAATCGTGATCACCGTGCGGCCTTTCATCAGCCGCTCCAGCGCCTCGATCACCAGCTTCTCCGACTCGCTGTCCAACGCGGCGGTAGGCTCGTCAAGCAGCAGGATAGGACTGTTGCGCACCATGACGCGGGCAATCCCAATGCGCTGGCGCTGCCCGCCGGAGAGCGTCGAACCTCGCTCGCCAACCATGGTGTCGTAGCCCTTGGGCATGCGCGAGATGAACTCGTCCGCATTGGCCAGCTTGGCGGCATCCACGATTTCTTCGCGCGTGGCGTTGGGACGCCCAAAGGCGATGTTCTCCAGGATGGTCCCACGAAACAGCACCGTGTCCTGCAACACGTAGCCAATCTGGTCGCGAAGCGGATGAATTTTGTAGTCACGGACATCGCGGCCGTCGATCTTCACCACTCCACTCTTCACATCGTAGAAGCGCGGGATCAGGCTCACGACCGTCGACTTGCCGCTGCCGGTCGGCCCCACCACGCCCACCAGTTGACCTGCCTCGATGGTGAAATTCACGTCCTTTAGAACTGGTTCGTCCTCAAGGTATCCGAAAGCCACGTGCTCAAAAACAATGTCGCCCTTCAAAAATCGCGGCTCGAAGGCGTCCGCGCGCTCGGGAATAATGGCATCCGTTTCCAGTATGGCCTGCACACGCTCCACTCCTACGGCGGCCTGCGCGATGGCGTTAGTAGTGGTTGCCAGGTCCTTCACAGGCTTAAAAAACTTGCTGAGGTAGGACAAGTAAACCGTCAACGCGCCGACGGTCATCGCTTCCGCCAGGATGAGCGCCGCACCGCGCCACAAGACGATCGCGGTGCAAAAGGCAACGGTAATGGTCACGATGGGCGATAGCATCGACTTCACCCGGCGCGCCTTCAATGCGGCGGCGACAGTGGCATGGCTGACATCCGCCAGCGCCTGCTGCTCCATGTCCTGGCGTCCGAAGGCCTTGACCACCTGCATCGACTCCAGTCCCTGCTGCACCACGGCGACGATATCAGCCTGCTCCTTCCGCACCTCGTGCGTCGCCTTCTTCACCGCCTTCTTAAAGCGCGAGATGAAGAACAGCATGAACGGTGTCACGGCGACCGCAATGAGTGTGAAGTCCCAATTGAGCCAGAACATCAGGCCCAGCATCGACACGATGGTGAGCATGTCGACCAGGATGTTGAGGGTCGACGAGGAAGCAAAGTCCTGGATGGTCGCGATGTCGGTGGTGATGGTGCTGAGCAGCGTGCCGGTCTCGTGGGTGTTGTAGTAGCCCAGCGAGAGCCGCTGCAAGTGATGGTAAGTCTTCAGGCGCAGGTCATTCGCCACCCACTGGCCGACGCTCTCGGTATAGTAGTTATCAATGTAGCTGGCCAGCGCGCCCAGCAACGCGATGAGCACGAAGGCGAGAGCCGCCAATCCTGCCACCCGCAGTTTATTGCCGTTCTCCAACATCGGCCGGACAAGCTCGTCCAAACCATGGGGCAGCTTATGACTGCCCACCACGTTGTCGATGATGACCTTCAGCGGCCACGGGCTGGCCAGGCTCGACGCCGTCTCCACCAGCATGGCGAGCAGGATGACCACCAGCTGCCCACGGTAGGGCCGAAGTAATTCGCGGATCAGACGTATCATGCCGTGTCTCCCTCGACGGGCATCTGACGACAAAACGCACTTTGGGCTTTCGCTGTATTGTCGCCCGAAAGCGCCGCTTTGCAAAGATGTTAGTTTGCAACTTAGGGGCAGACGGCGACTCATCTGATCTAAACTCATGTTCATGCCCGGTGCCTCTAATCGCCTGTGCGTGGTCCTGGTTGGGGCGCGCAACCCCCTCAACATTGGCGCCGCAGCCCGCGCCATGAGCAATTTCGGTTTCCTTCGCCTGCGGGTCGTCAACGTGTATGACGTCGCCTATCGCGAGGCACGTTCGGCCGTGGGAGCCGCATCGCTGTTGGCCAATGCCGAGGAGTGTAAGAGTGTGGCCGAGGCAGTGGCCGATTGCACGTTGGTCGTGGGAACCACAGCCGTTCGACATCGCGAGCTGCAACATCCGCTGCGGCGATTGGAATACGGCGCGCGGCTCATCCGCAGGGAGTTGGCGACCGGACGCGTTGCTCTGATGTTCGGTCCGGAAAAGACCGGCCTTTCCAATGACGATCTCAGCTACTGCCATTGGCTGATGAATATTCCGACCCGGGAGCAACACATCTCGATGAACCTGGGACAGGCAGTTGCGGTGTGCCTCTACGAACTGCTGCGCGATGGGAGAAAGACCACGCCGAAGAAGCTGGTGAAGAAAGAAAGAGTGGAGAAGCGCGCCGCGGCTGGTGAAGTGGAGCGGATTTCGGAAGGGCTGCTGGAAGCGCTGCATCGCAGCGGCTACGTGAAACCGATCGCCGTAACGTCCACGGAAGAGCGCGTGCGCCGTATGGTCCGGCGGATGAACCTGTCATCACGCGACGCCGAACTATGGCTCGGCATGTTCCGGCAGATTCTGTGGAAGATCAAGCCGGGAAGGGATTAAAGAATTGTTCGTGTGTTCGAGATGTCGGCGGATAACGATCGGAAATGTGCTGCTCGCCTGCCGTTCTGTTCTGTGAACCACATCATGACACGAGCAAAGCTTTCCAACACCTCATCGCGAGTCGCGCCAAGATCAAGCCTCCGCAGGAGGCGAAAGCTGATAGCTCTGGCTCGGCAGTGCGTGACCTACGAATCCAGTCAGCTCGCGCATGAATAGTCCTGTTTTGGCCATGAACGCGAGGTCAACGATAATCGAGCCTCCGCAGGAGGCGGAAGCTGATAGCCCCGCCCTTCAGGGCGGGGTGGGTCGCCAGTCGTAAGCAGAGTGCCCCGGGCACGGCACAATCGCCTGTGCGGATTATCACCGACGAAATTATCCGTCCTTAATATCCTCGAAACCATGCATACCCTTGCCTCTAACTTGGTGCATTGCGTTTTCAGCACCAAGGATCGCGTCAACCTCATCCCAGAGCCCGAACGAGCCTGGCAATACATTTCGGGCATTGCGCGAACCAAACAGATTCCCCTAATCGCGATAGGCGGAACACATAATCACATTCACCTGCTCCTTGCCGTTCCACCGGCAATGCCATTGGCCAAAGCCGCGCAGGATCTCAAGGGCAATTCGTCCCGCTGGTTAGGGGAGATTTCCCAAGGTTTCGGATGGCAGCAGGGTTATAGTGCTTTCAGCGTCAGTGAGTCGCGGAGGCAGGCAGTCGTCGACTATATCGCCGCGCAGGAGCAGCATCATCACAAGTGGAGTTTCGAACAGGAGTTTCTGACGCTGCTGCGGAACTCAGGAATCGACTTCGACCCGACGTACGTGTTTACGTAAAGGACTCTGTCGTGCCCGGGGCACTCAGTAAAAAATGTAACCGTCAACCCGGCCCTGAAGGGCGGGGCTATCAGCTTTCGCCTCCTACGGAGGCTCGGGCTAAGCGGCGCGAACGGACTCGGTTCGATCCAGCGATTTTGTTTTCTGACCCGTCACACAGCAAAGACTACCGATCATGCCACGAAAGGGACCGCACCAGCGAAAGTGAGTTGGGTTTCAGGAAGGCGGGTTGGCTGTCGCGGCCATCAATGGCAAATTGCAAATGATTCATCCATTTGTTCCACCCGTTCTACAAAACAAAGGGCCATCCGCAGATGGCCCTTGTTTTCGCCCACGCCGATCATCAGGTTCGATGCGGCTTGGACAACGGGTCTTATGACACCGTCTGCAGCACCTGCTCGCGGACTTCGGCGTCTTGCTTCACTTCGTCGCGCGTGCTGGGCAGAGCGATGTTCAGCAGCTCTTCAATCGTCTTGACGTAGTGCAGACTCAAGCCCTGCAGTTGCTCAGGCGTCAGATCTTCCTGCACGTTTTGCTGGTTCTCCGCGGGCAGGATGATGTCGGTCACACCTGCGCGTTTGGCAGCCAGCGCCTTCTCCTTTATGCCGCCAATCGGCAGCACGTTGCCGCTCAGCGTAATCTCGCCCGTCATCGCCGTCAGCGGACGCACTGGGCGATCGGTCAGCAGCGAAACCAGCGCCGTGACCATGGTCACACCTGCCGAGGGGCCGTCCTTCGGAATCGCTCCCGCCGGCACATGGATATGGATATCGTGTCCGGCGAAAAATTCCTCGTCGATCCCCAACTGCTTGCCATGCGACCGTACCCAGGTCAGGGCAGCCTGCATCGACTCCTGCATCACCTGGCCAAGCTGTCCGGTCATGGTGAAACCGCCCTTGCCCTTCATCTTGTTGGCCTCGACAAAGAGCACGTCACCGCCGGTCGGCGTCCAAGCCAGGCCCACGGCCACGCCCGAGCGTTTGGTGCGTTCGGCAATTTCCCCTTCGGTGCGAATTTTTATTCCGCCCAGCATGTCATGTTGTTGCACCAGCTCCGGCGTAACCGTTAGCTTGTCGGTCTTGCCCTCGGCAATGCGGCGCGCCTGCTTGCGGCAAATCGTGCCGATGGTGCGCTCCAGGTTGCGTACTCCTGCTTCGCGCGTATAGTGGCGAATCAGGAAACCGACCGTCTCCTCCGGAAACTCGATCTGGTCGCCAGTGATTCCGTTCTCTTCAATCTGACGCGGAATCAGGTACTGAAACGCGATGTGGACCTTTTCCTCTTCGGTATAGCCTTGCAGCTCGATGATCTCCATGCGATCGCGCAGCGGCTCGGCAACCGGATCGAGCATGTTGGCCGTGGTGATGAACAGAACCTTCGACAGATCGAAGGGCACGTCCAGATAATTGTCACGGAAGCTGAAGTTCTGCTCCGGATCGAGCGCTTCCAGCAAGGCCGATCCCGGATCGCCCCGGAAGTCGCGGCCCACTTTGTCGATTTCGTCGAGCATGAATACCGGATCATTGGTCTCGGCCCGGCGAATGCCTTGCATGATCTGCCCCGGTAACGCGCCGATGTAGGTGCGGCGATGTCCGCGGACTTCGGCTTCATCGTGCACGCCGCCTAAGGACAGGCGAACGAACTTGCGGCCTAACGCACGGGCAATCGATTTGCCCAGCGACGTCTTTCCCACTCCAGGAGGTCCGACGAAACACAGGATTGGCCCCTTCATGTTCGGCTTCAGCCGCCGGACCGAAAGGTAATCCAGAATGCGGTTCTTCACCTTTTCCAGATCGTAGTGGTCGGAGTCGAGGATCTCCTTCGCCTTCAGGATGTCGACCTCGACGCCCGAAGACTTCTGCCACGGCAGTACCGCGAGCCACTCGATGTAGTTGCGCGTGAGGCCATAATCGGCGGCCATCGGAGACATGCGCGCCAGCCGGCCAAGTTCCTTCAAGGCTTCCTTCTTCACCTCGTCAGGCATGCCGGCGGCCTCAATCTTCTGCCGCAACTCCTCGGCATCACGCGTGGTCTCGTCCTGCTCACCCAGTTCTTTCTGGATGGCCTTCATCTGCTCGCGGAGGTAGTACTCGCGCTGCGTCTGCTGTACGCGGTCCTGCACTTCGCTCTGGATCTTGTTGCGCAGTTGCTGGACTTCCAGCTCCTTCGCCAAATGCTGATTGATTTTCTCCAGGCGCACGTGGACGTCCGGGGTTTCCAGCACGTCCTGCTTGTCGCGTGTCGAAAGCGACGGCAACGACGAAGCGATGAAGTCCACCATGCGTCCGGGATCTTCAATATTTCCGGCGACGGTCGACAGTTCGTCTGACAATGTCGGCGAGCCTGCGACGATCTGCTGGAACAGGGTCAGTACGTTTCGCTGCAGGGCTTCAATCTCGGAATTCTTGGGAACTGGCACTTCCGGGATCGATTCCACCGTCGCGTACATGAACGGCGTCAACTGGGTGTATTCGGTTACTTTGACGCGCTCCAGGCCCTCGGCAAAGACGAACAGGCTCTGGTTAGGCATGCGGACCACTTTGTGCACCACCGCCAGGCTGCCAACCGCAAACAGGTCGGTAGGCTGAGGAGTGTCCACGCGCGCCTCGCGTTGGGCAACCACGACGATGGTCTTGTCGTCGCCCAGCGAGTTGATTAACTGAACCGAACTCTCGCGTCCCACGGTCAACGGCAACACCGCATGAGGGAACAAAACGGTGTCCCGGACGGGCAGGACGGGAAGCGTCCGGGCGCCTTCGGAATCGTTGCGAAGTTCCGGGTCTGTGCGCTCTAAATCTTTATTTTCCTTTGACATATGACTCCATGAGTCAACTACACTCAACCTTTAGATGCCTGCGTTTTCTAAAAGATGCAGGCTCACTTCGAAACCGGGAGCGATAACTCCGTTCAGGCACGAAATTGCCCTTCCGCGCCTCTGCCGGCCCTGTCCGTCCTATCGGCATGGCTCGCTAAAAACAGCAATTAGCAGTTAGCATTTAGCCACAAGCAACTGCAACCACACACTAGCCACGGAACGTTGGCCGTATCTCAGCGACGCAAACAACACAGCTCTTCAACAGCGACAGGATTCTACTCAACCGGGCTGACGGTAACAACCGGAATTCCGGCCTCGGTCCACTTTTTGTTCAGGATGTCCCGAATGCGGACCGGAGCTAAATCTGATTGCATCTAGGCGCGACGATAGTTGCTGGGGCTGGTTGCCAGTTTGCTAGTTGCTAATTGCTATCTTCTTCACATCGCCGGCGACGGCGCGGGCCGGGAGTTTGCCGTATTCTGCTCAGCGGTCACATCGGCGAAGCTGAACTGCTTGCTGGTCCCGTCATAAGTTTTGCCGTCGATCTCGATGTACGGATACACGAAATAGTTGAGCGGCGGGCCATCCTGCCTGGGCGACAAAGTAATGTCGCGCCCGGTGGAAAACTGCACGCGATTGGCGTCCACGCTGCCGAAGAAATAGTCTGCTTTCTCCTTCGCCTTCCACGCCTCGGAGATATCCAGCGGAACCCAACCGATGTTGCGGGCAAAGAA
Source organism: Candidatus Korobacteraceae bacterium (assembly GCA_049511915.1). GTDB lineage: Bacteria > Acidobacteriota > Terriglobia > Terriglobales > Acidobacteriaceae > Bog-257. The sequence goes on from JBEKXQ010000080.1 coordinate 18,043, forward strand.
CTCAGCCCAGCAGTGATAGCCTGCGATGTCGCCCTTCTGCTTGTTTTCCGGCAGGGGAAAACCGATATCGAAGCGCGCCGGAATATCGTCAGCGCGCATCATGCCGATGAAGGGCGAGTGGAAGTCAGTGCAATTGCCATGCTTGGCGTCGCACGCCCAGATGGCGTCGCCGCGTCCCCAGCCGGTGCCCGTCTTGTCATAGCGCATGGTCGAGAAAAGATAGGCGTAGGCGGCTTTGGCTTTGGCGACCGTTCCCTGCTGGCTGCCCGTCACCTGTTCGGCGAGTTCTTTGATCTTGCCATCCGTCGGAATAAGTTTGTCGGGAGCGAGGTAGCGATTCATCGATGCCGGCACAACGCCCGGCTTGGTGTCCTTGGTTTCAAGTTGCGCGTAGTCGCCACGGAAATACTCGCGCCGCGTCACTTCATACTCCAGCGTGAAATCAACGGAGCTTTGCGCAGGATTGCGGATTTCGGCATACAGGATGTGATTGCCGTTCTCCGGCTCCTCGCCCATGCGCGTCTCTACTGGCGCCTTCACGTTGACCAGGCGGACCGTCTGGTGCTCGTCGGTGTGCGCCACCGGGACCCACACCCTCACCAGCTTGCTTCCGGCGGGAATATTTTTCACCGTGAATGCGTAGGTGAAGAGAAATTTGCGCGAGGGCGGGCTGAACTTCTGCTTCTCAGGTGCGGATGTCTGCGCCGCCAACAGCGAGACAGCGCAACCAACCAGCAGCAAGGACGAAACGAGGCGAGATCTCATCGTGAGACTCCTGCGCGTATTGGATGTACGTCAACAGCGCGCGGCGCGAGTATTTTACCCCCGGAGGCTCCGGCCTACACCGGCTGTGATTTTGAAGACCGATGCACCAGCCCGGAGAGCGGCATAATAATAGCCCAGCGCGTCACCGGGGTCCCCAAGCGGTGCCGCCTTTTGCGCCGATTGGGGTGGTTGAGCGCTGGGAACCGTGACTTCTTGTCCTCGGAGTCCCTTCAGGGACGACACCGCACGTGCCGTCCCTACGGGACTCGCCTCAATTTATTGATCACTGACCCAGGACTCACGTCCTGGGCTACGATTGTGTCGCCCTTCGGGCTGAGCCAGACCGAAGGTGCCCGATCCACTATGCCGCTTGCCGGCGATTCCTCCCCGCCATGAAGAATCCTGCCGCCACGACCGCAAATACCAATCCGCATCCCAACGTAATCAGCGGTACCGCAAAGAACCGCTGGTTCCACCCTGCGCCGATACGCGCTTGCGTGGGATTGTGGGGATCATAGCGAATGGCCTGACGGCTGCCAACCGGAAACTCCGCGGCACGGCGAACGGTTTCTTCGTAGTTGCTGCTCTGGAAGCTGGTGAGTTCGGCGGTAACAGGCTGGCCGTTAGCCACGTAAACAATCTGGATGGTTGCGGCGTAGAGCTGGTCATGTTTCGCCGACGGCTGCGTCACGACCTGGCTGCGGAGCACCTGCGCCTGCCGGACAGGCCACGAGCGCAGGACCTGGATCTGTTGCCAGAAAAACGGCAGGCTGAGGATGGCAAACAGTCCGCCGACGATGAGGCAGGCCACACCGAGGAATTGGAGGATGCCGCGCCGTTCGCTGCTCACGTGTTATTCACCACAGAGACACAGAGGCACAGAGGATAACCGGTCTGAAAGGAATTGTGGGGATCGAATCTCGGTGACCCTGTGCCCGTGCAAGTCGCTTGTGATATGGGGAGTAGAGTCGAGAACAGGCGCAGTGGCTTTAGCCTCCCGGTGGCTGTTGGGGTGCTTTCGCAAACCCGCCTCAATCCGGTTTGGCGTAACTCTGTTTCCTGTTCCCGCTCATCGAACCGG